>NZ_JAAKMI010000003.1:0-448528 GCF_049170315.1 Aeromonas sp. 604443
GGAGAAGGATTCGAACCTTCGAAGGCAGAGCCGTCAGATTTACAGTCTGATCCCTTTGGCCGCTCGGGAACCCCTCCCCAAGTGCGAGGCGCATACTATCAGATCCAGAGGCTTTGTGAACCCCTTGATGAGGCATCTGGCAGTAAAAAATGACTGTTCGTCGATTTTTTGATACACCCAGCTCAAAATTCAAGCTTATCAGCAAGTTGTGCGCTGCTTTTCTGCACAAAACAGCATCCGTGCAAGTTGGCGATCGCGCTGAAGAGAAGGGAAATAGCAGAAGACCGCCAGCGTCGGCGGTCTTCTCGGGCATCACATCTAGCGCTGGAACGGGTAGACCGAACCCAGTTTCAGGATCTGGGTCAGCTCGTCCAGCGCGCTGCGGGACTCTTGCACCAGTGCCGGGTCCCGCAGGTCATCGAGGGTCAGGCGGTCGCGGTAGTGGCGATCGACCCAGCCATCGAGGCGGGCAAACTGGCTGTCGTTGATGAGGCAAGCCGGATTGACCGCGGCGAGTTCCTGATCGTTCATGGCAACCCGCAGTCGCAGGCAGGCGGGGCCGCCACCATTGCGCATGCTCTGTTTCACATCCATATAGTGGACTGCTTTGATCGGGGTCTCCTGCGTCAGCAGCTTGCCAAGATAGGCCGACACCGCCGGATTATCGCGGCACTCGGTGGGGGCGATAATGGCCATCTCGCCGCTCGGCAGGGTGAGGATCTGGGTGTTGAACAGGTAGGATTTCACCGCATCCAGCACGGATACCTCGGCAGTCGGCACTTCGATAAAGTGCAAATCCCCCTCGCCAAACTTGTCGCTGATCTCGGTCAGCACCGCTTCGGTGTTGAGGAACGCTTGTTGGTGGAAGAAGAGCACGTTCTGGTTGCCCACCGCGATCACGTCGTTATGGAATACCCCCTGATCGATCACCTCCGGGTTTTGCTGAATAAACACCACGCTCTCCTCGCCAAGGCCATGCAGGCGGGCGATGGCTTGGCTTGCCTCCAGAGTCTGGCGGGCCGGATAGCGCTTCGGCGCCGGGCGGGAGTAGTCAAAGGCACTGCGGCCATAGACGAACAGCTCGACACCCGCCTCGCCATAGGCGCGGCAGAGGCGGGTATGGTTAGCTGCCCCCTCGTCGCCGAAGTGGTCATTTTCCGGTAGATGGAGGTGGTGGCTGAAGTGGCGATCATTGTTGAACACGGCGCGCAGGATACGGCCTGTAACGTCCGGCTCCAGGGAGCGGTGAAACTTGTTGGTCAGGTTGGCGGGGGTGAAGTGAATGCGGCCATCCTGGGTATCGGCACTGGGAGAGACGGTGGCGGCGTTGGCGGTCCACATGCTGGAGGCCGAATAGCAGGCAGCCAGTATGGCGGGAGCCTGTTTGGCGGCCTGCTCCAGCACCCTGGCATCGTTGCCGGTGAAGCCGAGGCGGCGCAGGGTGGCGAGGTCGGGACGCTCTTGTGGCGCCAGTACCCCCTGGGTCATGCCAAGCTCGGTCAGCGCCTTCATCTTGCGCAGCCCCTGTTTGGCGGCCTCTTTCGGATTGGAAGCCTCCTGGGCATTGCTCTGGGAGGCAACGTTGCCGTAGGAGAGGCCAGCATAGTTATGAGTCGGGCCGACCAGACCGTCGAAATTGACCTCGAAGTGCTTCATTGAGTACATCCTTTCGATTTTTATGATGGGTAGCGGTTCCTTCCGCGCGCAATGCGTCGGGGTTGGGCCATTATAAAGAGATTTTATGTTTTTGTAACAAGCCGGTAACCAGCAGACGTTTTTATGTCGTTTCAGATATAAAAAGAGGGGCGGTATGGCAGAAAATTGAAAAAGCGGTTGCGTCCGGCCTGTTGCCTTCGCATTAATAAATAAAGAAGCAATAAAAGAAGCCGTGTGGTTCGGGCTGGTCAGGCAAATTTGCTCACAAGATTGCTTTTTCGCGCCAAATCTCTTATACAGCCCCACAAAACCGCACACCAACCCCGTCGGGTGCAATGAGGATAATAGTTACAGCATGGGCAAATCACTGGTCATAGTGGAGTCTCCGGCCAAGGCCAAGACGATCAACAAATATCTGGGCAAGGACTACGTGGTGAAATCCAGCGTTGGTCATGTTCGCGATCTGCCCACCAGCGGCAGCGCCAGCACCGAGCCCAAGAAACCTGTCATTCGCGGCATCAAGTTGAGTGAATCCGAGAAGGCTGCCAAGGATCGCAAGGCCCTGTTTGCCCGGATGGGTATCAATCCGACCGCTGGCTGGCAGGCTAACTACCAGATTTTGCCCGGCAAGGAGAAGGTGGTCAGCGAGTTGCAAAGTCTGGCCGAGAAAGCCGACACCATCTATCTCGCAACCGACTTGGATAGAGAAGGGGAAGCGATCGCCTGGCACCTGCGCGAGATCATCGGTGGCGACGACAGCCGCTACAAGCGCGTGGTGTTCAACGAGATCACCAAGAGCGCCATCAAGGAGGCGTTTGCCCAGCCGTCCGAACTCAATATTGACCGCGTCAATGCCCAGCAGGCCCGTCGTTTCCTCGACCGCGTGGTGGGTTACATGGTCTCCCCGCTGCTGTGGAAAAAGCTGGCCCGCGGTCTCTCCGCCGGTCGAGTGCAGTCCGTTGCGGTGCGTCTCATCGTCGATAAAGAGCGCGAAATCAAGGCGTTCGTACCGGTCGAGTTCTGGGATCTCAATGCCGACCTGCTGACCGCTGACAAGAGCGATCTGCGGATGGAAGTGGTCAGCCGCAATGGTGCCGACTTCAAGCCGGTGACCCAGGCCGAGACCTTTGCCGCTGTCGCAGCCCTGGAAGGGGTCGACTACAAGATCGTTAACCGGGAAGACAAGCCGACCGGCTCCAAACCGTCCGCGCCGTTTATCACCTCCACCCTGCAGCAGGCGGCCTCTACCCGTCTGAGCTTTGGGGTCAAGAAGACCATGATGATGGCCCAGCGTCTCTATGAAGCGGGTTACATCACCTATATGCGAACCGACTCCACCAACCTCAGCAAAGAGGCGGTTGAAGCGGTGCGTGAATATATCGGAGAGCAGTATGGCGCTGCCTATCTGCCAGCCGAGCCGAATCTGTATGGTGCCAAGGCCAATGCCCAGGAAGCGCACGAGGCGATCCGTCCCTCCAACGTACAGGTGACAGCCGAGATGCTGGAAGGGATGGAGCCGGATGCCATGCGTCTTTACGATCTCATCTGGCGTCAGTTTGTTGCTTGCCAGATGACCCCGGCTCAGTACGACTCCTCCACCCTGACCGTCAAGGCGGGTGAGTTCGAGCTCAAGGCCCGTGGTCGTACCCTGCGCTTTGCCGGTTGGACCAAGGCGCTGCCGCCGATGGGTCGCAAGGGTGAAGATAGCCAGCTGCCTGCGGTCACCGTGGGCGAGGTGCTGAAACTGGTCAAGCTGGATCCGCGCCAGCACTTTACCAAGCCGCCTGCCCGTTTCACCGAAGCTGCGCTGGTGCGCGAGCTGGAAAAACGCGGCATCGGCCGTCCCTCTACCTACGCCTCCATCATCTCCACCATCGTTGATCGTGGTTATGTGCGGGTCGAGAGCCGCCGTTTCTTCGCCGAGAAGATGGGTGAGATCGTCACCGATCGTCTGGTGGAGAACTTCGTCGAGCTGATGAACTACGAGTTCACCGCCAAGATGGAAGACAAGCTCGATGGCATCGCCGAAGGGAGCCTAGAGTGGAAGAAGGTACTGGACGCCTTCTACGCCGAGTTTACCCAGGAGCTGGAGAAGGCTGACAAGGCGCCCGAAGAGGGCGGCATGCGTGCCAACCAGATGGTGATGACCGACATCGACTGCCCGGATTGCGGCCGCAAGATGGGGATTCGTACTGCCACCACCGGCGTGTTCCTCGGCTGTTCCGGCTATGCCTTGCCGCCGAAAGAGCGCTGCAAGAAGACCATCAACCTGGTCTCTGCCGACGAATTTGTCTCCGCCACTGACGGCGAAGAGGCGGAAACCGAAGCGCTGCGCGCCAAGCACCGCTGCGGTGTCTGTGGCACTGCGATGGATGCCTACATCATCGATGACAGCCGCAAGCTGCACGTCTGTGGTCGCAACCCGGATTGCGATGGCTACGAGATCGAGAAGGGCCAGTTCAAGCTCAAGGGCTACGAAGGGCCGAGCATCGAGTGCGACCGTTGCGGAGCCGAGATGCAGCTCAAGAACGGCCGTTTCGGCAAGTACATGGGTTGTACCAACGAGACCTGCAAGAACACCCGCAAGATCCTGAAAAACGGCGACATCGCGCCGCCGAAGGAGGATCCGGTGCCGCTGCCGGAGCTCAAGTGTACCCAGTCCGATGCTCACTTTGTGCTGCGTGACGGGGCTGCCGGTCTGTTCCTGGCGGCCAGCAACTTCCCCAAATCCCGCGAGACCCGCGCGCCGCTGGTGGAAGAGCTCAAGCGCTTCAAGGATCGCATCTCCGCCAAGCACAAGTATCTGGCCGGTGCCCCGCTCACCGATCCAGACGGCAATCCCGCCATCGTGCGCTTCAGTCGCAAGACCAAGGAGCAGTACGTGATGAGCGAGGTCAACGGCAAGGCGACCGGTTGGACCGCTCACTACGACAACGGTACCTGGCAAGAGAGTTTGCCAAAGGCTAAAAAAGCCTGATGAAAAGAGGCCCCGACACGGGGCCTCTTTGCTTATGGATAGCGGTATACTGAGACAGCTGCAAGGAGTGCAGCTGTCATCAATCGCGAAGTAGACAAGGAGGTTGAGATGGAGATTAACGAGATCCGGCCGGGCATGAGCTGCATGACTCGGGAAGGGGCGGCCTATGTGCTGGAGGTTGACCGGCAGAGTCTGCTGGTGCTGCTGCAGCGCGCGGATGAGACCATACCGGTGCAGGTGCGCAGCGACGAGATCCTGGCGCCGCTGGAGTGATCCGGCTGTGACCCCCTCAAAACGGCAGTAGAAAAAGCAGCTCGGCCAGATCGGGCTGCCATTGCCACTCCTTCATTCTGACCCGCCCCCCGATCACCACGACCCCCTCCTGCTGCAGGCGTCCCGTCTGTTCGGCAAAGCCTGGCGATCCTTTCGGTAACGAGATAGTGCCCGCAGCGCCCAGCACCCGATGCCACGGCAGTACCTTGTCGGTTTCCCGCAGCACCTTGCCTACCAGTCTTGCCCGTCCGGGCAGCCCCGCCAGATCGGCCACCTGACCATAGCTGACTACCCGGCCTGCCGGGATCAGGGCGATGATAGCTTCGATACGGGCCGTTTTGTTCAATGGGGATGGACTTGGTTCAATGCTCATAGACCCGATTCGTCAAAAACAACAGAAGCGCCATTGTGGCGCTTCTGTCATGGGGCTGGCAATCATTCAGCCGAAGGTCTGGCTAAGCCCCTTCAGTTGCTTGGCCCGTTCCAGCAGAGCCTGACTGGAGTGATCGACATCCAGCATCTTCTGACTGTTGGCGTGGGAGTACTCGGAGATCTGGTGGATGCTGCGGCTGATCTCCTCCACTACAGCTTGTTGTTGCTCTGCAGCGGTGGCGATCTGGGTGGAGTGTTCGGTGACCAGCTCTATCTCTGCCAGCACGGTATGGAGGCTGCTGGCGCCCTGGCGGGTCATCTCGGCACATGCGCGGGTCTGTTGCAGGTTCTCCTGCATCATCCCCTTCCAGCGTCCCAGAGTGTGCTGGATCTGCTTGATGCTGACCTGGATCTGCTCGGTCGCCTTGTGGGTGCGGGTCGATAGAGTTCGCACCTCGTCTGCGACCACCGCAAAACCACGGCCCTGCTCCCCGGCGCGAGCGGCTTCGATGGCCGCGTTGAGGGCCAGCAGGTTAGTCTGCTCGGCGATGCCCTGGATCTCGCCCATGACACTGCCAATCCGTTCGGATTCGCTGGCGAGCTCTACCGCCGAGTTGAACGCCAGCTCTGCCTGTTTGGCAAGCTGTTCGATCTGTTGCTCTGTCTGGTTCAACTGCTGGTTGGTTTGTTCACAACGATTGCGAGCTTCGTTGACCTGACCGTTGGAGTCCTGAATGTTGCGGGCGATCTCGTGAGCTGTGTTGGCCATCTGAGTCATAGCCGTAGCCATCTGCTGGGTCTGGGCATCTTGCTCGTTGATATCGAGACAGGCCTGATGAGAGGCCTGCTTCAAATTGATGGCCAGGGTTTGCAGAGGTGCCGTGGCATCGTTGATCCTCCCCAACACGGTTCGGATGCGGGCCTGCAGCATCTTGATATGAAAATCGGCAATGGCGCCGGGGTTGTCACCGGAGTAGACCAGCCGGGTCAGACTGTCATATTCGCGGCCCAGCTGCCGTAGATAGTGGGGCAGGGCAAAGAGCTCGCGCCAGTAGGCTCCGCCAAGAAGCAACAGGGGCAGCAGCATCAGCAGGACGGTCATGGCCCCTTGGCTGGCGAAGGCCCAGCCCATCAGGCCGAGCAGAAGCAGGGTAATGGCCGGGGTGCGCACTCTGGCAAGAGAGGGAAGGTTGCTGCTGTTGCCGCGCTCGGCCTTGAGCAGGGCTTGGTAGGTCTGAGCGGCGATGCGCTTGAATTGGGGCTCGGGCTTGCAGCGTACCGACTGGTAGCCGCTGATCCTGTTGCCTTCATAGATGGGGGTCACATAGGCATCTACCCAGTAGTAACGACCATCCTTGCAGCGATTCTTGACGATGCCGCGCCAGGGTTTGCCCTCCTTGAGGCGGGCCCAGAGATCGGCGAAGGCGGCCTTGGGCATGTCGGGGTGGCGTACCAGATTGTGGTTGTGACCGACCAGCTCGTCGGCGCTATAGCCGGCGATGGTGCAAAAGGCCGGGTTGGCGTAGGTGATCACCCCGCGCAGGTCAGTGGTGGAGACCAGTTGTACGTCGGCAGGAAACTCCACTTCGCTGTCCAGGGTATGGACGTCTCTGCGGGCCATAGGAATACGCTCCGATGTTCTTGTTGATAATGTTGTCGTTGTTATTGTGGCAGATCTGGAGGTGGCCGCAGGCTCGCGCCAGCAGGAGGCAGACCAGCTTCATTGGGGGCTGGATTTTGCCAATAATGGCGGATGAATGGTAGGGGGAAGTTGATGTTTTGTTGGTTAATCGTAAAAAAGGCGGCCAATTGGCCGCCAAAGTAGAGACAACATTACCTCTGTGGCATCCGGTAGCGCACCTGCAACTGATCGAGGATCTGCAGCTGACCCGGCAGGCGGGCGGCGAAGTGCTCCCAGCCCTTGTGGGCGGGATCGCTCCAGGCCACCTCGGCCGTGGCCAGCATACGCGGGAACAACATGTAGTCGAGACGATCACGGCTGGTGATCAATTCTGACCACAAGGGGCTCAGCACCCCGAGGATGTTATCGTTGGCATGGAAATCGGCTGGGGCAGGGTCACACGAGTAGATCTGCTCCAGATTGAGGGTCCCCGCCCAGTAGAGGCCGGGTTCATGAATATCGGCGCTCCAGGCGAGATCCAGATAGAGGAACTGGGCGGGCGCCATCACCACAGGATAACCGGCTGCGGCAGCATCCAACCCCGCCTGAAAGCTGGTCCAGGCACAGATGGCCGCTTTGCGGCTCACCTTGTCGCCATGCAGGATCTCCTCCCAGCCGATCATCTGTTTGCCTCTGGCGGCCAGATAGCGCTGGCAGTGGCGCAGCAGATGGCCCTGCAGCTCGCGGCAGTCGGCGTAGCCCTGATCGACCATCAGCTGCTGGCAGGCGGGGCTGTCGGTCCAGACCCCGGTCGGCACCTCGTCACCCCCCATGTGGATCTGCGGGCCGGGAAAGAGCTCGCATACCTCGTCCAGCACTGCCTCCAGAAAGCGGTAGGTGCCAGGCAGGGCGGGGTTGAGCACGTTGTCATCGAAATGCTGGACCGAGCGGTAGCGGGAGTGATCCGCCGTTTCGATCAGCAGCTCGGGCAGCGCCTTGATGGCGGCGTGGCAGTGGCCCGGGATGTCGATCTCGGGAATGACGGTGATGCCGAGCTCACCGGCATAGCTCACCAGCTCCTTCACCTCGCTCTGGGTGTAGTAACCGCCATAGGGTTCGGCGCCGCCGCTGAGCTGGGGGCCGATCGCCAGATCGTGGCCGCGCCAAGCTCCCACGTCGGTCAGCTCCGGGAAGGCCTTGATCTCGAGTCGCCACCCCTCGTCATCGGTCAGATGCCAGTGGAAGCGGTTGAACTTGTAGAGGCTCATCAGCTTGAGCAGGCGCTTGATGGTGGCCGGGGTGTGGAAGTGGCGGGCGCAGTCGAGAAAAATGCCGCGAAAGCCAAAGCGCGGGGCATCCTCCAGCGTGACGCAGGGCATGCTCTCGCCATGTTGCAGATACCACTGGGCCAGCGTGACCAGCCCATGACGCCAGCCCGGTTCGTCGGCGGCGGCAATCACTACCTCCTGCGGCGTGATGGTGAGTTGGTAGGCTTCGGGGGCCAGTTTGGCCTCGGTTAGCCGGATTTCAGCGTCGTGATCCTGCTCCAGCGCCAGCGACGTCAGCTCGTTGAAGTGGGCCAGCAATTTCGGTACATCGCGGGGGGCGCTGACATGAGCCCGCTCGGCCAGCCGGAAGTTCCCCTCCAGCAGTACCAGATGGGCCGGTTGTGGCACGATTCCGGGCAGGGGCTCGACATCCGGCAGGTCGGGGCGGGTTACCGGCGGGTTCTCCAGTCCGAGATCCTGCGCCGCCAGCGTCACCGGCAGCAGCTGGGCACCCGTGGTCGCCTCTGGCAAGCTGAGGAAAAAGCCCTGCGGCATGTCGGAGAGCTTCTTGATGGGCGTCTGGCGGCAGCAAAAGCGCAGCTCGCAGCTGTCAGCGTTCGGGACAATCACCTTGTAGCTGCCGCTTTGGCGCTCCAGCTCGCCCCCTTGCAAGGAGTCGGGGTCGATATGGCGAGCCAGACAGAAGTGCAGCTTCCACCGGGTATCCGGCATGCGGGATAGGGTGAAGGTGAACCAGACATCCTCGCCGTCACGTCGGGCGACCTGGGTGTGGATCAGGGGTGTAGACATGGAAAATCCTCTGATTGGGCAAACAGGATGGCGCCATCGAGCGCATCTGCCTGGGGGGGGATCAGGTTGAGCTGGCCGAGACGGGGAGCGAGGCGGGTACCAATACCCCCCAGCAGGGCGATCTGTCTGGCACCGAGCTGGGTCATTCCCTCCAGCAGGATCCGCAGCTGTTCGCAGGTTTCGTCCAGCAGCTGATTGGCGAGCTCGTCGCCATCGCTGGCGGCATCGAATACCCAGGGGGCAAAGTGGCCATAGTCCGCCGGAATGGCGCGGGCGGCCCAGCGAACCACCTCGGCCTGATCCCGCTTGAAGCGATCCATCAAGCGGATGGCGAGGGTGCTGGGGGGCAGAATGCCATCGTGGCAGAGCAGGGATTGCTGGATGGCGCGCAGCCCCAGCCAGGCGCCGCTGCCTATGTCTGAAATGGGGAAGCCGCGGCCGGAGCAGGTGCGGATCTGCCCCTCCTGATAGACCAGCCCCACCGAGCCGGTACCTGCGATCAGAATGGCCCCCTCACGGCCGCCAAAGGCGCCGAGGCAGGCACCGAAGGCATCGGAGGTGAGCCTGACGCTGGCAAAGGGGAAGGGCATCTCGAGCAGGGCGTGATAGCAGTCGGCCAGCTCGGCGGAGGCGAGCGCCAGCCCGACCCCCATCTGTTGTTCGCACTCTATGCCCAGTCCAGCCGTAAGGCGGGCGCTGGCGATGGCGGCCAGCACATTGGCATGAGCGTGAGGGATGCCCAGCTCCAGATTGGAGCCAGCAGCGCGCCCCTCTCCGAGCAGCTTGCCGGCCCGATCCCGAATGCGGGCGCGGGTGTGGGTGCCCCCGCCATCGACGCCGACCCAGAACTCAATCATGGCGACCTCCCTGCTCATTTCGATCACTCAGAGCACTCTGCCAGCTGATGGCCAGGGCAAACCGGACTGCATGGAGGATCCGCTGTTCTTCCCTGTGCCAGTTATGATCGTGCCGATTCCTGTACATCTCAATCATGGCGACCCCCCTGCTCATTCCGATCACCCAGTGCACTCTGCCAGCTGATGGCAAGGGCAAACCAGGCGGCGTGGGGGATCCACTGCTCGCCCCAGCGCCAGTTCTGATCCAGCCGATCCTTGTACTCCTCCGGAATAAAGGCCACCTCATTTTCGTCATCAAACCCTGAGGTGATGCCGTTGCAGATACCTCCCTGCGCATTGGGATACCCGGCGGTATAGGCGGGGTTGTTGATGCCGTGGCCCGCCAGCATGCAGGCGTTGAAGGGGTTTTGCCCGAGGATCCAGTCGAGTTGGCGCTGACCGTAAGTGATGAGCGGCTGGCTCTGGCGGGGGAAGTGGCGGGCGCCAGCAAAGGCCATGGTCGCCAGCGAGGCCAAGCGGGCGTTCTCCCCCTGCCACCAGTAACCGGATTCGTTGTTGTGGGGCATAAAGAAGCTGACGTGCGGCGCTTCATCCACCCCTTTGACATATTGGCGGGCGAGGGAGAAGGGGTTGCCCGCCCGTGCGCAGAGCGCCAGCTCGGCGGCCAGCGCCTGCTCCACCACGGTTTGTACCCTAGCCTTGTATTCCTGATCCGGCTCTACGCCCAGATATTCCAGCAGCGCCAGCACCGGCAGACCCGCCTCAGCGGCGTGGTAGTAGGGGCGCGAGCCATCCTCGTTGGCCGACCAGTAGTGGCCCAGCTCAGGATGAGGGCGCTGGCGGGCGCAAAGCTTGCTGGCGCGAGCTCTCGCCTCATTCAGCCACTCGGCGCCGAAGGTGCCGGTCAGCTCTACCGCTGCCAGCAGGGCGCAGTAGTCGTCGATGATGTTCTCGACCCCGTCATCCAGATAGGAGAGGTTGTGTTCACGCAGATGCAGGTAGCCGCGTTTGGCGGCCTCGGCGTAGCGGCTGGCATCGAAGTCGCCGCTGACGCTCTCGCGGGCGGCGCGGGCCAGCGCGGCGATGGCCATGCCGCCCCCTTGGCGAAAACCTGCCTGCCAGTTGGCGGACTTGAGCCCCTGCTGGGTGGCATAGGCGCATAGCTCGCGCTGCTCCGGGTCCTTGCTCCACTTGTCGAACAGGGTCATGTAGAAGAAGCCCGACTCATCCTGCATCCGGCAGAGGAAATCGGCGCCGTGCAGCGCCTCGTCATTGAGCCGCTTGCGGAGGTTCACCCCGTCGATATCGCGGCGCGGGGCCAGCAGTTCCCGGCACTTGAGCAGAGCCCACACCACCATGGGGGTCTGCTGGGGGTTGAGGTAGTTGGCGTAGGAGAGGTGGCTCAGGTACTTGCTCATGTCGCCGCTGGCATCGAACCAGCCGCCGTGAACATCTTTGTGCTGGTCGGTGCCAAACAGGCGGGCGTTGCGGTCGGCCCGATCGAAGGTGCCGCTGGCGCGCTGCCCCTTGAAGTAGTGGATGACATCGGAGAGGCAGCGGCTGGCCAGCAGATCCTGGCCGATGGCAAAGCGGGTCGAGCGGACAATGCCTTGGGCAGTGATCGCCTCCAGCCGATAGTCGCCGGGCTCCTTGAAGGCGGAGAAGTCGGCACGCCAGTAAGCGCGGCCTTGCCAGCCTGGGACGCTGCCAGCCGGTTGCAGCGGGGTTTCAAACAGGATCTGGCCATCATCGAGGCGTTGCAGCCTGACATAGCCGCCGAGATCAGGGGCGGGGGAGGTTTGCAACAGGGCGATCTTGTGTCCGTCGCACTCGTAGCCCACCTGATTGATCAAGAGTTCCATCAAGGTATTACTCCTGTGGTTCACCGCCGGGCGGTGAGGCACATCACGGGGCTGTGGCCGCCCCGTATCGAGGCATGGCCGGACAGGGTTGTCCGGCCGATCTAAGTCTCACCTTCACTCGTAGAGATAGCAGCGCACGAAGTGGTTGTCGGCAAGCCTGGTGATGGGGGGCAGCGCCTCCTTGCAGCGGGGCATCGCCTGATTGCAGCGCCCGGCAAAGGGGCAACCGCAGGATTCCGGCGTCCAGAGCGGGATCTCCCCCTTGCGGCCCCCCTCCAGCTCGGCGTGGATACTCTTCTCGGGGTCGGGCACAGCCGAGATGAGCAGCTGGGTGTAGGGGTGCTGCGGGTGGTGCAGGATCTCATCCACCTCGCCCCACTCCACCATGTGTCCCACATACATGACTGCCAGATCTTCCGCCACATAGCGGGCGGTGGCGATGTCGTGGGTGATGTAGAGCATGGAGACGCCGAGCTCGTTCTTCATCTGCTCCATCAAGTTGAGGATGCCGATGCGAATGGAGACGTCGAGCATGGAGGTGGGTTCGTCCGCCAGCACCACTTCCGCCTCCACCGCCAGATTGCGGGCGATGTTGACCCGCTGGCGCTGGCCGCCGGAGAGCTGGTGCGGATACTTGGCCGCGGTCGCCTTGGCAGGAGTCAGGCCGACCTTCTCCAGCAGGGCGTAGACCATGTCGGGCAGCTCTTTCTTGTCGATCACCTTGCTGTGCAGCAGCAGGGGGCGGGCGATGTGGTGATAGATGGTGTGGGTCGGGTTGAGCGAACCGAACGGATCTTGCCACA
This sequence comes from Aeromonas sp. 604443, assembly GCF_049170315.1. Taxonomy (NCBI): domain Bacteria; kingdom Pseudomonadati; phylum Pseudomonadota; class Gammaproteobacteria; order Aeromonadales; family Aeromonadaceae; genus Aeromonas; species Aeromonas sp. 604443. The sequence goes on from NZ_JAAKMI010000003.1 coordinate 12,500, forward strand.
CCATCTGCACGCTCTGGCGATAGTCCAGCAGGGCGGTGCCCTTGTTGAACTCCTCCAGATCGTGGCCGCGATAGAGAATGCGCCCGGCACTGAGCTTGTACATCTTGGCGATGATCTTGGCGATGGTGCTCTTGCCGGAGCCCGACTCCCCGACCACCGCCAGGGCGCGGCCCCGGTGCAGGTTGAAGGTGATGTCGGAGAGCGCCCGCATCTTGCCACTCTTGATGGCATTGGAGTTGATGGGGAAGTCCTTGTAGAGGTGCTGGACTTCGATGATGGGTGCATCGGTTTTGGCGATTTGCATGACAGACATCCTTAACAGCCAGCGGCCTTGTCCAGATAGATCACGGAATCTTGTTGCAGCCCCTGCTCTTCATAGAGGTGGCAGGCGGTCTGTTGCCCGGGGCGGATCTCGGCCAATCTGGTGTACTCCTGACGGCAGCGATCGTGCACCTTGCCGCAGCGGGCCTGAAAGCGGCAGCCGACCGGCACCTCCAGCAGGTTGAGTGGTGTGCCCGGGATCCCCTCCAGCACCTTCTTCGGCCCGTGCAGGGGCGGGAAGGAGTTGCCGAGCCCTCTGGTATAGGGGTGCAGCGGCGCGGTCAGGATCGCCTTGGAAGGAGCCACCTCCACCAGTTCACCGGCATACATGATGCCGATGCGATCGCAGAACTCCACCATCAGGGAGAGGTCGTGGGTGATGAACAGGATGGAGAAGTTGAACTTCTCTTTCAGGGCATAGACCTTCTGCAGGATCTCCCGCTGCACCACCACATCGAGCGCCGTGGTCGGCTCATCCATGATGAGCAGCTCGGGGTTGAGCGCCATGGCGATGGCAATCACCAGCCGCTGGCGCATGCCGCCGGAGAACTGGTGCGGGTAATCCTTGAGCCGGCTCGGGTGGATATCGACGATGGTGAGCAACTCCTGCGCGCGCTTGATCGCCTCGTAACGGGTCATGCCGGGGTTGTGGGCCAGCAGCACGTCGCAGAACTGCTCCTCCATCCGCAGCACAGGGTTCAGGGCGTTCATGGCGGACTGGAACACCACCGACACCTGTTGCCAGCGGTAGGAGCGCAGCCGCTCGTCGTTGTAGTGGAGGATGTTCTCCCCCTTGAACAGGATCTCGCCGCCGCTGATGTAGGCGGGCGGCTTGTGCAGCCGGGCCACCGAGAAGGCGACGGTGGATTTGCCGCAGCCCGACTCACCAGCGAGACCGAAGATCTCGCCCTGTCTGATATCGAAGCTCACCGAGTTGACGGCGCGCACGTCGCCATTTTCGGTGATGTAGTCAACGCAAAGATTGCGTACTGACAGCAGGGGATGCTTGTTCATGCTGTCTTCTCCTGTGCGGCAGAGAGTGGTGTTGCGACCGGGGTGGCAAGTTTCTTCCAGCGGCTCAACCCTTTGTGGGAGCGCAGCTGCGGGTTGGCAATCTCGTCGATGGCGAAGTTGAGCAGAGCCAGACCGGCACCCAGGGTGGCGATGGCAAAGCAGGGAGCCAGGATCTCCCACCAGGCGCCGACCAGAATGGCGCTGGAGGTCTGGGCGTTGTAGAGCATGATGCCCCAGCTCACCACGGTCGGGTCGCCAAGCCCCAGGAACTCCAGGGTCGCTTCGGTGACGATGGCGTAGATGATGGAACCGATAAAGCTCACCCCGATGATGGAGATGAGGTTGGGCAGGATCTCCACCAGAATGATGCGCCAGGCCGGCTCCCCCAGCACTTCGGCGGCGATGACGAACTCCTTCTCGCGCAGCGCCAGGGTCTGGGCCCGGATGACCCGCGCGCCATAGGCCCACGAGGTCAACCCTATTATCACGGCAATCACCGCCGGTGACGCCTCCCCGATAAAGCTCGCCAGCACCAGTAGCAAGGGGAGGTTGGGTATCACCAGCACCACGTTCATCAGGAAGGTGAGGCACTCGTCCACCAGACCACCGAAGTAACCGGCGGTGATGCCGATGGCGACGGCCAGGGTGCAAACCAGCAGGCCTGCGCTGAAGCCCACCAGCAGCGAAATACGGGCGCCGTTGGTGAACTGGGCCCAGATGTCGTGGCCCATGCGGGTGGAACCCATCACGAACTCGGCACTGGGCGGCTGGTGCGGGCGAGCCACCCGTTTGGTCGGCTCGTTGCTGGCCAGAATGGGGGCAAAGAGGGCCATCAGTACGAAGGCAACCACGATGGCGAGGCCACAGGCAGCCTTCTTGTTGCCCAGCAGGATTTTGAGGATTGTGGGCATACGCATCTTGTTGTCCGGTAACAGAATTTTGAGCATGGTCGGCATACGCATCTTATTTGCCTCCTGTACGCAGACGGGGATCCAGGAAAACGTAGAGCACGTCGGCCAGGAAGTTGAAGCTGAGCATGGTGATGGTCATGATGAGCAGCTGCCCCTGAATGAGCGGGTAGTCGCGGGCCAGAATGCCCTGATAGAGGGTCAGGCCCAGGCCGGGATAGTTGAAGATAACCTCGGTGATGAGAGATCCACCGATAACGAAACCGAGCGCCATGGAGAGGGCGGTGACGCTGGGCAGAATGGCGTTGCGGGCGCCGTAGTTGAAGATCACCCGGTTGCTGGAGAGCCCCTTGGCCTTGGCCATGGTGATGTAATCCTCGCCCAGCAGGTTGATCATGTTGTTGCGCATGGTGATGAGAAAGCCCCCCACCTGCACCACGGCCAGAGTCAGCACCGGCATGATGGCGTGGGTCATGATGCTCTTGATGTGCTCCCAGCCCCAGTCAGCCTTGATCTCCGGGCTGTAGGCGTAGCCGATGGGCAGCCACTCGAGGCTGACCCCGAACAGGAACAGGGCGAGCAGGGAGACCACCACCGGCGGAATGGCCTGCATCACCAGGGTGAGCGGGGAGAGAATGCTGTCCATCCGGCCGCCGCGATACCAGGCGGCGAAGATGCCGACTATGGAACCGAGGGAGAAACTCAGGATGGTGGAGGTGCCGACCAGAAACAGGGTCCAGCCGATGGCACGGCCCAGCACGTCAGAGACCTGCTGTGGGTAGAAGCGCACCGAGGTGCCGAGATCCCAGGTGAAGACACTCTTCACATAGGTGAGAAACTGGGTGCCGATGGGGCCGTCGACAAAGCCGAAGGTGGCTTTGAGGGCTTCCAGGGCGGCGGGTTCCATCATGGCGCCAGCGCGGGCAAACATCACGGAGACAGGATCCCCTGGCATGGCACGGGGTAACAGGAAGTTGATGGTGGCGGCTACCAGAAAGGCAACCAGATAGAAGGAAAAGCGTCTCAGTATGAATCCCATGATAGTACCTTTTACTGCAAGTCTGCCCCGCGTCGGGTATAGCTACCCCAACCCCGGCGGTGCCGGGCAAGAAGGGGATTAACGGGGAAGATGGCCCCCCGCAGGGGGCCGGGATTGTTTAGCTGTTTGGCTTGAGGGACAACACGTGCAGCAGACGCTCAGGGGTGTCCGGGTGGAGCTGAGGTTTGGCTACCGGGTTATCAGCACTGAACCAGCCGTTGAAGCGCTTGGTGCTGTACTCATACCAGGTCGGGTTGTTGAAGACCGGAATGATGGTCTGGTTGGCACCAACACGATCCTGGATGGCGAACATGATCTCCTTCTGCTTGGCCGCATCGGCGGTCTGGGTGAAGTCATCGATCAGCTTGTCGAGCTCGGGATCCTTGTAACGGGGCGCGGCGAAGCGGTTGCCACGGTCGCCCATGTTGCGGGAGTGGAACGCGGTCTCGAAGTACTTGTGCGGGTTGGCACCGGCAAAGTAACCCTGCAGGGCGACATCGAAGTCACCGGTGATCAGGTTCTCGGTCCAGACGGTCGCTTCCGGGGTGGCGGTCTTGGCGTTCAGGCCCAGCGCCTGCAGCCCTTCTACACCAATCTGAACTGTGTTGACCCAGTCGGTCCAGCCGTTCGGTACCAGTACCTTGAACTCGATCTTTTTGCAGCTCGGAGTGTCGAGGAACTTGTCGCCGTCACAATCCTTGTAGCCTGCCTCTTTCAGCAGGGCCTTGGCCCCTTCCAGGTCGAACTTGTTGTACTTGCCGTACTTCTTGTCCACTTCCGGGTTGTTCCAGGAGTCAAAGGCTTTGCCCAGACCTGACGGGTACTCGTTGACGGTGGGGTAGCCGTAGCCCGCGATATCCACCATGGACTGGCGGTCCATCGCCATGGAGAAGGCCCGGCGGAAGTTGATATCGTTGAAGGCTTCGTTATTGCCCGGGTTTTTGGTCTGGAAGTTGACGTTGAACGCCACGGTACCGGAGGCCGGGAACCAGTATTTGTTGTTCTTCGGATCGTTGCCGACGTAGAGGCGCTCGATATCCGGTACGAAGGAGCCGAACCAGTCGATGTCACCTTTCATGACAGCTGCCAGCACCTGGTCGTTGGTGGCCATCTGCGGCATACGCAGACAGTCGATAGCGAGGTTGGCGTTATCCCAGTAGTGCGGGTTGCGGCACTGGGTATAGAGCTGGGCAGAGAAGTTGTCCACTTCGGTGAAGGGGCCAGTACCAACCGGCTTGTCGTTGGTGAAGGCAACCGGATCTTTCACCGATTTCCACTGATGCTCCGGCACGATAGGTACCAACACCAGATCGTTCACCACGTTGGTGTTGACCTCGGTCAGGTCGAATTTGACCTTGTTGGGGGCCAGCTTCTCGACGCTCTTGATCTGGGTCCAGATAGAGCGCTCATCCAGCGCCTTGTTGGCCTTGACCAGATTGAAGGAGAAGATGATGTCATCGGCATCAAAGGCTTCGCCGTCAGACCACTTCACGCCGTCACGCAGATCGAAGGTGACGGATTTCAGGTCATCGCTGAACGCATAGTTGGTGGCCAGACGATAGACGGGTTTGCCCCCTTGCATATCGTTGAAGATCACCAGCGGCTCATAGATGAAGTGACGGGTTGTGTGCAGCAAGCCCGCTTGCAGGAAGGGGTTGAAGTTCTTGACCCAGGCGGTTTCCTGCTGTGCGACCATGGTCAGCACGGTTTTGTTTTCTGCGGCCATGGCGTTACCGGCGGCACCGGCAAGCATCATGGTTCCCAGCATTACAGCGGTAGAGATTTTGGATACTTTGGCAAGCATATGTTTTCCTTTCTTATTTTTTGGCATTCCCGAGGGTTCGCCTTGTTTTGTGTGAGCACCGGTTTCGCATGCTGATGAAATCGGCCCTCTGTGTTGGTCAGGTGTCTAACCTTTGTCGTTCTGTTTTCCAACGCCCTAAGCAAACCAGAATTAACAGGAAAACAACAACTATTGATTTCGTTGTTTTCGTAAAAATTGACGGTGTTACGTCAATCTCGTCAAAATGCTTTTTTATCTGTTTAAAATCATTGGTTTGCGTTATTTGCTCTCGCGTAGGAAGTGGCTGTGAAAATGGCGTATATGACAAATTTGTGAATTGGATCTGCTCTCGGTTTCGGGGTTGTACGGGGCTTTGTTTTGCGCAAAAAGAAACCAGATTGCCAATTGTGATCCGGCGCCCGTTTAGGGCGCCGTGTCACGGCTTGCGGTTGGCGAGTTGACGCAGGGTCTGGGCGCTGTGCTGCAACTGCTGGCGCTGGTGGTCATTGAGCGGGCAGTGGCCCAGCACATACTCGGTGGTGGCCACCACCGTCTTCCAGCGTGGCGACTTGGGCAGGGTGTCCAGACTCAGGTATTTGTCGAGGGTACGGGTCTGCGGGCTGGATCTGTCCATATAGACCCGCCACAGCTTGCTCTTCTCCGCCAGCACGATTTTGCCCTTGCCGGTCCCCTGCTGCCAGGCATCCAGGGTGAGCTGCATGGTCTCTACCAGCGCCCGGCGCAGCGGCTCGTCATCCTGCTGGCGAATAAGGTCGTCGGCCAGCGAACGGAACTCGCCACCCAGGCGGCTCAGCTCGCCCAGCAGCTGTTCATCTTCGATGATGGCTTGCCGCGAGAGGTTCTTGAGGGCGTTCTCCAGCGCCATTACCCGGTTCTCATCCTGACGCAGCTCGGTACTCAGAGTGAGGGCGAAAGCGGCCTGTCCCCCGAGCGCGATGGGCAGGGCACGGGCGTTGAGCACGTCCTTCTGCCCGGCCACCAGAAACTCCAGATTGTGTTCCCGCTCGCTGGCAAGGTCGGGCCACTGCTGTTGCAGCGGGGTGGCGAGCCACTCATTGAGGGGCTGCCCCTCCATGGCTTCCGGCTCCTGTCCCAGCAGGCGCGCCAGCACCCGGGAGGCAAACAGCACTGTGCCCTGCTCGTCGATAAAGATCATGGGATCGGCCCCTTCGCCGAGCAGGGCCAGCAGCCGCTGCTGATCCTGATGTAGCCGATCCTGCAGGGTGAGGCGGTGCTCGATCTCCTGCTTCAATAGTCGGTTTTCCACCAGCGAGGCGCGTCCGGCCTTGGCTTCCAGCAGTGCCTTGACCCGGGCAAACAGCTCTTCCTTGCAGAAGGGTTTGACCAGATAGTCGTTGGCACCGGCCCCGAAGCCCTCCTCGATATCCTTGGGCTGGTTGAGGGCGGTGAGCAGCAGCACCGGCAGCATATCTTTCGGGTGTTGCTGGCGCAGGCGACGGCAGACGTCAAAACCTGAAAGGGTCGGCATCATCACATCGAGCAGGATGAGGTCCACCTGCTCCTCGGCCAGCTTGGCCAGCGCATCGTGGCCGTCACTGCTGGGCAGGATGCGGTAGCCGCAGGGTTGCAACAGATGGCGCAGGATGTGCAGGTTGATGGGCTCGTCATCCACCACCAGAATGAGCGGCGCATCCTCGGGGGGAGGGGGCAGATCGTCGCTCTCCCAGTCAGGCAGGATCAGCGGTTGCTGGCGCACCAGCTGATGCTCGATCTGGCGGCTGTCGAGAGTCAGATTGGCCGCTTTGCCGGTGGCAAGGGGCAGGGTAAAGGCGAAGGTAGAGCCAACGCTCGGCTCGCTCTCGACAAACAGCTCGCCCCCCATCAGGTGCACCAGCTGGCGGGTGATGGAGAGGCCAAGGCCGGCCCCCTGCTTGCTTACCTCCGGGCTCATCTGCACCAGCGGCTCGAAGATATGTTCCAGATGGTCGGGGGCGATGCCGATGCCGGTATCCGTGACCTTGATGCGCAGGAAGTTGTTCTCGACGATGGCACTGAGCACCACCTTGCCCTGCGGCGTGTACTTGATGGCGTTGCCCACCAGGTTGTAGAGCACCTGTTCGAGCCGCTGCTCATCGGCCAGTACCGGCGGCAGTTCGGCCGGGCTGATATCCACCAGGGTGAGGGGTTTGGCCTGCACCAGATGCTGGCAGAGGTCCAGCACCAGCCGGATAACCCCCTTGGATGAGACTGGCTGGGAGTGGATCTCCAGCTGGCCGTAGCGCATCTGGTGGTAGTCCAGCAGATCGTCAACCAGACGGGCCAAGCCGTCTGCACTCTTGATGATGAGGCCGAGCTGCTTTTGCTGCCCTTCGGTCAAATCCTGCTGGCTGGCGAGCATCGACTCGGCCATCCCCTTGATGCCGTGAATGGGGGTACGCAGCTCGTGGGAGGTGTTGGCCAGCAGTTCATCCTTGAGCTTGTCCGCTTGCTGCAGGCTGAGGTTCTGCTTGTGGGTCAGCTTGACCTGCTGTTGCAGCTCCTGGGTCTGCTGTTCGATCAGTTCGATCTTGTCCTTCACCGAGCGCTGCATATGGCGAAACGCCTCGGCCAGCCGGTCGATATCATCGCCGGTGCGCTCGATGGCGATGGGGTGATCCAGCGCGCCGTCGGCCACCTGCTCGGCCGCTTCGGTCAGGGAGCGCAGCGGCGCCGTGATGGAGTGGGAGAGCCAGCGGGAGAAGAGGATCAGCAGTAGTACCGAGCCCGCCCCCAGCACAATTACCAGAGTTTCCAGCTGGCGGATCGGGGCATAGGCTTCCCGGGTGGAGATCTCGGCGATAAAGGCCCACTCGGTATCGAACACCTTCACCTGGGTGTAGGCGGCCAGCACCTCGTCATCCTGATAGGAGTGGAACAGCCCGACCCCCTGCTCGCCGGAGAGCGTCTTGGTGATGAGGGGCGTTTGCAGTGGACGGAAGTTGGGGCTGAAGCTGTTCTCTACGCTGAACTCCGGTGCCAGCCAGGCATCGGCGCGCATCCGCTTGTCAGGGCCGATCAGGATGGTCTCGCCGGTCTCGCCCAGCCCCTCCCGCTCCGCCATGATCTGGTTGAGCTTGTCCGGCAGCAGCTCGAAAATCACCACACCGCGCACATAGTCGTACTGCATCACGGGGGCGGCCATGTAGGCGACCACCTGCCCGGTCAGCTCGTTGCGGCCAAAATCGGTGAATTCGAAGATCTGCTGCGGCTTCTGGCCGCCATCAAGGCGGCGTTTGATCTTGGCAAAGGTCTGGCCCAAGCCACTGCCCTGATAGGGGCCGGAGAGCAGATTGGTGGCAAAGTTAGGGTGCTTGGTGACCGAATAGACCACATCACCGTTGAGGTCCACCAGAAAGATGTCGCTGTAGTTGGACTTGCGCACCATGTCGGCATAGCCGCGATGAAAGCGCTGGTGCACCCGGCCATACATCTCGTCGGCGAGGATAAGCGCCGTGATGGAGGGTTCGATCTCCACCTGACTGTCCGGTTTGCGCAGTTGATCCCAGGAGCCTGGCAGATAGCGGGCCTGAGCACGGCTGCGGGCCTCCTGCGGTGTGGTGCCCAACTTCTCGAAGGCGCCGGTAAAGCCATAGAAACGGCCGATACTGTTGCCGGCAAAATCCTGCTGGGAGAAGTTGATGATCTGCTCTTTGAGGTTGTTGAAGTAATCCTCGAGCTGACTCTTCTTGATATTACGAACGGAGACCAGATGGTTGGAGGTCTGGGTGGTGAGATCCTTGCCGTGGCTGTATAGGAAGAAGAGGGTGATGACCAAAAAGGGCACCATGCCCAACATGAAAAAAGCCAGCATTAACTGCGGCCTGAGCCCACGAAGCGTGAAGATCCCTTTCATCTTGTGATTTTCAATTGAGAATCCGGTTATTAAGCCGCTCAAGTCTCGAACGAAAGCGTAATCATTTCAACGACTTTATCCCAAATTCGCTTGGTGGGTCACAGCTGGCTGGAGAAAAATGCAGCAAGGCGTTTAAACCCTGAGCAAACAGTCTGCATCAGGGCTTAAATTGCGAAAAAGGGGTTGTGCTGGCGCTCGTGGTACGTATAATGCGCCTCGTTGTCAGGCAACTGGCACGAAAGCAGTAACGCGGGAATAGCTCAGTTGGTAGAGCACGACCTTGCCAAGGTCGGGGTCGCGAGTTCGAGTCTCGTTTCCCGCTCCAATTTTCCATCGCACCAACGATGGAACTCACTTTCAAGACAATCAGTCTTGTCAGCATGGCGCGTTAGCAAAGCGGTTATGCAGCGGATTGCAAATCCGTTTAGTCCGGTTCGACTCCGGAACGTGCCTCCATATTTTCTCTGTTTATCTCAATCATCACTCTTCGAGTCTGAGCTTTGGTCAGTATCCTTGCTGTACCAGTAACTGTTCGCAGCCAGCCTGTTTCCACTCGCGCTCGAGATAGTGGCTCACATCCGCCATGTTTTGCCCCCGATATTGAAACTGCACCTCGGCACTGTGCTGGTTGAGATCCGCAATCCGTTGCTTCAGTGTGCCGCATTGCCACAGGCTGACGGTGGGCACGCCCCGTTCGGCCAGCACGATGGCATCTTCCCGATTCAGTTGCCACTCCTCCAGTTGTGCTCGTGTCAGGGCAACCATCAGCACCAGCAGTGCCACTTCCGGCAGTTTCATGCGTGTCTCCCTACTGCATGTTTTTCCCCTGATAACTGTGGCAAAGCGCACGATTTTCGCAAGTTTGTTAACTGTTGGTTAATGACGTAACCCGTTTTCAGTATTTCCCGTTTTTCACCATTTTTTATAAAAAAAATGCGTTGGTGATGTAGTAATCCTACATGGAGTGGGGTAATCTTTGCTCAGTGGTCTTACCAGTAAGGAGTTACATCATGTTTCATCCCTTTTCCCTGACTCAGATTATTCTTCGTCGCATTTATGTATTGCTGGTGGGCATTCTGGCTTTCCCCGTGATGCTGTTTCGCAGCGATCGTGCCCGCTTCTACAGCTATCTGCACCGGATCTGGAACAAAACCAGCACCAAACCGGTGTGGCTCAAAATGAGCGAGCGTGGCGAGCGGATCTTCTACTAAACCCCATTCGCACCATGTGCAAAAAGAGACAGCCAAAGCTGTCTCTTTTTTTATCTGCTTGCCGCAACTCCTGGTCCCCATTTGTTTGTTGTTTGTTTCTTGCAAGTTGCATCCAGCCCTGCCTGTTGGCGGGGCTTTTTTATGTCTGACGCATCTCTTTTGATGGAAGCAGTGAAGAAGATTAACGGGATGAAAGCACCATATGGCACTTTTCCCGTTCATTAATGGGTGGTCGTCGAGACATTTTCAATGATGAAATAGCTGTTTAAAATCAATTGATTGAATATTTGCCTTTGGGTTTTTTAACTCTTTTTGTGTTTTTTTGAAAGGGAATATCCCGTTTGCCGGTTCTATTGCAGGTACCCGGTTGCGACAAATCGGGGATATCAGCAACATCCAACGACATCAAAAGGAACATGAACATGAATGTTAAAAAAAGCACTGCTATCGCCTCCGCCATGACCGGTCTGCTGGCGCTGGGCGCCCAGTTTATCGCGGCACCAGCAATGGCTGCCGATGAAAAGGAGAAGTGCTACGGCGTGGTCAAGGCCAGCAAAAATGACTGTGCGACCAAGAGCAGCTCCTGCGCCGGTACTGCCAAGGAAGATGCTCAGGGTGATGCCTTTGTGGTGATGCCCAAAGGGCTGTGCGAGAAGCTGGTCGGCGGTTCGCTGCAACCCAAGTAAGAGACATCGGGCAGGGGATGGCCAATGGGTCGCCCCCTGCATCTTCTCTGATTGGCGAAAGCGAGTCTTGCGATGAACCCTTTGATTGGTATCGGATTACGCACTCCCCATTACGATGAGATCCGGCAAACCCTGCCGGCAGTCGGTTGGCTGGAGGTGCATAGTGAAAATTACTTCGAACGGCACAGTCACGGTTTTCAGGTGCTCGCCGAACTGGCGCAGCACTACCCCGTCAGTCTTCACGGCGTTGGCATGTCCCTCGGTTCTGCAGACCCGCTCGATCCGCACCATCTGCAGCAGTTGTCGACACTGGCTGCGGCGATCAAACCGGTACGGATCTCCGAACATCTCAGCTGGGGCAGCATTGGTGGGCGTTACTTCAACGATCTGCTGCCGGTGCCCTATACCCGAGCCTCCCTGCGCAACATGAGCGACAAGATCCAGCAGGTACAACAGACCCTGGGTTGCCGCATGTTGATTGAAAATCCCTCCTCCTATCTGCAACTGCCCGGGGAGATGAGCGAGTGGGAATTTCTGGCCGAGCTGCAGCAGCGCAGCGAGTGCGGCATCCTGCTCGACCTCAACAATCTCTATGTCAGTGCCTTCAATCACGGTTTCTCTTGCGATGAGTATCTGGCGGAGATCGATCTCGCCACCGTCGGGGAGATCCATCTGGCCGGTTATACCGAGAAGCAGCTGCCGGAAGGCTCCCTCTATATCGATACCCACAGCGCCCCTGTGGTGGAGCCGGTCTGGGAACTCTATCGCCAGATCTGCCGCAAGCAGGCCATTCCCACCCTGATTGAGTGGGACCTCGAGATCCCGCCGCTGCCGGTCTTGCTGGCAGAGGCGGCGCAGGCCGGCGCCATTCTGGATGAGGCGCGTGCCATGAGTGCACCACGGGAGGTGGCCCATGGCTGAACTGGCACAGCTGCAACAGCACTTTGCCGATGGTCTGCTGGGAGCGCCTGACGCCATTTCCCCTCACATCAGCTCCCGGCTCTTTTCTGCCGAATCTGTGCTGCAGGTCTATCGCAACCACTTCATCCTGAGCCTTGGCGAGGTGCTGGCGAGCAGTTATCCCGCCGTCAAGGCTATGGTCGGGGATGACTTTTTTGCAGCGGCGGCCCGTGGCTTCGTATTGGCCGATCCGCTCAGGGAAGGGAGCGTCATGCACTATGGCGCCGGATTTGGCCAATGGTTGGCCCGCTTGCCAACTACAACCTGGCTGCCCTGGCTGGAGGCGCTGGCGCAGTTCGAATGGCAGCTTGAGCGTGCCAGTCTGCTGCCGCTGGAATCACGCTGCTGGCCAGCCGAGCGTCTGGCCGCATTATCGCCGCAACAATGGGAGCGGCTGCGGCTGTTGCCAGCCACGGATCTGCTGCTGGTTGCCAGCGATTATCCGGTGCTGGCCCTGTGGCAGATGGCGCTGCACTGTGGTGAAGCGGTGGAGGTGCTTGATGCCCCCGTCTGGCTGGCATTGAAGAAACAGCCGGATTGCCGGGTTGCGCCCTTGCCCCTGACGGCGGGTGAGTGGGCGCTGCTACAGGGATGTCTCGCTGGTACGGCGCTGGTCGATCTGCTGGCGGCCGACCCTGCGGCTAGTGAACATCTCACTCGCCTGATAACCCTTGGTCTGCTGGTGGATATGGAGGTAATGCCATGATGGCAAACAAATGGCTGGCGCTGGCCAGCTCGAGTGGTGATTTGCCGCGCTGGAGCAGTGCCGGTGTGCTGTTGCTGGCGCGGCTGTGGGTCGCGTCGGTCTTTGTCACCTCAGGCTGGCTCAAATTGACGGCGTGGGATTCAACCCTCTATCTGTTTGAATCCGAGTATCAGGTTCCCCTGTTGCCCTGGTTGTGGGCTGCCTATCTGGGTACGGCGACCGAGCTGCTGCTGCCGCTTTTCCTGCTGGCGGGGCTTTTTACTCGCCCGGCCGCCTTGCTGCTGTTTGGCTTCAATATCATGGCGGTGATCTCCTACCCGACCCTCTGGGCGGGTGGCTTTTACGATCACCAGCTGTGGGGCTGGATGCTGCTGACCCTGATCATCTGGGGCGGCGGTGTGCTGAGCCTGGATTATTGGCTGACACGTCGCAACCATTGATTTATCAGTGATTTTCCCAATGACAAAGAGCGCCACAAGGCGCTCTTTGTCATAATGACGGCCGGCGAAATTTCCCATGAGAGAAAAGGAGCAGCCAATGATCATTCGTCAGGCAAGGGCCGCAGATATACCAGCACTGGTGGCGCTGCGCATGGAGCTGTTTTGTGAGGTCGGTGAGCTGGTGACGCCGCAGGCAGACCCGGCCTTGTGGCATGCCACCCTTGACTACTTTACCCGGGCGATGAGTGAAGAGAGTGCTTTATCCTGGCTGGCTGAGGCCGATACGCAAGAGGGCGGCAAACAGATCGTGGCGGCAGGGACGCTGGCATTATTTGAACGGCCGCCCTATCCCGGCAATCTGGCGGGGATGGAGGGGTATCTGCTCAACATGTATACGCGGCCACAATGGCGCCAGCAGGGGATCGCCACGGCGCTGCTCGATGCCATAACGGCCTTTGCCAGCGCGCGTCAGCTGGGCAAGGTGTGGCTCCATGCCAGCGAGCAGGGGCGCCCTCTCTATGAGCGGATCGGCTTTGTCGCCAATCCGGCCTATCTGGAGTGGGATCTGGCACCTTAATCGATGGGACCCCGTTATCCCTCTGCTTTCTCGTCTAAAGTTCATGCAGATGTGATGTAGTTGTAAACAGGTAACAGAGGGGCAGGGCAAGATGTTCAACTTCAAAATCAAAGCGGAATTACAAGCGTGTCAAATGCAGTTGGCCCAGGCCCAGGCATTTATTGATGCAGTAAAAGTCGGTGTCGCTACCATCAGTTTCACTCCAAGCGGCGAGATCCTCGAGGCGAACCCGCTGTTTCTGAGTGTGGTGGGCTATAGCGAGCAGGAGGTGATTGGTAAACACCACCGGATCTTTTGTGATGCCCACTACGCCCAGTCATCCTCCTATGCCCAGTTTTGGGAACAGTTGCGTCAGGGGCATTCCCACAGTGGCATCTACCAGCGCATTGACAAACATGGCAGGGAGTTGTGGCTGGAGGCTACCTACTTCCCGGTCAAGGTTGAGGGCAAGGTGGTCAGGGTCGTCAAGATAGCCTCCGATATCACCGAGAGTTATCAGCAGTTGAGTCGTCAGAAAGCGATCATCTCGGCACTCGATCGGGCGCTCGCCATTATCGAGTTCACCCCCAAGGGGGAGATTGTGACGGCCAATCAGAATTTCCTCTCCTGCGTCGGTTACTCCCTTTCGCAGCTCAAGGGGCAGCATCACAGGCTGTTTTGCGATGAGAGCTTCTATCGCGAGCAACCCCACTTCTGGGACGATCTGGCCCACGGCCAGCTCAAGTCGGGGCTGTTCAGTCGTCGTGACAGCCACGGCAACGAGATCTGGCTGGAGGCTACCTACAACCCCATCAAGGATGAGAGCGGCAAGGTGGTCAAGGTGATCAAGTTTGCCAGTGAGGTGACAGAGCGGATCAAGCGCGCCCAGGCAGTGAGCGAGGCGGCCAACATAGCCCAGACCATTTCGCAGGAGACCACCCGCTTTGCTGCGACAGGTTCTGAACTGTTGACCGCATCGGTCACTATTTCCAGCGCAATTTCCGAACAGGTGAGTCGCACTTCCGGCCTGATTGGCCAGCTCAATGAGCAGTCGAAAAGCATTGAAGCCATAGTCTCGACCATCAGCAGTATTGCCGAGCAGACCAATCTGCTGGCCCTTAACGCCGCCATTGAGGCAGCCCGGGCCGGCGATCAGGGGCGCGGTTTTGCGGTGGTGGCCGACGAAGTACGTCAGCTGGCTGCGCGCACCTCCCTTTCGACCGGCGAGATCGCCAGCGTTGTTCAGAAAAACCGCGAACTGACGGCCCAGATCACCGGCAACATCAATGAGGTGGCCACCAGTGCCCAGCGTGGCAAGGAGCAGATCGGCGAAGTGAGTGGCGTGATGTCACAGATCGAGCAGGGCGCCATCAATGTGACCGAGACAGTCTCCAATCTGGCCATCGGCTCCTGACGGTTATTGGTTGTTGAACGAGGCACCGAATGGATGATTATTCCATCGGTGCTTATTTATTGCTCACTTGGCACGCCAATCTGAACTCTTCCTGTATCACCCCGCCATTGTGAATTGTCCTCTTCTGGCCCCTTGATTAGGCTTGCCGCCTCATTTATTTCCGAGCAGGAACAGAACACGATGGCATTACAACAGAAGGGGCGGGCAATGGCCCTGCTGGTTATGGTCGCGAGCATGGGTCTGGGCGGCTGTATGGGGCAGATGGGGCTTTCTGGCATGGTCACCAAGGGCAACCTGAGCGTGGTGGATAACCGCTACGCTCGTGCCGGGGTCTTTATGCTGCTCTCCCCTGTCTACGGTCTGGCCGCGACCGCTGACCTGTTCGTCTTCAATACCATTGAGTTCTGGTCTGGCAAGAACCCCATCACCGGCAAATCTCCGGCTGTGGTGGACATGAAGGCCAATCCGGTGATCAAGGTGAACCAGCACCTGGATCCGGCCCTCAAGACGGTGCCGCTGGCCATGCTGCCGCAAGGGGTGCGTGAGGTAGAGATCAGCTACCCGGACGAGCATACCGCCCAGATGGAGGTGCACTATCTGGATGGTCGCAGCAGCATGATGCGCGGCGAGAAGCGTGGTGAGCTGATGGATATCTATTTTGATGGCAAGTTTGTTTCTACCCTGACCCGGTCAGAGCTGGAGCAGATGAGCGAGAACGCCCGCACGGCGGCTTGATCATCAGTGCCTATGCCGACAAGAACGCCCCGCAACTGCGGGGCGTTTTGCATTTGGTCTAGTCCGGCTGCTTGCGATGGGGCGGGGTGAGGATCAGTCCCAGCAGGCGGCGCAGGTGGGTGAGCTGCTCGGTCAGCTGCACGTTGAGCCAGAGGTAGCCATTGATGGCCGCCTCGGTATTGGGGGGGAGCGATACCTGGGTCGCCACCTCGTGCAGGCGGGCGATGGCGGCATCCGCGCCACGCCCGTCACCGGTTTGCATCATCAGGGCAAGCTGGTTGATCGCCTCCTCGGTGGCCAGATGGCAGGCTTGCAGCGCAGCCGTGCTCTGCATCAGGAAGTGGCTATCCCGATCATTCCAGTAGGTGTTGGCCAGCATCTCAAGAGTGCAGAGGGTATTGCGCATGGTGACCTGCACCGCATCAAACAGGGCGACGCTGTGGCGTGTCTCCTTGGCCGCAGGGGCCAGCAGGGCCCGCAGTTTGCCGGTCTGTGCCAGCAGCTGGGAGAGATTGTGCTTGAGGCGCGGGCGCTCCAGCACATTGGGGGAGAGGTGAGTGTGATAGAGCCGCCCCGACTGCTGCAGGATCTGGTGCAGTTGCAGCCGCCAGTGGCTGTAGGCCCGCTGGGGGTAGATGCTGCAAAAGAGCAGCGCCAGCAGGGAGCCCAGTATCACGTCGGCACTGCGCCACAGCGCCGTCTCTATATCCCCCGGCATGGCCCCCATGGTGACCCCCAGCGTGATGCCGATCAGCAGCCCCACATAGGGGCGCTTGCCGAGGGCCAGATAGCCGCAGAGGAACATGATGCACCCGCACCAGATCAGGGTGAGTGGCAGGGAGTAGATCTCGAGATAGAGCGCCACCACCCCGCAACTGGCGCCGAAGATGGTGCCCACCACCCGCTGCAGGGCGCGGGAGAGCACATTGCCCCAAAACGAGATGGGGCCCATCACCACCACCAAGGTTATCAGCGGCCAGGTGCTCTCCGGCAGTTTCAGCTCGCGGGTCAGCAGAAAGGTGAGCATAAAGGCGAGCGCAATGCGCAGGCCATGTACGATCCGGTAGCGGCCATAGACCAGCAGATCGAGTCGGGAGAGGGGGGCATCAAGACGCACGGTCTGCCTCCTGTCAGGTGGGTGACGGGGCGCCGTGCATCCGGCCAACGCCCCGTCGGGATTTAGGCCAGTCGTCCCTGCAGGGGGTGGATCCAGACCCGCTCGCCAACGGCGATCCCGGGTTGATCCGGTACGATTTCAATCAGGCAGTTGGCATCGGCCATAGAGCTGAGAATACCCGATCCCTGTGGCCCCGTGGTGCGCACCCGCAACTGGCCGTTACGATCCTGATGGAAGATGCCGCGCAGAAACTCGGTGCGCCCCGGGCGGCTCTTCATCTTCTCGTCCGCCAGTGCCGAGAGGCGCAGCGGCTGCCACCGCTTGCCCTGTAGGCGGGCGATGGCGGGCTCGACAAACTGCAGCACGCAGATCATCGCCGCCACCGGATTGCCCGGCAGGCCGAAGAAGGGGGTCTGCCCCAGCTTGCCAAAGGCGAGCGGGCGGCCCGGCCGCATCTGGATGCGCCAGAAATCGATCTGGCCGAGCTCTGCCAGCACCAGCTTGATAAAGTCGGCATTGCCCACCGAGACCCCGCCCGAGCTCAGCACCAGATCGGCGCTGGCGGCGGCCTGCTCCAGCTGCTGGCGCAGAATGGTCTTGTCATCGGGAATGATACCAAGGTCCATCACCTCGCATCCGGCGGCGCGGATAAGGGCCATCAGGGTGAAGCGGTTGCTGTCGAAGATATGGCCGGGGGCGAGCTGCTCGCCCGGCGCCTGCACCTCGTCGCCGGTACTGAACAGCGCCACTTTCAGCGGGGTGCGCACCGTGAGACAGGCCTGACCGAGTGATGCTGCCAGCCCCAGCTGGGGGGCACCAAGCCAGGTCCCGGCCGGGATGGCGACCGCACCTTTGGCGAGATCTTCGCCGGCCAGGCGCACATTCTGCCCCGCCCGGATCGGGGCAGTGACGGTGACCCACTCACCTTCAATCAGCGTCTCTTCCCGCATCACCACGGTATCCACACCGGGGGGCAGCGGAGCGCCGGTCATGATCTGCACCGCCTGACCGGCCAGCACAGGCTCGTGGCGCTGCTGGCCCGCCAGCACTTCCCCCACCAGTTGCCAGCGACCGGCGGCGAGATCGTCGCTACGAAGGCCGATGCCATCCATCGCCGAGTTGGCGTGGGGGGGCACATTGATGGGGCTTATCAGATCGGCGGCCAGCACGACGCCGTGGCACTGGGCCAGCGGTTTGTCGCTGCAGGCCGTGCTCGGGGTGAGGGCCGCCAGAATGGCGTTGCGGGCAGCCTCGACCGAGAGAAAGCCCTTGCCTGCTTCAGGCTCCTTGCTCTGGCAGCTGTCAAGCCAGCGGCAGACGAAGTCGGCAATGGCCGCCAGATCGTTGATATCGAGGCGGGGCAGGCTTGTCTGCTGTTGTTCGCCACTCTGTTGGGGCTGATCGCTGGCCAGCGCGATGATGTCGCTGTCTTCGGGGAAGAGCAGCGGCTTGCCAATCTCGGCGCGGTGCAGCTCGATTTTCGGGAAGTGTTCGTGCTTGAACCCCTCGACCAGCAGCAGATCGAGCTCTGTTTGATCGAAGCTGGCCAGCAGCTGGCGAAAGTCCGCTTCGGCCAGTTCCGTCTCAATGATACGAGCATGACGACAGCGGGAAGCCACCATCATCTGCTGGGCACCCGCCTTGCGCAGGCGATAGCTGTCTTTGCCCGGCTGGTCGATATCAAAGTCGTGGTGGGCGTGCTTGAGCACCCCGATGCGCAGGCCACGATCCACCAGCAGGGGGATCAACTGCTCCAGCAAGGTGGTCTTGCCGGTGCCGCTCCAGGCGGCGAAGCCGAGCAGGGGAAGAGTGGGGGCCGGGGTCATGAGGTGACTCCTTGTTGGGGGTCGATAGCCGGGGCAAGCAGACGGGCCTCGTAGGCGGCCAGCTCGGCAGGGCTGTTGAGATTGATAAAGGCATCCGGCTGATCGGCAAAGCTCACCACCGCCATATTGTGGCGGGCAAACCAGATATCGATTTTGCGCTCACCCTCTGCCAGCGCGGCGGTGAGGGAGGGGAGCAGGGATTTGTGCAGCAGGGCCACCACGGGTTGCAGCCAGTCGCCATCGTGGGCCACTACCAGCTCGGTATCCGGGGTCAGGGCGGCGCGAAAGCGGCTCATCAGATCCGGGGGGAGGGCTGGGCCATCACAGGGGACGAACAGCACCCAGTCGTGGCGGGCGGCGGCAAGGCCAGCCTGCATGCCCGCCAGCGGGCCGAGGTAGTCGCGATTGTCATCGCTGATGACGGGAGCCAGTGCCTGATAGCGGTCGTGGCTGCGATTGGCATTGATGAGGATCTCGTCCACCTGGGGGCGCAGCCGTGCCAGAACGTGGTCGATAAGAGGGCGTCCCGCCAGTGCTACCCATCCCTTGTCTTCGCCCCCCATCCGGGTGGCGCGGCCTCCTGCCAGGATCACTGCTGATACGGCAACGGGATCAGAGTGGCTGTCGCTTTTTGAAGTCATGTCGCTCGATGATTTTTAAAGGGGTCGTCTCTTGCAGCTGGCCACGGGCGAGGGTCCATTGCCGCTCGCACAGGTCGGTCAGGGCGTTGCTCTGGTGGCTGATGACGACCAAGCCGCTGCCATGTTCCCGCAGATCTTGCGCCAATGCGGCCATCAGGGCAACCGAATGTGTGTCGAGATTGGCGGTGGGCTCATCCATCAGCAGAAAGGCCGGTTGCAGTGCCCAGGCTCGGGCCATCGCCAGCCGTTGCCGTTCGCCACCGGACAAAATGCTGATGTGCTCCCGCGCCAGCCCCTCCAGCTCGACCCGGCGCAGCGCCTCGAACACCCGGATCTCGCTGCCGAGTTGTTTATCCAGCGCCCAGGCCACGTTATCGTGCACCGTGCGATCGAACAGATAGGGAGTCTGGTGCAGATAGGTAACCCGGCCCGGCCCCAGATCCCGCTTGAGCAACCGGTTGAGCCGCTGTTGCCAGCGCCCCGGCAGATTGGTGTGGCCGCGTGTGGGTGCCAGCAGCCCCGCCATGATCTTGAGCAAGGTGGTCTTGCCCACCCCGTTGGCTCCATGCAGCCAGATGGCATCCCCCGGTGCGATGGCGAGCCGGTCAATCTCGAACAGCTGGCGCTCGCCAAAGCGCATCGTTAGCTGGTGGGCGGTCAGGGCCATGGGGTACTCCTGTTGGTACACAGTGGGGGCATGGTCAGTTCTTCAGATAGCTGTGGCCGCGACAGGCCGTCAGCAGCAGGTTGAGCAAGAGGGCGAGGGTGAGCAGCACTATGCCGAGGGCCACCCCCTGAGTGAAGGCCCCTTTCTGGGTCTCCAGCGCGATGGCGGTGGGGATATTGCGGGTAAAGTGCAGGATATTGCCCCCCACCATCATGGAGCAGCCCACCTCGGTGACGATGCGGCTGAAGGCGCCGATGATGGCGGCCAGCAGGCCAAAGCGGCACTCGTGCATCAGGCCGATCAGCGCCTTGGGCCAGGAGACCCCCAGGGTCAGGGCGGTCTCCCAGGCACGCCGGTCGCTCTGGACAAACGCCGCGTGGGCCATGGTGGCGATCACCGGAAAGGCGATCAGCATCTGCCCCACCACCATCGCCTGCTGGGTAAAGAGCAGCTTCCAGTCGCCAAAAGGGCCGGCCCGCGACAGCAGCATGTAGAGCAAGAGGCCAATCACCACGGTCGGCACCGATTGCAGGGTATTGATGCAGGAGAGCCAGAGCCAGCGGCCGGGCAGCGGCAGATAGGCCAGCGCAAAGCCCAGCAGCAAGGCGGGCAGCAGCACCAGCAGCAGAGCGATGCAGGAGACGGAGAAGGAGACCCCCACCACCTGCCACAGTTCAGTGTCACCACTGAACAGCAGGGCGAGGGCAGCCAACGTAGTGTCGAGCAGGGTCGGCATCAGGCGCCTCCCTCAGCGAACCGGGGGAGGGCCAGCAAGGTCATCGCAGGGGTCAGGGTTACCATTATTTCCCGTTGGCATCCGCTACAAACAGCGCCTGACCCGCCACCTTGAAGTCACCGATCAGCTTCTGGCCATGCTCGGAGACCAGCCAGTTCTTCAGGGTGCGGGCCCCTTCGGTGTTGAGATCCGGGTAGCGGTTGGGGTTGACCAGGATCACCTGATAGGGGTTGAACAGGCGCTTGTCACCCTCCAGCAGCACGGCGAGATCCAGCTTGCTCTGGTAGGCGAGCCAGGTGCCGCGGTCGGTCAGGGTGTAGGCACCGAGCTCCGAGGCCATGGTCAGGGTCGGCCCCATCCCCTGGCCGATGGACTTGTAACCGGCAAACTCGGGTTTGACGTCAGCCGCCTGCCACAGGGTCTTCTCCTTGATGTGGGTGCCGGACTCGTCACCGCGGGAGATAAAGATCTGGCCCTGCTCCTTGATGGCTTGCAGCCCCTTGGCCGCGTCGTGCAGTTTGCCGAGACCCGCCGGATCTTTCGCCGGGCCGACGATAACGAAGTCGTTGTACATCAGGTGCACCGGCTCGATGCCAAAGCCCGCATCAACGAACTTCTTCTCGGCAGAGGGGGCGTGGGTCATCACCAGATCCGCGTCGCCATTCTCGCCCATCTTCAGGCTCTGGCCGGTACCGGCCGCCATCACCTGCACCGGATAACCGGTCTCCTTGGTGAACTGGGGCAGCAGCCAGCCCAGCAGACCGGACTGCTCGGTGCTGGTGGTGGTGGCGAGGCGGATCGGCGCTTTTGTGGCATTGGTATCCGCTTCGGCGTGGGCCGCACCGGCGATCAGCAGGCTGGCAGCGAGGGAGAGGGCAAAACGTTTGAGGCTGGTTTTAATCGTCATCGTGATGCAACTTTCAGGGTCGGTGAGAGAGGAAACGACCAAGCAAGCGGGGTGCCAAACTGATTCTGATAACAGAGATTAGCTCTTTGCCCTTAAAAAACAGTTGTTTAATGGTGGCAATTAGGTGAGCCGGTTATCGCTTTTAATAATTGGTGTTGGTGATTATGCTGCGGGAAGGACAAAATGTCCCACAAAGGTTCCGGTTATCGGGACATTCTTCGACCTTACCTGTATTCGAGGTACTTTTTTCCATGACAGCCTCTCCCGGTCTCTGGTCTGCCCTCTCCCTGCTTATCGTTGACGATGAGCCCGGCATGCGCAGTTTTCTGGCCAAGGCGCTGGCCAAGCGTTTCGCCCAGATAGAGACAGCCGCCAGTGTGGAGGAGGCGGAAGCCTTGCGCTGCCGCCTTCACTTCGATCTCATCATCGCCGATATCCGGATGCCGGGACGCTCCGGTATCGAGTGGCACGAGGCTATCGAGCCCGGCACCCGTCGCAGCGACATCATCTTCATGACCGGTTTTGGTGATATGGAGACCGCCCTCAAGGCGCTGCGTCTGGGAGCCTGCGACTTTATCCTCAAGCCTTTCAACCTGGAGCAGATGGTGCAAGCGGTGGACAGGGTCATCGAGCGCCGTCAGATGGAGCGGGAGAACCTGCTGTTGCGCCGGGAGGTGAGCAAGCTGTTCCCGCCCACTCTGATCGGCGACAGCGCCAAGACCCGCGAGCTCAAGACGCTCATCGCCAGAGTGGCCCCCTCCAACGCCGCCGTATTGGTGGAGGGGGAATCCGGCACCGGCAAGGAGCTGGTGGCCCGCGCCCTGCATCAGCTCTCCGGCCGGGTGGGGGCCTTTGTGCCCCTCAACTGCGCCTCTATCGCCCCGGAACTGCTGGAAAGCGAGCTGTTTGGCCATGTGCAGGGGGCCTTTACCGGCGCCCGCAAGGGGCGTGACGGCCTGTTCCGGGTCGCTCATCAGGGGACGCTCTTCTTGGACGAGATCGGCGAGATGCCCCTTGCCATGCAGGCTTCCCTGCTGCGGGCGCTGGAGCAGAAGGCCATCCGCCCGGTGGGGGCCGAGCGCGAATTGTCGGTGGATGTGCGCATCGTCGCCGCCACCAATCGCAACCTCAAGGCCGAGGTGGAGGCGGGCCGCTTTCGCGAGGACCTCTTCTATCGCCTCAACGTGGTGGCGCTGCCGGTTGCACCCTTGCGGGATCGCATTGACGACATCCCCGCG
Source organism: Aeromonas sp. 604443 (assembly GCF_049170315.1). NCBI lineage: Bacteria > Pseudomonadati > Pseudomonadota > Gammaproteobacteria > Aeromonadales > Aeromonadaceae > Aeromonas > Aeromonas sp. 604443. The sequence goes on from NZ_JAAKMI010000003.1 coordinate 35,279, forward strand.
CTGGTACACCACTTTACCCGCCAGCTCACCGCCGAGATGGGGATGGGCTCCTTGAGCTGGACCCACGAGGATGTGGTGGCGATGCAGGCCTATCCCTGGCCCGGCAACGTGCGCGAGCTGCGCAACCTCATTGAGCGCTGCCTGCTGCTGGGCAAGCCGCCCGCTGAATATTGGCAGAGCGTCAAGCCTGCCGAAGCCGGCGGGAGCGAGGCGGGCTACCCGCTGGAGTGGCCATTGGCGGAGGTGGAGAAGGCTCATATTCTGCAAGTGGTGGCGAGCCATGATGGCAACAAGTCGGCCGCTTCCCGGGTGCTCGGGGTGGCGCGCAAGACGCTGGATCGCAAGTTCAAGGAGTGGGCCATCGAATGATAAAGGGTGATCGGATGTGGTGGCGATGAAACTGACTCTGCTCCCCCGCTGCGTGCGAACCAAAGTGCGCTGGCGCCTGCTGTTGCTCACCTCGGTACCCATCATGCTCACCCTGGTGGGCATGATCGCGCTCACCCTCTACTGGACCCTCACCTACAGCTGGCAGAACTTGCTCACCACGGTGCGCAGCGACCTTGGCGTCGCCCATCATGCGGTCAGCGTGCAGCAGCAGCGTCAGGCCGAGCACCTCGAACATCTTCGGGATGCCTGGGCTTTTCAGCTGCGGCTGCGTGAGTCACCAACCCGGCTGGACGAGTGGGTGATGCCGCTGGCTGCCAACTATGGTCTCGATTTTCTGCGCCTGCGTAGCGGCGCCGAGCTTCAGGCTCTGACGGCGCAGGAGCTGACGACCCTGAGTGCCGGACGCAGCCTCAGTCACTTCGTGGTCTGGTCGCAGCAGGAGATGCTCACCCTCTCCCCGCAACTGGCCAAGCGAGCCGTGCTGTGGCAGCGGGATGGCACCAAAGCGGTGGAGAGCCGGGGGCTGATCAGTCTGTCATTGACGCCTGTGATGGGGCGCGACGGATCCCTTTGGGCAGTGCTGGAGGGGGGGGAGCTGATTAACGGCAGCACCCGGCTGGTGGATGAGATCAAGGGTCAGGTGTTTGCCAAAAACACCCTGCCAGAGGGGAGCATAGGTACGGTCACCCTGTTTCTCGACGATCTGCGGGTGAGCACCAATGTGCCGGTCAGCAGCAGCCGTCAGGTTGGCCGGGCGGTGGGCACCCGGGTCTCGCCCCCGGTGCGCGAACAGGTGCTGGGGCAGGGGGATATCTGGATAGACCGCGCTTTCGTCCACGACGCCTGGTATGTCTCCGGCTACGAGCCGCTGCTGGGGGCCAGGGGCGAACGGCTCGGCATGCTCTATGTCGGCTTTCTCGAGTGGCCCATCATCCGCACCTACCTCACCAATCTGGTGGAGCTGGGCTCCGGCGTGGTGCTGCTGTTGCTGCTCTCCGGCCTGCTGGTCTATCGCGGCGCGCGGGATCTCTTCACCCCCATCGAGCGGATGCACAAGGTGGTGCGGCAGGTGCAGGCCGGGGAGTCGGCTCGCATCGGCCCGCTGGCCCTCGACCCCGACCACGAGCTGGCCCAGCTCGGTCGCCAGTTTGACGCCATGCTGGACAGGCAGGAGGCGCACCAGCAGCAGATGGCTCGCAGCGCCGACGAGCTGGAGCAGAAGGTGGCCGAGCGCACCCAGAGCCTCGAGCTCAAGACTGCGGAGCTGGAAGATCATATCCATATGCTGACCGAGGCGCGCCAGCAGTTGCTGATCAGCGAGAAGCTGGCGGCCCTTGGCGAGCTTTCGGCCGGGGTGGCCCACGAGATCAACAACCCGCTGGCGGTGATCCTCGGCAATGTGGAGCTGATGAAGCTGGAGCTGGGAGAGGCGGCCGAGCCGGTCAGCGAGGAGCTGGCGCTGGTGCTGGCCCAGATTGAGCGCATTCGTGCCATCACCCGCAGCCTGCTGCAATACTCTCGCCCTGGCGATTACGAGACGGCGCCAGTGTGGCAGCACCTCAACCCCATCATCGAGGAGAGCCTGACCCTGGTGCGTGCCGCCCTGCGCCAGCAGCAGGTGGAGCTGGTGGCCGATCTTAGGGCCCAGCAACCCATCGAGGCGGATCGCCAGCAGCTATTGCAGGTGCTGATCAACCTCTTGGTCAACGCCAGCCACGCGCTGGGGGAGCAGGGGGAGATCCGGGTCGAGAGCCGCGACTGGGTCGATGAACTGGGTCAGTTGCGCGGGGCAGAAGTGCGGGTGATCGACAACGGTAGCGGCATCGAGGCGGCCATTATCGACAAGATCTTCGACCCCTTCTTCACCACCCGCGCCACCGGCACCGGGCTGGGGCTGGCCCTGAGCCACCGCATCATCAGCCGCTGGGGCGGCGAGCTCTTGGTGGACTCCACCCCGGGGCAGGGGAGCTGCTTTACCGTGCGGCTGCGCAGCCACGCCCAGCTGCCAAGCGGCAGCGAGCCCGCGAAACTGGAAGGGTGGCGCATTGCCCTCAATGCCGAGGGGCGTGAGACAAGCGATTGATGCTGCTTAAAAAAGGCCCGTGATAAAAACAGCCTGTCAACATGGTTGGCGGGCTGTTTTGTCGGGGGTAAGTGGTTCTTTACTGCGGACTCCACACCAGCTTGCCGCTTTGGGTCAGGTCATAGCCGCCGAGGCGGGCCGCCAGCTCGCGCCCCTCTGGGGATTGCAGCCAGCCGATCAGCTGTTGCAGCAGGGTGCGAAAGAAGACCCCCTGCGGCATCACCAGATCGAAACACTCCTGCGACAGCGGCATAAAGCCGAGGCCAAACTCGGTGGCAGTGCTCTGGGCGCCGGGCCCGACGTCGGCATCACCGCGACTGATGGCGGCGGCCAGCTCCCGCTCGCTGTTGACCTCGAGGGTGCGCTCCAGCCGGGTCAGCGACTCCCCCTGGGTTTGCAGCCACTCCTGCAGGGCGCGCTGGCTGCCAGCCCCCTCCTGACGCATGGCCCAGCGCCAGTCGAGCGCCTCTTTCGCCTCTTTGGGTTGCAACCCCTGCCGCAGCACCAGCCCCTGCACCCGCCTGAATCCATGAACGATCACCCATTGCCGGTGGCCCTGATACTGCTGCACCAGCGCCGGGTGGCGCAGGTGGGCCTCCTCGGCCTGCCCCCAGTGGATGGCGCAGAGATCCACATGGCCGCGCGCCAGCATCGCCAGCCCCTGACGGGTGCCGCACGGGGTGTAGCCCACCAGTGCCTGGGTGCCGAGCTGCCGGGCCAAACGGCTGCTGGCGTAGTGCAGCAGCACATCGTCCGAGCCCGCCAGCAGCAGCCGGTCGTTCATCACCCCCTCGTGGCAGCTGCCAAGCAGCCAGCGATCGAGCAGGGATCGCGGAAACAGCCACTTGCCGGTCGCCTTGGTGGCGGGGATACGCGCCTCGTTGGCGAGCTGGTAGACCTTCTTCTCGTTGAGATCGAGGTACTCGGCCACCTGCTTCACATTCATAAACTCGTTCATGGTTTAATCTCGCATCCCGCGACCGGCCGAACCGGGCGCCAGCACCGGCGGCTTCTCGTCCAGCACCAGCTGATCGTGGCCGCTGAATACCTCGAAGTGGCGCCCCTTGGCGCGGGCAATCATGGTGATGCCGAGCTGGCGGGCGAGATCCAGCCCCATCTGGGTGACGCCGGAGCGCGACAGCAGTACCGGAATGCCCATCTGTGCCACCTTTATCACCATCTCCGAGGTGAGCCGCCCTGTGGTGTAGAAGATCTTGTCGTGGCCGCTCTCGCCGCGCATCCAGAGCTCGCCCGCCAGGGTATCCACCGCATTGTGGCGCCCCACATCCTCGACAAAGGAGAGGATCTCCGCGCCGCGGCAGATGGCGCAGCCATGCACCGCACCCGCCATCTTGTAGGTTTCGTTATGGGCCGACAGCGCCTTGAGCAGGGCGTAGAGGGTGCTCTGTTTAAGCTCGGGCGCCGCCAAGACTACCCCTTCGAGCTTCTTCATCACGCTGCCATACATGGTGCCCTGACCACAGCCGGAAGTGACCGTCTTCTTCTCCAGCGATTTGTCGAGATCTTCAGCCTGCTGGCTGCTCACCACGGCGGCGGCCTCGCTATCCCAGTCGACGATGACCGACTCGATGGCCGAGATATCCTCGATAAATCCCTGATTTTTCAGATAACCCAGCACCAGCGCCTCGGGGCGGGCACCCAGCGTCATCAGGGTTACTATCTCCTTCCAGTTGAGGTAGACCGTCAGTGGCCGCTCACAGGCGATTTGGCGGGTGTTCATCGTGCCCTGTTCATCCATCACCTCGACGGCCATGGTGAGCTGGGCTGCGGCATTGCTTTTGATAAAGGTCGGTGTCATGGGCCCCTCGCGACCGGTTGCCGGGATCTAAGGAGAGGGATACAGCAAGTTTTGTTCCAAGATATTGTGGCTATTGATATCGGGTGTGAGGGGATGTTAAATCATTATATTATTTTAAATGCTCTTTTCTGTATGATATAAACCGTCTGTTAATTGGTGAGTTTATCTATATATCACAGGAAAGGTATTGTATAGATATTTTGTTCTAATTAAGTCTGTTTGTATTTGCTGTTGTTCATTTTAAATAAATAAGGAAGGGTGGGTTATGTCAGATGATGTATTGTCTGAATATAGGAAAAAGTTAGACGAAGATGAAGGTCTGCAGGGGAAAAGAAAGCTGTTGGTAATTTTGTCTGTTTTGGTGCTGGCAATTAATTTTACAGGTGCAGTTTTCAAGGAAGCAAATACATTTATTTTTAAAATTGAATTTACCAATCAGTCTGGATTAAATACATTTTTGCTTTTGTCAATACTATTTCTACTTATGCGCTATTACGCATACGCTCATAGTTATCATCAAGAGTTATATGAGTTGTGGTCTAATAGAATGCTTAAAAACAGAAATGTCTTTTATTATGATAAAGATGCAAAAATCGTAAGGGGATTGCTTGGATATGCTGTAACTGTTTGGGGTGAAGAGGAGCCAGGTATAGAGGCATCAAAATATCATATTTCTGGTTTATTTAAGAGAGAGCTTTTGTATCCCACATATCATAGATGTGAAGATGGTAGTATTGATGAATATCAAGATGTCATAACGCTAACTGACTTTAAAAATGACAACTGGAGTCGTCGTAAATATTTAGAGTTGCTATCGCTTGAGTTAAAATATCAACTATCTGCATTTCTAAAATATAGAGAGAATTTAGATCTAATAGGTCCATATATAATTGGGGTTTTAGCTGTATTTTTAACGTTATACAAAATGGTTTAGTTGGTAAATGATTGGTAGATATTTATGATTATATCGCTATGTTTATCTCGTATGTTGGGCCAACTCGTAGGTTGGTGCTGAACGAAGTGAAGCCCAACGTTTACCGCGAACACTTTATCAAGGTAATAATCGGATAATTCAGCATTATTCGATTATTACCATTCCCTCAATCAGGCTCTGGCGGATTGGTTTTACGCCGCATGTTGGGCTTCGCTGCGCTCAGCACCAACCTACGCCCGCGCCAACCCATACTCCGCACGACGTCCCAACCAGCATCAAAGCCCCCATCGGCCACCAAACCGGCCTTGGCCCCACTCTTGCTAAGTCTTATCCCATTGATGGCCGTGGCCGCCCTGAATGTTCTGCTCTGATCTGCCCCGAACGGGGTGGCGCACGGGGGAGGGCGGCCCGGCAGAGACCTTCTGATGGGAGCCGTGACAGTGCAAGAGACAACCAATACCTTGCCCCCGCAGCGCTGGCTGCAACTGGAGTTAAAGGCCATCGACAGCCAGGTTGGCCGCTGGCAGAGCCGCCGTTTTGAGATAGCAGCGCTCCACCCCGCTGAACCTGAGGCTGCCGGTGCCTTGCCCCTTACCCTGTTTCGCGATGAGCGGGGGGATTATCGCTTTAATTTGAGCTCCGGCTCGCCCCGCCTGTTTGTCACCGGAAGCCGTGTGGACACTGGCTTTGTGGCTGATGGTCTGACCCTGAGCCAGACTGTGGCCGCTGCCTATATGGATGGCGAGCGGCAGGTGCTCTCCTGCCCGCTGCCCGAGGCGCTGCAAGCCTGGGTGGAGGCCTTTATCGGCCGCCACGGCGAGCTGCTGGAGGCCCGTCGCAAGGGCAAGAAGGGCAAGGGGCGGGCGCAGGATCAGTTGGGTGTCGATAGCCAGGATCAAGCCAGCTGCGGTGCCGTTAAAGCCACCGGCCCCGATGGCCGCGAGCGTGGCAGTGACAGCGGAAATCGCGCCCATGAGTGAGTTCCTCAAACGCTGGTCGTCTCGCAAGAGTGAGGCGCGCAAGCATCAGGTATTGCAGCCACGGGAAGAGGCCATTCCCGAGGCGGTTGCCGCCCCCATCGAAGACAGTGGTGAAGCTGAAACTCCAGATACTGCGCTGGATAGCCCCGTAGTCAGCACTGACAAGGGGAGCTGTGAATCCCTTGCCATTGAGAGGGCCGAGAGTGGCGAACCGCCGCTGAAAACGGCCCAGCCGGGCAAGGCCAAACTCCCCGACAAGGAGGCGCTGCGGACTATGTTTCGCAGCCATAAACCGGATGGGCTCGACGACTACACCCAGGATTTCAGCCAGCCGGAATTGCTGCCCGCGGCCCTGACCGCCGGGCTGCGCAACTGGTTGGTGGATCAGGTGATCGCCCTGGAGAGCGAATCGGCCAATCCGGCCAGCGGCTCCGCTGAACCGGTGGCGGTTGCCAGCGAACCTGCCGCCGACGAGCTGGCTGATAACCATTCTCAAACCCACACCGACGATCGGGACATTTTGGTTTCCTGTGGTGGACAAAATGTCCCAGCCAAAGGTGGGGGAATGGAACCCTCAGGATCCTGACTCCCTGTCAGTCACTTTTTTTCCGGGGGAGTTGGCTCGCCTCTTGCTCTCTCGGCTTACCAACAAGCGCCCATCCCATGAGGTGGCGCGCGCAGGAGTGTATGTGAGCACTGAACAAACATTGCCAAATCTGAGCCCAAATCTGACCCCAAATCTAGCCCGCGAGGCGGGGACGGCCGAGCATAACGCGCGCGCTCGCGCCTATGCCCTGCAGCATACGGTCAAGACCGACAACCTGATCCCGGCCACTGTCTCTTACCAGAGTCAGGGGCGCCTGCTGCTGGTCGGCCCGGAAGATCGCATTCGCCGCGCTGCCAGCCTGCTGCCCGCCGGGGTGAAGCCCACCCTGCTGGTGACCGAAGCGGTCCATGATGCCGAGGCGGCCGATCTCGAAGCCATTTTCGATGCCACCGCATCCCTCGCGGCCCTGACCCTGCGCGAACCGGGCCTGACAGGGTATCTCGGCCAGTTCCAGCTTACCGGCCTCAATGGGCAGGGTGAGCGGGTTAATCTGGCTGGGCTTTGCTTCCCACAACAAGGCTTTCCACAACAAGCGGCTGCTGTTAGTGAACAGCCACGCGAACCGCGCTTCGATCTGGTGGCCGATCTGGGCCGCGCCCCGCTCTTTGCGCTGGAGCGTCCGCCGGTCGGTTATCTGCATCTTGCCGATGACCAAGGGCTGGCCGAACGGCTCGCCGAGCTTTGTGCGCTGACCGGCATCTTCGACAAGCCGCGCTATTTTCGCCTCGACCCCGAGGCCTGCGCCTTTACCGCCCGCGGCGTACCCGGTTGCAGCCGCTGCCTCGATGTCTGCCCGACCGATGCCCTCAAGCCCATCAATGGTCGCATCCAGATCGATCCCCATCTCTGTCAGGGCTTCGGCAGCTGCGCCTCTGCCTGTCCGACCGGGGCGATTGCCTACCACCAGCCCGATGCCAACACCAGCGGCGACTACCTGCTGCGCCTGCTCAAGCATTACCGGGAGGCGGGCGGCGAAGTGCCTCGACTGCTGCTCGCCGGTGAAAACGAGCGGGAATGGGTGGAAGCCGAGCTTGCTGCTCTGCCTGCCAACTGGCTGCCAGTCTGGGTGGAGGAGAGCGCCAGTTTAGGCATCGAGAGCTGGTTTGCCGCCCTTGCCTATGGCGCCAGCGCGGTGCGCATTGCGCTGGTCGATGACGCCCCCGCCAGCGTCCGTGCACTGGTTGAGCGGGAACTGGCCAGCGCCGCCGTGCTGCTGGCGGGCGCCGGTCTTGCTGCCAATCGTATTGCCCTGTTTAACCCGGATGCCGAACAAGATAAGCCGATCTCCGTTGAGCCAGCCGTTGCCCTGCTGGACAAGCCGCTCAAAGGGGACAAACGGGAGAACCTGTTTGCCGCTTTCGATGCCCTCTGGCAGGCCAATGAGGGGAGCCGCGAGCCGCTGGCGGTGCCCCACGGTGCCCCATACGGCAGTGTGGAACTCAAAGAGTCTGACTGCACCCTCTGCATGGGCTGCGTGGCGGTCTGCCCGAGCCGCGCCCTGTATGCGGTTGGGCACACGCCCGGCCTCAACTTTATCGAGCAGGACTGCATCCAGTGCGGCATGTGCGAAAAGGCGTGCCCCGAGCAGGCCATCGTGCTCACGCCCCGTCTGCAGCCGGTGCCCGAAGCGCGCCGCGCGGTGCAGAGCCTGAAAGCCGAAGAGGCCGCCTGCTGCATTCGTTGCGGCAAGCCGTTCGCGCCCGCCTCGATGATCCGCCGCATCCAGCAAAAACTGGCCGGTCACTCCCACTTCCAGAACGAGGCCGCCCAGCGGCTGCTGATGTGTGAGGATTGCCGGGTCAAGGATGTGTTTGCAGCGCTGGCGGCGGATCCCGTCTCCCAGCTCAAGGTATGAGGGGCCAGTGATGAGTGAACAACATAACGAAAAGGCTGGCGAACTGACCATGACCGAACTGGAACAGAGCAGCGCCGATCTCTACGCCCTGCTGGCGAGTCTCTGGCGCGCCGCTCCCCGTGGCGAACAGCTCGCCTGGCTGCAAGGGTTGCAGGTCATGCCTGGCCCCTTTGCCAGAGGGCTGGGGCTGGTGCAGCTGGCAGCCAGTAGCCACCACGAAAACGAGCTTGCCGAGGAGTATCAGGATCTCTTTATCGGGCTGGGGCGCGGGGAGATTGTGCCGTTTGCCTCCTGGTATCTCACCGGCTCATTGATGGAGCTGCCGCTGGCGGTGCTGCGCGCAGATCTGCAGTCCCTCGGTTTCGAGCGCCAGAGCGGAGTGTGCGAGCCGGAAGATCATCTGGCCGCCCTCTGTGAGGTGATGGCGGTACTGATTGCCGAGCAGCACCCGGAGCGCAACCGCTTTTATGAGCGCCACCTTGCCCCCTGGGTACTCGCTTGCTGCCGCGATCAGCAACAGGCGAAAGGGGGCAGCTTCTACCGGGCGGTCGGCGCCCTTGCCGAAGATTTCTTCAAGCTGGAAAACGAATTGCGCCTGCCGTTTGGCGCCTGCGTGGTGCCGGGCTGAACGCCCTTATCTGTGCATAACACGCTGTGCATAACAAGTTCTGCGCATAACAAAACGAGCAGACGAGATATCCCATTGGACGCGAAGCTGGCGCGCAGGCGCCAGCAAGAACAACAACAGAGGTCACAAGAATGAGCGATGAACAGCTGAAAGACCCGTCCCGCCGCAATCTGATCAAGGGAGTTGGCGTGGTCGCCACCATAGGCGTATTGGCCGGTGCCACCGGTCGGGTGGTGGGCAAAGAGGTGCTGACCCACGACACCGAGCCTGACAAGGGCTATCGGGAGACCCCCCATGTTCACGACTTTTATCGCACCCTGCGCGGCACCGACTGAGCCGGATCAGTGAAGGAGAACTCATGAAACTGACAAAACGTGCCGAGCAGCCCCAAGTGGGCGAGCAGGGCAATGAGGCCATTCGCGGTCAGGGGCTGACCCGTCGCGCCTTTATGGTCAATTCCGGTCTGGTGGCCGGTGGCGCCGTGGCCGCCGGTTGGCTGGCGCCAGCCATGATGCAGCGGGCCGAGGCCAAAACCGTGGCGGCCGACGTGCCGGTCGAGGTGAAGCGCACCATCTGTTCCCACTGCTCGGTGGGCTGCGGCGTCTATGCCGAGGTGCAAAACGGCGTCTGGACCGGTCAGGAGCCTGCCTTTGATCACCCCTTCAACCTTGGCGGCCACTGCGCCAAGGGGGCTGCCCTGCGCGAGCACGGCCACGGTGAGCGTCGCCTCAAGTACCCGATGAAGCTGGTGGGCGGCAAGTGGCAGCGCATCAGCTGGGATCAGGCCATCGAAGAGGTGGGCAACGAAGTGCTGCGCCTGCGCAAGGAGTCCGGCCCCGACAGCGTCTACTGGCTCGGCTCCGCCAAGCACTCCAACGAGCAGGCTTATCTGTTTCGCAAGATGGCGTCCCTGTGGGGCACCAACAACGTGGATCACCAGGCGCGCATCTGCCACTCCACCACGGTCGCTGGCGTCGCCAACACCTGGGGCTACGGCGCCATGACCAACAGCCTGAACGACATGCACAACAGCAAGTCGATCATGTTTATCGGCTCCAACCCGGCGGAGGCCCATCCGGTCGCCATGCAGCACATCCTGCTGGCGAAAGAGCGCAACGGCTGCAAGATTTTGGTGGTCGACCCGCGCCGCACCCGCACCGCCGCCAAGGCGGACATGTACCTCTCCCTGCGTCCGGGCACCGACGTCGCCTTTATCTGGGGCATGCTCTGGCACATCTTCAAGAACGGCTGGGAAGACAAAGAGTTCATCCGCACCCGCGTCTATGGCATGGACGAGGTACAAAAAGAGGTGGCGCGCTGGACCCCGGCGGAAGTGGAGCGGGTGACCGGTCTCAACGAACAGCAGGTTCATGGTGCCGCCAAGCTGCTGGCCGACAACCGCCCCGGCTGCGTGGTCTGGTGCATGGGCGGCACCCAGCACACCACAGGCAACAACAACACCCGCGCTTACTGCATCCTCGAACTGGCCCTCGGCAACGTGGGCAAGAGCGGGGCGGGCACCAACATCTTCCGCGGTCACGACAACGTGCAGGGCGCCACTGACTTTGGCGTCACCTCCGATTCCCTGCCCGGCTACTACGGGCTGGAAGAGGGCTCCTGGAAGCACTGGGCCCGGGTGTGGGATGTGGATTACGAGTGGATCAAGGCTCGTTTCGACAACAAGGCCTACAACGGCAAGCTGCCGATGAACAACAACGGCATTCCGGTCTCCCGCTGGGTTGATGGTGTGCTGGAGAACGCCGATCTCATCGAGCAGGGCTCCAATATCCGCGCCATGTTCTACTGGGGCCATGCGGTCAACTCCCAGACTCGCGGCCCCGAGATGAAGAAGGCGATGCAAAAGCTCGACATGATGGTGATTGTCGACCCGTATCCCACAGTCGCTGCCGTCATGAACGATCGCACCGACGGCGTCTACCTGCTGCCGGCCACCACCCAGTTCGAAACCTATGGTTCCGTCACCGCCACCAACCGCTCCATGCAGTGGCGCGACAAGGTGATAGAACCCCTGTTCGAATCCAAGGTCGACCACGAGATCATGTATCTCTTGAGCAAGAAGCTCGGTTTTGCCGACCAGCTGTTCAAGCACATCAAGGTAGAGAACAATCAGCCACTGCTGGAAGACATCACCCGCGAATACAACCGCGGCATGTGGAGCGTGGGCTACACCGGCCAGAGCCCGGAGCGGCTCAAGGCGCACCAGCAGAACTGGCACACCTTCCACAAGACCAACCTCAAGGCCGAAGGCGGCCCGGTCAGTGGCGAAGTGTACGGTCTGCCCTGGCCCTGCTGGGGCACCCCGGAGATGAAACATCCCGGCAGCCATATCCTCTACGACACCAGCATTCCGGTGTCGGAAGGGGGCGGTGGTTTCCGCGCACGTTTCGGCATCGAGTATCAGGGCGTCTCGCTGCTCGCCGAAGACTCCTGGCCGAAAGGGAGCGAGGTGGAAGACGGTTATCCCGAGATCACTGCCGACCTGATGAAACAGCTCGGCTGGTGGGATGAGCTGACCGAGGCCGAGAAGAAAGAGGCCGAGGGCAAGAACTGGAAGACCGATCTCTCCGGCGGCATCCAGCGTGTCGCCATCAAGCACGGCTTTGTGCCGTATGGCAACGCCAAGGCGCGCTGCGTGGTGTGGACCTTCCCGGATCAGGTGCCAAAGCACCGCGAGCCGCTTTACACCCCGCGCCGCGACTTGCTGGCCGACTACGCCACCTGGCCTGATTCGAAGAGCCTGTGGCGCCTGCCGACCCAGTACGCCTCGGTGCAGGAGAAGGATGTCAGCAAGGAGTTCCCCATCATCCTCACCTCCGGCCGTCTGGTCGAATACGAGGGGGGCGGCGACGAGACCCGCTCCAACCCCTGGCTGGCTGAATTGCAGCAGGAGATGTTTGTCGAGATGAACCCGGCGGATGCCAACGACGTCGGGGTGCGCGACGGTCAGGATGTGTGGGTCGAGGGGCCGGAAGGGGGCCGGGTCAAGGTGAAGGCACTGGTGACTCCGCGGGTCAAACCGGGGCTCGCCTTTATGCCGTTCCACTTCGGCGGCCACTTCGAGGGCAAGGATCTGCGATCCAAATATCCGGAAGGGTCTGACCCCTATGTGCTGGGGGAGTCGGTCAACATAGTCACCACCTATGGTTATGACCCGGTCACCCAGATGCAGGAGACCAAGGTCACCCTGTGCCGTTTTCGCAAAGTAGGAGCCTGATCCCATGGCCAGAATGAAATTCATGTGTGACACCAAGCGCTGCATCGAGTGCAACGGCTGTGTGACGGCGTGCAAGAACGAGAACGACGATGCCCTCGAGTGGGGCATCCAGCGCCGCCGGGTGGTAACCCTCAACGACGGCCTGCCAGGTGAGACCTCCATCTCGGTCGCCTGCATGCATTGCACCGACGCCCCCTGCATGGCGGTCTGCCCGGCCGACTGCTTCTATCACACCGACGACGGCATAGTGCTGCACAACAAGGATCTCTGCATCGGTTGCGGCTACTGCCTGTTTGCCTGCCCGTTCGGGGCGCCCCAGTTCCCGAAAACCGCCGCCTTTGGCGATCGGGGCAAGATGGACAAGTGCACCTTCTGCGCCGGCGGCCCGGAAGAGGATCACAGCGAGGCGGAGCGCCAGAAGTACGGTGCCAACCGTATCGCCGAGGGCAAGCTGCCCATGTGTGCCGAGCTCTGCTCCACCAAAGCACTGCTGGCAGGGGATGCGCAGGTGATCTCCGATATCTTCCGCGAGCGGGTTGCCTATCGCGGTGCCCCTCATGCTGCTTGGGGGGCTGATGAACAGGCGCTCTATCGCGACGCCAGCAAACCTCACGATGGCAGAGGCAAGGGGCTCAAGCTTGGCAAGCAGGAGGATGGTCAATGAGACACTGGCTGACAGCGCTGCTGACGGCCTTGCTGCTGTTCAGCGCGCCCGGCTTCGCTGATGCGCAGAAAGAGGCGGTCGGCTTTGCCGGCGCCGATTATTGGCGGGCGGTGAAGGATGGGCAGGAGGGGGTGACCACCTCCCGCTCGCCGGAGCACGGAGTGCTTATCTCGGTGCCGGGCCAGCTCTGGTTCGAGGTGAAGACCAAGTGGGTGTCGCCGCTCGGCGCCATCGCCATCTTCGGCTCCTTGGCCATGTGCGGCCTGATGTATCTGGTGGTGGGGCAGACCAAGCTCTCCAAACCGCGCACCGGGCGCAAGCTCAAGCGCTGGAGCAGGCTGGATCGGGCGCTGCACTGGACCACGGCGGCCATGTTCCTGACCCTCTCCGGGTCAGGGCTGGCCATCATCTATGGCAAGTACTTCATCAAGCCGGTGGTGAGCATGGGGGTGTGGGAGAACTGGATCTGGTTCGCCAAGGTGTTCCACAACTACGTGGGGCCGCTCTTCTTCCTCTGCTTGCTCGGTGTACTCATCAAGTGGTTCCGCCACAACATCGTCAACATGGTGGATGTGCAGTGGTTTATGAAGGCTGGCGGCATGCTGGGGCCCCACAAGGGGAGTCACCCCTCGGCGGGCTTCTCCAACGGCGGCGAGAAGGCGATCTTCTGGCTGCTCATCTGGTTTGGCGGCATAGTCGTGGCGACCGGGCTGTTTCTGGACTTTCCCATCTTCGGCCAGCTGCGCCGTCAGATGGAGTGGGCCAGCTTTATCCATATCGTCGGCGCCTTGATCCTTATCTGCGGTTTTATCTTCCATATTTACATGGGCCTGTTCCAGCTGGAAGGGGCGCTGGAGGGGATGGTGACCGGTGAGGTGGACGAGACCTGGGCCAAGGAGCACCACGACCTCTGGTATGAAGAGGTGAAACACACTCTCGATGAGCCCAAGGCGGGTAAATCATGATGGTCGACAAAGAGTAAAGGGAAGGGGCGCTGAGGCGCCCCTTTTGATGGCGGGTCGATGGTGATGGCAAATTGATTGAGCGATGCCGCAAACGGCGATGGTTTTTTGGGCCACCTTGAGCAACAGTAACAGGGGGTCCATTCACACAAGGGATGACAAATGATGAGAAAAGCATGGCTGGCAGCGGTATGTGCATCTGCGCTCTTCGGTGGTATTGCGGGCGTGGCGCAGGCGGCTGACGGGATCAAGACCCAGCAGGTACAGTTCAAAAAAGGGGAGTCAGGGGCAACCATCAACGGCACCATTCAAGGTAGCCAGACCCTCGATTACAAGCTGACGGCCAACAAGGGCCAGAGCATGGTGGTGATCCTGACCGGCAAGCCCTACTTCAATATTCTGCCGCCGGGCAGCAAGGGGGAGGCGATGTTTATCGGCTCTACGGAAGGGAACAACTTTGAGGCGACCCTGCCCGCCAAGGGCACTTATACCATTCGGGTCTACCAGATGGGGGCGGCCGAGAGCAGCAAGGCCAAGACGCCGTTCAAGCTGGAGGTGGGCATCAGCGGCTAATGCCAGCAGCTGACAAGCATCACAGAGGTGGCGGCCACAAAGGGCCGTCACCGTTGTTTTATCCCCTCTGTTTTTGCCTCGCCAAGGTTAATAGCCCCCCCGGGCCAGCCGTTCGAAGTAGCGCTGATAACGTCCGCTGGCGATGGCCTGCTGCAACTGCTGATTGAACTGATCCCGCAGTTTGGCTGAATCCGGCATCTTGCGTGGGAACATCACGAAGCTGTCGTTGCGCAGAAAAGGGGTCTGACTGTGGGTGATGAGTGCCGCGCTGGCGGGGTCGAGCTGGCTCTGCAACTCGGCCAGACCGACTCGCAGCTCTTGCGGATAGAGGTCGATCCGTCCGCGCAGCAGCTTGCCGAAATTCTGTTTCACGTCGGTGACTTTCTGTTGGGTTACCTTGCCATCGGCCACCATCTTGTCCAGCTCGGGCCCGTAGCTATAGGCGATATCACCCCCCAACCGCATGCCGATGATCTGCTCAAGGCGCTCGGCCCGCAGCTGCCGTGATTTGAGGGAGAAGAAGACAAACTGCTCCTGCAGCACCGCTTCGCTGAACAGAAAATCCTGTTCCCGCTCCGGTTTGTGCATCCAGACGGCGGTGGCGTCGTAGAGCTGGCTGTTGGCCGCCAGCGAATAGACCCGACCCCAGGGGGCGAAGTGGAACTTCACCTCATAGCCTGCTTCTTTGAACAGATCGCTGATAAGGTGGGCCACTGGCCCGTGCTGTTTTGACTGCTCGGAGACGAAAGGGGGCCATTCACCCACGATGATGTTGAGTACCCGGCCCGGTGCGGCGAGAGCCGACTGGCAGGTCAGAAATAGCCACAGTGCAAGCAGCGGGATCAGGCGCATGGCAGGAAGAAGGGGGAGCAGGCTGGCAGAGGTGAGGGCATCAGATCACTCCCGGCTGTGATGCGGTGAAAGGGGCTGGGTTGCCCGCAATGCTAACATGAGTCTCATTCCTTGCCGTGGATATTTGTCTCGCCGGGGTCGCCGGGCGCCTATTTTGGCCGCAGGGTATGCCCAAGCTCACAAAACCGATCGAGTAAACGTCATATGATTGATTTCATTATGAGTCTTGCTCTCCTGCCGAACGGCAATTTCACGTAAATCAAAGAGAATGACTATGGCTACCGGACAATATCTGCTGTGGAAAGATGCACAGGGACAGGATTTTCGCCCCGTTGCACTGACCGGCACTGATCTGCTTAACAATCGATACCTCAACAAGGGCACGGCCTTCACCGAACAGGAGCGGGCCGATTTTGATCTCGATGGTTTGCTGCCGCCTCAGGTGCAAACTTTTGAAGCCCAGCTCGAGCGAGTGTATGAGGGGTTCAAGAGCGCTTGCAGCGATATCGAGAAGTACCAGAACCTGCGTGCCCTGCAGGATCGCAACGAGACTCTCTTCTATGCCCTGTTGTCACGCCATGTAGAGGAGATGACTCCCTACATCTATACCCCGACCGTGGGCAAGGCGTGCCAGGAGTTCAGCCACCGCTTCCAGAAGCCGCGCGGCCTCTACATCACCCCGGACAACGTGGATGACATGGGCAGTCAGGCCCGTCACTTCGATGCCAAATCGATCCGCATCATAGTCGTCACCGACAGCCAGGGCATTCTGGGGATCGGCGACCAGGGTGTTGGCGGCATGGGGATCCCTATCGGCAAGCTGGCGCTCTATACCCTAGGGGCCGGTATTCACCCCGCCTGCTGCATGCCCATCGCGCTGGATGTGGGCACCGACAATCAGAAACTGCTCGATGATCCCATGTATCTGGGCCGCCCGCACAAGCGTATTCGCGGCAAGGAGTATGAAGAGTTCATCGACAAGTTCGTGCAGGGGGTCAAGCGCCACTTCCCCAACGCCGTGCTGCAGTGGGAAGACTTCAGCAAATCCAATGCTTTCAACAATCTGGCCCGCTACCAGCAGGCACTGCCGTCATTCAACGATGACATTCAGGGCACCGGTGCCGTGGTGCTGGCCGGTATTATCGGCGCGGTCAAGGTCAAGGGGGAGACCCTGGGCCAGCAGAACTATCTGGTCTATGGCGCTGGCGCCGGCGGGGTTGGGGTCGCGGATCAGATCTGCGCGGGGATGATCCGCGAAGGGATGGATCCGCAGGCGGCCCGCGATCGCATCTACATTCTGGATACCCAGGGGCTGGTGTGCGACAACCGGGACGGGCTTGACGAGTACAAACGTCGCTACGCCAAACCGGGGTTGCTGCTGGCGGGTTGGGATACCGAGGTGCCCGGCAAGGCCAATCTGGCCGATGTACTGCGTCATGTGCCCATTACCGTGTTGCTGGGTACCAGCGGCTCGGGCGGGGCCTTCCAGGAAGAACACATCCAGCTGATGCTGCAGCATTGCGAGCGCCCCATGGTGTTCCCGCTCTCCAACCCGACCGCCAACTGTGAAGCGCTGCCGGAGGATATCTACCGCTGGAGCAAGGGCAAGGCGATCGTGGCGACCGGTAGTCCCTTCAAGGATGTGAGCTACGAGGGGCAGGAGTTCAGGGTCGGGCAGGGCAATAATGTCTTTATCTTCCCCGGTGTAGGTCTGGCGGCCATCGTCAGCCAGATCCGCGAGATCACACCCGATGTCTTCACGACCGCCGCCTTTGCGCTGGCCGAGTGCGTGAGTGAGGTGGACCTGGCTAAAGGGGCCGTCTATCCCCGCATTCGCGAGCTGCGCAGCATCTCGGTGCATGTGGCGACCGCCGTGCTCAAGGATATCGTGCGCCGGGATCCCTCCCACCCGCTGATCGGTCAGGATCTGCAGCAGCATATCCTCAACCACATGTGGGAGCCGGTTTACCTGCCCTATCGTCGGGTATAACCGCGTATTCACCGCTCGGATAACGGGTCGGAAAAGATGACAAGGGGGTAGCGCTGCTACCCCCTTTCGTTTATCCCGTGGCATTCACTAAGTTCGCAATGGCCGCCAGCGCCCTTGCTGATTGCGACAGGCGGTATCCTGCCACTGCTGACTGGCCTGGCCGATATAGAGTTGCTCGCGATAGTCGCGACACCACTCCCCGCTGGCATGGCGGAAGGTGCGTAGCGGCGTGACGCTGCCCGAGTGACGATTAGCCGGATTGAACCAGGTGAGGCTCTGCCCTTTGGTACGGGTTTCCAGCGCCTTGGCAAGGGCCTGATTGGCCAGTTGAACATCTGCCTTATCCATCTGATGGTAAAGCGGCGGAGTGTCGACCGTGGCGCAGCCAGTGAGGCCGAGCAGGAGGAGTGGTAACAGATATCGCATCATGGTTGCCCCTGTTGGCGAAAACCGTTGTTGAGCAGCACCCGCTCCTGCTCATCGGTAAGCACTTGCTGGCGATCATCGACCGTGCCGTCACCTCTTAGTTTGTTGCCGTTGGCATCGACAGCATCCACACCGTTGTCATCGACCGTGCCATCACCTCTTAGTTTGTTGCCGTTGGCATCGACAGCATCCACACCGTTGTCATCGATGGTTCCATCCCCCCTGAGCTTGTTGCCGTTGGCATCGACGGCATCTACGCCGTTGTCATCGATGGTGCCATCGCCTCTGAGCTTGTTGCCGTTGGCATCGACGGCATCCACACCGTTGTCATCAACGCCATTGCCAAACCCGCGGCCACCCCCATGGCGTTCTCCCCCTGCATGTTTTTCTCCACCAGCATGCCGTTCACCTCCACCATGCTGCTCTCCGCCGGCATGCTCGCCTTGGCCGCCACTGTCATCGCTGCCCCCATCGCTGCCACCGCCGCTGTCGCTGCCTCCGCCGTTGTTGCTGCCTCCGCCGCTGTTGCTGCCTCCGCCGCTGTTGCCACCACCACTGCTGCTGCCCCCACTGCCACCATCGCCATCTTTGTTGTGAACGATCAGCTCATTGGCGATGTAGCTGTGGCTGCCATCGAGCAGCAGATTGAAGAGTGCGGTAGTGGGAGGCGCCTCGATCCAGCAGAGTGACTCAACCAGCAGTAATTCCGGCTGGGATTGCAGGGCCAGATTGCCCGTCACCATGACAGGTGCCGGGCGACACATTATCTGCATGCCGGTAAATAGCGGCAGCACTGCCAGTTGCGGGTTTTCGGTTCGTGTCATGGCCGGTGAGATGGCTGCCCAGCCCCGCGTGGTCAGCAGAGGGTGTTCTGCGGTAAAGAACGGGGGCAGATCATTGATCCCGTAGAGTCTGCGTTTGCCCAGTATGACCCGTTCGACCGCCAGGATCCGGTTACTGCCGCCGTGTTGATCCAGCACTCGTTCACCGACCCGGAGCGTCTCTATGGGGCGGGTGGAGCCATCGGCCATCGTGATGCGAGTGCCGGCGATAAAGCAGGACTTGGCATAGGCCTGATTCATTTGCCACTCATTGTGGGCGAAATCATAACTGAACGGGTTTGCAAACAGGGCGAGTGCGATGGCCGAGCCAATAAGCAATCTGCGCTGGCTGGCCTTGAATGGGGGCTGTGACATGGGGACTCCTTGTCCATCTTGATTCACAGGATCCATTATAGAGCGCCCCCTGGCGGTGGCATCTTTGACCATGAACACAATAAACATGATGGAAAAACGATTGGCGTTCGTCACAATAATGCGTAAAATCGCATACTCGATGCTTGTAGCAACGAATCCCGCCTAAAAAGCCAGTTTCATGCCCTTCCCAAGCAGTAAAAGGTAACAGGTGACGCATTTGTGTTCATTTTGTGCCTTGAAAAAGTCTTGTGATGACTGAAAAGTGATAAATATCCCCATCAGTTATCAAAAAATTAAGGACATCCATGTTTTCCTTAGTCAAGCAAAGTGTCGCCGGGCTGCAAATCCTGTTTGTCGCCTTCGGTGCCATGGTTCTGGTGCCCCTGCTCACCGGACTGAACCCCTCCATGGCCCTGCTTGGCGCCGGTGTGGGCACCCTGTTGTTCCAGCTCTGCACCCGCCGCCAGGTCCCGATTTTCCTCGGTTCCAGCTTTGCCTTTATCGCTCCCATCATCTACGCCACCCAGACTTGGGGATTGCCATCCACCATGTTTGGCCTGTTTGCCGCCGGTTTCATGTATTTCATTCTGGCTGCGCTGATCCGGGCAAAAGGGATGGGTTTTGTGCACAAATTGCTGCCCCCGGTGGTGATTGGCCCGGTGATCATGGTGATCGGTCTTTCTGTGGCGCAGGTTGCCTGCAACATGGCGATGGGCCGCGCCGGTGGTGAGCAGGTGGTTCCTGCGGGGACTGCGCTGACGCTGGCCGGTATCTCGCTGGCGGTCACCCTGATTGCAGCTGTGTTCTGCAAGGGGTGGATCAAGCTGATCCCCATCCTGTGCGGTGTGATTGCCGGTTATGTCTCGGCGGTGTTCATGGGCCAGGTGAGTTTCGATGGCATGGTGAACGCCCCCTGGCTGGCGCTGCCCCACTTCGAAACCCCGGAGATCAACTGGGCTGCTGCGTTGTTCATGTTGCCGGTAGCCATCGCCCCCTGTATCGAGCATATCGGTGGCGTGTTGGCGATTGGTGGCGTGACTGGCAAGGATTACACCAAGGATCCGGGTTTGCATCGTACGCTGGCCGGTGACGGTATCGGAGTCTGCTTCGCCGGTTTCATCGGTGGCCCACCCGTGACCACCTACGCCGAAGTGACCGGTGCCGTGATGATCACTCGCAACTTCAATCCGGTCACCATGACCTGGGCTGCGGTGTTTGCCATCATTCTGGCCTTCTTCGGCAAGTTCAATGCGTTGCTCACCTCCATCCCGATGCCGGTGATGGGCGGTATCATGCTGCTGCTGTTCGGATCCATCGCTGCCATCGGTCTCAAGACGCTGGTGGAATCCAAGGTGGATCTGGGACTGTCGCGCAATATCGCCATCGTCGCCGTGACTCTTACTGTCGGTGTCGGTGCGCTGGAGATGAAGATTGGCGACTTCGCGCTGGCCGGTGTTGGCCTGGCCTCCGTTGCCGCCATCCTGCTCAACCTGATCCTGCCTGCGCACTCCGAAGAAGGTGTGATGGACGCCGCCAAGGATTGAGTATCGCCAGACGTTCATCGTTAACTTGTAGAAGGCCACCTCGCGGTGGTCTTCTCTGTTTCGGTTCTCTCGCGCCACTTTTCGGCTCTGCGGAGCTCATCTGGAATCTAATTTGGAAGTAGATGAGGGGGTTAGCACTCTCATTTGACGTATCTCTTTTCGTGACCTTAGCTAAAGGACAGGTTTGGCTCTGAGGTCTCCTCGAGCAGTATGGGAAAATGGATGTTGGCGTTTTCTATCATTTCTCTCTCAGACCCTGGTCATTAAACGATGCGCTTCTGCTTCGCCACAGCGCTGTTGTATGGCAGAGGTTTATCCGCCCCCTCCACACTCCCCTCATGCTGCCCTGGCATGTTTCCACCTCGATTTGTCGTGAGCCTCCCCCGCCGATTGCGTTTCGTTGCGCACTGGCAAAATCCGGATCTGTTTGCTGCTGCACATGGGTGGGCGGCGAGCCGTGAAAGCCGGCATGACCCCAGCGGGTCAGATGTGCACCGCCATCGGTAACGGCGGATGTTCAGGGATGAATGGCAAGCAAAGCGAGGTTGCAATGAACTATCAACTGCTGTGGAAAAGTGCAATTTTTTCAGTCTCTTCCATGATGGCGATAAGCGCAGTTCAGGCTGCGCCACTGAACGTGATGACCGAGGATTACCCTCCGTTCAACATGCAGGGGGAGGGGGGCAAGATTGTCGGGCTATCGACCGAGGTGGTCGAAGAGCTGCTCAAGCGTGCCGGCGTCGAATACAAGCTGACCCTGATGCCCTGGAAGCGGGCGTATGAAGATACCCTCAGCACTCCCAACACCGCACTCTACTCCACGACTCGTACCCCGGAGCGTGAGGCGCTGTTCAAATGGGTGGGGCCGCTGGTCAATAACAACTGGGTGTTCTTCTCCAGCTCGACGGCCAATATCACAGTCTCTTCACTGGAAGAGGCCAAGCAGTATTCGGTGGGGGGCTACAACGGTGATGCGGCAGCCGAGTATCTTAAGGCACAGGGATTTGCCAAGTTGCAGCTGGCAGCCAATGACACCGCCAACGTGAAAAAACTGGAGGCCGGTCGTATCGATCTCTGGGCAACCGGCCAGTATCTGGCGCCTTATCTGGCCAGCAAGGAGAAGGTGGCTTCACCCAAGCCGGTCTTCGTGTTCAAGGAAACCCAGATGAGTTTGGCGTTTAACAAGGATACGCCCGATGAACTCATCAACAAGCTCAACGAGGTTCTGGCAGCCATGAAAGCCGACGGCACCATCGAGAAAATCAACGCCAAGTACCAGTAAGTTGTACTGTTCCTGCTGCCGTTAATACCGGGAGGAAGTCATGGATTGGAAAAGTCTGAAGTTCAGGATTGCCGTACTGACTTCCCTCTCGGTGAGTCTGCTACTGGTACTGTTTGGTGGTTATAACTACAGCTCGGTGAGGGAAGAGAGCTACAGCAAACAGGCTCAGCTGGTCGAGCAGGCGATCAAGCGACTGCAGCTCTCCTTGCCTGGCCCTTTGTGGAATTATGAGTCGGCCTTTATCGAGGCATCGCTCAAATCCGAGCTGGCGGCCGATATGCTCAGCACACTGCTGGTGGTCAACAAGGAGAAGCTGGTGGCCGGGTTTGCCCGCGATGCAGCGGGCACTATTTCCCCTGTAACGGCCATACCCGCCGATACGGCGGCCTATGGGGGGTATGATCTGGTCTACGACGACAGCGGCCAGAAAAATACCGTGGCCAGATTGCTGGTCGAAACCAGTGATGCGGCCATTCAGGCCAACTTGCGCCAGCAGTTGATCACCACTGTCTGGCAGATCCTGGTACTTGATATCTGTATCATTGCCTTGTTGATGGTACTCATTCATCGCAATGTGCTGAGACCACTTCATCAGATGAATCTGGCGGTGTTCGATTTGGCCAGGGGAGAGGGGGATCTGACCCGGCGTCTCAAGATCCTCCGTCAGGATGAGATGGGCGCGCTGGCCACCAACATCAATCACTTTATTGCCAAGCTTCAGGAGATGGTGGCCGAAATCAACGAGCTCTCTGCTGGCGTGCTGCAGACCGCGGAACGTTGTGACACCCTTGCGGCGGATACTCGGGGCGCCAGTGATGCCCAGCAACTGGAGCTGGATCAGGTCGCGACTGCCATTACCGAGATGAGCCAGGCGGTGCAGGAGGTGGCAGGTAATGCAGTGAAGACTGCTACGGCGACCGATGAGGCCAACCTTTATGTCGAACAGGGCTACAATCTGGCCGGTCATGCCAATCAGGCGATTCACCAGCTGGTGGGAGAGGTGGAACGGGTGGCGGGGCTGATGCGCTCCCTCTCTACCGAGAGCAGCAGCATCGGCAATATTATCGAAGTGATCAATGGTATTGCCGAGCAGACCAATCTGCTGGCGCTCAATGCCGCCATCGAGGCGGCGAGGGCTGGGGATCAGGGGCGCGGTTTTGCGGTGGTGGCCGATGAAGTGCGAACCCTCTCGGGGCGCACTCGTCAGTCGACCGAAGAGATCAGTGCCAGCATCAAACGGCTGCAACAGGCGACCCAGAATGTCGGTGCCGGGATGCAGTTGAGCCAGGAGCAGGCCTCTCGTGCGGGCGCCGAAGCCGCCGATGTACAGGTATCGGTGGAGAAAATTAAAAACCAGGTCAGTCTGATCCGCGAGATGAACATGTATATTGCCCAAGCCTCGGAAGAGCAACACTCGGTAGCAGAGGCGGTGAGCCATAGCGTGAACCGGATTGCCACCCTCAATAGCGAGAGCGCGGCCAGGGTGGTGCAAGTGGCTGAAGCCAGCAGCGATTTGCGCCAGCTCTCCGGTCAGCTCGATACCCTGCTCAAGCTGTTTCGGGTCTAGAGAGCACATACGCCCTGCGGGGGATCCTCGGTGCGAGCGGTGGTCGCGATCACGCGCGCAACGGGGGTCGTGGTGTTCTCATATTCTGCCATGCAATCCCGGATCGATATTTTCCCTTTACGGGCCCATGCATGACAGTCTGGAGAGCTGTTGTCTACTCACGACACAGCTTGCACCAGGGACCGGTGAGCTCGCAGTACCCGGCCTCGTCGCCATGCTGCCAGCCAAGCCGATGATAGAAGGCCACGGCCGCCGTATTGCGGGTTGCCACCTTGAGTGATGCCGCGCGGGGATTATTTGCCAGACCATGTTCGAGCAGCGCTCGCCCAATCCCCTGACCATGCCAGTCGCTCGCAACGTACAAATGATGCACAAAGTGATCGGGTTGCCATACGGCGATAAATCCGCAGAGCGTCCCCCCTCGCTCAGCCACCCATATCTCTTCTCCCCGGGTCTGCTCGATAAAGTCATCCAGGTGAAACAGGGAGGGGTCTACCCAGTGAAAGGTTTGTCTGCGGCCTTGTAAAAACAGCTTGGCCAGCGGGGTGATATCACGTTCTTCCATGCGCCTGATCATCATGCTCTCCCAAGGGCGGTCACTGTTCCCTGTTGCACGCGGGCAAGGTTATCTGGGGCAAATGACAAGGGTGTGATTAAGGGCTGTCCAATACATTTGTCATGGGGCTATACTGCCGAAGTCCCCTGTATGGATGGCGTGAGGATTGTTGATTTATGGACAATAAACAGATTGAAGGCAACATTTTTGTTCCGGCTCATATCGATGACGTGTGGCACGCCTGGACGACAGAGAGTGGTCTGCGCAGTTTTCTGGCTCCCGAGTGTTTGATGGTAGCCGAACCGAATGGCCCCTTCGAAATCTACTTCAGGCCGGATGCTCCACTGGGTGAACGGGGCAGTGAAGGGTGCAGGGTCATGGCCGTCATGCCCTATGATTTGCTCAGCTTTAGCTGGAATTTTCCGCCCAGCCTACCCCATATTCGTCAGCAGAAGACTCAGGTTTGTCTGCGCTTTGTGCCGGAAGGGCAGGGCACTCGCCTCTACTTCCTGCAAACCGGTTGGGCCAATGATCCTGACTGGAATCAGGGGTATGCCTACTTTAGGGAAGAGTGGCTGGAGACCAGCCTGCCACGGCTGCAGTACCGCTTTACCCACGGCCCCATCGACTGGAACAACCCGCCCGACAAGGCACAGCTGAAGGCGTTGTCCCAGTAGTTTCGGGGCACAGAGATAAAAAAAACCGGCCAAAAGGCCGGTTGAAACAGTTCAGGCTTCGCAATGTCCCCCTCACCTAACTGCTTGTATCGGCTTAATAAACTGTAGTAGACATGACCAGATTTGACCACTGCGCTATTTAACTAGCCCGTGGTCACGTATGGTCATGCATGGTCACAACAATGGTCACAGCCATGACCAGAAATGTGACCCATCACAATTTCCCGACCAGCGCGGCGGCCTCCTGATTCCCTGCATTGATGTAGGTTCGGGTCTGCTGCAAGCTGGCATGGCCCATCAGTTCCGCCAGTATCCGCAGGTCTCCCCCCTCATTGGCTAGTAGCGTCCCGAAGGTATGCCGCAGCACATGGGGCCGAGCCTCGAACCCGAGCTTGGCTGCTACCCGCTTCATCTGCTTGCGTAGCGCAGTCGCGTCCTTGTGCCAGCGGTTCCCTTGGCCATTGCGCCAGAGCGCACCAGAGACGCTACCGTGCTGCTTAATCTCTTCCTGTACCTTCGGATGCACCGGCACCCAGCGTTCGCGCCAAAGCGTCTCGCTGCCCTTCCTGTGGCGTAATCGGCACATCAACGCCGTACCCATCTGCTTGAGGTCATCCACCTCTACCAGTCGGGCCTCGCAATACCGTGCGCCGGTATAGACCATGAAGGTCGCAATGGCCCTGGCTTCATCCGTCAGCCCCTCCAACAACTTGGCCAGTTCAGGCTTGGTCAGAAATTCGGCGCAGTGCTTGCCCTCGGTCGGCACCTTGATCCCCTTGGGTGCGAGGTCAAACTCACGGCACCCGTACAGGTAGACCGTGCGGGCCTGCCTGCACATCCGCGCCTTGGTTGCTTGGGCCATCCCGACTAGCCCCTTGGCGTAGTCATCCATCGTCCGCTGGTTCACATCGACCAAACGAAACTGGCCCCAAAAAGGGGCCAGCTTCGAGACGATATGAGTGGTCGATCTTGACCGTTCCCTATCGGATAGGTAGCAAAGGGCGGCGTCCTTCATGGTCGCCAACTCTTTGCCATCAATCTTCTTCGTCTTCATGTCCAGCACCTCTTCCCTTACTTGGCCGGTACAACACGTTATGTGGGTCTGCATCCTTGGCTAGGTGAGCGAACTCTTCACCCCA
Source organism: Aeromonas sp. 604443 (assembly GCF_049170315.1). Lineage (NCBI taxonomy): Bacteria > Pseudomonadati > Pseudomonadota > Gammaproteobacteria > Aeromonadales > Aeromonadaceae > Aeromonas > Aeromonas sp. 604443. The sequence goes on from NZ_JAAKMI010000003.1 coordinate 61,238, forward strand.
GTTCTTCGGCAACCCACCACTGATCTCGACATACACATTGTCAGCCACGCTACCGATGGCACGGCGGGCCTTGAATATCAGGTCGGATCGGTTGTCTACGCCCCACTTGGTACGGATAGCCTTGGCTTGAGTCTTGATTGTATTAATCGAGACCCCGATCCGTTGAGCCATCTGGTCGTAGTTAAATCCTTCAATAAATAATTGAAGGATAACGTGTTGGCGTGGAGTCAGGTCGCTGAGTTCTCGTAGCGATTCATTGTCGTGCGATGGTGCAATACCAAATGATGCAAGTTGCAGTTGTAATTCAGCGAGGTTCGATTTAAGCGATTCGATTACATCAAGTGTCTTCTGATGTTCGTTTTGTAAGTTATTAAACTTCTTTTCCAAAATGCGGTTCTGTAACTCCAGGCCTTGAAACTGATGCAAGATCCGCTCAATCTCTAAACTATCCATATTAATCTCCATTTGCCTTGCGAGCCGCGAGTCTAGCCTCGCACTCACTCTCCACTTGGCTGATAGCATCCTCGATCTTCACGCCTGACTTCACCCGCTGGGCGACAAGCACCCACCAGTTTGGGTTCTTAACGAGACTTTTTCTGTGTGCGGGAGCCATCCTAATCCAGTTCAACCTAATCCTATATGCCGGTCTAGCTTTCATATGGTTGTCTCCACTGCACCAGTTCTGCTCGGGGAATGGCGAGGGTATGATGTTTTTAGCACTTCATTGACAACAAAAAGGACTGTTTTTTCTATCTGCCCGATTGAGCCTGATGTTACATCATAATGGGTACATCCTTTAACACTTGTTGAACCAAAGCCGAAAGTGATCACCTTGATACCAAGGGTGGACACATTAGCTAGGGTGTTATGGGTACAGGAATTCAATAAGTTAGAAAGTGCCCCACGCGCATATGGAATGCCATCACATAACATTAAAAGTATCTTGCGCTTCTGCTTACACTTCCCAATCTGATTGACAGCGAACTCAATAGCACGGTTATCAATGTTATTGGCTCCGTACACACCCACTAAATAGGGCAACCTTTCGATCACGTCTCGGGCGTTTCTGATCCTCACCCCGAACCCTAACAAATTAAACATCACCAACGGGTCGGATGAGATATACCCTGGGGCACTCGTCAACGCGCAGCCGAGGCCATACACCTCGTCCGCATTGAGTGTGTGCCCGAGCCGATAGCGCTCATACGCCTTGATGGCCAGCCTCTCAACCACCTTGCCCGAGCGTCCGCCCTTCAACTTCCGTCCGGTCTGGTCGGCGTTCTGGAACTTGAAGGCAGCAAGCTGGGGGTGGCGGTTGTCGTTGGCAAATGCGAACACCTGATCCACATCGGCCTTGGGGTAGATGGCGTAGTTGTGCAGGGCCATGGTGGTGTGACCCAAGATTGACAGTGGCACACCCAGCGAGTCGAGCGCATCACCCAGCATCAACGCAGTCTTGGTGGCCCACTCAATCCGTTCGCCCCTCATGCTGGAACTCATGTCAATCAGCAGGGTGACGGCGGTATCAAGCTCGGGGTCTTTGGTGCGCTGCCGGTAAACGTCATCCTCGCCTTGGTAGGCCCGCACCAAGTCGTTGGCATCGAGCAAGCCATGGACACGGCCACCCAGCCAGCGGCTGTCATCAACGCCTATCAGCGCACGTTTGAGGATGCTCTTGGCATGGGAACCCATCGGACTGATGGCGACCTTCTCCTTGGCCGAGAAGGCTACGCCGCAGATGTGGGCGTCATCGTGCTTGTACTCGAACAGCTGGAGGTTGAACTTGGGCAAGCCCACCTCACGGCTGGCCATGCCGCTCAGGATGGCCGCCTCGTCAATGAGCGGCGCTTGCTGTTCTCCTTGGCCACCAGACGCCCCGCCATCCTCTTGGCCCTCGTCACCTTCGCCGTCCTCACCAACGCCCTTGGGCTGCTCTTCCTGCCCATCCTCGTCCTTGTCATCCCCTTCGCTTGGCTCCTGCTCAGGCGCTTTCTGTGGCTCTTTGGCTTGCTCCTGTTTGAACCGCTCACACAGTTCGTCAACGAGCGCCGCTATCTCTTGGGTACTCTTGGCCGCCATCGAGCGGGTCGCAAACTCGCTGGCCAGTGGCCGGTACTGCTCCGGTATCATGGCGGTCAGCGTCCGCTGTACGTCACCACCGTGGCCCATCATCTGCGAGGCCGTCCACTTGACCGCCCCGAAGATCAGCCGCCCCCAGTCGAGCAGATGCGGCGGCACCTTGGCCAGTGCATCAAGCTGGAGTTGCGCCGACACATGACGCATGGCGTTCAAGCTACTCCACGCCCCAGGGTACTGCTGCTGGTAGGCCGCCTCGATCCGTGGGTCTTCCAGATAGTTGATCTGGTCGGCCTTGGTCTTGTCGTGTTGCCGGAAAAACTCAAAGTCAGTAAACAGCGAGTGCGCAGTCTCATGGTCGGTATAGCCACGCATCATCGCTACCTTGTCGTCACTTACCTTGCCCGCAGCTATCTCGGGCAGGCGGATCAGGGAGCCGTCATTCCACGCCTCACTCCCTGCAAACTCTACGCGCACCTGCGATCTGCCCAACACGCGGGCTATCGCGTTGCACTCAATTACCAGGTCGGTCGAGTTCATTTTCATATCTCCATGACATAAAAAAGGGGGCCGTCTTGGCCCCCGTTGCTACCGCTCGGTTACATTCTTTTCGCCTTACCAATCGAACGGGTGTAGTACCCGTCCCCCCAGTCGAAGGATGACCGGCCACACGGGCAGGTTAGAAATGTCGCTTTAACCCATCACATCCTCCTTAGATGCTTAACCGTTGTGCGATGCCCGTCATCTTGACGCGCTCATGTGCAGGCATGGCATTGAAGACCACCAACTCCATGGCCTCCCAAACTCCGTCCTGCGGCAAGGCGCCTGCATGTCGTGACATGAACATCATCCGGTTGGCCATCGTGACCAACTGGCGGTACGAGATCGGAGTGAGCACCTCACGCCTGCCGAACGCTTCCCGATGCTCCTTGGCATACAGGCACAGCTTCTCGCAGATGTGGGTAGGCAGGCGGGTCTCACGCTCCAGCAAGGCCGCCTCCTTGGGCCACTCCATGTATTCAAACTCGATGAAGGTCTGGAACCGGTTGAGGAATGCGGCGGATTGCTCACGCGCCCCTCGGTACAGGCCGACATCATCCCCTTGGCCACAGGTATTCGCTGCGGCCACTATCCAGCACTGCGGATGCACCGGTACACGGCGACCGTTATCACCGGTCAGCACCAGTTCATTCCCCTCCAGCACCGCCTGCATGACGTAGGCGAGGTCGGGCCGGATGAAGTCCAGTTCATCGAGCAGCACTACCCCAACGTGCGGGAGAGCACGGGGCAGCACACCCTCAATGAACCGGCTCACGGTCGTGCCGCCATCGTTGAGCAACTCGGTCTTGCCAACGAGGTCAGCACGGGTCATTTCCGAATCGAAGTTGATCCGCACCAGCGGCAAGCTGCACCGTGCGCAGATCTCCCTGATAGCCGCCGTCTTTCCGGTGCCGGTATGACCGAACAGCCATGAGCGAAAGCCCATAGCCATGGCGGTCAAGACATCGTGAAAGACGGGGGTGACTTCGTAGAAGGGATTGATCTGGGGGACGGAGTGCGGGGCTTGGTCAGCCCATTCAATGGTGGGTATCGGGACACGCAGCGTGGTATCGAACATGTCCTTGGCCAGACGGTAACGCAGCATACCCTTGCACCCGTCTATCTCCACCGCCACCCCAGCGCCCAAGTCCTCCTTGGGCTTCTGCTTCACACCGATGAACTCGAAGAACGAGTCACGGTCGCCAGCGTCAGGGGCTTTGGGCTTGCCGGTGAACATCATGCAAGCTGCCAGCGAGGCGAGATCCTGCTGGCTTATCGGTGTCTCCAGCCCTTGGGCAACCATCCAGTTGGACGCCAAGTGGGCCAGCTCCTGCCACGATTTGTTGACGTGCTTGCTGGCTTCAATGATTAACGAGGCGACTGCGGCTGGTTCTTTTTTTGATTCATTTGAGGTTGTCATGCGGCTTTCCTCACATCCGTAAATGATCCGACCAATGTTGAAAACTCTTTGACCCTTTGAAAGGCAACAAAAATGACTTAGGGTATCGTCAATTACCGGACACACCCGTAACAGGCATATCAAGCAGGCTTAACACGGCGCGGGCACCATCCTTGATACTGCCGCCGTTCTTAATCATCTTGGCCCCCAACATCACGTTGCCCTGCCAACCGAACCAACCCTTGTCCCAGTCGGCTTTACGCAGGTGAGTGAGCCCGTTCAATCCCTCCTGTTCCATCAGCACCTTGGCTACCCAGACCAGCACCATCAGGCCCACGGCAGTGCCGAGCACCGAGCCTTCACGCAGCTTGGCCACGTTATCCCCTGAACCGGCTGCGGTTGTGACCGGCACCCGCTTCATGATCAACGCCCAGATCTTGAGGGCTTCAACCTTGTCCTCGTTGCTCCACGCTTCACCATCACGCTTGTTCATCAGCACGTTGTTGGCATCAATGAGCGTCTTGAACGGGTACAGGTACTCACTGCGGCCACCACAAGTGGTGCGCTCGAAGTCGATAAGCCCAGGGAACACGGCGTTGGCCACGGCCCGAGCCACTTGGCTGCCATCCTTGCGGTGGTTGTAGAGGTTGTTGATCGAGGCGTTCGGCTTGACCGCCTTGCTGTTGAGGTCAGAGAACAGCTGCTGCCGTTCGTCCAAGGTGAGGCCGGTATACAACTGGATGATTACCGACTCACCCGCAAGCGCGGCATCAGCCTCCACCTTGTTGACGATGGCACTCGCCCGATGTTGGCCATCAGCCAGCAAGATCTTGGCTCCCATGTCGATGGCGAGTGTGCCCATGTGGTCGCCGGTAAACTCGGCCTTACCCTCGACACACCCAGTCAGGGCTGGCAGGGCGTATCCTGCTTGGCCCATGTAGTCCACAAGGTCAGTCACCCGAGACCTGTTCACTTCACGTTGGGCTCGCTCGATAGCGGCAAAGCCGGTCTGGATCTGCAACAGACGGGCGAGTACCCGATAGGGCATGGTCACGGCGTAGTAAGCACGGCCACCCTGCAACCCACGCAAGGTGGGCACGTTGAATACCCACTCGTCCCCCTTGGCCTCCGCCTCCTTCGGGGCGTTCGCTTCGCTCACACCCTCAGTCGGCTGCGGAATTGCGCCCACTGCCTCCATAAAGCTCTTGGATTGCAGCTCGTCCAACTGACCCAGGGCGTTATGCTTGGCTTGCCCCTTGAACACCAAGAGATTCGCCTTGACGGTGGACAGCACGGCGTCATAGCCCTTATGCGCCACTTCCTGCTTGAGGTGTTCGATGTCCTCGTTCAGCAGGTTCGACAGGTGCATGCGCAAGCTCTGCTCGGTGGTGCGCCCTGTCACCGAGCCAAAGCAGACGTGCTCACTCGCCGTGCGGCTCCAGCCCATGACATCCTTGGTGGTACCCCGACCGGTCAGTCTGACCTTGGTCTTGTTGAAGTCCTTGAGGATGTCGAACAGGTCGGTGATGTTGGCGTACAGGGTGGTTTCTACTTTTGCGTTCATAGCATTTCTCCAGATGTGAAAAGGGCCAGTCCCCAAAGGAACCGGCCCCATTAAGAGGGCCGACCGGATTGGTCAGCCCAAGATTTTAAGAGACCCTTTAGGGTCTCTTTTTGCGCGAATGAAGCGTGAGAAAGTTAATGAGAAGGAGTCAGAGAAAACCAAGGGGTATCTTTCAGACGTTCTGATGTGAAGCAGCTCTTGTGAGTGGTCTTGATTGTCGATGGGAGTGAGAAAAATACCTCACGATCTCATTCGCCACCCACACGCCCTTGTGGAACACAACGCCGTTACCAATCATGCGATAGGCATCGCTGTCGGGTGCGTCAAAGGTGAAGAAGTCTGGCAGCCCCATCAACCTTGCGTACTCACGAACCGTGTAAGGACGCGGCTTGCGGGTCACTGGGTCTATTACCAGACGGGTGCCCTTGTCCTTGGCATAGTGAGCTAGACAGGTGGGTGCGATGTCACCCTTAAAGGGGTCGCTAATGATGGGCTTGTCACGGTACTGCCCGTTGAGGCGGGCATAGACCGAGGGCGGGATGACTATCTCGGGGTCACGTTCTAACAGCGACATCAGGCTCGGCACCTTGCCCTTGTCGGGGGCGTTCCATGTGAACGGGCGGCGACTGCCCATGATGATCAGCCGGTCACGGCGTTGGGGAACCATGTGCTCGGCCCGCACTGGGTTGAACGTGGTCACGTAGTAGTCCGGCAACTGGGTCATGGCTTCCATGACCACCGGAAACTTGGTCATCCCAGGTACGTTCTCGACCACGTACACCTCGGGCCGCATCAACGCAATGTGGCGGAAGAAGTGGAGGAACAAGTCGTCACCCGTGCGGGTGCCCTTGATGTCGGCAATGTTGCTGTACTTGGTGCATGGGTAGGTGCCGATGATGACATCCGCCTCACCTTGGCCAGTCACACACAGCTGGGTCACGTCCACGTTCTCAACGTGGTCGCCCAAGTTGGCAGCCTGCACCTTGCAGGCCAGCGGATCTAACTCGAACGAGCGGGCGATGGGCAGGCCACCGAAGATAAGGCCGGTGTCCATCAGGCCAGCGCCTGAGAAGTAAGAGTGAACAGTTGGTTTGAACATGATGTTTCTCCGTGAAACAAAAAGCCCCTCATGTGAGGGGCGTTGGGGTTGGGTGAGGTTCACACCTCGATGGTTACGGTGGCGAGGAACTTGGATGTGTCCACTTCCACGTTGGCGGGCAGCTTGGCTACGTTAAGGTGGCCGGTGCCCTTGGTCAGGTCGCTGGCAATGCGGGCCAGCATCTGCGGGAACAGCGTTGAGTTGCTGTATGCCCCGTAACGTGGGTGATAGTGGAACGCATTCATGTCGCAGTGCTGACGGCCCAGCTTGGGGATCTTCACGTACCCGTCATTCACCTTGGCGCGAAAGGTTATCTTGGCCATGTTGTATCTCCTTAAAACAGAAACCCCGCTGTTAGGCGGGGCGTTGGGTTAGAGGAAGCTGCGTAGGTTCTGGACTTCGGCTTGGTACTTCCTCTCTTGGCTGCGCCACAACACACGGCTTGCCGCTTCACTCAACAAGGCGGCGGTCACAGTGCGGGGGAGCACCAGATTCACGCCATCCCACTGGCTGGTATCAATCGCGCCGCTGTCCAGTAACTTGGTTAGCTGCGCCTCCAGCTTGTCGGTCAGTTCCAACTGGATGAACTCGGCTACATGCTCACGCATTGCGTTGAGTGCTTCTTCACGCTCCATCGTTGGCCTCCTTGTAGATGTCGATGTAGAGGTAGCCATAGCTACGCCTTGGGCTGGCCTCACACACCCAGCCCTTGTGTTCGAGGCGGAATACCTCGTCCATGTCGGTGCATATCTGGTATGCCTTGGCCATGGCGGTCAGCTCCTTGAGGAAGTGCGGCAATACCTTGTCGCACTCGGCTTGCCACTTCTCGTCAGGCTCGCCGTAGATACCGGCACGGTCGCCCAGGAAGTCCACGCTTCCCCGATGCAGGATGGCCCGAGCCCCCAGCTTGGGCAGGTTCGGGGTGCCCAGTCCCCATGTGTGTCCCTCGAAGATGCTCATCACTCTTTCCTCGCTGTCATGGTGTAGCGCCTGCCCCTTACGCACTGGGTAAAGCGCACCACGCTTGTCTTGTTGTAGTCGGCCAGTTGCTCACGGATACCCATGCACTTGGCCACCTCGTTGGCATCAATAAGGCGCTCTATCAGCGCCTCGATTGACATCACTGCGGTCTCGACAACCTTGCCCTTGAAGCGGGCTGTGACTCTGACTTTCATGTGTGGCTCCCCCAGTTCGGGTTGTCGTTGGTGCCGTGGTTGAAGTAGGCACCCACGATGGTTCGCTTCCACTCGCCAACGGGGTAGCCATGCTCGTTGCACTGGCGCTCCCACCACGCAAAGCCAATCTCACGGGGCAGGTTGTCCCTCATGTCGCTCGGGTTCACGTACAGCGTGGTCTTGTGCATCGTTGGCACGGGCTTGATGTGCGGTGGACTGGTGCGCTTGCCGGTCTCGTCATAGTCGTACTCCCAACCACGCACCATCAGGTTGCGGTTGACGATCTCTTGCAGGCTTTCGTGTGCTCGCAGGGCTTCGGCTACTGCGGCTTGGCTGAATGAATCGTTGAACTCGATCATGGTGTTTCTCCTTGAAACGAAAAAAGGCAGCCACATTAGGGCTGCCTCACGGGGGATGTGTGAGCGTTATCTCTCGCGTTATTGCTTGGCATCCTTGATGGTTGCCAGTGCCTCACTCACGATGGATTCATTGAGCGCAACCATATCGAGGACGATCTCGGGTTGGTCTGGACGCTCAACGGGTGTCGGTTGCACTGGTTCAAGATGGCCAATCATGGATGCAGCCGTGGGCTGCGGTGGCAGCTCGGCAGCATGTGCGTTGAACGGGGCAACGATGCAGGTCAGGGCGATCATGGACAGTGCGATCATGTTGAGTGCGAAGAGGCTCATGGTGCGTACCTTTTGGTTTGGGCATAAAAAAAGCCCCCACGCTGTCGCGTGAGGGCCGGTGTATTGCGGGTGTGGATTACTTGGCTTGGGTGAGTTCGACGAACAGCATCCCAACGCTGGACAGGAAGGACTTGTCTGACGCTGCGCGTTCACGGAGCAGGTCGAGCAGTTGCTCGTTGCTCAACGCATCCGCGTTGGCGTCAGCGGCCTTGGCCGGTGCCTGCTTCGCAGGCTTGGCTGCCTTGAGGGCGTCCACGGGATTGGGCAGCGTAGCTGCCGTTGGCTTGGCGCGTGGCTTGAGGTCTTCCAACTCCTTCAGGAGTTGGACGCTCGGAGCGCGTGGCTTGCGGCCTTCGGCCTCGGCCTTGGCAATGCGAGCACGGAGCACAGCCTTGGCCTCGGTTACGCTGACGGTGCCATCTACGATGGCGGCGTGGATCTGTTGGGCGGTCATAGCGGTAGTAGCGATGGTGTTCATAGCGACCTCCATGGTCGAAGTAAATCCGGTCGGACTATCCGAGCCGGTCGCCCCAAGATTTAATACCCCCTTTAGGGGGTAGTCAGGCAGTTCGCTAAGTTATGGGGATCTGTATGGGGCTATTTGTGGGGTGGGGTAATATCGAAAATAGCGTTTAATCTCTTGATTTCAATAGATAAAAGCCATCATTGAGAGAGGGTGTGTTTCCTATGATAGGAAACGTATTGGTCTTTATAATCAATTGTTTAACGATGGGTTGGGCCCGATAAAAGAAAAAAGAAGCCCGCGAACACAAAAAAAAGGGGGGGGAGAGGGTCGGAAAAAAGGAGGGGGGGGAGGACGACCCCGCCGAGCGCAGTTAGAAGTCGTCACCGGGCCCCGCTTACATTCGCAGCACTTTTCCAAAACGTCCTATTGCGGCCAAGTAGCGGCCTCATTGTGCCTTGGTTACCTCGCCACCGGCAGGTCCTCCCAGCGGGTGGTGTAGCAGGGGCTCAGGTGCTCTTGTCGCATCATCCACTCAGGCGACCCCGTGCCTTGGCTGGCAAAGCCTACGCGCCCCAATCCCTTGGCTTTGATCTGGTCCATCACTGCCATCAGCGCGTCCGATTGAGCGGAGGACGGGGCAAACAGGTCTGCCTGTTGCTGCCCCTTGGGAGTGAACTCACTCAGCATGACGCCCCCCTTCTGATAGCGGTAACCGTCGCGCCAAATCTGCGCTAGCAGCACGTTCACTTGCTGCAGCAGCAACCGGGTGTCATCGCTAGGGCAGACCAGCCGGACGCCAGCCTGCTCACTGTAGTAAGGCGCTCGTTCGTCAAAGGGGCTAGTTCGCACGAACAGGTGCACCCGCTGGCAACACATCCCCTCGGCCCGCAGCTTCTCGGCTGCGCGAGCCATAAAGCCTGACAACGCTTGGGCCATTTCTCCACGGTCCGTCACGCGCTCACCAAAGGAACGGCTCGAGAGGATCTGCTGCTTCGCCGTCGGTTCAACGGTCAGCTCTGCACAAGGCAGGCCACGCAGCTCCTGTACGATCCGCTCGACCACCACGCCGTATTGGGCGCGTAACCCTTTGGCGTCGCTAGCCACCAGGTCAGCCACGGTGTTGATGCCTTGTGCCACCAACTTGGCTCCCAAGCGCCGTCCTATGCCCCACACCTCGTCCACCGGGGTGATAGCCATCAGCCGGGCACGGCGCAGCTCGTCACGCAAGTCCACGACGCCGCCCGTGGCAGGCCACTTCTTGGCTGCATAGTTGGCCAGCTTGGCGAGGGTCTTGGTGGGGCCAATCCCGACCCCTACCGTGAGGCCGGTCCACTGCCACACTCGCTGCCGGATCTGTTGTCCATAGGCTGTCAGGTCCCCGGCAAACGACTCCGACAGTGACAGGAATGCTTCATCGATGGAGTAGACCTCCAGCTCGGGGGCCATGGTCTCCAACGTGCTCATCACCCTGCCAGACATGTCTCCATAGAGCGCGTAGTTGGAGCTGAATGCCACCCCGCCATGCGCCTCGAACTGATCGCGGATCTTGAAGTAGGGCCCGGCCATCTTGATACCCATCGCCTTGGCCTCGGGGCTGCGCGACACCACGCATCCATCGTTGTTGGAGAGCACCACGATCGGGCGGCCACGCAGCTCAGGGCGAAACAGCCGCTCACAGCTGGCGTAGAAGTTGTTTACATCAACGAGCGCTATAGCCATCACGCTGCCTCAGATTGCCAATCACATGGGTGACCACTCCGAACAACTCCAGGGAGAGGCTCATACAAGGGTCGATAGGCGCGAACGCCGGATTGGCTGGCAACAGCCGCAACCTCGGCTTGAGCTGCAAGGTCTTTACCGTGAAGCCGCCATCGAGTAGTGCAATCACCACATCACCATGGCGCGGGGTGAGGCTCTTATCGACCACCAGCAAGTCACCGGGAAAGATGCCGACCCCGGTCATGCTCTCCCCCTCGGCACGCAGATAGAAGGTGGCTGCAGGGTGCGCCACGCAGTGGGTATTGAGGTCTAACTTCCCTTCCAGATAGTCGCTGGCTGGGCTGGGAAAGCCGCAAGAGGCGCGGTGCAAGAACAGCGGGATGGTCACCTCGGCGGGTGATGGGTCTGGGGTTAACAGCTTCATGGTAAAACACCTGTATTTATATACAGGTATTATAGCGCACCACCTTTGAACCAGCGCAAGTCCCGCATGCCAGTGATGGCGTACCATGGCGCCAACAAATAACAAAGAGGTCAGTATGAGTCACAATCTGTGTGCCCTACCGAAAGAGCAGCAAGAACGGGTCGAGGTCGAGAAGGCAGCCGCATATGCGGTATGGAAGGAGCGCAACGGTCACTTGGCCAGCGCAGAAAGCGAAGCGAACCAACATCAAGGTGAACTGGGTCGCTACTTCCTCGAACAAGTAGCGAAATACAAGAAACTAAGATAACGCTCGGTCTTTAAAGGTCGCGTATATGTGAGACTCGATAGGGTTTTTCCATTCCTTAAGTGGTAGCCTAGTCGTTATTAACCAATAACTTAACAGAAGAATGGAACAACTTAACCGAGCCCTTGCCTTACACCAGTTACTATTGGACTTCCGTTACCCTGTTCCACGCTCCGTCATACTCGAACGACTTGCGTGCTCAGCCAGCACTTTCAAACGGCTGCTGGAATTGCTGCGAGACCGTTATCAGGCGCCAATAATCTGGGACCCGACCGCTCGTGGTTATCGTTACGATACCGATGATGGTCGATTTACCTTGCCGGGCGTCTGGCTTACCGAATCGGAAGCCTTTGCGCTCTTGATGGCCAATCGCCTGCTGCAAGATGTGCAACCGGGTCTGCAGCAGCAGGGGGTGGCTCAGTTGCAGGCACGTATCGGAGATTTGCTGGGTCCCCAGTGGCAGAATGAAGCTGATCGCCTGCGTGTGGAAAGCATCGGGCGCCAATACGTGCCCCCAGAGCTATTCCTACCTCTGGTACAAGCGCTGTTTTCCAGGCGTCAACTCCACTTTCTCTATCATCCCACACAACATCAGTCCGAAGAGCGTCAAGTATCGCCACAGCGTCTCTGCTGGTATCGGGACAACTGGTATCTGCTTGCCTGGTGCCATGGACGAGAGGCCTTGCGCCTCTTTGCCTTGAGTCGAATAGTCGAACCCAAAGCGCTGGATGAAGCCGCCTGCGAATGTGGGACACCAGAGCTGGATGCACTCTTTGCAAATGGCTATGGCATCTTCGCCGGAGCTGATTTGCAACAGGCCGAACTGCGCTTTGACCCATCTGCTACCCCTTGGGTCAGAGATGTGCAGTGGCACCGGGAGCAGCTCCAGACCATAGAGCCAAGCGGTCATATTCGTCTCACTTTCCCCTATGCCGATCAACGCGAACTGGTACGCGACCTGATGCGCTTTAGTGGCGAGGTTGAGGTGCTTGCGCCACTTGAACTACGTCAGAGTGTGATAGCGGCCATGGAAGCCGGATTAAAAAAACACAAGGCAGTGGCACCACTGGCTCAGCCGGTGAGCCAGTGAGAGGGGAATAATGACAGTCGAGAGTCACACTTGAGTGCCGGAGGCGACCCCGCAATGGATGGAGTAAATGAGCCTGTTCTGTTTTCAAACCTAGACCCACAGGCTGCGGTTCTCTGGGCCAAGAGTGGCGAGGATCAAGGCCACCCTTTGCTGGCTCACATGCTAGATGTCGCGGCGGTAGCAGAAGCTATCCTCGAGCTTGAACCCGCCACTACCCATCAACACCTGGCCAGTCAATTTGGTATGTCGGTTGAGGGGGCTCCCCGTTGGCTGGCGACGCTTTCTGGTTTGCATGATGTGGGCAAGGCCATCCCGGGATTCCAAGCAAAATGGGAGCAAGGGCAGGCACTTGCCAAGGCTCAAGGACTGACCTTTGCCAGTACATCGCTGCGCAGTAATCGCCATGACTGTGCCTCGACCGCCATTTTGAAGAAATGGCTACCGGTACACACAGGTGCCGAGACCCCTTGGTGCCTGAATGTGGCTGAGGCGGTTGGAGCTCATCACGGTTACCCGTTGACCACAAAGGAGGTTGGGGATGGCTTGCCGCTGCGTGAAGATAAGGCATGGCAGCAAGCCCGGCAGGCATTGCTCGATACCTACTGGAAGGTGCTGACCCCATCAGGAGTGATTACCGCTGACGAACTGGCGCTACCTGCCATCAATTGGCTGGCAGGGCTGACTTCTATTTCCGACTGGATCGGCTCTAACCCCGAGTGGTTTCCCCTCGGTATTCGTCACGACGATCTCAGGCAACACTACCTCCATGCCAAAAGACTGGCTCATAAGGCGCTGACGGCGATCGGCTGGCGTTCCTTTTCACCTTTGCTCGCAGAACCCGTCCCACTTGATAGGCAACTTGGCCAAATGTTGGCTGCCGATAAGCCTGTCATACCACGAGCCCTGCAGAGCCAGGGTATAGAGCTGTTACAAGCGAGCCAAGGGCCCGCTTTGCTGCTGGTGGAGGCCCCCATGGGGGAGGGCAAGACAGAGCTCGCCTTTATGGCGCATCTGCACTTGCAGCGTACGAATGGCCATCGCGGCTTCTATCTGGCCTTGCCAACCCAGGCCACCGGCAATGCACTGTTTGCCCGTGCTCGCCAGTTTATGGATGCTTTTGCACACGGTTCGGCGCCCGATCTGCAACTGATCCACGGTGGCGCCGCTCGTCACGAGATGATGGCAGCGCTCAAGGACGTGTGGGGTGAAGATGGCAAGCAGAGTGAGGGAGTAGAAGCCGCCCGCTGGTTCTCCCGTCGCAAGCGACCGCTGATCGCTCCCTATGGAGTGGGCACCATCGATCAGGCGCTCTTCTCTGTGCTGAATGTCAAACATCACTTCGTGCGGCTCTGGGGGCTGGCCAATCGAGTGGTGGTGCTCGATGAAGTTCATGCCTACGACACCTATACCGAAGGGCTGATTGAAGCGCTGCTGCGCTGGCTAAAAGGCCTGGGCTGCTCAGTTATCCTGATGAGTGCCACCCTGCCAACCAAGCGTCGTGATGGTTTGCTCAAGGCATGGCGGGTTGACCCTGCCGTGCTGCCAGAGCTTGCCTATCCGCGGTTGGTGCTTGCCGATGACAGGGGCCTCGACTGGGATGACCAGATAGAAAGCCGAATGATGGAGCCCGTCCGGTTGGCCGGATGCGGTACTACACCCGAGGAGTTGCTCTGCGTAGCACTTGAGGCCCTGACCCACGGCGGTTGCGGCGCCATCATCGTCAATACGGTCGAGCGGGCGCAGCAGCTCTATAGCCTGCTCAAGGCCAAGGCGCCGGAAGATCTCACCCTGCAGATTTTTCATGCCCGTTTCCCGTCCGATGAACGGGCACAGCGAGAAGCTGCCGTGCTCTCCACCTTTGGTAAAGAGGGGAAACGCCCGGCCCGGGCCCTGTTGGTGGCAACCCAAGTTGTCGAGCAATCTTTGGACATTGATTTTGACTTTTTAATCAGCGATCTCGCCCCGGTCGATCTGCTCTTGCAGCGGGTGGGGCGCTTGCATCGCCATCAGCGCCCCCATCGCCCCGAGCCCCATCGTCAGCCGATGTTGACGGTAGCCGGACTCTTACCCGGTGAATTACCCGATTTGGCGACCACCCGTTGGCGCTTTGTCTACGATCCCTACCTGCTCGCCATGACCTGGGTGCGGCTCCTTGGCGAAACCAGCTTGCAACTGCCCCAGGATATCGATCGGCTGGTTCAGGCCGTCTATGGCGATGGGGAGTTGCCCGATTCGGTGAGTGAGGCGCTACGCCAATATATCGAGGAATACAGCTACGCCACTTATCTGGCTGCAGAGCAACTCCAGCTGCAGCTGGCCCGCAATATTGTTATCAGAGCCGATGCAGACCCGGGTACTGCCTATTCGAACAAGCCCAGAGGTTACGAAGAGGGGGAGGGCGAGGACAAAGGCTTAATTAACTGCACCCGGCTGGGCAAACCCAGCGTCACCGTGATCCCGCTCTTTGTCTCTGACAAGGGGGTGGCCTTGACGCCTGATGCTGAGCCCTTCGCGCTCGATGCACCGCTTTCAACTGAACTGGCCTGCCAACTCTGCGCCCGCCAGCTCAACCTCTCCAATCAAGCCCTGGTTAAGGCCATCAAGCAGCAACCCGACGTGCAAGCCTTTGCTCAGAGCCCGCTGCTTCGCTACAGCTACCCGCTGCTGCTCGATAGCGACGGCAGGGCGCAACTGGATGGCAGGCTGGTGGTTTGGCTCGATGGGGAGTTGGGGCTTATCTACCGGAACAGGGAATAACCAAAGGAGTGACAATGACAATGCGTTTTAATCTGCTCGACGAGCCCTGGCTGCCGGTCAGGATGCTAAGCGGAGAGGTCAGGGAGCTGGGCCTGCTAGCCCTCTTTGAGCAGGCGCCGCAGATAGTGGCCCTGGCAGAGACGGCGCCACCCTCCTTAATGGCCCAATATCGCCTGCTGCTTGCCATTACCCACAGAGCCCTGAACGCACAGACGCCTAACTGGGGTCAACGGGACCTGCGCCACTGGTTTAGCCATGGGCTGCCCACCGAGACCATCACCGCCTACTTGGAAAAGTGGCGCGATCGTTTCTGGCTGTTTCACCCCGTGCATCCCTTTATGCAGGTGGCGGCGCTGGCCACGGCGGGCGAGACCTGTGAGAAGTTCAAACCCTGGGCACAGATTGATCTGGCCTGCGTCAGCGGCAATGCGCCTGTGGTGTTTAACCACTCGGTGGACACCGCGCCTGACGCCATCTCACCGGCTCACGCCATTCGAACCCTGCTCGGTTTTTTACAGTGCACACCGGGTGGTCTGGTCAAGGTGTTTCGTGATGCCGACAAGGCTGGCCCGCTGGCTAATACGGCGGCCGCCTTGCCACTGGGTGAGTCCCTAACGCAGACCCTTATCCTGAGCCTGCATCCCGCCTCGCCTGACCATGAAGACTTGCCGAGCTGGGAGCGACCCGCGCTCACTGTTACCAATCTGAAATCGCCTCCTCTACTTGCCACTGGCCCCAACGATCGCTTCACCCGCCAGACCCGCGCCGTGCTGTTTCAACGAGAGGAGGATGGTGCTATCCGCTGGTTACGCTTTGCCGCCGGGCAGGGATTGGACGAAGATCCTCACGCTCCTGATCCAATGGCTAACTTTCGGGAGGGCAGCAATGGGCTCGTGCGCCTCACCTTTAGTGAAGGGCGAGCACTCTGGCGTGATCTGCCTGCCCTGCTGCCCGATGGGGGCTCGCGCCCGGCAGCCATCATTGAAAATGCCACCCGCTTAAACGAATCGCTGGGTAAAGTGCATCTTCGTCTGTTGGTAGCAGGTCTTGCCAGCGATCAGGCCAAGTTGCTGCGTTGGCGAGTCGAGCAACTAGAGTTGCCGCAGGCTCTGCTGGATCAACCCGAGGTGACCCGAGCTGCCCGCCTGATGCTGGAGATGGCCGAGACACTGTTTGCGTCGTTTAAAGGAGCCGCAGTGCAGCTGATTGCGGATACCCTGCCAGACAGTCAGCAGAAAGATACCCGCAGCCGGGCTCGCACCCTGTTTGATGCTGGCCCCGCTACACCGCTCTTCTTTGCCCGCGCCGAGCGCGCCCTGATGGCGACCCTAGCTCTTATCGAACAAGACCCCGATGCCGCGGAGAGGCAATGGCAGCAAGTGCTGAAAGAGGCTGCTATTGCTGCTTGGGAAGCACAACTGACCTGCTTGGGAGGAGGAGCCAGCGTATGGCGTGCCAATGCCAAGGTTCAGTCTCGCTTGTGGTTTGCCATTCGGGAGCAACTGACAGCCCTTAACGAAACAGGAGAAGTTCAATGAGTGATCAGCCCTTTGTTGATTATCTGCAGCGACTCGCACAGAGCAACCGTGGGGCGTTGGCCGAACTGCGCCGCAGTCTCACCTTTGCCCCTGGCACGGCGCCGCGCGTCTTTCCCTACGTTGAGCCCTTTATCGCAGCAGACGAGCATCCTGATTCTGCCCGTCGTCAGTCGCACTACTTGGTGGCGGGGCTGTTTGCACTTCATCCAGAGCATTGCGAGGCGACCTTGGCCAAGGCGATGGGGGCACTCTATCGCAAGCAAGAACAAAGCCCATCCATAGAGGGGCGTTTTATCGCGCTGCTTGAGTGTGATGGCGAGACCTTGGCCGAGCCGTTACGCCACTGTGTCACCTTGTTGAGATCCCATGGTATGGCCATTGATTATCAGCGGCTGCTTTGGGATCTCACTGACTGGCTTAACCCGGCCTATCCCGATCGACTCGATCAATTGCGTCGCCGGTGGGCCACTGATTTCTACCGTGTAGCTGCCCACATCGCATCAAACGACTAAATCTTCAAGGAGAGAAACTATGACCCTGTTTGTTGAACTGCATCTGATCCAGAACTTCGCCCCTTCCAATCTGAACCGTGATGATACCGGAGCCCCCAAAGACGCCCTCTTCGGTGGCCAACGCCGTGCCCGGGTCAGTAGTCAGTGTTTCAAGCGCGCCATTCGTCTTTATAGCCGTGACCAGCAGCTTATCCCTACCGAGTATCGTGCTCTTCGCACCAAGAAACTGCAGGCGTTGTTGCTGGAAAGACTGGCTGATCGAGATCAGGAGGAAGCGGGCGGTAAGATTGAGGCCGCCTTGGCGGCTGCAGGGCTCAAGCTCAAGGATGATGGCAAGACCGAGTATCTGCTGTTTTTGGGCGAACGCGAGATTGCCGGTTTTGCCGCTCTGATAGAAGAACACTGGGATGCACTTATCATTCCGGCGGCGGGTGAGAAAAAGGGGAAAAAAGAGAGCAAGGCAGCCATTCCAGCTGAGTTGGCCAAGCAGGCCAAGGCGCTACTCGATGGTGGCAAGGCGGTGGATGTTGCCCTCTTTGGCCGAATGCTGGCCGACTTGCCTCAGGTGAATCAGGATGCTGCCTGTCAGGTAGCCCATGCCATAAGCACTCACAGGGTCGAGCGCGACTTTGACTACTTTACTGCTGTCGATGACGTGGGTGGCCCTGACGAAACCGGTGCAGGCATGATTGGCCAGGTCGAGTTCAACTCCGCTACCTTCTACCGCTATGCCGCGCTTGATGTGAGCAAGTTGTTGCAGAACCTGCAAGATGACAAGGAGCTGACAGCATCGGCCATTGAGTCTTTGATCCAGTCGATGGTCCGAGCCATACCGACTGGCAAACAAAACAGCTTCGCTGCCCACAACCTGCCTGAGTTTATCGGGGTTAGCCTGCGTAAAAGCCCTCTCAATCTGGCCAATGCCTTCGAGCGTCCGATCCAGCCGCGCCACGACAAGAGCCTCACCGAACAGTCTGTGGCGGCGCTTGGTGAGTACGAGAGCAAGCTGGCCCCCGTCTACGGAGATGCAACCGATCGCTGGGCCCATATCGATCTCACTGGCAAGTGGCAGCTCGAGAACAGTCAGGCCCGCAACTCGGTAAGCGACTTGGCTGCTTGGGTACGCGATGTCGTCGAGACCCAGTGGGGAGAGTAACATGCCGACACTGCTACTGCGGCTGCAAGGGCCTATGCAATCCTGGGGGACTACTAGCCGCTTTGATGAACGCGACACCCAGCTGGAGCCTTCCAAATCGGGAGTGCTCGGGCTAATCTGCGCCGCCCTGGGGCGGGATCGAAGCGAGTCTGTCGATGATCTTGCGGCCCTTCAGATGGGGGTGAGGGTGGATAGGGAAGGGGTTGTGTTGCGTGATTATCAGACGGCCACCGGTATCGTTAACGCGGCTGGCAAGGTCGATATGAAGCGCACCGTGGTCAGCCCACGCTACTACTTGAGCGATGCCGCTTTTCTGGTTGGTTTTGAGGGGGAACAATCTCTGCTCGATCAAATCCATCAGGCACTGAAAACGCCCCATTGGCCTCTTAGCTTGGGCCGCAAGGGGTGTTTGCCGTCACCGCCAGTGTATCTGCCTGATGGTGTGCGAGATAGCGCTTTGCTGGAAGCTCTGCGCGACTATCCCGAGTTGATCAAGGGGGCTGGTCTGCAAGTGCGTCGCTTGTTGTTGGAGGCGACAGAAGGGATGGTTCGCCTCGATCAACCGATAGCCCCTTTTGCAGATCGCCGCTTTGGCCCCCGTTTTGTGCTCACTGAGCAACTGGAGCCTGAGGAGGTGTCATGTCCCTGAATCAATTGCATCTGAGTCGATTGATCTTGAACCCAAGAAGCAAGGAGGCACGTCGTGACCTGGCCAATCCCTACGAGCTTCATCGTACCTTGGCCAGGGCTTTTGCTCCCGACGAAGAGACCGCGCCTGTACGCTTCTTGTGGCGTCTCGAGGCAACAGCCAATTGGCAACAGCCTCAACTGCTGGTGCAATCTCAAACCGAAGGGAACTGGGGGCCGTTACGCGATCTGCCTTACTACCTGCAAGGGGAAGTTCAACAGAAGCGCTTTGTACCCGAGCAATGGCTTGAACAAGGTCGTTCCTATCGCTTTCGCCTGCAGGCTAATCCGACGGTAACCCGTGATGGCAAACGCAGGGGGCTGTGTAGCGAGGAAGAGCAGTTGGCTTGGCTTGCTCGGCAAGGAGAGCGTCACGGTTTTAGTCTTGTCCATGCACTGGTCAGTAGCTCTGTGATGCAGCATGGGCGGAAGGGAACAAGCCGTCTTAGTGTCTTGACTGCGACCTTCGAGGGTTACTTGCAGGTTGTCGAGCCTGATGTCTTGCGAGCAGCCCTGTGTGCCGGTATCGGCCCAGCCAAGTCGCTGGGTTGCGGCTTGCTTTCTTTGGGAAAAGCCTGATGCTCCCCCCTCTAAAGCCACTCCCCATCAAGGATCGCCGGGCCATGCTGTTTCTTAAATATGGCCAGCTCGATGTGATCGACGGCGCCTTTGTGCTGGTGGACAAAGAGGGGGTACGCACTCACATACCCATTGGTACTGTCGCCTGTCTGATGCTAGAGCCCGGCACTCGGGTCTCTCACGCAGCCGTCAAGCTGGCAGCAATGGCTGGTACTCTGCTGGTTTGGGTAGGGGAGGCCGGGGTGAGGCTCTATGCTGCAGGTCAACCGGGAGGTGCCCGATCCGACCGGCTACTCTTTCAGGCCAAACTTGCACTGGATGAAGAGCTGCGTCTCAAAGTAGTACGCAAGATGTTTGAGCTGCGCTTTGGCGAGCCACCTCCCAGCCGTCGTTCAGTAGACCAGTTGCGCGGGATCGAAGGGACCAGGGTGCGTGAGACCTACAAACTGTTGGCTGCTCGATATGGGGTTAAGTGGCAGGGGAGACGCTATGATCCCAAGGATTGGGAGAAGGGCGACCTGCCCAATCAATGTATTAGCGCCGCCACATCCTGCCTCTATGGCATCACTGAGGCGGCCATCCTGGCTGCCGGGTATGCCCCCGCCATCGGCTTTATCCATAGTGGCAAGCCGCTCTCGTTTGTCTACGACATAGCCGACATCATCAAATTTGAAACCGTGGTGCCCCAGGCGTTTGAGATCGCAGCTAGGGGCGATGCCAACCCTGATCGCGCAGTACGCTTGGCTTGTCGCGACAGTTTTAACAAACTGCGCACCTTGGAAAAGCTGATCCCGCTAATTGAAGAGGTGCTTGCTGCAGGGGGGATCACCCCGCCTGAGCCTCCCAAGGATGCTCAGCCGCCCGCCATTCCCGAACCGATCGGCATGGGGGACGCCGGTCACAGGAGTCAGTGATGAGCATGTTGGTCGTCGTGACCGAAGATGTGCCCCCACGTTTGCGTGGTCGGCTGGCTATCTGGTTGCTGGAGGTCCGTGCAGGTGTGTATGTGGGAGATGTCTCGCGCCGTGCACGAGAGATGATCTGGCAGCAGTGTGAGGCATTGGTTGAGCAGGGCAATATCGTGATGGCATGGTCTGCTAACAACGACTCAGGGTTTGACTTTCAAACCTTGGGAGCAAATAGAAGGATGCCGGTGGACTTGGATGGCTGCCGGTTAGTCTCATTTCTACCCTTTGAAAATCAATAGGTTATCGTTCATTAACAATCTGGATTAGTTGGTGGCTTTTTTATGGTTTGAAAAAGCCATTTAAATCAATAACATCCATTAAGTCTGCTCCCCGCGCACGCGGGGATGAACCGGCCGATACCGACCTTATCCTTAAAAACACAAACTGCTCCCCGCGCACGCGGGGATGAACCGTCATGGAAAGAATCCGATTTGGATTACCAGCCCTGCTCCCCGCGCACGCGGGGATGAACCGATCCTGATGTGGCTGTTCAAGCTGGTTCGGATCTGCTCCCCGCGCACGCGGGGATGAACCGCCTTTGCC
This sequence comes from Aeromonas sp. 604443, assembly GCF_049170315.1. Taxonomy (NCBI): domain Bacteria; kingdom Pseudomonadati; phylum Pseudomonadota; class Gammaproteobacteria; order Aeromonadales; family Aeromonadaceae; genus Aeromonas; species Aeromonas sp. 604443. The sequence continues at coordinate 82,523 of NZ_JAAKMI010000003.1, forward strand.
AACTGAAAAGGGGCTTATCTATGTCTGCTCCCCGCGCACGCGGGGATGAACCGATGCGAGAGAACGGGATCTGACGCGGCACCATCTGCTCCCCGCGCACGCGGGGATGAACCAGTGCTGGTCGATAATGGCCGCAAGCTCCAGTTCTGCTCCCCGCGCACGCGGGGATGAACCGTCGCCCATGATCAGCGCGGACGACACCAGAGTCTGCTCCCCGCGCACGCGGGGATGAACCGAGGAGGCCGAAACAGTAAAGGTAATCATTGACCTGCTCCCCGCGCACGCGGGGATGAACCGTTTGCCGGGGCGACGCTTGTTGTCTCGTACACCTGCTCCCCGCGCACGCGGGGATGAACCGTCTGATGACCTTGCCAGCGTAGCCGGGCAGGCCTGCTCCCCGCGCACGCGGGGATGAACCGAGCAATAGGGCCAGCAGCACGAGCGGCAACGCCTGCTCCCCGCGCACGCGGGGATGAACCGTCGTTGAGCCGGGTGCAGTGGTGACCCTGACTCTGCTCCCCGCGCACGCGGGGATGAACCGCAAGATCGAGAGCTCTACAACATCATGAAACACTGCTCCCCGCGCACGCGGGGATGAACCGTTGATCTAAACACTGGCGGCAGAACTCGACTTCTGCTCCCCGCGCACGCGGGGATGAACCGTTCACAGAGCTTTCTGCCTCTGGTGAGCCTGACTGCTCCCCGCGCACGCGGGGATGAACCGCGGATCGCCCGCTGCCCTTCCAGCTGGGTATCGCTGCTCCCCGCGCACGCGGGGATGAACCGCGGGCGCCGGGGTGGTCGAGCGTCGCATGCAGCTGCTCCCCGCGCACGCGGGGATGAACCGCAAATTTTCATGAGTGCCGAGATCGTCTAATCCTGCTCCCCGCGCACGCGGGGATGAACCGCAGGGCCGCAATGCCCGTGAGTACCTGAATAACTGCTCCCCGCGCACGCGGGGATGAACCGCAGGGGCGACAGCACAGCCACCGATAAAGGCCCTGCTCCCCGCGCACGCGGGGATGAACCGCGATCGCGCTCCAGGGCGGAACGCAGGGCAAACTGCTCCCCGCGCACGCGGGGATGAACCGCCGTTGAACGTTTTGTGGAGACCGCCGTTGCCCTGCTCCCCGCGCACGCGGGGATGAACCGGCCCCGATGCATGTTTGACGCTAAATAGGTCTCTGCTCCCCGCGCACGCGGGGATGAACCGGCTTGTGAAGTATGTGAAGTAGGTGAAGTAGTCTGCTCCCCGCGCACGCGGGGATGAACCGAAGGCTCAATGCCGTTCATCGCCGAGATGGCGCCTGCTCCCCGCGCACGCGGGGATGAACCGTTGATGATCTGGTTCTTGGAGTTCGCGCAGTACTGCTCCCCGCGCACGCGGGGATGAACCGTTTCTGACACGGTGAAGATTGGTGACAACACCCTGCTCCCCGCGCACGCGGGGATGAACCGTGGCTGGCGAAGGTATGGCGCAGCACATGGGTCTGCTCCCCGCGCACGCGGGGATGAACCGTAACAGTGACCGTCTTTTCGGCTTGGCGGGCTCTGCTCCCCGCGCACGCGGGGATGAACCGTCAGATGAGGTGCCTTGGTGTGCCGCATTTGTCTGCTCCCCGCGCACGCGGGGATGAACCGATCTCAGACTTCAGGGTCGATACAGACGATGACTGCTCCCCGCGCACGCGGGGATGAACCGTAAACGAGGATGGAAGCAGGGTGCAGGTGGCGCTGCTCCCCGCGCACGCGGGGATGAACCGATCGGGTGTTGATCGGTTTGGCGGTAAACAGCCCTGCTCCCCGCGCACGCGGGGATGAACCGTCATGGAAAGAATCCGATTTGGATTATCAGCCCTGCTCCCCGCGCACGCGGGGATGAACCGTCATCCGCACTTGATGCCGCAATCTCTGACCTCTGCTCCCCGCGCACGCGGGGATGAACCGTTTCCAGACTCGACCCGCCTATTTCGTATTTCCTGCTCCCCGCGCACGCGGGGATGAACCGTTCAACCGCAAGCTGTTCCTGTCAAACAAGCACCTGCTCCCCGCGCACGCGGGGATGAACCGGCTCTCAGCGTTCTGAGGTAGGTAAACGCCTCCTGCTCCCCGCGCACGCGGGGATGAACCGTGTGGAGCCAGATTCGCGCAAGCCAAACATCCCCTGCTCCCCGCGCACGCGGGGATGAACCGTCCATTGTGACGGCTTTCGCGCCGAATGCACCGCTGCTCCCCGCGCACGCGGGGATGAACCGTTCTCGAGGCGGCCCCAACGGGAGGGGTTGCCCTGCTCCCCGCGCACGCGGGGATGAACCGATGCAGGACGCCACCGGCACCGCCTCCAAAGACTGCTCCCCGCGCACGTGGGGATGAACCGTGGAAGGGCCTGACCGGCAACGATATCGACCTCTGCTCCCCGCGCACGCGGGGATGAACCGGCAACATCATCACGATGATAGAAGACCGCACGCTGCTCCCCGCGCACGCGGGGATGAACCGAGGTGAGCGGCCGGTCGGCCAGCAACCTGATCCTGCTCCCCACGCACGCGGGGATGAACCGCGACCGGCATCAGTGCAAAAGACTGGTGTGACCGGCTCCCCGCGCACGCGGGGATGAACCGCGGCGGATGAATCGGCCAAACTGGCATCGCAGCTGCTCCCCGCGCACGCGGGGATGAACCGGCAGCTCACCCTCCAAAATCGGCTTTTGGCGACTGCTCCCCGCGCATGTTGGGATGAACCGAATTTCGGCAGCTACGCCAGCACAACGTCAGACAGCTCCCCACACCCGTGGGGATGAACCGTATGTAGATGTTGAGCTTGATCTCGCGCGGCGCCCTTCCCCACGTTCGTTGGGATGGAGACCAGCTACAGCTCTAAGTGCTCAAATGTCTACCCGCTAATCAACGATGGCCACAGCGCGGAGGACGCATCCCGAATGCTTGGCCTACCGCTGCGAACGGTGAATCACATCCAGGGGATCTAGGAATAAACAAAGGGGCTCACGGCCCCTTTGTTATTGGTTCATCCAGTGTAACCACTATCTCGACAGACTCACCGAAGTGAAGGCGGGCGAGTCTGATTAGTTCTGCCACATCTGGGTAGTTGTCACGGACGTACTGAAGCCGTTCTTCCAGTGACATTTCAGCGGACACGCGGCCCCCCTTTTGTCCAATTCACTTCGCCTTGGGCCTCTGTATCTCTTGAGGATTTTAGGTCTCTCAAAATCAAGAGGAAGCCAAGACTCCTTAGAACGCCTGCCTGACTTAGTGAAGTTTAGTCACGACCTTACGGAACCGCGCCAGCGGTGAAGTAAGGGAGTCGGAGGTTTTCAGGAGATCCAAGAAGTGAATTGAGGGTAGCATTTTTTTGACCAAAAGACAAAGACGGTTGTTTGTTTTGTTGTCTCCATCACACCCATTAGGCCTTTAGCTATGCTGTATAAAAATACACTAGCCCGTTTTTGTTCTTTGAGATTGCAACGGGGTGAGTGTGTGGTATGTTTTTTATGCCTTGGTGTGAGAGGGAACTATGCCGAAAAAAACCAAACTGACGAACGAGCAACTTGAGTGGCTCCGTTCGTTACCGCCAGAGAGCTTACCAGTACAGGCCGAGCGAGTAGGTGTGTGTGTTGACACCCTCAAAAGGATCTTGGTGCGCGAAGGCATCAGAGAGTTTGACGGCGCGAAGTTTGTCGCCCCTCTCAAGGTCAACTATTGGACTCGTCCATGCCTGTTCTGCAAGAAGTGCGTGAAGCGCCCGAAGTGGCAATTCATCTGCGACAGGTGTGCGAGGTCGATGAAGCAACGGGATAACTAACAAGGATCGTTATGTTGAAACAGCAGGCCCGCAGTGCCCTTGAGGGGTACTTCGATGTCACGCTCACCCAGTTGGCCGAGCGGCATCCATTCACCTACGCGGGCGTCAACGAAGATGGCTGCGTGGACATCTTCATCTACTATGTTGAGCCCAACGAAGAGGTCATTCACCTCGACTTGGCTATCTTGAGCCACGCGCATGGTCTCAGTGGTGTGACCCTCAAGCATTGCATTCTCGTCTCCAATCAAGGCCCGAGTTTGCGTTATGAGTTCTTCACCAACTTGGCCCAAGCAAGACTCCCCATCCTGCCACATCACCCGCTTGGGATGATGATGCCGGTCGTGTCCGTGCCGGTGGCCTCATTGCAGGAGATCCCAGCATTGAGCACTGGAAGCGCCTTGTCACCCAGAAGCACCTGTTCTACCGCCCGTCCTCCACCTTCCAATGGACGGATGAACTGGACGCCCGTTTTCGGGAGTGCATCGAGGAAGGTCTGTCGTATGGCAGCATCAACACTCTCTTGGGCCTGTCACCTGATGACGCCGTTATCGGGTGGTGGTGGTGTGAACGAGCGAATGACCGGAGGGGCTGACCTAGTGGGGACGCCCCTTCTTCATGTCGAGGCCAAGCGCGTGGAGCGCCTCAACTTCTTGGAGGCGATGGCGCAAGCAGAGCGCAGCTTGGCCAAAAGCAGAGGGCCGGAAGTGCCGGTGGTCATCAACCGGCGCAACCGAATGACAACAGACGACAGCCTAGTCGTGATGCGCCTCAAGCACTGGCGCATTCTCTACTTGGCTCTCTTACATCTTGAAGGGATTCACCATGTTTGAAGTCACAGCGAATACCGTGGAAGACCAACTGGACGAGGGCGTGTTCCGCGCATTGGTTTCGGTCAAAGGCGATCAGGTCGTGACCAACTCTCGCATCATTGCGGACATATTTGGAAAGAGCCACAAGAACGTGCTGCGAGCCATTCGTCAGCTCCCATGCAGTGAAGTTTTTAGTCGTCGCAATTTTGAGCCGACTGATTTCATTGATAAAAATGGCGACATACAACCTCAGTACCTGATTACTCGCAACGGCTGTGTGTTCCTTATCATGGGCTTTACAGGAGCCAAAGCGGGCGCATTCAAAGAGGCGTTCATCAACGCCTTCGACTGGATGGAAACCATGATCCGCAAGCGTGACGAGTTGAATCGGCGCATCAACGATCACACTCTCCGCGCAATGGACTCGGCAAACGAGGGGAGTTTCCACGGGCGCGGGTTGGCAAAGCGCAGGGTTGATAAGCGCACCTTGGCTCTCGAAGAGTTCCAACTCCGAGGGGAGGCGCAACATAGCCTCTCGTTAACATTGGGGGCGCAATGAACCGCGACCACTACCGCACACCGAGACCGGTGTTCCAGTACATGGCGGCCCGCTATCCGTTGGTTGTGGACGTTGCGGCCAGTGTCATCAACACCCAGTTGCCCATCTTCATAGACGAGCGCCACAACGCCTTGGCTACGCCGTGGACGTGGTTCGCTATGCTTGGGGAATATCCGTGGTGCAATCCGCCGTACAGCAACATTGGCCCATGGGTGGACGCAGCGAACGAGGCCAGAGCGGAAGGCATCGGGACGGTCATGCTGGTCATGCTCGACCAATCAACCGGCTGGTTCAAGAAAGCGAAGGCGACTTGTCAGGAGGTGGTGGTTGTAACAGGCGGGCGCTTGTCCTTCCTGCACCCCGAGACCGGCGAACCGGCGCGAGGCAACAACAAGGGCAGCATGTTCTTGGTGTGGCACCCCTTCGGTCGGGGCGCTATGCAGACGAGCTACGTGGAGCGGGACGCCCTCATGGCTTGCAATGACGATCCATTGCTACCGATGAAGGCCGTCTCTTCGTTCTAATAGAAAGCCCCTCAATCGAGGGGCTTTTTGTTGGCATGGTCAATCCCAATTTTCTTCTTTCACTTGGCCAACCTCGGTTCGCCGGACTCCCTTCATCTTGGCTCTCGCTACCTCCACCATCGGTTGTGTGTAGCGCATGACGGTCTTTTTATCTCGGTGGCCCGTGAACATCATTACATCCGAGACGGTTAGGCCGAAAAAGTTCTGAGCCCTGGTGATAAAGCCGTGCCGGAAGTTGTGAGGGTGGACATGATCTCCAAGTCCTGCCTTCTCGCGGGATCTAATGAACATGACACTGATGCCATTAGGGCGACTAAATCGGCAGAGTCGCTCGGTATCCTTACGACCACTCTCCAAATGCTCTTTGATGACTTGCTCCAGCAAGAGTCGGCAATCATCGGTAAAGGTTCTCATTCGTTCGTCATGTGTTTTCGCATCGGGGAAGTCTGCAATGTTATCCTCCAGCCGCACATCGCAGGGACGCAAACTCCAGATCTCTGCTCGCCGCCAGCCGCTCTCCATCAAGAGCCGAATTATCCAGCGGTTCTTTTCCCTTGTGGCTTCTAGTAGCGCCTTGTAATCCGAGGCGGTAATAGGGCGCTTCACCGAAGTGATTTCGCCCTTTACCTTGAGGTTGGCAAGCGGGTTAGACTCCACTCGTTTGAGCAACGACTTGAGGTAGATTACCTCACGGCGGATCGTATTCCAGTGTCGTGTCTTCAATGCCTTCTCTATGTATTTATCCACATCGCTTTGGGTCAGTCGCTCTGGGATGCTCTTACCGAATGTTGGCTTGAGGTGCTTATAGTGACCCTCTTCGCGCTCGATAGTCGATGGCCCAACAGCTCTTAGTAGGTGTGCTTTGTGCAGGTCATCAACAGTCACTGACTCTGGCACGTTACAAACAACTGCGTTCCTTGACTCAACCTTATCGGCCCACACTCTTGCTTCCTCCATGGAAGGGAATGTCTTCTGTAATCTCTCTGATTTTGAACCGTTTTTCACCAAAATACGAACTCTGATCGTTCCACTTTTCAGTGTGTCGAAACTTGCCATGATGTCTCTCCTTGTTCATCAATAACCCGAAAAGAAAATCAAATTATTCGGGTGACTGTTTTAATGTACATAAAGGGTGATACCGAGACAACATTTAGGTTGCTGTGACCATGAGATTGGTCACATGTGGTCATGAGGGTGGGTTAGCGAAGTTACAAGTGACTGCTTTTGAAGCAAAAAAAACCGGCCAAAAGGCCGGTTGAAACAGTTCAGGCTTGTCAGGTGACAAACGTATCCAGCGGATGAGAGTCGCTTTCCACTCCTTGTGAAGTACAACCCTCTTGGTTACGTGCCACTACTATATGCCATCCACACTGAATCGATGCTGAACCACGGATGTTTCAGTTTCACTCCACCTTACAATCAGATGGTAATCCCCATCGACTGGCGCAGGTAAGCGCCAGCGCCGAGCAGGCCAGGCCCTTCATGGGTGATCAGGAATACCGGAATATCCTTGAGGTAGGATTTGAAACGGCCCTTGTCTTCAAAGGCAACCCGGAAACCGGAACTGGTGAAGAACTCCTGGAAGCGCGGCACTATCCCACCCGCAATATAGACGCCGCCAAAGGTGCCCATATTGAGCGCCAGGTTGCCGGCAAAGCGGCCCATCAGCACGCAGAACAGGCTCAGGGTGCGGCGGCAATCCAGACACTCGCCCGCCAGCGCACGTTCGGTAATGTCTTTAGGGGCGAACGGCTCCGGCTCACGACCATCGGATTTCACCAGCCCGCGATAGAGATTGACCAGGCCCGGGCCGGATAAGAAACGCTCGGCCGAGACATGGCCCAGTTCGCCTCGCATTACTTGCAGCACCGCATCTTCCTCTTCGGTGTTGGCGGCAAAATCCACATGACCCCCTTCGCCCGGCAGGCTCAACCACTGATCGCCCGCCTTGACCAGATGCGCAACCCCAAGGCCGGTGCCCGCTCCATAGATGGCGATGGGTTTGCCAGCTACCGGTGCGGCGCCGCCCAGCTGGATGCGATCCGATTCGGCCAATACCGGTACCGCCATCGAGACCGCGGTAAAGTCGTTGATTACTTGCAGGCGCGCCAGCCCGAGATTGCTCTGCATCTCGCTGATGGAGAACTCCCAGCTGTGGTTGGTCATGGCGACCCAGTCACCATTGATGGGGCAGGCGATGGCGATGCAGGCTTCAGCCACCTCGACCTTGTGTTCCTCCAGATAGAGGCGAACCACGGCTTCAAGGCTGGGATGGGCCAGACCTGAGTAGGTCTTTGCCTGAGAGATAGTACCGGTGGCCAGCTCACACAGGGCCAGACGCGCATTGGTACCGCCGACATCGCCGACCAGCGCATGGGTATGCTGCATAACAACTCCTTCGTTACAGGATGGGGACGACTGTGGTGTCCCGACATTATTGTTGGATTATGACGGCCCATTCTATCCGAGCTCAGGCTCACTCACCCGCCGGATCGATACAAACGTGCGCCTGCTCACAGTGTTGTTGCTTTGCAACATTTGTAAGCGGTTTCACAGCGAGGTGACGTTTTGTAACGAAAAGTACGAAATAATTAGAGATGAGTCATACTTTGTACGGCAGGCGTTAGTTGCGATAACCGCTTGTCTTGTATAGTCATCAGCTTGATTGGAAACCTGCTTAGCCGTAGATTTAGTGCAAAGACACTGAAGCTAAATTACAAAAACGTCTGGTGGTGATGATGAATACCCTTGATAAAATTACGAACAACCTGGAAAGTTTCAGTAAATCAGAACGCAAGGTTGCCGAGGTGATCCTGGCGTCTCCCCAGACCGCCATCCACTCCAGCATCGCCGCCCTGGCCAAAATGGCCGACGTCAGTGAACCGACCGTCAACCGTTTTTGCCGTCGCCTCGATACCAAAGGCTTCCCCGATTTCAAACTCCATCTGGCCCAGAGCCTGGCCAATGGCACTCCTTACGTCAATCGTCATGTGGAAGCAGAAGACGGCCCCGATACCTACACGGCCAAAATCTTCGAATCCACCATGGCTTGTCTGGATGCCGCCAAGAACAGCCTGGATATCTCGGCCATCAACCGCTGTGTCGATATCCTGACCCAGTCCAAGAAGATCAGCTTCTTTGGTCTTGGCGCCTCCTCAGCCGTTGCCCGCGATGCCCAGAACAAGTTCTTCCGCTTCAATATCCCGGTGGTGAGCTTTGACGATATCGTCATGATGCGCATGAGCTGCATCAACAGCAGCGAAGGGGATGTGGTGGTGCTGATCTCCCATACCGGCCGCACCAAGGCGCTGGTCGAGATCGCCGCGCTGGCGCGCGAGAACGACGCCACCGTCATCGGCATGACCGCCAAGGATTCCCCACTGGCGCGCGAGTGCAACCTGGTGCTCTCCATGGATGTGCCGGAAGATACCGATGTCTACATGCCGATGGCTTCCCGCATCGCCCAGCTGGCGCTGGTGGATGTGCTGGCAACCGGATTTACCCTGCGCCGGGGGATGAAATTTCGTGAAAACCTGAAGAAGGTAAAAGAGGGATTGCGCGAATCCCGCTTTGAAACACCACACTCTTCCTGAATCGTCGGGGGCTTTGGCCCCCGACTGTCTATGCCACCCTCCTTGGTGTAGTCTTGATGTGGTATTGTAACTTAATAACAAAAACCACCCGGATGGTTTGCAAGCGGGTGCATCGAGCCATCGGTTTGATGGGGCAGAATCTCAAGTTATCTCAACTTCATATTGGAGTCTTTCATGCCTAGACGTACAAAGATTGTAACCACACTTGGTCCGGCCACCGACCGCGAAGGGATCCTCGAAGGGATTATCCGCGCTGGTGCCGACATGGTGCGGATGAACTTCTCTCACGGCACTCCTGAAGATCATATCCAGCGCGCCAATCAGGTGCGTGACATTGCTGCCAAGCTCGGCCGCCACGTTGCCATCATGGGTGACCTGCAAGGCCCGAAAATCCGTGTATCCACCTTCAAGGATGGCAAGATCTATCTCGCCATCGGTGACAAGTTCGTGCTGGATGCAGCCCTGGGCAAGGGTGAAGGCTGTCAGGAGCAGGTTGGTATCGACTACAAGAGCCTGCCAAACGATGTAGTGCCGGGCGATATCCTGTTGCTGGATGATGGCCGTGTGCAGCTGAAAGTAGAGAGCGTCGAAGGCACACGTATTCTGACCACTGTCACCGTGGCTGGCCCGCTCTCCAACAACAAGGGCATCAACAAGAAAGGGGGCGGTCTCTCCGCGCCGGCGCTGACCGAGAAGGACAAGGAAGATATCAAGACTGCTGCCCGCATGAACGTGGACTATCTGGCGGTCTCCTTCCCCCGTTGCGGCGATGACCTGCGTTATGCCCGCGAGCTGGCCCGCGAAGCTGGCTCCAACGCCAAGATCGTGGCCAAGGTCGAGCGCGCCGAAACCGTCGCCACCGACGAAGCGATGGAAGACATTATCCTCGGCTCCGACGCCGTTATGGTGGCCCGTGGTGATCTGGGTGTCGAGATCGGTGACCCCGAGCTGGTTGGCGTACAGAAGAAGCTGATCCGCTTCTCCCGTCGTCTGAACCGGGTGGTGATCACCGCGACCCAGATGATGGAGTCGATGATCAACGCGCCGCTGCCGACCCGTGCCGAAGTGATGGACGTGGCCAACGCCGTGCTGGATGGTACCGATGCCGTGATGCTCTCTGCCGAGACCGCGGCCGGCCAGTTCCCCATCGAGACCGTGACCTCCATGGCCAGCGTCTGTGTTGGTGCCGAGAAGCACCCGAGCCTGAACGTCTCCAACCACCGTATGAACTACACCTTCACTTCTGTTGAAGAAGCGGTAGCCATGTCGACCATGTATGCGGCCAACCACCTGGAAGGGGTCAAGGCGATCGTGGCGCTGACCGAATCGGGCACCACCCCGCTGCTGATGTCCCGTATCAGCTCCGGTTTGCCGATCTTCGCCATGTCGCCGCACAACAAGACGCTGGCCTGGACCAACCTCTACCGCGGCGTGACCCCTGTGCTGTTCGACGGTGACGAGACCAAGCCGGTTTATGAAGTGTGCCGCGATGCGCTGGATGTCCTGAAAGCCAAAGGTCTGCTGCAGAGCGGTGACATGGTGTTGCTGACCCACGGCGACAAGATGGAGACCGTCGGCAGTACCAACACCTGCAAGGTGATGATGGTCGAATAAGCCCGTCCGGTTTCACTGTGTTCAACAAGGCTGCTCCTCTCTGATGAGCAGCCTTTTTATTAACGGTTGTCGCGCTTTGGCGGGATAAACAGGACTCAATGATTGCTTAACCGGATTCCCCTTCCGATAATGCGGGAGTGATTTTCACCGGGCAGCCCGTTGTAGGGGATCGCACCGGGTAACCCAGACACTCGACAATACGGGAGTGAAAAAATGAACAAGCGTAACTGGTTGCTGGCCCTGTCACTGACGTTGGTGGTGTCACCCAGCCATGCCGACTGGGAGAAACTGAAGGCTGCCGCCGCCGATCTCGGCACTGCCGTGAGTGAGACTAGCAAGGAGGTATGGCAGGATGTCAGCGACTTCTCCAAAAAGAGCTGGGCCTCCATCTCTGCCTGGGGTGAAGAGGCGTTCAACACCGCCGGGGTCTGGACCGACAAGAGCATCGCGACCGGTAAGGAGTGGCTGAAGGCGGCCGACAAGGAGCTCAACGAGATGCTCAACCCCAAGACGGCGAAAGAGGCGAGGATCGCGCTCAATACCATGGCCGACACTGCGCTGATCCGGTTGTTCAATGAGCAGCCATCAGCCAAGTTGCTGTTTGACAAGGCTTATGGCTATGCAGTGTTCGATTCGCGCAAGTTTTCCCTGATGCTGCATACCAATCAGGGGGCCGGGGTGGCGGTCAATCGCAAAACCGGCAAGCACACCTATATGAAGATGTTTGGCGCAGGTCTGGCGGCCGGTATCGGTGGCAAGTTCTATCAGCAGGTGATCCTGTTTGAAGACAAGGCCAGATTCGATGCCTTCGTGACCCAGGGGTGGGAGGCCACCTCCGAAGTGGGTGTGGTAGCTGGCAAGGAGAGCGCCGAGCTGACCGCCAAATACAACGGCGGCATGGCTATCTACCAGATCGGCGAGAAGGGATTGCTGTTCGATGCCAACATCTCCGGCTCCAAATACTGGATCGACAAGGATCTGAGTCAGTAACCATTCAGGCGGTGAGCCCCCCGCATTGGCCCGGCTCACCGTGCGGCAGTTGCAGTCAAAGATCGCCCGCACTCATCCTGCGGGCGTGCTTGTTTGTGGTGGCGTGATGCGGATGTTGGATGGCAAAGCGCCTTTTCCCGTGCGAATGCTGGGGACAAAAAGCCATCGCTCCCCTTGACCGCAACCGGTATAATGCGCGACCCGAATTGTTCCAGGTGGTTAAAATGCAGCCGGTTACCAACCTTTTCTCCTATCCCCGCTATTGGGCCGAGTGCTACGGCACGGCGCCCTTCCTGCCCATGTCCCGCAAAGAGATGGACAAGCTCGGTTGGGACAGCTGCGACGTCATTCTGGTGACGGGTGATGCCTATGTGGATCACCCGAGCTTCGGCATGGCGGTCATCGGCCGCATGCTGGAAGCGCAGGGCTTTCGGGTCGGCATCATCGCCCAGCCGGACTGGTCATCGAAGGATGACTTTATGCGTCTGGGCAAACCGAACCTCTTCTTCGGGGTGACCGCGGGCAACATGGACTCCATGATCAACCGCTACACCTCCGACAAAAAGCTGCGCCACGACGACGCCTACACCCCGGGGGATGTGGGCGGCAAGCGGCCGGATCGCGCGACTCTGGTCTATACCCAGCGCTGCAAGGAGGCCTTCAAGGAGGTGCCGGTGGTCATCGGCGGCATCGAGGCATCCCTGCGCCGCATCGCCCACTACGACTACTGGTCTGAGACCATCCGCCGCTCCATCCTGCTCGATGCCAAGGCCGATATCCTGATTTACGGCAACGCCGAGCGGCCGCTGGTCGAAGTGGCCCACCGCATCGCAGCGGGGGAGACCATCGAGACCATGCAGGATATTCGCGGCACCGCCGTTATCCGCAAGGAGCCGCTGCCGGGCTGGAAAGGGGTGGATTCGAGCAAGCTCGACCAGATTGGCCGCATCGATCCCATCCCCAACCCCTATATGGAAGGGGCGCCCTGCGCGGATGATGCAACTGAAACGGCACCCGCCGCGCAGGAGGCCAAACCCGTGCTGGTGCAGCCAGCCAAGCCCAAGCCGTGGGAGCTGACCTACGTGAAGCTGCCCGCCTATGAGCGGGTCAAAGAGGACAAGGTGCTCTACGCCCACGCCTCGCGCATTCTGCACCACGAGACCAACCCCGGCTGCGCCCGCGCCCTGGCGCAGGCCCACGGCGATCGCATCGTCTGGGTCAACCCGCCCGCCTTCCCGCTCGAAACTGAGGAGATGGACGGCGTCTTCGGCCTGCCCTACCAGCGGGTGCCGCACCCGGCCTATGGCAATGAGAAGATCCCGGCGTTTGAGATGATCAAGACCTCGGTCAACATCATGCGCGGCTGCTTTGGCGGCTGTTCCTTCTGCTCCATCACCGAGCACGAAGGGCGCATCATCCAGAGCCGCTCGGAAGAGTCGATCCTCAAGGAAATCGAAGATATCCGCGACAAGGTGCCGGGCTTTACCGGCGTCATCTCGGATCTCGGCGGCCCCACCGCCAACATGTACAAGCTGCGTTGCAAGAGCCCCAAGGCCGAGCAGACCTGCCGTCGCGCCTCCTGTGTCTGGCCCACCATCTGCCCGCACATGGACACCGACCACAGCCCGACCATCAACCTCTATCGCAAGGCGCGCGACCTCAAGGGGATCAAGAAAATCCTCATCGCCTCCGGCGTGCGTTACGACATCGCGGTGGAAGATCCCCGCTATATCAAAGAGCTGGCCAAGTACCACGTCGGCGGCTACCTCAAGATCGCGCCGGAACACACCGAGGAGGGGCCGCTCTCCAAGATGATGAAGCCGGGCATGGGCAGCTACTACCAGTTCAAGGAGCTGTTCGACAAATACTCCAAAGAGGCGGGCAAGCAGCAGTACCTGATCCCCTACTTTATCTCTGCCCACCCGGGCACCACCGATGAAGACATGGTCAATCTGGCGCTCTGGGTCAAAGAGAACCGCTTCAAGCTCGATCAGGTGCAGAACTTCTACCCGTCGCCGCTCGCCAACGCCACCACCATGTATTACACGGAGAAAAACCCGTTAAACAAGGTGAGCCGCGAAGGGGGCGATGTGTTTGTTGCCAAGGGCGAGCGCCGTCGCCGCCTGCACAAGGCGCTGCTGCGCTACCACGATCCCGCTGGCTGGCCGATGATCCGCGAAGCCCTGCTCGCCATGGGCAAGGGCCATCTGATTGGCAATGGCCCCGGCTGTCTGGTGCCAGCGGAAGGGCGCAACGAACGCGCCGCCACTGGCAAGGGGATGAAACCGGCCCTGACCCGTCATAGCAACATCAATCACCAGCGTGGCAATGGCACAGGCAACAAGCCGACCGGTGGCAAGCCGGTGGGTTCCCAGCTGCACAAAGGCGCGGCTAACGGCAAACCGGCCGCACAGGGCGAAGGCAAGAATGCTGGCCAGAATGCGGGTAAGGGTAAACCTGCCGGAAAACCCGCCCATAAGGGTAAAACCCCGACCCGCGCGGGCTCTGCCAAACCCGCTACTCAGGGCGGCAAGCCTGTGGCCAAAGGGAATGGTGCCAAGCGATCGGCAAGGTGAGTTTTTCTGATTGGACTACTATAGAAATTAAAAAGGCGACCGGATGGTCGCCTTTTTAGTGAATTATATTAAGTAATAACTCTTTTATCGATTTTATTTTGTCCGTTGTATATTGCTTGCCTAAGTATTCATCATTGCTAATGAAATAGTCTAAATATCCAAACACAGACTCTAAACTAGAATACAAACCAACTGATATATCAAAGTTATCAGCAATAAACTCGCGAACTTCTTCAACTGCTTATAACTCAGTAAACTCCGGAATCTTTGATTAAAAAATCAGGGGTAAAATATCTTTTTGCAAAGGTGCGCCTTTTGCTATGGATGCACCAGCACCAAAACAGGACGTCTCTTCATTTCTCTAAAGCAATAAACTTACTATCTTGATGCATATTAATTTCCAATCGCCTAACGCCGCATTAAGGTGTGAGCAATGCTATCACCTAACCTAGACCATGCCACCGTAAACACAAAACCCAACGATGTAATGAAGAATGCCAAGCGTTGGGAATCACTCTTAAATGCAGTATTAAGTGAATAATTTATGAGTACTTTTTAAAAAGTAGTTCTACTAACTCTCTGGAGCTTTTAGATTCTTGATCTTTCTTTATCCCTTGATTCTTTCTTATGCTTTGCTGTTCATAAAAATTTAAATCGAAGTATTTATAATGGAACTCACCTTTTTCAGATCGAGTTTTATACCTATAATAAACTCTATTGTCATTAGTGAAAACTGTTCTTTCAATATGTAATGATATATTATCTAAATTAGGATGCACAAAACGATATAACTTAGGATCATATACTGAGTTACTCCATCTGTTTCTAAACTTACTTATATCTTTTGTGAGGAAGCTAATGTCAGAATGTTTTCTATCAGAATTGCATCTTACACATGAAATGGCTAAATTAGTAAGATCAAATGTATATACAGGAAACACTGATTTAGGAAGTATGTGTTCAACATGTTTGTTTCTTTCTGTTTCTCTTAGTAAATCCCTCAAACAATAGCAGCAGTAATGGCCTTGTTTTATCTTAATTTTTTCTTTTATATATTTTTTAAATCCAGATGCATAATGTGAACTCCAAGGGTTAGAAGATAACATCGCCTTTTTTATATCATTAAAGTATTTGTCCGCCATCTATCAACCTATAAAATCGCTTTCAATCATCAAAGTTAGATCGTCAATCACATTTTTTTGTCGATCATCAACACATGCATTACGAATATCATGGAGCTTATTTTTAGCATCTTGAGCATTTATTGTACGTTCTTTATATTGGTCTAAAATATTCGCTAGGTACTTTGTTAGAAATTCATTTTCTGGAGTTACAATGTCAAAATATTGCCAAAGAACTTTTTCTATTCCACCTTCAGTGCTAGGCTTTTTATGCAGCGTGAAATTATTAATCTCGTATACATTGGAATTATTATTAATTATTAATGGAGAGTGTGTAGATATAAATAAGTTATATTCATAAAGATAGAATAAACTATCAATGTTATTGATATACTCCCTTTGCCATTTAGGGTGAAGGCTATTTTCAGGTTCATCAATCAATATAACTGAATTATTCTTTAAGTTGGAAGCTATGAAAGCTAAGGTGGATATCTGACTTGCTTCTCCTGAACTTATTTGGTTAAAGTTAATACTTGTATTTTCTTTCAGTAGAAAGAAGTTTATTGATAATACAATGTTGTTTTTAATTAGATAATGAATATTGAAAAATAAATTTTTAATGATAGCCGATAATTTATAATTAGGAAGTGTACTATCTATCGGGATCCAGATTAACTTTTCAATATTTAAAAGGTTAAACAGGCTTCTGACATGGTTATCCTTGCCTATTGAAGCTTCAGCACCCCAAGTTATTTCAATTCCAATTTTTTCAGTATAACCACAATAATTTAATACCCTTGATAACGAACGAGATATATTTTCATCAATTTTTGAAAGACAGTCATACATGATTTCTTTGTAAATGTTTTCACCTTGCTTAGCTGACATATAATTAACGTTGCGTGAAGCAATGTCTAACTTATCATTGAGGCAATTTGAGATGGCAATTATATTCCTACCTTGACTATTGAAATGTTCGAGTAATTGCCGTAGTACTGTGCTTTTACCTCCTCCATTTTCGCCGATGAATACAGTAGAAGGTCTATCTAATTCTAACGATTCAAAAGATATTTTTTTCATTTAAACTCCAACTATGAATCAACAACTACACAAGCGACTTAACAGTGATTATCCCGTATTTTGGGCTAAAAATCGTAGGTTGGAGCTGAACGAAGTGAAGCCCAACGTTTACCGTGAAATGTATATTTAATTTTTATTACCAATCTGCGACATCCATTCTTATCACGTTTTTATTAGCGAAATAATGCTCGCCTGTTGTGCTTCGCTGCGCTCTGCGCCAACCTACGAAAATAAAAACGAGAAGACGCTACCGCCCGTGGATTACAGCTTCCAATATGCTCCCTTGACCCGCGCTGGCAGCAACCCATCGCAGTTCAACAGGTTCTGATTGGCCATGGTAAGCCAAACGAAACTGCCGAGGCGAGCCTTAAAGTGACTTAACTATCAGAAATTAATCGTCTTTTGAGCTTGATCAGCAAATGGAGCCGGAAGGCGGCTTGATAGCCATATCCCGCTTTGGCAAGCAGGGAAGGGAAGTAAAACGGGGCGACCCGCTGGTCGCCCCTGGTGATTGCCATATTCGGCGCGCGAGGGGTTAGCCGTTATAGCCGTAGCAGCGCTTGAGCTCCTCGAAGTCGTAGTAGTGGCTGCCGCTTTGGTAGGGTTGGCAGCCCGTTTTAAAGGCGATCTCCTTTTCGTTGTAGAGCATCTTGACCAGCACCTGCCGCTGCCCGTTCTGGTAGATATCCCACTGAATATTGGCGGTATAGGGGGAGACCCAGCCGCCGCGCCACTCGTTGTTCTGCTGGCTGAACAGCTGATCCGGGCTGGCCCCCTGGCGGCTCCCTTCCAGCTTCATCAGGGCTGCGAGGGGGATAATGGCTTCGGCGTGGGCAAAGCGCAGGGTGGCCCGTCGGCTCTGCTCGCCTTCCACCACTTGACGTTGCACCTCGCCAAACAGGCCGTCGAGCAGCGGCTGGGCAATGGCGTAGGGGGCGCTCTGGTTGGCAAAGCTCGGCCCCTTCTCGTAGAAATCTTCCGCATCGGAGAGGTAGGAGAACCAGGCAGACTCCTGTGGGGTCAGGAACTGCTCCAGCGCCCAGGGTTCGCTGCCCTGTGCCTGCGCTTCGCGGATCATGCCGGGGCCGATGATAAAGAGGTTGTAGAGCATCAGGGCGGCATCCACTTCGTCGCGCACATAGGTCATGCCGCCATCCTCCGGGTTGATGGCGACAAACTCGACGCCGCCCGCCAGATAGTCGACAAAGCCCTTGCTGTAGATACGCTCCAGCATGCTGCGGGCCATCTCTTTGGTCTTGCTCAGGTTTTTAAGCTGATCCAGCGCCCTGGCCAGCTCGGGGGCCGGGGCGATTGCGGCATCTTCGTCGCCGATAAAGCGCTGGTAGCTCTCATAGGCGGGCAGGTAGCGGGCGTAATCCCCCTCGGGCGTGGTCTTGTGGAAGTAGAGCTCGAACTTGTTGACCAGCTTTTTGTCGATTTTCGAGGGGTCATCCTGCGTGAGGTAGCACTGCGCCGAGTCGCTGACATAGCTCACGTCGCGCTTGAGGCTCTCCATAAAGTAGAAGGCGCTTTCGTTGGCCCTGTCTTTGCCCGAGGTGACCACCTTGATGCAGTGGGGCTCGCTGCTGTTGAGCAGGGTCGGCAGCCGCGCCGCCAGTCGGGTGGCGAGATTGGCGTGCTCCTCCTTGCCCAGCGCCGAGAGCAGGCCATAGCCCAGTTTCTGGTTGGCGGCCGTCACCAGATCGACCTTGCCTCCCAGCCCCTGCCCGAGAGTGGTGAGCGCCCCCTGACGCTGCGCCTCTTCCCATACCAGCTTGGTCAGCACGTCATATTTCGGGCTGGAGAGGGAGCGCGAGCCGTGGCGCGCCACCATCTCGGTAAAGACCGGGCTGAACCCCTGAGGCGCTGGCTCGTAGCTCTCCGTCTGCTGCTGCGGGCTGTAGACCGCTTTGGTGCTGTATTGGTAGGCGGTTTTGCCCTGGCTGTCGGCAGACGATTCGTTTTCTGACTGGCAGCCGCCAAGCAAGACCAGCGAGACGGCCAAAGCCACATAAGAAGAGCGCGGGAAAGTCATGATGTTCCTTATCTATCCATATGAAAAATAAGTGAAAAACTCTATGACTTGAAAATGACCGCGGGATGTCAGCCAGATGACAGGCTGATGACTTCTGATAAAGCAGTAAGCAAGGGGAGGTGTAGAGGATAGCTATAGGGAGGGCAATAGAGGCTCAACCAACCACTGCGCCGGTCACGGCTGAGTGGTCAGTGAGCGCGTTTGGGATGGGGCCTTATTGTCTTACCTCCTGCCCCGCCATCTTGATCCAAAGGGGGGAGGCCAATTGAAGATTGCCAATTAAGGGTTGATCAATACCACGCCAATAAGGCATCGAACATGCGGGTATGGGTCACTTGCAGGTTTGCCGCCTTGGTAGAAATGGCTGCGCTATAGAGCTGGAGGCCGGGTTCGTTATGACTCTGCACCAGATAGTTTTTATAACATTTTTTTCGGGACACCCACCTTTTTGACAGTGGCGTAGGGCTGTTCTTGACTTAAGAGGTCACCGTTGAGGGATGTGCCATGACCATTGCCCGTTCACGTCAAATCAGCTTGCAGGATACGCCTTACTACCATGTGGTCAGCCGCTGTGTGCGGCGAGCCTTTCTGTGTGGTGACGATGCCCATTCTGGCCAGAGTTATGAGCATCGGCGTCAGTGGGTGGTCGACAAGTTGGGGCAACTATCGCGGCTGTTTGCAATTGGCATTTGTGCTTATGCGGTGATGAGCAATCATTATCATCTGGTGCTCAAGGTGGAGCCCGATACCGCAGCCAACTGGAGTGAGCGGGAGGTGGCTGAGCGCTGGGCGGGGCTATTCCAGTGGCCGCATTTGGTCAGGCGCTGGTATCAGGGGGAGACGTTGATCGAGCCTGAACTGGCTGTCGTGCAGCAATTGCTGGCCCAATGGCGGGAGCGGCTTCACTCCATAAGTTGGTTTATTCGGCTACTCAATGAAATTCTGGCCCGTCAGGCCAATCAGGAAGATGGTTGCAAGGGCCATTTCTGGGAGGGGCGCTTCAAGAGTCAGGCTTTGCTCACCGAATCCGCCTTGTTGGCCTGTATGGCGTATGTTGACCTCAATCCGATACGAGCTGCGTTGACCGATCGGCCAGAGCAGAGTGAATACACCAGTATCAAACAGCGCCTTGACGCGCCTGCTACTACTGAGGTTTTGCCACCACTTTTGCTGCCGTTTGCCCGCCAGGGTAAGCCTGAAGAGCTGCCTTATGCCTTCAGCGACTACCTGATGCTGGTTGATTGGACTGGTCGTGCTATTCGGCCCGACAAGCGGGGTCATATTCCGGCCCAATTTGGACCCATTCTGGAACGATTGGGACTCGATGCTGTTCGCTGGTTGAAGCAGGTGACGCTGTTCAGGCGACAAGGGATCAGAGTGGTGGGGGACAGATATCAATGTCAGCAGTTTGCCCGCCACTGTGGCCAGCGACGATGCCATCAACCAAGGCTGTGATAGCTTTGCATCCACCCTGCTGATAGCTCCGGGTATTGCACATAGTCCAATAAATGGCTGTGCAGGGGCTGTTGCTTTCTAAACCTGACAATCTCTCCCACCAGCCTACTTTTGCAGGCATCAGCTCGGATACACACCCCTTATTGGGCCTGCAAGTAGCCTGATAGTGGCTTGCTCAAAAAGGTGGGTGTCCCAATTTGATTCGGCGACGCTCCCCTGTTACACCTCGCTGCAAGCCTTTATGTCGGTCAATGACGTGGCGGCCTGCATTCCGTCGGCCATCGCCGCCCTCGGCGATTTTCGCAACGTGGAACTGACCGGAACGCCGCAGCAGTTCGAGGTGGTGGTTGGCAGACATCGCAAAAGCCAGGGCAATCTCGCCATCGAGTGGCTGGCCGAGGTGATCAAGTCGGTCTGCGATCTTGCCATGCCCAAATAACGTCGCCGTTTGCACAGGGCTGCGTACGCCAGCCAGTTTGCTAACGGCAGGCTGGATCTGCGGGACAAATCCTGCGATGGTGCGGGCAGTTATCCGCTTGTCCCGTTATCGAGTGAAAAGGAGTTGAGATGCGCATTGCCATGATTGGTCTGGGGGATATCGCCCAAAAAGCCTATCTGCCGCTGCTGGCGAGTGACGAGCGGGTCACCCCGCTGCTCTGTACCCGCAATCCGGCGGTGCTGGAGAAGCTGGCCCGCCAGTATCGGGTCGCCGAGTGCTTTACCGATGTGGCGGCCATGCTGGCCAGTCGCCCCGACGCCGTGATGATCCACGCCGCTACCGCCGTTCACCGCGAGCTGGCCGAGCAGTGCCTGCGGGCAGGGATCCCTACCTTTGTCGATAAGCCCCTGTGCGACAATCTGGCCGAGGCCGAGGGACTGGCCAACCTCGCCATTGCGCAAGATTGCGCCCTCTTTACCGGCTTTAACCGCCGCTATCTGCCCGCCATGGATGCTGCCCGTGCCCAGCCGCTCACCGAGCTTAACTGGCAAAAACACCGCTTCGCTCTGCCGGGCAAGGCGCGGGATTTCCTGTTCGACGACTTTATCCATGTGCTCGACAGCCTCTGCTTCTATGGCGGCGTGCCGGGCGGCGACTTTCATGCGGTATTGCGACCTGATACGAAGGACAACAGCTTGCTGGCTGGGGTAAGCGTCAGCTGGCAGAGCGGCGATCGTGCCATCAGCGGCAGCATGAACCGCAGCGCCGGGATCACCGAGGAGCGCATCGATGCCTACGGCGACAACCTCTCCCTGCACCTTGAGAACTGCACTCGCGGCATCATCGCCCGCGATAAGCAGGCCGAGATGCTTAGCCCCAACGACTGGCAGCCGGTGCTGGCCCAGCGCGGCTTTGCCGCCATGCTGGCGCACTGGTATCAGCAGGTTGAAATCGGCAAGGCGGATAGCGAGCTGATCGCCTCCTACCTGCACGGTCACCGGCTGGCGGAGCAGCTGGTCGTGCTGGCTGACAAGCGGGGATAAGGCTGGCTGGAAGTGCGCGTGGCATGAATGCGCGGTGCGTGAGAAAGACGCATGAAAAACAACGGGGGCCGCAGTTGCGGCCCCCCGTTGTTATGGGATGAGATGCATGGGATCAGATGCACTTCACCGGTTTGGGCAGGCCGCCAATCTTGGTCGCCTGCTTGGCGGGCCCTTCCGGGAACAGCTTGTAGAGATAGCGGCTATTGCCCTTCTCGGGGCCGTACTGCTTCTCCATCGCCTTGACCAGCGCGCGGATGGCGGGGGAGGTGTTGAACTCCAGATAGAAGGCGCGCACAAAGCGCACCACTTCCCAGTGCGGCTCCTCAAGCGTGATCCCCTCCTGCGCCGCCAGCACCAGTGCCAGCTCCTCGCTCCAGTCGTTGCTGTTGAGCAGGTAGCCCTTGGCATCGGTCTCGATGAGTTGGCCGTTGAATTCCAGCTGATGTTTTTCGGGCGCAGACATGAGGGCTCCTCGCTAATGGGGCTATCAGGATTGGGCGGGCATGGTAGCGCCTTGATCCCCGGTGAGCAACCGGCTCTCGTTGGCCAGATGCAGCAGCTGATCCGCCAGCTCGCTGATCAGGTTGAGCTGCTGGGTCAGCATCAGCTGCTCCTCGCTGCTGTCCGGACTTATCACTGGGCACTGACCTCCGATGGGGCTGGAGGGGTTGCCCGCCAGATGTCCGGCGGCCTGCTCCAGGGTGTGGCAGATGTGGTGGCGCACCTCATCCAGCCCGCTGATGGCCTCCAGCTTGTCGCGATGGGCCCCCAGTGCCGAGATGTAGGAGAGCAGGGCGTGGTTGCGCCAGGTGAGGGTAAAGCAGAGATCGAGGAAGCGGCGGCGCTTTTGCGGCTCTACCAGCATGCTCTGCCAGGCGGTGGCCAGCTCGCTGTCTGCCAGATGGGCGCTCTTGCGCGCCACCCGATAGTCGATGGACTCGTCCCGCTGCTGCTTGAGGCTTGCCAGCACCGCCGATAGGTAGCGGGCGTTGGCCGAGAGCGAATTGGCGATCAGGGTCGGCAGCCGCTTGTACTGCCAGTCAGGCCAAAGCCAGGCCACCAGCCCGTAGGAGATCAGGCAGCCGAGCAGTGTATCGAGCAGCCGTGGCCCGAGGATCGCAAAGCCGATGCCATCGAGCAGGTTGAACGCCATCAGCACGTAGAGGGTGATAAAGCAGACCGCGGCGCTGTAGTTGTTGCGCACCTGGGTGAAAAACAGGAAGGCGGCGAGCCCCATCACCACCAGCTGGACGTGCAGCTCGGGGAACAGCCAGAGCACCGGAATGCCCACCAGAATACCGGCGAAGGTGCCGAGCATCCGTTGCACCAGTCGGCGGCGGGTGGCGCTGTAGCTGGGCTGGCAGACAAACAGCACGGTCAGCAAAATCCAGTAGCCCTTCTCCAGATCAAAGGCTTGCAGTATGCCGTAGCCGATCACCAGCCCGAGCGACAAACGCAGCGCGTGGCGAAACACCATGGAGTGCAAGGTGAGGTGCTGCTTGAGCTGGGCCAGCAGCGGCAGGTGGGGCGGGCGCGCCAGCGCGGGCAGCTCCTGCTCCGGCTGCTCGGGGTTTTGCAGCACTTCGGCGCTGCCCAGCAGCTGGTTGATGCTGGCCAGATTGCGGCGCAGGAACTTCATCGGCGTCAGCAGGGTTTTCGGGTAGTGCTGCTTGAGATTGGTGAACTCCAGCTGATCGCCAAGGGCCTCCAGCGTCCAGTGGATGCGCTTGTGATGGGCGTAGGGCTTGTGCACCAGAATGGCGTAACCGAGCCGCTGGCACGCCTCTGAGAGCTGCAGGAATACCTCCTGAAATCCTTCCAGTACTATGCCCTGCTTGAGCTCCGCTTCCAGCCGGCTGTAGGGGTAGTGGCTGGAGGTGGCACGCTCGTGAATTTCCAGCGCCAGCAGATAGAGGCGCAGCAGGCTGGCAAGCTCTGGGCTCGCCGGATGGCGGCGACTCAGGCGGGCGTTGAGGGCCGATTTGGTGAGGGTCAGCGCGCTCACCAGATTGATATTGAGCTGGGCCAGATTGTGGCGAATGGCTTGAGCGCCGTGCTCGTCCGCCGGGAAGAAGCGGGACTTTTCCAGCAGGTAGCGACCAAGGGCGAAGTAGCTCTGGGCCAGTTGCTCGTGCAGGGTTTTGTAGGGCAGCAGCCAGAGCCAGATAAACGAGACCAGCCCGTACCAGAGGGCACCCGCGCCGAGGGCCAGCGGCTGGTAGAAGAGATCCGGCGCCTTGGCGGCGCCCAGCATGGTGTAGATGGCGATCAGCAGCGAGCCGAAGCTGATGGTGGCATAGCGGGCGCCGAGCGCACCCACCATCACGAAGATAAAGGTGGAGCTGGCCAGCCCAATGGCAAACAGCCAGGGGGTGGGGTAGAGATACTGCACACACAGGGACGCGAACATGAAGCAAATCAGCGTCACGGCGAGGTTCTTGAGGCGTCCCCACAGGCTGTCGTCGGTTTCGGCGATGGCACCTGCCACTACCCCGAGGGAGAGCAGCACGGTGAGCTGGATATTGCCGGTGGCCAGGGTGAAGGCGAGCAGACCGAGAATGGCCAGCAGCACTTTGAGAGCGAAGTAGATGTGACTATCGGTCAGCAGTCGGCGTAACAAACCGGAGAATTCCATGGGCATGCTAGGCACCACCCTTGAGCGAAGCAAAATCGATGTGACTATCAATCAGCAGTCGGCGCAGCAGGCCAGAGAGATCCATCGGCATGAGACAGGTGAAACCCTTGATCGAAACGAGAGCGAGATAGTAGCCCGCCAAGCGCGAAGTGGCCCTGATCCAAATCAGGGCCACTTCGCTTCATATCCTTGATTTACAACTTATCCTGACAAAAATCGGCGCCAATAAAAACCCCGCCGAAGCGGGGTTTTTGATTAGTTGCGGTTGCCGCCAAGCAGGCTCAGCAAGCTCAGGAAGATGTTGTAGATGGAGACATACAGGGTGACGGTGGCAGAGATGTAGTTGGTCTCGCCGCCGCGCACGATCTGCTGGGTAGTCAGCAGGATGGCCCCGGAGGAGAAGAGCATGAACATGGCGGACAGAGCCAGGCTCAGGGCGCTCATCTGCAGGAAGATGTTGGCAATCATGGCCACCAGCAGTACCCAGAAACCGACGAACAGCATGCCGCCGATGAAAGAGAGGTCACGCTTGGTGGTCAGGGCATAGGCCGACAGACCGAAGAAGGTGAGCGCGGTGCCGCCAAGGGCGGTCATCACGATCTCGCCACCACCATTGTTCATGTACATGTTGATGATGGGGCCCAGGCTATAGCCCAGCAGACCGGTCAGGGCGAAGGTGAAGACCAGCCCCATGCCGTTGTTGCGATTCTTCTCGGTCAGGAACATCAGACCGTAGACGCCGATCAGGAACACGGCCCAGTGCAGCGGCGGCATGTTCATCACGGTAGCGACCCCCGCCACTACGGCAGAGAAGCCCAGAGTGAGGGAGAGCAGCATATAGGTGTTACGCAGCACCTTGTTGGTATCGCGTACGGCACTTTGGGTGCCAGTGTAGATAGAACGGGTATCCATCTTGGGTGTCCTCTTGATGTCCGGGTGAGACGGCGAGCAGCCGCCTCGTGATCGCTGTTTGTTACTGCATGTTTACGCATTGTATGTAGAACAAATAGGGATGACGAGGAACAATTTCAAGCCACCTGCCATTTTGCTCCCGCACACTATCCCACAGGAAATATGTATTGCATATGAACAAGGGCTTAGCGTAGTATGCACGCCGTTCGGAGGGGTGGCAGAGCGGCTGAATGCACCGGTCTTGAAAACCGGCGATGGGCGACCATCCGTGGGTTCAAATCCCACCTCCTCCGCCATATTCAAAGAGAAAGCCCAAGCGGTCACCCGCTTGGGCTTTTTTGTATCTGCCGTATCTGGTATTTCAACGGACACGTCACATGGACGATAAAAATGGCTCGGGTTGTCCCTGAGCCATTTTCACCTTGAATGATGGCTTAGATCCGCCCCTGATAGCGCAGGGGGAAGCGGCCCTGACTGTCGGGCTGGCCGAGGAAGGGGAGCCCTTGCTGCATCTGTGGTGGCAGTTCCGGGCCCGGCTTCAGGGTGCCCTGGAACAGGTATTGGCCATTGGGTTGCAGCTCGAGGCGACCCATGGTCTGTACCGCATCCGAGCCCTGCTTGAGTTCGGCCACCAGTTTGGAGTCGAGGCAGGTGAGTTTCAGCTCGGGGTCGGCCAGATCCAGCTTGCCCGCCGGGGTATCGGCGCTGGCATTGTACCAGTCGAGGTTGCCGTAGAGGTTGTCACACCAGGGGTTGCCCTGGACAAATTGCTCCACTTTGAGCTGCAGCTGGCCGCTGACGGTGATCGGGATCGGCAAGCGCATCGGCACCCGGCTCAGCAACCAGGGGGCGGGGGCGTTGAGGGTCAGATCCCGGCTGAAGGCGGCACCATTCCAGCCGACAATGCCCTGACCGTTCAGCCCGTTGCGATCGCCAAAGCGTATGGCCACTTCGGGTGCGAAGCGCAGCAGCGACCAGCCGTTGAGATCCCAGCGCAGCTGGTTCACCGATTCGCTGGCATATTGCAGTCGGGCGATCTGGCCATTCCAGAGGGTGCCGCTCACCCCTTCCAGTTTCAGCAGGTTGGCAACGTTGGCAGGCAGCGGCAGATAGCGAGCCACCAGCGCCGCGGGCAGGGTGGCCAGCAGGAAGAGCAGATAGGCTGTCAGAAACAGGCTGGCAATCAGGATGCGTTTTTTCATTGTGGACGACTCAACTGCAAACGTCTGACCTTGACCAGACCCGGGGCCAGATCCTCGCGGGCGATCTCGATGATTTGAACCTGAATGCCGTGCTGCTCCACCAGCGTGGAGAGCCAGAGCAGCAAGTCATCGAACTGGACCGTGTCGATCCACACTTGCAGCTCCTGCGCCTGGGGTTGCAGCCGGGCAATCTTGATCTTGTGGTTGAAGGCGGTGCGGTTGACCACCCCTTCCAGGGTGCCGCTGGTATCGATCTGGCGACCCGCTCCACCCTGCATGGCCAGCACCTCTTCACCCTTCTCCTTGAGCCAGGCGAGGGTCTGCTGCTGGTTTTGTACTTGGCGTTCGCGCTCGGCGATGCGGTTGTTGAGAGGATGCCAGACACTCCAGTAGAAGAGGCCGACCAGCAGCAGTATGCTGCCAGCAACCACCAGTCGCTGTTCCCGTGCTGTGATGCCGTGCCACCAGCTCTGCAATTTTTCCATCATGATGTCTTACCCTTGAGCACCAGCGCCCCTTCAACCTTGCCCTCGGTGCTGCGCACCTCGCCTTGCTGTACTTCGAATTGCTTGCCCGCCAGCTCGCGGAACCGCTCGATCTCGGCAAAGCCGGGGGCGGTCACCTGCAGCCGCAGCTCGCGGCGACTGGCATCAAAGCGCATCACCTGCGGCTTGAGGCCGGGGACTTCGGCAAAGGTGGGGGCCAGCTCGGTGAGCATCAGCAGCACACCGTTTTGCGGGGCCTGTCCCATCTGTTGCAGATGCTGGTTCATCTGGCTGCGCACGTTCACGATGCGGCTCTCCCCCGGGAAAATGCGGGTATAGACGGCACGGATCTCCGCTTTCAGCGCCTTGTCCTGCTCGGTGAGCTGATAGAGCTGTACCCCGCGCTGGCCGAGGGCCACCAGCAGCAACAAGCCTGCGGTGATGGCCACCTTGCGCCACTGCAACCAGTAGCGGGCATATTCGGTCTGGGGTCGATAGGGGCCGGTCAGCAGGTTGGCGCGGCAGGTGAGGGCCCCCTTGGCCAGCAGCAGCATAGGGAGTTCAGGCTCCGCCGCCTGCCAGTTGGCGGCGGCAATGGCGGGCACCGGTGTGTGGCTGTGGATGGTGACCGGCTCCGCTTCAGTCGCCAGCAAGATAGCCAGCAGCGGTTCGTCGGCGACGATCCCCTGACAGGGGCCTTGGCGTACCAGCCACTCGCTGCCGAGTTGCAGGGCAGACCAGCCATCAGCGGCCTGTGGCAGCGCCAGCACATCGGGCAGCAGTTGCAGGCTCTTGAGGCCAGCGGCATCGAGCCAGCCGAGCCACTCGGCCATCTTCTGCCGATCCACCGCCATCAGGTCGACCTGTTGCCCTTCGTGGGCCAGCACCACCAGATGGAGCTCGTCCACGTCGGAGGCGATCTGCTCCTCCAGCAGGTAGGGGAGGGCCGCCGCCGACTGGCGGTTGTAGCGACCCGGCAGGGTGACGCGCCGGAAGATCAGATCGCTGCCCGGCACCAGGGTGACCACGGGGCGGCCACCGGCCCGCTCCTGAAGCTCGCCCAGGGCATCGGCCGAGGGCAGGGTGCCGGAGGCGATGATCTCCTGCTCCTGACCGGACCAGACCAGCCAGGCCACGGGTTGTTGTTTATTGGTCCCCAGTCGGATGACCAGACTTTCGCTCACGCATCTCTCTCCTGCGATACCGGTTTGCAAAGGGCGTTGTGCGCCCTGGCACCGGTGCGCAGCCCGCAGGCTGCATCCAACATCTCTCGTACCCGCAGGCGATGGCCTGCAGGTGCGCTGTTTATTCGGCGCCGCTACTGAGGCGGCGCAGCATCACCAGTTTATTGTCCTTGCCCCGCTGGAACAGAGTTTCTAGCCAGGCCCGGTTGTCGCCGACCTCGGCCACGACTCGGGCTTCGAAGAAGTCGCTTTTCACCACCAACGCATCTTTCAGCCCTTTCACCGAATCGACCGGAGCGAGCATGTCTGTCATCAGCTTGCTCTCTTTCCACCCCTTCTGTGGCCGCTCGTTCAGCACCCGCTTGGCGTCATCCACCCCGATAGTACCCAGATAGAGGGCGACCAGCAGCTCGGGGCGCTGGGGGGCAAGGGCATTGATATTGATCTTCAACTTGTCGTTGGGCAGGGTGCAGACATAGGGGGCCAGTTTGGCATAGACCCTGGCCGTCACCCCGCGCACCGCCCTCAGCTCGTCCTTGCCCAGCATCCACTGGTTGGCGGTCAGATAGGGTGGCTTGAGACCCTCGTAATAGGCGTCCTCTGCACCAAGGCTGGAGACCAGCACCGTATCCTTGTCGGTCCAGTCACGGATGGCATCGGTGAGCTGGGCCGCCTCGTAATCATCCATCGCCAGCTGTTTGAGCAGTTCGCGAAACACTTGCACCGGATAGGGCTGCTGAGCCAGCTCCTCGCCGCTCCCCGCCTTGGAGGCCACGCTCAGGCTGTTGAGGTTGAAGCAGGATTGCAGGTCGGTCACCTCGCCCTTGAGCTGGCCATCGTCCACCGGAAACACAGTGTTCTTGCGGGCCCAGTTCTGGCTGAGGTTGACCACCTCGGGGTTGTCCTTGAAATCCTGCGTCAGCACCTTGCTCACCAGCGCCTCCGCCGAGAGGGCATACCACCACGCCTGTTTGCCTGTGGTGATGTTGGCGGTGCGGCGCAGCTCAAGCTGCAGGCGGCCGCTCATATTGCTGGCGATGATCACCATCACCGAGAGGATCAGCAGCACCACCAGCAGCGCCATGCCGCGCTGGCGACCGGGAGCGGCGAGATTAGCCCGCATTGGCGCCCCCTCCGTTCTGGCTGTCACCATTACCGCCATTGGTATTGCCGTTGCCGCCGTTGTTCCCGTTATTGCTGTTGTTGCCGCCCCCCTGGTCGGGGTTGCTGCTCTGGCTGTTCTCTTCGGCGCGCTGGCCACCGGCACCAATCAGGAACTGGCGGCGAATGGTGCCGTAATCTTCCAGATCCAGCTCCACTGCCAGCCCGTGGGGCAGCACGCTGCGCTGGCTCCACTCCTCTTTCCAGTTGCCCTTGTCGAAGAAGTAGAGGCGAAACGCCGTGACCCCCGCCAGCACCGGCTGGATGCGCGGCGCGGTGCCGATCACCGGATCCGGATAGAGATAGCTCAGGCGCTCCAGCTTCTGCTCCTTGAGACGCCAGCCGACCCGCTGCAGATGGGAGCGGGGCAGCATGCCGTCCGGGTTGAGCCAGCCGCTGCGCATAAAGGCCATGCCCCAGTCATCGCTCTGCTGGCCGAAGCGGGAAGCCGCTAGCAGCACCTTGTTGTTCTCCCCCTCGATGCGACCGCTGCGCGGCACCATCTGGGTGATGTCTCGCTCCAGCAGGGTGAAGGCGAGTTGCAGTTCGTTGAGGCGGGCCTCCTTGCGCTTTGCCACCTCGTCGCTGGTGAGCACCCCCTGCAGCACCTGATAGGCACCCATGCTGAGAGTGGCGAAGATGGCGATCGCCACCAGCATTTCGAGCAGGGTGAAACCGGCGTGACGGACGGGGCGAGGCGTGCGGGCGGATAGCTGGGTCATCGGCTGATATAGGTCCGCATCATGGCGACCGGGTTCTCGGCCTTGGCCTCGGTACGCACTTCCATATCGAGCGCCCGGAAGTTGTTGTCGGCGGTGGCGACGCCGCGATAGCGCCAGTACCAGGTGCTGCCCGCCATCTGCTCATCCCCTTCCACCCAGCTGTCACCGGGCCACTTGTTCTCGAGCTTCTGTTGCACCAGCTGGTTCTCTACCACCCAGGTGGCGAATGTCTTCTGTTCCAGATAGTTGAGGGCCGAGAGGTGTTCGCTGGCGGTTTTCATTACCGCGAGACCCGCTATGGCAAAGACTGCCAGCGCCACCATCACTTCGAGTAAGGTCATGCCACGGGCGTTCATTCGCTCACCTCTTCATCTTCATCGCCGGTGAGCAGGGTGAGGCGGCCGAACTCGTCCCCCTTGACGATGCGGGTGTAGCGGGCATCGTCATCCTGCTGGGTGAAGGTGAGCACGAACGGGCTCAGCTCGCCGCCCGGGAAGATGAGCAACTGCGGCGTGCGCTCCTTCTCGTCGCGCTTCTGTTCGGTTTTTTCGTCGGAGTCCGGCTGCCAGCCAAAGCCTTCCAGCTCCAGCGCCAGCGTCATGTTCTCGGCTAGTTGCACCGGCCCCAGCTGCTTGTCGTCAGTCAGGGCCAGCCACTTGCGATCCTTGGCCTGACGCTGCATAAACTGCCAGCCGTTATCCTCGATGCGAATGCCTACCAGACGACCATCCATCACCGCATACTCCTGCGCCAGCTGCAGGGTCGCCATCAGGCGACGCGCCTGCTTGTCCAGCTCCCTATCCCCTCTGGCGCCTCCCATGCTGAGAGTGACGGCGGTGGCCACTAGTCCCATCAGCATGGCGACCAGCAACACTTCCAGCAGAGTAAAGCCTGATTGGCGACGGGCAGATGGAACAACCCTCATTCAGGCTGCTCCAGCAAGGCGGAGTGAATGCGCTGGCGACATATCACTTATTGGAAATCCTTCAGGTTCCAGTTGCCGATGTCATCATCGGTACCGGCTTCACCATCCAGACCCATGGAGAAGATGTCGATCTTGCCGAACTGGCCCGGGCTCAGCAGTTGGTACGGGTTGCCCCAGGGATCTTGCGGCAGGCGCTTGATGTAGCCGCCATCGCGGTAGCTGCGCGGTGCCGGATCGATGGAAGGCTTGGTCACCAGCGCGTCCAGGCCCTGTTCTGTTGTCGGGTAGCGGTTGTTGTCCAGCTTGTACATGTCGAGGGCGTTTTCCAGCGCCACGATATCGGAGACCGCTTTCTGCTGGTCAGCTTTCTCCTTGTTGCCCATCAGGTTGGGCACCACCAGACTGGCCAGAATGCCGAGGATCACGATGACCACCATGACTTCCAGCAGGGTAAAACCGGATTGACGACGTTTGTTCATGAGTTGCTCCGTAACGAATGAGATGGGATGGCCCATCAGAGAGTGATCACTGGGTGGGTTCGACGGGCCGCCAGCGGCGCCACCGAACACCGGAAACTTACATATTCACCATATTGTTGAGCTCGAGGATCGGCTGCAGGATCGACATCACGATAAACAGCACCACCCCGGCCATGGAGACCACCAGCATGGGTTCGAACACCCCGAGGGCGATATTGACCTGGGATTCAAACTCCCGATCCTGGTTGTCTGCCGCCCGCTCCAGCATGCTGTCGAGCTCGCCGCTCTGCTCGCCGGAGGCGATCATGTGCAGCATCATGGGCGGGAAAATCTTGGTCTCGGTCAGCGACTTGCGCAGACTGGTCCCCTCGCGCACCCGTTCGGCGGCCTCGAGAATGCGCATTCTGGCAAAGTCGTTGGAGAGCACTTCGCCGGAGATCTTCATCCCCTCCAGCAGCGGTACCGCACTGGCGTTGAGGATGCTTAACGTACGGGCGAAGCGGGCGGTGTTGAGACCGCGGCTGACCCGGCCAATCACCGGCAGGCCGAGCAGCACCTGATGCCAGCGTCGGCGACGCTTTTCATCGGTGAGCCACCAGCGCCAGACAAAGCTGCCAAGGAAGATCAGCAGCAGGAACCAGAGGCCGTAGGCCTGCATCAGTTCGCTGGTGCCGATGAGAAAACGGGTGGTGCCCGGCAGCTGCTGGCCCATGTGTTCAAACTGGGCCACTACCTTGGGTACCACGGCGGTGAGCAGGATCGAGATAACCCCGATGGCGACACAGGTGAGCACTATGGGGTAGATCATCGCCTGCAGCAGCTTGGTGCGCATATGCTGGCGCTGCTCTGTGTAGTCAGCGAGACGGTTGAGCACCTTCTCCAGATGGCCCGATTTTTCACCGGCCGCCACCATGGAGCGAAACAGCTGGTCGAATACATGGGGAAAGGCCCCCAGCGAGTCGGCCAGCGAATAGCCTTCCACCACCTTGCTGCGCACGGTCGCCACCAGAGAGCGCAAGTGAGCTTTTTCGCACTGCTCGGCCACCGCCTTGAGCGCCTCTTCGATGGTGAGGCCGGCCCCCACCAGAGTGGCCAGCTGGCGAGTGATCAGGGCCAGCTCGGCTGTGCTGGCGCCACGACGGAACAGGGCGAAGCGGGTCGCCTCCCGTTTTGCCTTCTCGGTGGTCTCGTTCACCTCGAGGGGGGTGAGCCCCTGCTCGCGCAGCAGTTGGCGCACCTGACGGGCCGAGTCACCCTCCATCACGCCGCTCTTGCTGCGCCCCTTGTTGTCGAGGGCCTTATATTCGAATGCCGCCATCTCAATCTTCCCGGGTCACGCGCAGTACCTCTTCGAGGCTGGTCTGCCCCTTGAGCACCTTGTCGATACCGTCGCGGCGGATGCTGGGGGTGTGGCCGCGGATCAGCCGCTCGATGGCCATCTCGCCGCTGGCGCCGTGAATGGCTTCACGCACCGCCTCGTCAACCACCACCAGTTCGTGGATGCCGGTCCGGCCACGATAGCCGGTGTGGTTGCACTGTTCGCAGCCCACCGGATGCCAGATAGGCTGATCAGGTTCCAGTGTGATACCCATTGCAAGTCGCTCCTGCTCGGTGGGCGGACGCGAGGCGCGGCAATCGGGGCAGAGGGTACGCACCAGCCGCTGGGCCAGCACCGCCAAGAGCGACGAGGAAAGCAGGAAGGGCTCGATCCCCATGTCCCGCATCCGGGTGATGGCGCCGATGGCGGTGTTGGTGTGCAGGGTCGACATCACCAGGTGACCGGTCAGTGACGCCTGCACCGCAATCTGGGCGGTTTCAAGGTCACGAATTTCCCCCACCATCACTACGTCCGGATCCTGGCGCAGAATGGCGCGCAGGCCGCGGGCGAAGGTCATGTCCACCTTGGTGTTGACCTGGGTCTGGCCCACCCCTTCGAGGTCATACTCGATGGGGTCTTCCACCGTCAGGATGTTGCGATCCCGCGAGTTGATTTCTGACAGCGCCGCATAGAGGGTGGTGGATTTACCGGAACCGGTCGGGCCGGTGACCAGAATAATGCCGTGGGGCTTGCGGATAAGCTCGCTGATGATGCTGCGGTTGCGCGCCGTCATGCCGAGCTGCTTGAGCTCGAGGCGCACGTTGTTCTTGTCGAGCAGACGCAATACCACCCGCTCGCCGTAGCTGGACGGCATGGTGGAGACCCGCACGTCGACGGCGCGGCCGCCGATACGCAACGAGATACGGCCATCCTGCGGTACCCGCTTCTCGGCAATATCCATCCGCGACATCACCTTGATCCGCGAGACCAGCAGTGATGCCAGCTTGCGATGGGGGCGCAGGATCTCCCGCAGTACCCCATCGATACGAAAACGGATCACTAGTGCCCGCTCGAAGGTCTCGATATGGATATCGGAGGCCTCCTCCTTGATCGCCTCGCTCAACATGGCGTTGATGAGGCGAATGATGGGGGCGTCGTCATCGGCATCCAGCAGATCTTCGCTTTGCGGCAGCTCTTCGGCCAGGGCGAAGAAGTCCATCTCGTTGCCGAGATCTTCCATCAGCTGGCGCGCTTCGGAGGAGTCGCGCTGATAGTGGGCCATCAGCAGCTCTTCGAAGGCCTCGTTGTCGAGCTGCTCCACCGCGAAGCTGCAACCCGCTACCCGCCGAACTTCCAGCAGGGCCTGCGGGGTGACGCCGGGGCGGCACTGCAGCACGGGAGCGCCGTCCCGCTCAATCAGGATCACCCCGAAGTTGCGGGCAAAGGCGAAGGGCAGCTCCGGCAGCGGGGGCGGCAACTCGCCGCCATCAAGATGGTAGGCACTCATCAGGGACGGCTCTGCACAAAGGGGGTGGTGCTGTCAGCTGTGTTCTGCTGGCGGCGTTTTATCTGCTCCATCTGATTTTCCACTTCCTGCCGGATTTCGGGTGACATCATCACATCCTGGCCATAGACGGGCAAAACCTGACGGGCGGGCGAGGTGAGATACCCCTCCTGGGCGGCAGCATTGAGCTGTTCGGCGCGGAACAGGCTGTACTTGTTACTGGAGACGCCGGTATAAACCTCCGCATCACGCAAGATGGTGGGCCGGATAAAGACCATCAGGTTGCGCTTGTTGGTGTTGGTGCTGGTGGAGCGGAACAGGTAACCCAGTACCGGGATATCGCCGAGTAACGGCACCTTGGAAACTTCCTCCTTGGTCTGCTCATCCATCAGGCCACCCAGTACCACTGTCTCGCCACTCTTCACCAGTACGGCGTTTTTCACCGTGCGGGTATCGAAGGTGGGGCCTAGTCCCTTGGTACTGTCTGATACGACCTTGGCGACGCTGGAGACCTCCTGCTCGATGTTGAGCAGTACCGAGTCCCCTTCGTTAATCTGCGGCGTAACCGTCAGCTTGGTGCCCACTGTCTTGCGCTCGATAGTGTTGAACACCTGATCGCTGGTGGTGGAGCTTTGTGAACCGCTCTGCACCGGCACCTCCTGTCCGACATTGAAGGAGGCCTCCTTGTTGTCCATGGTGACGATACTCGGGGTGGAGAGAATATCGCTCTTGGTATTGGAGGCGAGAGCCGTCGCCAACATGGCCCAATCGCCGTGATAGAAACCGGCGGCCATCCCGTTAAAGCTCCCAAGCAAGTTGGTAGCTGTCTCGGTATTGCCATCCTGGTAATCCTTACCGGCTGCGATGGCTCCGCCAATGGGCAGTGTTGTGTTGGTAAATTGGGTGCCGCCAGCGTTGGTGTTGGCCCACTGCACGCCCAGATTGAGGCCGTCACTGTCGGCAATTTCGACGATGATCGCTTCTACCAGCACCTGGGCGCGACGGATATCGAGCTTGGCCACCACCTGCTCCAGTTCCGCCATCACATCCGGCTGGGCGGTGATGACCAGGGCATTGGTTGCCTCGTCGGCAGAGATGGCCAGCTTGCCACCGCCGATGCTGGCGCCCCCTGTGGTTGCTCCGCCCCCCTTCTTGTCAGCCTCGATGCTGGAGCTGACCCCCTTGAGCACATCGACCATATCCTTGGCCTTGCCATATTTGAGATAGAAGACCCGGGTGTTGCCCTGACTCTGCAGGTCGCGGTCGAGCTGGCGAACCATCTGGATGATGCGGGCGCGCGCTTTCGGCTCACCGCTCACCACCACCGAGTTGGTACGCTCGTCGGCCACCACCTTGGGCGACAGCAACAGGGAGGCGGTGCCCCCTTGTGGATTGCCATCCTTGTTGAGGTTGGTCACCAGCCGCACCATCTCGCCGGCCGAGGCATATCTCAGTTTGATGATGTCCACATCCTGATCGCCTGCGCGGTCGACCCGGTTCACCACTTCCACCAGACGGTTGACCACGGCGGCGCGGCCGGTGATCAGCAGTACGTTTGATGGCTCGTAGTGCACCACGTTACCCCCACCGGCGTTGTCGTTGAGCTGGCGCAGCAGGGGAGCCAGTTCACGCACCGAGACGTTGCGTACCGGCACGACTCTGGTCACCATCTCGTCGCCCACTCCCGGGTTATTGCCATCCACCACCGGAATGGCGGAGGTTTTGGCATCCCGCGAGCGCAGCACCTTGAGCACGCCGTTATTCATCGGCACCACGGCAAAGCCGTAGACATCGAGCACACTCAGGAAGAACTGGTAGTACTGCTCCTCGTTGAGCAGGTCGTAGCTGCGCACGTTGATCTTGCCGCGCACCGAGGGCTCTATGATGATGGTCTTGTTGAGGTTTTTGCCCACCGTATTGATAAATTCTTCGATGTCGGCGTTCTTGAAGCTGGCAGAGTACTCGGTGGCCCAGGCTGAGCCCGCCATCATCAGTGCCGCTGCGATAGTGGCCAGACGCCAGCCTTTCCCTTTAGTGGTCATTATTGGTACGACTCCAAATCATTATTCTGACAAGCGCACATAGACATCGAACTGTTCGCCCTGCCGCTCGACGGTCACTGTCATTTCCGTTGCGCCAGCCAGCTGCTGCATCGCCTGCATGGCTTGCATGTTGTCACGCAGATCCAGTCCGTTGATGCTGATGGCCAGATCATTGGCCTGCAGCCCGCTCTGGTTGAAAAATTCCGGATTGTTGCCCGGGTTGAGGCGATAACCGGCCATGCGGCCATCCATCTGAACCGGTGAAATATTGAGGTAATCAGTGATCTTGCCCGGATCGGCCATCAGCTCGCTGCGCAGAGAGCCAAGGAGAGTGGTATTTGTTGTTTGCGGTAGCGGCTTGCCATACTCCTCGCCATCCAGCATCAGGGTCTCGTCGCGGCCATCCCGCTCTATGATGACTCGATCCGGATAGACCTGCCGGATCCGCGCTTGGGTGCCGTCAATCATGTCGCCAACCCCGTAGGAGTTCTGGATGCCGGACATGGCGATGATGGCGATGGATTTGGCCGGATCCGAGCTTGCCAACACCCCGTTGAGCTGGGCATTAAGCTGGGTGCGCGGCGCATTGGCGGCCACGGCGGTTTTTGCCTGCGCCTTGGGGATCGCCTTGCCAAACAGCGCCAGTCGGCTCACCTCGCCCAGTTCAAGGCGCGGGCTGCTTTGGCCGCTGACCGCCACGGTGGAGGGTTGCCACGGCTGGTTGGATTGCGGGTTTGCCAGAGTGAGCAAGCGCCAGGTGAGGGCTGCGCTCTGCTGGGCCAGCATCAGCAGCAGCACCAGAAAGAACACTCCGGTGACGCGAGTCAAAGGAAGCTGTCGGCACCGGGCCAGCAGCAGGGTCAAGATGTCATCCCTGAATCGTAGCGTCATATTAATCAACAAATTCCAGGCTCTGGGGCGGCTGCGTATTGTGTACGGCTGCGTGCTGTGACACAACGGGTCGGGGCGCACCAAACCGTAAAAATGGATATTTCATCACACCGTAAACCTTTGAATGCTCATAAAAGTGGCACTCAGGCGAGGTGCATCCTGCTTGCCAGCGATTATCAGGGGAAGGTGTGTACTCACCCTTGCCAATCCTGCAACGCCTTGAGGGTTACGCTCTGGCCTCCGATATCCAGCACAATGTACTGCTGGTCGATGGTGGCGAGCACGACCCCGGGGGCTATCTCGCTCCCTTCCCGGTATTCGCGGCCATTGAGCACCACGGCCCGCTTGGCCGGATTGGATGAGAACACATGGGAGCCATAGCTGAATGCGGGCACTTGCTGGCGAACCGAAAGCGGAGCGGCATTCAGCGACATCAACTGGGTCGGCTGCACGCTTTGGGAAACTGTACCCGATTCCTGTTGCAGCGGTGTTTCGTTGAGGGCGCGCATCAATTGTTCGGCCAAGGTTGGTCGACTGGCTGCCGGATTGCTGGCAGCCGCTGCGACCCTGGGCTGCTGCACTACAGGTTCCGGCAGGGGCGGGGGCAGCGGACGGGTCACCATCGCCTTGGGCTCAACCCGCACGAAGGGGGAGGCAATCACCTCTTTTACCTCCACCTTCTCCTCGATGGGACGCAGGTGGATTAGATGCCAGCCATAGTTGGCACCCGCCCCCAGCAGCAGGGCAAGGGGCGCCAGCAACCAGCCGACGCGACGCGCGGGTTGCGCCTCCTCGCGGGCTATCGCCAACCCCATGGCGGGAATATGGCTCTGTTGCGAAGGCTGCTGGGCACGGCGCAGGGCATTGAGCAGGGTAGACATCAGGAGGTCTCCTCCAGTCTTGGCATGGGTTCGCCGGAGAGTGCGTTGAGCCGCAGCAGGGTGTTGCTGCCAGCGATGCCGTCAGGGGTGAGTCCTTGATCCCGCTGGAACTGCTGCAGTTTGTTCTTGAGCTCGCCATCGAAACGGCGCACCTTGCGTTCGGGTTGTTGCAATGCTCGGCTCAGAGCGTTGTCGAGCCACTGGATCTGGGTCTGTCCGGCATTGCTGGCGATCAGGCTGACGCCCCCTTTCGGCATGCGCCAGAGCAGGGTATAGCTGCCACCCCAGTTGTCGCTGAGCCACTGGCGATCCACTTGCCAGCTTTGGTTGCCGATCATCAGGCTGGCCTTGCTTGGCCCCAGATTGACCAGAGTCGCGTAGTAGAGGCCGCCAGTCTGGTCAGTGAGCGTGATCATGGCGGGATGCTGCAGGGCGCGCAGCTCCTCGAGGCTTGCCTCTCCCTCCTGGCAGCGCAGACCGGCGCGAGGGGCGTTGTCACAGGTGGCATCGAACGGTTCCGGTTCATAGCCCCAGACCCGATAGAGATTCTGCATGGCGCTCTCGGGGTCGAGGGCCTGATTGATCGCCTCGGTCAACTGTTCCTGTTGTTCGGCGGTCTCGTCAACGGTGACAGGCACCTCGACCTTGACCACAGGCCGTTCGGGGAATACGCCGAAAAATTGCCAACCCCACCAGCCTGCAGCTACCAGCAAGGCGCCAGCCAGTGTCACCATCAGACCGGAAAGCCAGCTCCCCTCATCACGGACGCCGCTCACCTCGAACGCTGCCTGGCTGATGTCGCCATGAACAATCTTGTAGCTGCCACGGGCGAAGGCGGCGAGCAGGGCGCGATCGCAGATGAGGTTGATCAGGCGCGGAATGCCGCCGGAGAGCCGATGCAGCGTCTGGATCGCTCTGGGGGTAAAAATGGGCTGCACACAACCGGCTACTTGCAGCCGGAAGCGGACGTAGGCATCCACATCGGTGGCGGAGAGGGGCAGCAGGTGGTAGCGGGCGGTGATGCGCTGGGCCAGTTGGCGCAACAGGGGCTGGCGCAGCATCTGTTGCAGTTCGGGTTGGCCGATCAGCACGATTTGCAGCAGTTTTTTCTCGTCGGTTTCCAGGTTGGTGAGCAGACGCAACTGCTCCAACACCCCGGGCAACAGATGTTGGGCCTCATCCACCAGTACCACGCTGCGCTTGCCTGCGGTCAGGTTGGCCAGCAGGTGGTCGCGGATCAGGTCGAACAGTTGCTTGATCCCGGCCTCGGCGGGGTAGGGGAGTTGAAACTCGTCGCAGATGGCTGCCAGCAGATCCCGTTCGGTCAGGGAGGGGTTGAGGATGTAGGCGATCTCGGTATCTGCTGGCAACTGCTGCAGCAGGCAACGGGAGACGGTGGTTTTGCCGGTGCCCACTTCGCCGGTCAGCAGCACAAAGCCGCCACCATCCTGCAATCCGTAGTTGAGGTGAGCAAGGGCTTCGCCGTGGCGCTCACTCATATAGAGGTACTTGGGATTGGGCGAGATGGAGAAAGGCGGTTCCGATAGGCCGAAGAACTGTGTGTACATGAGGGGATTCTTTTGTAGCCGGCGACAGATAAGAAATGTCTCCGGATGATAGCAAACCTCGAATTCATTGGAAGCCATCATTGGCAAAGGATGACAAATTGCAGCCTTTTCCTGTCATCTTGTGATCCAGATATCGCCCCGTTGCACCATGGTACTCAAAAATTGCAACCAATCTGAAAAATAAGTTTTTCATCAATGGCTTGTCGGTATGCGTTGTCACAGTAGTCCGGTGTTTTCGGATCAATAGTCATGGTCTGGCCACTATTTATGCCCGTTTTCTCCTCTCGTAAGGGTGAACCGAGAGAGGGGCTAGCGGCGAAACAGCGCCAAACCCCAATCAGAGTACAGGGCGCGGGCCACTCTCCCCGCGCACTCTGTTACTGTCGTTGTAGCAGCAGGCTACCGATGGAGTAGCCTGCGCCAAAGGAGCACAGTACGCCGCGAGCCCCCGCAGGAAGGTCGCGATTGTACAGATGAAACGCGATGATGGAACCCGCCGAGCTGGTATTGCCATAGCTGTCGAGAATGACCGGCGCCTCCTGCTGGCTGGCATCGTGGCCCAGCAGCTTGCGGCCGATGAACTGGTTCATGGTGAGGTTGGCCTGATGGAGCCAGAGCCGGCTCAGGGAGTCTGCTGCCCAACCTTGTTCATCGAGCTGGCCGGCAATCTGGTCGCACACCAGTGGCAACACCTCCTTGAACACCTTGCGCCCCTGCTGGCGAAACAGCTTGTCGTCGCCGTAGCGGGTGCGCGGGCTTAGCCGGTTCAAAAAGCCGAAGTTGTTGCGGATGTTGTTGGAGTATTGAGTCACCAGCTTGCTGGCTACCAGTTGCCACGGACTGGCCACCTTGCAATCGGCCTCCCGCTCCAGCAGCACCGCGGTGCAGGCATCGCCGAAGATAAAGTGACTGTCTCTGTCCCGGAAATTGAGGTGCCCCGAGCAGATCTCCGGATTGACCACCAGCGCCACGTTGGCTGTGCCTGCCGCCAGCATGTCTGCGGCTGTCTTGATGCCGAAGGTGGCAGACGAGCAGGCCACGTTCATATCAAAGGCCATGCCGCTCGCCCCCAGATAGTGCTGCAGCTCGATGGCCAGCGCCGGGTAGGGGCGCGGCATGTTGGAAGCGGCCACGATCACCAGGTCGATCTCGCCGGGCTCGCGGCCGGCGGCGATCAGAGCCTGCTCGGCGGCGGCTACTGCCATCTCCACCATGATGGAGGGCATCTCGTCGGGTCGTTCCGCCAGCAGCGGCTGCATGATGTCGGGGTTGAGCACTCCCTCTCGGCTCACCAGATACCGACTCTTGATGCCGGATGCCTTCTCGATGAACTCGCAGCTGGAGTGCTGCTTGGCGGGGAGCTGGCCGGCATCGATGGCGGAGGCGTTCTCCTCGTTGTAGAGATCCACATACTTGTTGAAGGCGGCCACCAGCTCTTCATTGCTGACGGCAAAGGGTGGGGTATAGAGGCCTGAGCCACTGATCACGATAGAGGTCATCTTTGCTCCTCGCCGGGTGCGTTCCCGGCTTGTCGGTTTATAGGGTAGAGAGGGTTACAGCTGGTCGATCGCCGCAGCGAGACCCGCCAGGGTCAGCGGATGCATCCGTCCGCCAACCACGTCATTCATCAGTTTGATGGAGGGATGCCAGAGCCACTCCCGCCGCGGGGTGGGATTGATCCACACCAGTTTGGGAAAGTGCTGCTGCAATCGGGTGAGCCACACCTGACCCGACTCCTCGTTCCACTGCTCGACGCTGCCGCCGGGCCAGGTGATCTCGTAGGGGCCCATGGTGGCATCCCCCACCAGGATCACCCGGTAGTCGCTGCCGTAGGTGCGCAGCAGGCGCAGGGTATCGAACCGCTCCTCAAAGCGGCGGGCGTTATCCTTCCAGACGAAGTCGTAGAGGCAGTTGTGAAAATAGAAGTACTCCAGATGCTTGAACTCGTGGCGCAGAGCCGAGAAGAGGCGCTGTACCTCGGCCACGTGGGCATCCATGGAGCCCCCCACATCGAAAAAAACCAGCAGCTTGACCCCGTTGTGGCGCTCGGGCCGCAGCTTCACATCGAGCCAGCCTTGGCGGGCAGAACTTTTTATGGTGTCGTCGAGATCCAGCTCATCGGGATTGCCTTTGCGTACCCAGCGTCTGAGCTTGCGCAGCGCGAGCTGGATGGCGCGCTGGCCAAGCGGTGAGTCGTCGCTGAAGTTGCGATAATGACGGGCCTCCCACACCTTGGCCGCCTTGCCATGCTGCCCCTCTCCACCCATGCGCACCCCCTCGGGGTGAAAACCGCCATGGCCAAACGGGCTGCTGCCGCCAGTCCCTACCCACTTGTTGCCACCGGCGTGGCGCTCTTTCTGCTCGCGTAACCGTTGGTTGAGGGTCTCCAGCAGCTTGTCGAGTCCGCCGAGGGATTTGAGCAACGCCTGCTCCTTTGGGCTCAGCAGCCGTTCGAATTCCTTGCGCAGCCACTCCTCGGGCAGGCTTTCCGGCAGCAGGGGGATGGCGTCCAGCCCCTCGTAGTATTCGGCGAAGGCGCGATCGAAGCGATCGTAGTGGGCCTCGTCTTTTACCAGCAGGCAGCGGGAGAGTTGGTAGAACTCGTCCATATCGGCAGCGACCAGCCGGGCTGCCAGCGCGGCGTGCAAGTCCATCAGCTCACGCAGGCTGCAGGGGAGCTTGTGGCGGCGCAGGTGGGTAAAAAAGTCGATCAGCATGGGTCAGCTGCCGCGCCGGGCCAGAAAGGCGAGCTTCTCGAAGAGATGCAAATCCTGCTCGGTCTTGAGCAGGGCGCCATATAGCGCGGGCACCAGCTTGCCGGGCTCGCGGGCGCGCATCGCCTCGGGGGCGATATCGTCGGCCAAGAGCAGGCAGATCCAGTCCAGTAGTTCCGAGGTGGAGGGCTTCTTGCGCAGCCCCTCTACTTCGCGCAGTTCGAAGAAGAGCTCCATTGCCTCGCCAAGCAGGCTCTCCTTGAGGTCGGGGTAGTGGAGTTTGACGATGGCCTGCATCTCGGCCTTGTCGGGGAAGCGGATGTAGTGGAAGAAACAGCGGCGCAGGAAGGCATCCGGCAGCTCTTTTTCGTTGTTGGAGGTGATGATGACCACCGGCCGCTGGCGCGCCTTGACTCGCTCGCCGGTCTCGTAGACGTCGAACTCCATCCGATCCAGCTCCAGCAGCAGATCGTTGGGGAATTCGATGTCGGCTTTGTCTATCTCGTCGATCAGCAGCACAGGTCGCTGCTCGGCGCTGAAGGCCTGCCACAACTTTCCTTGACGAATGTAGTGACTGATATCGGCCACTCTGGGGTCGCCGAGCTGGGAGTCCCGCAGCCGGGCCACCGCATCATATTCGTAGAGTCCCTGTTGGGCCTTGGTGGTGGACTTGATATGCCAGGCAATGAGATCGGTGCCGAGATGGTCGGCGACCGCTTCCGCCAGCACCGTCTTGCCGGTGCCCGGCTCCCCTTTGATCAGCAGCGGTTTTTCGAGGGTGATGGCGGCATTGACCGCCATCTTCAATGCATCGGAGGCGAGATACTGGCTGCTTCCTGAAAATCCCATAACGTCGGTTCCTTTGACGATTGGCGCCTGGAGTCAGGGGCCAGAGAGAATAAGCTCTATATGTTGTAATACCATATGGTTATAACGAATAGTCACTTCTCATTCAGAAACCACAGGGTAATCTTGTTTCA
The DNA here is from genome assembly GCF_049170315.1 of Aeromonas sp. 604443. Lineage (NCBI taxonomy): Bacteria > Pseudomonadati > Pseudomonadota > Gammaproteobacteria > Aeromonadales > Aeromonadaceae > Aeromonas > Aeromonas sp. 604443. Next base: position 125,783 of record NZ_JAAKMI010000003.1, read on the forward strand.
TCGTCGTAACAAACACAGGGATAGCGCCATGAGCAAAATTTTTGAGGACAACAGCCAGACTATCGGTCACACCCCGCTGGTTCGTCTCAACCGTGTTACCAAAGGTCGCGTGCTGGCCAAGATCGAGAGCCGCAACCCCAGCTTCAGCGTCAAGTGCCGGATCGGTGCCAACCTGATCTGGGATGCCGAGAAGCGCGGCATCCTGACCAAGGGTAAGGAGATCATCGAGCCCACCAGCGGCAACACGGGTATTGCTCTGGCCTTTGTCGCGGCAGCTCGCGGCTATCCTATCACCCTGACCATGCCGGCTACCATGAGCCTGGAGCGCCGCAAGTTGCTCAAGGCGCTCGGTGCCAATCTGGTGCTGACCGAAGGGCCGCTTGGCATGAAGGGGGCCATTGCCAAGGCCAACGAGATCCTCGAATCCGAGCCGGGCAAGTATGTGTTGCTGCAACAGTTTGAAAACCCGGCCAACCCGGAGATCCACGAAAAGACTACCGGCCCCGAGATTTGGGATGCCACTGACGGCGAGGTAGATGTGTTCGTGGCCGGGGTCGGTACCGGCGGCACCATTACCGGTGTCTCCCGCTATCTGAAGCAGACGAAAGGCAAGGCGGTGGTCTCTGTTGCGGTCGAACCGGCGGAGTCGCCGGTCATCAGCCAGAAGCTGGCCGGGGAAGAGATCAAACCGGGCCCCCACAAGATCCAGGGGATCGGCGCCGGCTTTATCCCGGGCAACCTGGACCTCTCCCTCATCGACCGGGTGGAGAAAGTGACCAGCGATGAAGCCATCGAGATGGCCCGTCGTCTGATGGAGGAGGAGGGGATCCTGGCCGGTATCAGCTCCGGTGCTGCGGTGGTGGCAGCCAGCCGTCTTGCCGAGCTGCCGGAATTTGCGGGCAAAACCATTGTGGTCATCCTGCCGAGTGCGGCGGAGCGTTACCTCTCCAGCGCCCTGTTTGCCGGGGTGTTCAGCGAGCAGGAACTGCAGCAGTAACTGATCGGAATCTTTCAAAACAGCGGCGCTCCCAAGAGCGCCGCTTCTTTATGGGCTAGACTCAACCCCTGATAGTGTCACTTGATCCTTATTTTTTGGGGTAAAATAACAAGCTTGGGAGTGAGAAAAAAAGCAGACATTCCGCTCTAAATCTCATATCCTGTGCGGCGTCACGCGGTGTTTGCTGGCTGGGTATCACAAAGTAACAAAGTGTTATTTTTCGTTATAAAATAATTTCAGGCCAGTCCTGATGCGGCTTGTAGCCCAATAACTGAAAATTGCCAACCAGCGCGCCGATTACTGCACAGAAACTTGACCTGGATTAAACCATTGCGGGTCTGCTTTCGTTACTTTACAACATATCCATACTGACACGGTGGGTCAGGTTGCTTCAAAAACGACCAATCCACCAAAAAATATCAATAATATGGGGTGAAACCATGTACGAGAAGTCTGTTGTTATTACTGCTGAAAACGGCCTGCACACCCGTCCGGCAGCTCAGTTCGTGAAAGAAGCCAAAGAATTCCAAAGCGAGATCACTGTGGTCTCCGGTGGCAAGTCCGCCAGCGCCAAGAGCCTGTTCAAGCTGCAGACCCTGGGCCTGACCAAGGGTACCAACGTAACTATCCAGGCTGATGGCCCGGATGCTCAGCAAGCTGTTGAGAAGCTGGTTGCCCTGATGGACGAGCTGGAGTAATCCAGCTTTAGATTCCTCCCCCACAGTCGTTTTAATAGGAAGGATTATGATATCTGGCATTCTTGCGTCCCCCGGTATCGCATTCGGTAAGGCGCTTCTTCTTAAAGAAGATGAAATCGTTATCAATCAGGGCAAAATCTCTGCTGACCAGATTGATGCCGAGATCAACCGTTTCCTCGAAGCTCGTACCAAGTCAGCTACCCAGCTGGAAGCCATCAAAGAGATGGCCGGTCGCACCTTCGGTGAGGAAAAAGAGGCCATCTTCGAAGGCCACATCATGCTGCTCGAAGATGAGGAGCTGGAAGGGGATATCAAATCCTTCATCAAAGAGAACAAGGCTTCCGCTGACAAAGCCATCTATGAGGTGATCGAACAGTACGCCAAGATGATGGCCGAGCTGGATGACCCTTATCTGCGCGAACGCGCTACCGACTTCCGTGACATCGGTACCCGTCTGGTCAAGAACGTACTGGGCATCGCCGTTGTCAACCTGAGCACCATCGACGAAGAGGTGATCCTGGTCGCCAAAGACCTGACCCCGTCTGAAACCGCTCAAATCAACCTGAAATATGTGCTGGGTTTCGTCACCGACATCGGTGGCCGTACCTCTCACACCTCCATCATGGCCCGCTCCCTGGAGCTGCCGGCCGTGGTAGGCACCAACGACATCACCGAGCGCGTCAAGAACGGTGACATGCTGGTGCTGGATGCGATCAACAACCAGATCATCATCAATCCGACCGCTGAACAACTGACCGAAGCCAAGAAGTTCCAGGCTCAGTTCCAGGCCGAGAAAGATGAGCTGGCCAAGCTGAAAGATCTGCCTGCCATCACGCTGGATGGTCACCAGGTCGAAGTGTGCGCCAACATCGGTACCGTCAAGGATACCGAAGGTGCCATCCGTAATGGCGCCGAAGGCGTGGGTCTGTACCGTACCGAGTTCCTGTTCATGGACCGTGACGCGCTGCCGACCGAAGACGAGCAGTTCAAAGCCTACAAAGAAGTGGCCGAAGCGATGCCGGATCAGCCGATCATCGTGCGTACCATGGACATTGGCGGCGACAAAGAGCTGCCGTACATGAATTTCCCGAAAGAGATGAACCCCTTCCTGGGCTGGCGTGCCGTGCGTATTTTCTTCGACCGCGAAGACATCATGCACGCTCAGCTGCGGGCCATTCTGCGTGCGTCTGCCTTCGGCAAACTGCGCATCATGTTCCCGATGATCATCTCTGTCGAAGAGTTCCGTAGCCTGAAAGCTACCGTGGAGACGCTGAAAGCCGAACTGCGTGCTGAAGGCAAAGCCTTTGATGAATCCATCGAAGTGGGTATCATGATCGAGACCCCGGCCGCTGCCGTGATGGCTCATCATCTGGCCAAGGAAGTGGATTTCTTCAGTATCGGTACCAACGACCTGACCCAGTACACCCTGGCTGTCGATCGCGGTAACGAGATGATCTCCGCTATGTACAACCCGCTGTCACCCTCCGTCCTGACCCTGATCAAGATGGTTATCGATGCTTCCCACGCCGAAGGCAAGTGGACCGGTATGTGTGGTGAATTGGCTGGTGACGAGCGCGCCACCCTGCTGCTGCTGGGTATGGGTCTGGATGAGTTCTCCATGAGCGCCATCTCTGTACCGCGTATCAAGAAGCTTATCCGCAACACCAGCTTCGAAGATGTGAAGGCAATGGCTGACCAGGCATTGAGCTTTGCCACCGCTGCTGAAATCGAAGCGTGCGTAGATAACTTTATCAAGCAGAAGGCAGTCTGCTAAGATCGGCTGCAAACAGCGACAAATCATCTTTAGGAGCTTTTACTATGGGTCTGTTCGACAAACTGAAGAAACTGGTGTCCGACGATAGCGCTGATACCGGCGGCATCGAAATCTTTGCTCCGCTGTCTGGCGAAATTGTGCCGATCGAAGATGTGCCTGACGTTGTCTTCGCCGAGAAGATCGTGGGTGACGGCATCGCCATCAAGCCGGCTGGCAACAAGATGGTTGCTCCGTGCGACGGCACCATCGGCAAAATCTTCGAGACCAACCATGCGTTCTCTCTGGAGTCCGACTCTGGTATCGAGCTGTTCGTTCACTTCGGTATCGACACCGTTGAACTGAAAGGCGAAGGCTTCAAGCGTATCGCTCAGGAAGGCCAGCAGGTCAAGCGCGGTGATACCATCATCGAATTCGATCTGGCCGTTCTGGAAGCAAAAGCCAAATCTACCCTGACTCCGGTGGTCATCTCCAACATGGACGAGATCAAAGAGCTGGTGAAGATGACTGGTGCCGTGACTGTGGGCGAGACTCCGGTTATCCGCATCAAGAAGTAATGGTCGGCTGGCCTATGCCAGTTGCCGCAGTAAAAAACCGAAGCCTGGTGCTTCGGTTTTTTTATGGTTGCGTGCGAGCTTCCCTTTCTGGCTATCAGGCTATTGTGCCGAGATGACCACCCGGTTACGTCCCTGCTCCTTCGCCTGATAAAGGGCCCGGTCTGCCATCATCAGCAGATAGTCGATGCTCTCCTGACCCTTCATGCTGGCACACCCCAGACTGATGGTTAGCGCGATCTGTTTTCCTTGCCATGGCAAGCGGGTGGTACTGACATGCTGGCGCAGTTGTTCGGCGCGCCGTGCTGCCTGTTCAATATCGCAACCAGGCAGGATCAGCAGGAACTCCTCCCCGCCCCAACGGGCCAGACTCTCCCCCGGCAACAGCTGGCCCGCCATGGCGTGGGCGACGGCGCAGAGCGCGGCATCGCCTGCAGGGTGGCCGTAGCGGTCATTGACCTGCTTGAAATGATCGATATCTCCCAGTACTACCGAGAGGGGCTGGCCCTGCAACCAGAGAGCCTGCAGCTGTTGCTGTGCGCCACGCCGGTTGGTCAGTTCGGTAAGGGGATCGGTGCAGGAGAGGCGGCTCACCTCTTCTACCATGCATTGCAGGTCGTGGATATCGCGAAAGGTGACGATATGGCTATCCGGGATGGCATCTGCCCCCAGCTGGGCGGTGACGATAAACCAGCGAGAGTGGCCACTCTTGCATCGGATCAGCGCCGGCATCTCGGCGACTTCCAGTCCATGGTGCAGGCTCTGCTCTATCTGGTTATGCCAGGCCTGAATTACCGAGTTGCGATAGCTCTCATCGGGATAGGCGAGGTGAAACCAGCTCTCCATGTCCGGCAGATCCTGCAGCTCATAGCCCAGTTGTTCGCGAAAGGCCCTGTTGAGGAAGAGATGGCGACGCATGGGGATCCGTTCGGGTGACATATGACCCTGGCTGGCTGTCGACTCGGACACCAGGATTGGGAGCGGGATCACATCAAAGGAGCGAAACAGAATGTGCTCTAGTTGTTGGTCATCCATGGGCGAAAACGCGGCTCCCTGCTCTCCCGTTCGTTAGCCTACATTAGGTGAGAGACCGCAGCGGGTAAACTCATTTATCACTCTCCGGCGGTTGCCTGAGTGGACGGTCGTAGCAACGGGAACATAAAAAAGCCGCTCACCTGGGTGAGCGGCTGTTGCTATCAGATTAATGCAGTTCGCTATCAGGCTGGCTGCTTGCCATCTTCCGCGGGCGGCGGCAGGGCGGCGGAGTTGGACTCCACCTTCTGCTCTTCGCCCTGCATGTTCTTGATGTAGACATCCATCTGGTTGAAGGCGATCTCGATGCCGTTCTCGCGGAACAGTTGGTCGATCTTGCGGTTCAACTCGTCCACCGCCGGGTTGCGATCCCCCAGTTCGCTCACGAAGAAGCGCAGCTCGTGATCCAGCGTGCTGGCGCCAAAGGTGAGGAAGTAGACGATGGGGGCTGGGTCTTTCAGCACGCGGCTGTTTTCGTCGGCCGCCTGCTTGAGCAGGGTGCGGGTCAGCTCGAGATCCGAGCCATACGCCACGCCCACCCGTACGATCACCCGGGTGACGGTGTCACTCAGCGACCAGTTGATGAGCCGTTCTGTCATCAGCTGCTGGTTGGGGATGATCACCTCTTTGCGGTCGAAGTCGGTCAGGGTGGTGGCGCGAATGCGGATCCGCGAGACGGTACCGGAGAAGGAGCCGATGGTGACGGTGTCACCGATCCGCACCGGACGCTCGAACAGGATGATGATGCCGGAGACGAAGTTGGAAAGAATTTCCTTCATGCCGAAACCGATACCGACTGACAGACCACCCGCTACCCACTGCAGCTTGTCCCACTGTACGCCCATCATGGAGAGAGCGGTGAGGGAGCCAAAGCCGATCAGCACGTAGTTGAGCATGGTGGTGATGGCGTAGGCGGTCCCCTGAGCCAGGTTGAGCTTGGAGAGCACCAGCACCTCCAGCAAGCCCGGCAGGTTGCGCGCCAGTGACCAGGCACCGCCGAGCAGCAGGAAGCCGATCAGCACGTCACTCAGGCTGATGGGGAACAGCACGGCGTTGGCGCCGGTGCCTTCACTGCGGTGCCACAGCACCATGCTGTCGAGGTAGGAGAAGACCGCGACCAGATCGGACCAGAGCCAGTAGAAGGCGACACCGAAGATCAGCATCAGCACGGTACGGGTCAGACGCAGGGATTGCTGGCTGACATCCTCCAGGTCCATGGGCTGCTCTTCGATGGACTCGCCACCTTCCGCATCTTCCGAAGATTTGTGCTCACGCTTGGCCACCGCTCGGCGGTAGGCCAGACGACGGGCAGCCAGCTCCAGACCACGCAGGGCGGTGCGGTAGACCAGGCTCCAGATGATGATGAGGTAGAAGGATTCGATCAGGCGACCGGTCAGCTTCAGCGCGGTGTAGTAGTAACCGAGCACAGCCAGCACGATCAGCGCCACCGGCGCCAGCGCCAGGGCGATGGCGATCAGCGACTTCTGCATGCTCGCCTCGCCCTTGATGCGGGCGCGGGAGATGGGGAACACCAGATAGGCGGCCAGCCCCAGCAGGGTCAGGGTCATGGCCTGGCCGATCACGTCGTTGCCCAGGGTGGAGGGTTCAACCACCGCCTTGGTTGCGAGCATGATGAGCGGCAGCAGTGGTAACCAGATGTAGCGCATGCTGTTGCGCTTGGCCTGCAGCTCCGCTTTCGGGATCCGGAAGTGGGTTTCGGCGATGCCGCCCGGGCGCATCACCGCCAGATAGACGCTGAATACCAGATAGCCGAGGGCAAGGTTCAGGGTGATCTGGAACATCAGCTTGGGACTGAGCAGACCGCAGTAGGTGAGCAGCAGACCGCCAGCCAGAATGAACATGCTGCCCGGCAGGCGTTGCAGCACGGTATAGAGCAGGGCGCGCGGGGTGTGCCACTGGCTGTCCTGACGGAAACGGCCAAGGTCCTTGGTGATCTTCTTCTCGCGCTCAACCAGCGCCGGACGTTTCCAGACCAGCAGGCCGCCGATCAGCAGCAGCGGGAAGGCAAGCAGGGAGATCCCCAGCAGCTCTTCGCGCCAGCGTTTCCAGTCCGGTTTCAATACCCAGTCGGAGGCCTGTTTGTAGGCCTGGGCGGGCCAGCTGATAAACCACTTGCTGTCGATGGGCTTGTTGCTGCTTACCCAGAAGATGTGTTGCTGCAGGGTAAATTCGATAGAGGCATAGACCCGCGCCAGCTGCTGCTGGGTCAGCTGCAGGCTGATGGCGTTGGTAAGCTGGCTGTCGAGTTGGCGGTTGAGCTGATCGAGCAGATTGATGCGGGTATCGAGCAGCTTGGCAAGGTTCTCCTTGTCCTCCTCGCTGACCGGATCCTTGCTGCCGGCGATCAGATTGTCTAGATAGAGGTTCTTCTGGAACAGCTGGTCACGCTGCTGGCTCAGTTCAAACTGGGCCAGATGCAGATCGGCGATCTGCTCTTCCAGGTTTTTGACGGCGATGGTGGGCGCCGCTTCCAGCTGCTGGTAGAGCTGATAGAGGATGCGTGACAGCAGCAGATTGCCCTTGAGCATCTGCACCTGTTCATTGAGGTTGCGCTCGGTCTGGATGCCGCGCTCCAGCCAGCTCTTGGCTTGCAGGTTTTTCTGGACCAGCGAGTTGAGGCTGGTGGTGGCACCGATCAGCTGCTGGCTGAGCTGGTGGTTGAGCTCCTGCTCTTTTTGCACCAGCGGGCTGTCTTCGGTCGCCACCAGTTCACCGGTCTGCTCGGCGGTTTTTTCGGTGTCGCCGAGGCGCTTGGCGCTGCTCTGATCCTGCAACAGCTGCAGTTTCTGCTCTTCGCTGGCGAGACGGGCACTCTGGTAGTCGCGCTGCTTGATCGCCAGATCTTGCATGCTGGTACGGTTATCCAGCTCCTTTTGCAGGTGGGCCAGTTGCAGGTCGAGCAGGGCCAGCTCGGCACCGAGCTTCATCTTCTCGGCGCTGGAGACGCTTTCACCGGCGTTGAGGCGGGTACGGATCTCCTGACTGCGCTGGTAGGCGCGGCTCATGCTGGCCTGGGCGCGCTCCGGCAGGGTCTGCAAGCTGGTGAGCTGGCTGCCGATGGCGCCGAGGGCCTCCTGGGCCGCCTGCATGTTGGCCAGCACTTCCGGCTGACGGCTGTCGAGCTCTGCCAGACTCATGCTGGCGTATTCGCTCTTGATCTGCTCGGCACTCTTGCCCTTGGTCAGGGCATCGAGCTTGGCACTGATCTCTCTGAGTTCGGTGGGCAGGTTGCGGATCCGCTGGGCCTGGGTCTTGGCCTTCGCCTCTTCCTTGTCGATGCTGTCGAGCAGACCGAGGGTTTCGGTCAGCAACTTCTGATCCGCTTGCTGACTGACGGTCAGGGTTTCTGATTTACCCAGACCATCCAGCGCTCGCTGAACTGCGTTGCGAGAGGGGACATCTTGCGCCATGGCTTGCGGGACGCAGAGGCTGGCGAGGAGACAGAGCAGCGGCAACAGTGTGGCCGAGACTCTTTTAAAACGTATTGAGGGCATATAACTTCCGGGTTATTACGCGATATTCGGGAGATTTCCCGCATAGATTAAATTCGCGTGGATTCTAACACCGGGCTTGTCAGGTAAGCAGGGGGGAGGGACAAAAAAAACGGCGCCCGCAGGCGCCGTTTTCAACTCGTTCAGCTCTGATTAAAGAACGTGAACAGAAGCGGTGTTGGTGGTGCCGCTCGGTACCAGAGCACCGGAGACCATCACAACTACGTCACCTTTCAGACCCATGCCGATTTCCAGCGCGGCTTCTTTACCGATGCGATAGAAATCGTCGGTAGAGGCGATGCTGTCAACCACGTGAGCAACCACACCCTTGGTCAGAACCAGCTGGGCAGCAGTTTTCTTGTTGGTGGTGATAGCCAGGATCCAGGCTTTCGGGAAGTACTTGCGAATGGCCTTGGCAGACTTGCCGCCTTCGGTAGCGACCACGATCAGCGGGGCGTCCAGCTTCTCGGAGGTCTCTACGGCGCCTTTACATACGGCTTCGGTGATGCGCAGCTTGTTGCTGTCGTTGGCAGCAGACAGGTTGGACGGCATCACGGCATCGGTACGCTCGCAGATGGTGGCCATGATGGTCACGGCTTCCAGCGGGTACTTACCCTTGGCGGATTCACCGGACAGCATCACTGCGTCGGTACCGTCCAGGATGGCGTTGGCCACGTCACCAGCTTCGGCGCGGGTCGGACGCGGGTTCTTGATCATGGAGTCCAGCATCTGGGTGGCAGTGATAACCACTTTGCGGGCTTTGTTGCACTTGGCGATGATCATCTTCTGGGCGAAGATAACCTCTTCAACCGGGATCTCTACACCCATGTCGCCACGAGCAACCATGATGCCGTCGGAAACAGCCAGGATCTCGTCGAAGTTGTCCAGACCTTCCTGGTTTTCGATCTTGGAGATGATCTGGATGTTCTCGCCGCCGTGGGCTTTCAGGTGCTCACGGATTTCCAGAACGTCTTCTTTCTTACGGATGAAAGAAGCAGCAACGAAATCAACGCCTTGCTCGCAACCGAAGATCAGGTCGCGCTTGTCTTTCTCGGCCAGGGCCGGCAGCTTGATGGAGACGCCCGGCAGGTTAACGCCTTTGTTCTCGCCCAGGTCACCGTTGTTCAGCACTTTACAGATAACTTCGCGCTCGGTGATTTCGATAACGTCCAGACCGATCAGGCCGTCATCAACCAGGATGCGGTTGCCGACGCGCAGATCGTTGGCGAAACCTGCATAGGTCACGGCCACTTTGTCTTTGTTGCCAACCACGGTCTGGTCGGTGGTGAAGGTGAAAGTCTGGCCAGCGACCAGCGCGACGTCGTTGCCGCCTTCCAGCTTCATGGTACGGATTTCCGGACCCTTGGTGTCCAGCAGGATAGCTGCGTGCTTGCCGGTCTCGGCCATTACAGCGCGCAGGTTGCTGATGCGGCTGCCGTGCTCGGCGTAGTCACCGTGGGAGAAGTTCAGGCGCATGACGTTCATGCCGGCGTCCAGCATTTTGGCCAGCATTTCTTTGGATTCGGTCTTCGGACCGATGGTGCAGACAATTTTGGTCTTTTTCATGTCAATCTTCATGGTTAAGGAATTTCCGCCGAGCAATATACACCAGTTTTTGGAATCTTTTTATGATCCAGAAACAACGTTTTGACCAGATAACGTTTTCTTTTCAGGGATAACGTTTTCCTGTGAGTCACATTTTAGAGCATACGGCCACAGGTTCGGGCTGAAGGGATACAAATGTTGCCATCTGTGGTTGTTTGGCCGGGTTGAGGTTCAGATGTTGTAAAATGACCACCCGTCCGCTGTCACCGTCTTGTCACCGGCTTGCGCAAAAATGTTAGTTCATTGGCGCACGGGTGAAGGAGGCCGGGATGAAAAACAGCCATGAAACCAGATGGGCGCTGCTCTTGCTGGGCGCCGCCCTGCTGCTGGTTCAGATGCTGCCAGCCCGCTACTGGCCTGATAATGCGCGACTGCTGGCGATTTTCTCCTTCCCAGTGAAAGGGGAGGCGGCCGCCGAGGGATTGGCGTGGCGAGAGTGGCAGGATCACAGTGCAGCGACCCGGATGGCGCTTCGTGCAGCCCGACTGCAGCCGGAAGCGCCGCAGCCTTGATATCTATTGCTGCTTACCGGTCGTGAAGGCGTGAAATTATCAACCATTGGTTGATAGTTCTTATCTATCTTGCTGGATTGTTCACCTTTAATGGCAGGGGGATAATCGATTCCAACAGCGATATCCCCTCCGGTATCGCCCCCTGATACTTTGTTGGAGTCTGCTTTATGTCCCTCGCCCCCGTCTGGTTTATCTCTCACGGCGCACCGGATCTGGTGCTGCGTGAGCAACCCGCCACCCGCTTTCTGCGAACCCTGCGTCTGGGTGAGCTCAAGGGGCTGGTGGTCATCTCCGCCCACTGGTTCAGCCGCGAGCTGCAGATCAACGTCGAGCCCAAACCGGAGCTGATGTACGACTTTTACGGCTTTCCCGAGCCCCTCTACCGGATGCGCTGGCCTGCCAGCAGCCCCGAGTGGCTGCAACAAGGGGTGAGCGACCAGCTGGCACTGGCCGGACTGACCGCCACCCCGGTGCGGCGCGAGCTGGATCACGGGGTCTGGTCGCCGCTCTCCCTGATCGACCCAAACAGCGAGATCCCGCTGGTGCAGGTCTCCATTCCCGCGAGCTTCACCCCGGCCCAGTTGTGGCAGTTGGGAGAGGTGTTGGGGGCACTGCGCAGTCAGGGAATTGGCATCCTCGCCTCCGGCGCCATCACCCACAACCTGCGGGCGCTGGCACCGGAAGGCTCGCCAGTGCCGGAGTGGGCCAGCCTGTTTGTCGACTGGCTGGAGCAGAAGATGGCCGACGAGGATCGGCTGGCGCTGCTCGACTATCGTCGGCTGGCTCCAGGCGCGGTGGAGTCCCATCCCCACGACGATCATCTGCGCCCACTCTTTGTGGCGTTGGGGGCCGCTGATGGTGTGGCGCCCGCTCGGCTGCACGAGAGCTGGGATGGCGGCAGCCTCTATATGGGCGCCTACCGCTTCGGCTGATAGCCTCTCAACAAGACCCCGCCAATTGGCGGGGTCTTGTTATTTTCGGCGTAGTGATTTAGCCGATGGTACTGGTGATTGAGCTGATGCTACTCAGGGGACCACTACCCGGCTCTCGCCGCCGCCGAGGGCTTCGACTCTGATCTGCACGCCAATCCGTTCTACCAGCGTCTGGACGTGGGAGATGACCCCGATCTGGCGACCGGCGGCCTGCAGGGAGTCGAGGCTGGCGAGCGCCAGATCCAGACTGTCCGGATCGAGGGTGCCGAACCCTTCGTCAATAAACAGCGACTCGACCTGGGTCTGGCGTGACGAGAGGCTGGAGAGGGCCAGCGCCAGCGCCAGCGACACCAGAAAACTCTCGCCGCCGGAGAGAGAGTCCACCGAGCGCACCTCGTCCCCCATATCGAGATCCACCACCTGCAGCGCCAGATCGGTGCCGGGCACCCGCTCCAGTCGGTAGCGGGGCGAGAGCTCGGCGAGCTGGGCGTTGGCCTCCAGCAGCAGACGCTCGAGGGTGAGGCTCTGGGCGAAGGTGCGGAACTTGGCGCCGTTGGCCTGCCCGATCAGATCGCACAGCTGCTGCCAGTGGTCGGCTACTGCCTGCTGGGCGGCCAGCTCCTGTTGCAGGCTGCCCGCCTTGAGAGCGGCGGCTTCGGCCTGTGCCAGCTTGCTCTTGCACTCGAACAGCTGCTCTTCAAGGGCGCGGCAGCGGGTATCGAGCGCCGCCAGCTGCTCGCTCAGCTCTGCATCCGGCAGGGCGGCCAGCTCGGGATGGTGCTCCCGATAGCGATCCCGTTTGCTCTCCTCCAGCGCCAGCGCCCGTTGCCGCTCGGCAAGACGGGTACGCGCCTCGCCAAGGGCATCTTCCAGCCCTTGCAGGGCTGTGCGGCGTGCCTTGAGCTCATCGGGGCTGATGGCCAGCAGGCGGCGCAGGTCGTACTCGGCAATACCGAGGGTGCTGGCGTGGGCGGCCCAGCGCCCCAGCACCTCCCGCTTGCGGCGGCTGCTGGTCTGCTTTTCCTGCTCCACATGGGTGAGGCGGGTCTTGATCTCGGTTTGCCGCTCCCGCAGAGCGCGGGCGCCGATTTGCATCATCTCCAGTTCGCTGGCGAGTTGTTGCAGCCGCTGTTGCCAGCGGCTCTCGACCAGCGGGATCTCCTCGCCATTCAGACAGGCGGCGCGGCTGGTGAGCAGCCCCTGCCGCTGCTGCTCATGCTCCTTGTAGTCCCGCTCGAGTTTGTGCAGTAGCTCGCGCTGGGTCTGCAGGCGTGCCTCCTGCGCACTTAGTGCCGGGGTGAGGCTGGCGATCTCGCTGGCCAGCCGCTCCCACTCGCTCTGGCCGTGCAGCCAGGCTTCGCAGGCTCGCTGCCACTCGTGCCACTGCTGGCTGCCGAGCCACTGGCGCCACGGTTGGCCGCCCATCTGCTCGTCGAGGCGGTGGGCGCCTTGTTCCAGACGCTGGCGCAGGGTCGCCTCCTGCTCGCCCATCCCCTTCACTTCCCCTTCCAGTGCGATGCGCTGGCGGTCGGCCTCTTGCCACTGCTGGTCAAACTGCTGGTGCTGGGCAGCCAGTTGGCTCAGTTGTTGACGCACCCCTTGCAGCTGTTGTTGGCCAAGCTGGGCCTGACGTAGCTGCTGCTGGCTCTGGGCCAACCCCTGCTCCAGCGCCTGGCCACGGCCAAGCAGTGTGCTCATCAGCTCGTTCCACTCAATGGGGCTTTGGCGCAGCGGCAGCGAATGGCCGAGCAGGGTATCGCCCCCCAGCTGTTGCCAGCGCTGGGTCAGCTGCTCGGCGCGTGCCTCCAGCTCTGGCAGATGTTGCTGGCGCACCGCCAGCTGGCGGGCCAGCTCCTGACGCTCGCTCTCGCACTGGATGTATTGATGATTGAGCCGCTCCCATTCGAGTTCGAGGCTTCTGACCCGCTCCGCCAGCTGACCCAGGATCCCCGCCACCTGGGGTTGGCTCTGGCTGTAGGGGTGCTCCCCGGAACCGCACAGCGGGCAAGGTTCGCCATCGCTCAGGATATGGCGATACTGCTCGAAGCTGGCGATGGCGCGGGACTGCTCCAGCGCATGGCGCGCCTCATCCCGCTGCAGGGCGAGCCGCTCGCGGGCGGGGGCCAGCTCTTCGCCGAGGGTGGCGAGCTTGCCAAGGGCCTGCTCCAGCTGGGCAATCTCCTGTTGCAGGCGGGTATGCTGCTCGCCGTGGTTGCGGCCGTAATCGGCCAGCTCCAGCAGCTGGCGCAGCTGACCCAGCTGTTCGGTTTGCTGCTGCCACTGCTCCTGCGCCTTGGCGAGGCGGCTCTCCCACTGCTGCTCCTGCAACTCGTTCTGTTGCTGTTGCAGCCGAGCTTGTTCATGTTGCCAGTAGTCTCGCTCCTGCTGGCCTTGCTCCAGCTGGCGCTGCAACTGCTGCAGGGCGCGCAGCTTGTGATCCCGCAGGGTGAGCAGCTGTTGCAGCTTGTCGGCATCCTCGGCCCAATCCTGCATGGCGGTGAGCAGGGGCTGCCACTGGCGGGCCACCGGTGCCAGCTCTTTGTGCTCTTCGAGCCAAAGGCCCCACTGCTGGTGCTGCTGCTTGAGCAGTTCTACCTGTCGGCTCTGCTCGCGCCAGCCCTGCTCCAGCGTGAGTTGCACTTCTCGCTCCTGTGCCCCCTCCTGCTGGATCTTCTGCAACTGCTGCACTTTTTCCCGGATGCGGGTATCGAGCTCCTGCGCCCGCTTGAGTTCGGGTTGCAGGGCACCCCATTCCCGCTCGGCGGCGATCTTCTCCGCCAGCAACTGCTGTTCGGTCAGCGCGCTCTGCTGGGTCTGCTCCTCGAGTTTGGCCAGCTCAGGCCCCAGCTCGGCGATCACCTTCTCCTGCTGCTGTACCTCAAGGGTGAGGCGGGCCAGCTCGTCGTGATCGGCTCGGGCCACCTGGGCCTGTTCGGCACGAGCGAATTCCTCGCGCTCGGGGGCCGCGGCGCCGTGGGCCTGCAGGGCGGCATCGAGCGCCGCCTGTCCCTCGGCGCAGCCCTGCAGCTGGGCGGCAATGCGGCTATTGAGGTCGCGCAAGTCCTGCATCAGCTGCTGCTGTTGCTGCTCGTGCTTGAGGGTGGTGGAGAGGCTTACCTGCTGGCTTACCCACTGTTCGCGGGTCGCTTCATCCATCAGCGCCACGTCGCCGAGGCGCTGGGCGATGGTGGCCAGCTTCTGCTGCTCTTCCCGCGCCCGTTCATAGGTCTGGATGGAGATGGCAGAGTAGAGTTCGGTACCGGTCATCCGTTCGAGCAGGGCGGAGCGCTCGTTGGCATCCGATTTGAGGAAGGCGGCAAATTCCCCCTGCGGCAGGATCACCGCGCGGCGGAACTGCTCCCAGGAGAGACCCACCAGCTCGTCGATGCGATCCTGCAGCTCCCGCTTGCTGCCGGAGAAAACCTGCCCTGACTCCACATCGGTCAGGGTGCGCTCCTGCGCCTGAAAGCGCCCCTCCGAGCGGTTTCGCGCCCGGCGCACCGCCCAGCGGGCTAGCCAGATGCGACCATCGCAGCCACGAAACTGCACCTCGGCAAAGCCGCTGGCGTGGCCGCGACTGAGGATGCCGCGCACGTCGTTGGCCTTGAGTTTCTCCTCATCATCCATGCGGCCCACTTCGGCCACGTTCTTGCGATTGGCGATAAAGCGCGGCATTTCGTCGTAGAGGGCCAGACAAATGGCGTCGAGCAATGTGCTCTTGCCCGCGCCGGTATTGCCGGTGATGGCAAACAGACCGGCGGCGCCGAGCGCTCCCCTGGTAAAGTCGATGGTGAAGGGGCCGGTCAGGCTGGCCAGATTCTCACCTGACAGAGACAAGATTTTCATTGGTTTGACTCCTTCACCTGCTCCAGGATCTCTTCAAACGAGGCGACCAACCCAGCCTCGGGCTCCCCTTCAAACTGGCGCTGATAGCAGAGGCGAAACACCTCGGTGGGGGAGAGCTCATCGAGCCTGCGCCGCTCGCGACCATCGGCCAGCCCTTCGCCCGAGCCCTGATACTGGGTGCTGATGCGGGCCAACCGCACCGGTTTGTCTGCAATGGCGGCCAGAATCCGCTCGCGGATGCGGGCCTCGGGCTTGGGCAGCAGCAGCCGCACTTCGAGGAAGGGTTGTGCCTCTTGTGGACAATCAGGCAGCTCGAGCGATGCGATGGCGTTCAGCGCGTCGTCGAGGGTGCTCTGGGGCAGGCGGATCATCTCCACCGCGCGGGGCACCGGGATCCGCTCCAGCCCGGCCAGTTTCCCCTCCGCAAAGGTCACTTCCAGCACCTGATGGTTGTAGTTGGCTTCGGCAAGCGAGAGCGGCAGCGGCGAACCGCTGTAGTGCACCCCCTCGGCCGGGCTCTGGGCCAGATGGAGGTGACCGAGCGCCGTGTAATCAGCCGCGGCAAACAGGTCGGCAGGCAAGGCGTGCTGGTTGCCGCCAAGCACCCGCCGCTCCGACAGCTCCGAGAGCTGGCCCGCCGCCAGATAGGCGTGGCCCATGGCAATCAGTGGCAGCGCCTCCCCGCAGCGAGCGCGCCCTTCGGCCAGCACCTCGGCGTAGACCTGTCGAACCCCTTCGATCAGCCTGTCTTGTCCTTCTTCCAACGACTCTACCCGCAGATCGCTGCTGCGCAGGAACGGCACGGCGGCGCACCAGGCGGCGATCTTGCCCTCCCGGTCTTGCAGCGGTACCAGCAGGCGGTCGGTCTCGAGCTTGCCCTCACTGTCGCGGCTGATGCTGCCCACCAGATGCAGATCAAAGGCGCGCAGCAGCTCGTGGGGGGCATCGAGCTTGGAGGGAGAGTCGTGGTTGCCGCCGATCAGCACCATGTTGAGGTGGGGCATCTCGGCGCGCAGCCGCGCCAGAAAACGGTAGAGTTGTTGCCAGGCGGTGGCGGGGGGATTGGCGGTATCAAACAGATCGCCCGCTACCAACAGGGCGTCGATCTCGCGCGCCTTCAGGGTGTCGCTTAGCCAGTCGAGGAAGGCATCGTGTTCAAAACGGCGGTCATGACCATGGAGTTGATGGCCAAGATGCCAGTCGGCGGTATGGAGGATTTTCATTGGAAAGCAGCCCGGTTGCAGGGACGGTGCCTATGGCACCCGATGGAGACAAGATGAGGATGCCCCGTGCTTTTTTCAAGTAAAACAGCGGTCTGTCATCAGTTCATGCGGGTTCGCAGCACATCTTGTACTGGGGGTGACCGGTGAGAGGATCGGACTCTTCACCCTTGATGACGAAACCGTGGCGACGATAGAAACGTACCGCCTGATCGTTCTCGACGAAGACCCGGGCGTAGAGCGACGCCCCCTGACGCTTGGCCTCCTGCAGCAGGGCGTGGCCGACACCGCGACCCTGACGGTCGGGACGCACAAAGAGGGCGGCGAGATAGTTGTCCACCAGCGCCATAAAGCCGAGCAGATCGCCGCGCTCCTCGAACACCCAGATGGCGGCACGATCGAGATAGCGGGTACGCAGATCCTCCTGGGCCTGCCACCAGCAGGAGGCATCGACGAAATCGTGGGCCTGCAGGGAGGCCAGCAGCCAGATTTCGACGATCTCTTCCATATCTTCCGGGCGACTGGGCCGCAACATAAATCCATCCTTGGTAACAACTTGTACACTCGCAGTCTAGGGGAACTTGACGGCCGTTCAGGTGATATAAATGAGACCCTGTGAGGTCGATCGCCCTTTATTTAGCGAGAATGATTGGCTGATCACAAAGCGCCTCTCTAGTACAATGCCCGCCGGACAATCTAGAGACCGAGGACGCCATGTGGTTTAAAAACCTGCAGATTTATCGCTTTACCCGCCCCTTTGACCTGACCGTGGATCAGCTGGAAACCCAGCTGGAAGCCTGTGCCTTCACCCCTTGCGGCAGTCAGGACATCTCCCGTTTCGGGTGGGTCAAGCCCCTTGGCAAATTCGGCTCAACCCTGACCCACTCTGCCTCCGGCCACATCCTCATCTGCGCCCGCAAAGAGGAGAAGATGCTCCCCGGCACCGTGGTCAAGGAGATGCTGGCCGAGAAGGTAGAAGCGATCGAGTTCGAACAGGGACGCGCCCTCAAGAAGAAAGAGAAGGAAGCGCTGAAAGAGGAGATCCTCCACACCCTGCTGCCCCGTGCCTTCAGTCGTACCAGCCAGACCTTCGCCTGGATCAATCCGGCCGACAATTTGATGGTGGTGGATGCAGGTTCTGCCAAGAAGGCGGACGATCTGCTGGCGCTGCTGCGCAAATCCATCGGCTCCCTGCCGGTGGTGCCGGTGGCCCTCAAGAACCCGCCCGAGATCACCATGACCGAGTGGCTGAACGAGGGCAATCTGCCAGCCTCCTTCACTCTGGAAGACGAAGCCGAGCTGCGCAGTGCCATGGAGCACGGCGGCATCATCCGCTGCAAGCAGCAGGATCTGATGACGGATGAAATCAAGAACCACCTGGCCAACGACAAGCTGGTGACCAAGCTGGCCCTCAACTGGGGCGAGACCGTCAGCTTCGTGCTGGGGGATGATCTCTCCATCAAACGCCTGAAATTCAGCGAAGAGCTGCGCGAGCAGAACGACGATGTCACCAGCGAAG
This sequence comes from Aeromonas sp. 604443, assembly GCF_049170315.1. NCBI lineage: Bacteria > Pseudomonadati > Pseudomonadota > Gammaproteobacteria > Aeromonadales > Aeromonadaceae > Aeromonas > Aeromonas sp. 604443. Next base: position 143,981 of record NZ_JAAKMI010000003.1, read on the forward strand.
ATCCGGCCGCCCGTCTGGATGCGGACTTCGCGCTGGTGACCTCCGAGCTGTCCCAGTTTATCCCGGCGCTGTTTGCTGCCCTGGGTGGCGAAGAGCAGTCCATCTAACCGGACTTGCGCCTGTTTGGCCTCTGCCATCCCATCGTAAAAACCGCCTTCGGGCGGTTTTTTTATATCTATTGCGGATTGCCATTATTGATAGATGAGTAAGATATTGATCTGGTTCAATAACTTGAGCTATCAGCGCCAATCGTGACATAGTCCCTCTTCATGGTCATAAAACAGACAAGGAGAGTGTCATGTTGCGCAAACCTCTGGGGCTGGCTGTCGCCCTTGCCCTGCTGGCCGGTTGTGCCAGTGACAACGGCTTTCACTACACCCCGCCAGCCCAGACCCTGATCGCACCCGAAGCCGCCAGTGGCTGGACCGACAAACAGGGCTGGCAGGGCCATGACTTCATGGTGGCGGCCGCCAACCCGCTGGCGGTGGATGCGGGCTACCAGATCATCAAGGCCGGTGGCAGTGCCGTCGATGCCGCCATTGCGGTGCAGCTGGTGCTGACGCTGGTAGAGCCGCAATCTTCCGGGATCGGTGGCGGGACGCTGCTGCTGGTGTGGGATGGCCGCAAGGTGAGTGCGGTGGATGGCCGCGAGACGGCGCCGGCTGCCGCCACCGACCAGCTGTTTATGCAAGATGGCAAGCCGCTGGCGTTTTATGACGGGGTGGTCGGGGGTCGCTCGGTCGGCGTTCCCGGCACCCTGCGCGCTCTGGCACTGGCCCATCAGCGTTATGGCAAGCTGCCCTGGGCTGCGCTGTTCGAGCCCGCCATCACACTGGCAGAACAAGGATTTGTGATAAGTCCACGGCTGGCCACATTGCTGGCCAAGGATCCCTATCTGGCACGGGATCCGCAGGCGCGAGCCTACTTCTATCAGGCGGATGGCAGCCCCAAAACGGCGGGCACCTGGCTGACCAACCCGGCGCTGGCCAGGGTGCTGCGCACTCTGGCCACAGAGGGGGCGGATGCCTTCTATCAGGGGGCGCTGGCGGATGCCATGGTGGCCAAGGTACGCCAACATCCCACCAATCCCGGGGTACTGGCGGCCACCGATCTGGCCAGCTATCAGGCCAAAGTGCGGGATGGCCTCTGCTTTGACTATCGCCAGAGCAAGATCTGCGGTTTTCCTACTCCCTCGTCCGGCACCCTGGCGCTCGGCCAGATCTTCGGCATGCTGGAGAGCCGCGATATGGCGGCCCTCAAGCCGATCACCACGAAGGAGGGGGGACTGGCTGCTTCCAGCGAGGCTATCCACCTCTACAGCGAAGCGGCGCGTCTGGCCTTCGCCGATCGCAACCAGTACGTCGCCGACAGCGATTTTGTCAGGGTGCCGGTGAAGGGGTTGCTGGACAAGGGCTATCTGGCCGAGCGCGGCAAGCTTGTCGGTCAGCACTCCATGGGGATTGCCAAGCCCGGTACGCCGCCACTGGCGCTGGCACGCGGCAAGGATGCGACTCCGGAACTCCCCTCTACCAGCCATGTCTCGATCGTCGACAAGGCGGGGATGGCCATCTCCATGACCAGCTCCATCGAGGATGGTTTCGGATCGCGTCAGATGGTCAACGGCTACCTGCTCAACAACCAGCTCACCGATTTCTCCTTCACCTCGGTAGATGCTGCCGATCTGCCGGTGGCAAACCGGGTGGAGCCGGGCAAGCGGCCCCGCTCCTCCATGTCACCCCTGCTGGTGTTTGACAAGCCAAGCGGCGAGCTGACCATGACGCTGGGCTCGCCGGGAGGCTCCGCCATCATCAACTACGTGGGCAAGACCCTGCTCGGCACCCAGGATTGGGGCCTGAACCTGCAACAGGCCATCAACCTGCCCAACTTTGGCAGCCGCAACGGCCCCACCGAGCTGGAAGCGGGACGCACCCCCATGTCGGTGGTCGAGGGATTGAAGGCGAGGGGACATGAGGTGGTGCTAAATGAACAAACTTCCGGCCTGCAGGGGGTTGAGCGAAACGCTGGCGGCTGGTTTGGCGCAGCGGATCCGCGCCGGGAAGGGATCGCCAAGGGGGAGTGAGGTTCCCATAGCAACAAGGCCAGCATAATGCTGGCCTTGTTGCTGATGGTGCGCTTACTGGATACCCAACAGCTTCACATCAAAGATCAGTACGGGCGCTCAGTGGGATATTGCCACTGGAGCATCCTGCGCGGTTACTGGATACCCAACAGCTCCACGTCAAAGATCAGGACGGATCCCGGCGGGATTTTGCCCGCGGCGCGGTCGCCGTAGGCGAGGTTGGCAGGGATGTAGAAACGGGTCTTCTCACCTTCCACCATCAGCTGCACCCCTTCGGTCCAGCCTGCAATCACCTGATTGAGGCCAAACTCGATGGGCTCGCCACGGGCGACCGAGCTGTCAAAGACGGTACCGTCCAGCAGCTTGCCCTCGTAATGCACCTTCACCTTGCTGGTGGCGGTGGGGTGAACGGTGCCGGTGCCCGGGGTCAGCACTTCGTACTGCAGGCCGGAGGCGGTGGTGGTCACCAGCGGCTTCTCCTTGTTGCTGGCGAGGAACTCGGCGCCAATCCGCACGTTGTCGGCCGCCAGCTTCTTGTTGTTGCTGCTGGAGTAGAAGTAGTAGGCGACACCGGCAACCAGCAGCGCGATCAGTATAAATTTCATCGGTTTTTCCTGTTCCATGAAATGTAAAAAGTGCAATGAGGACGCCATCTTATCGCGCACCGCCCCTGATGGCGAGCCACAGGGCGGGAGGATGTGAGCGGGCAGGCAAAGCTCGGAGACGCAGACGCAAAAAGGGGCGAGTCGGTGACTCGCCCCTTGTCATGGCTGCGGCGCTTACTTGGCGGCCACCATCATCAGGGCGGGCAGGGCGAAGAAGAGACCCGTCACATAACCCAGAGCCAGCAGCTTGTTCTCGCTGCCTACCCGGGCCAGCCCCTCGGCGGCGCGCACCGGCAGGTCGCGCAGGAAGGGGATGCCATAGATGATGACCACGGCAAAGAGGTTGAACAGCACGTGGACCAGCGCGATGGTCAGGGCCAGCTGGGCACCGGCTCCACTGATGGCGGTGGCAGCCAGCAAGGCGGTGATGGTGGTCCCGATATTGGCCCCCAGGGTGAAGGGGTAGAGCTGACGGGTGCTGAACACGCCGCCGCCGGCCAGCGGGATCATCAGGCTGGTGGTGGTGGAGGAGGACTGCACCATGATGGTCACCAGCGCGCCGGAGGTAATGCCGGTCAGTGGGCCACGGCCCAGCGCCTTGTGCAGCACCTCTTTGGCGCGGCCAACCAGTACCTGTTGCAGCACTTTGCCGAGATACGTGACGCAGGCGAGGATCAGCAGGATACCGATGATGATAGTGGCGATGGCAGCGCCCTTGCCCGGCAGGAAGGCAACGGCGCTGTCAATCAGCTGCTGGGCCGGTGCGGTCAGCGGCTTCATGAAGTCCATGCCCTTCATCGACATGTTGGCGGAGCCTACCAGCAGGTTGGCCAGCCACTCGGCGCTGTGTTGCAGCAGACCGAACATCAGCTCCAGCGGCAGGAAGATGAACACCGCCAGCAGGTTGAAGAAGTCGTGCACGGTGGCGGCGGCGAAGGCGCGGCGGAACTCGGCGCGATCCCGCACATGGCCCATGGAGACGATGGTGTTGGTGATGGTGGTGCCGAGGTTGGCACCCATGACCATGGGGATGGCCATGCTGATGGGCAGGCCGCCAGCCACCAGACCAACGATCACCGAGGTGACGGTGCTGGAGGATTGCACCAGCGCGGTAGCGAGAATACCCAGCAGCAGGGCGACAAAGGGGTTGTTGGCAAAGGCGAAGATCTGGGCTGCGCCCTCGGCGCCGCCGGAGAAATCTTTGAAGCCGTGGGAGATGGCGCCCACGGCAACCAGGATCAGGTAGACCAGTACGATGACACTCATCCAGTTGAACAGGGCGCGGGTCGCGGGCGGCTGTGACAAGGAGTGATGGTGTTGCATAAAGCCTCTTGAGACGGTCGTTCCGTCTTGGGTTGTTGATGACCCGCGCATTTAATCAATGGTTAATGACAGAAATATGACAACGTGACATTTCGATGATGTTTTTATGACGACGAACTGCGGCGACAGGCGCTGACCGAGCCGGTTAGCTCTGGGGTGGCAAAAGGGGGGACGAAAGCACTGCCGCCTTGTCAGCCGGAATGTGATCGCTACACTGCGCCCCTTTATTGGCAAGCAGGAGTAAACAAGATGATGCGTGCATGGATCCTCTCTCTGTCGCTGGGGCTGCTCTCGGCAGGGGCACAGGCCAGCCTGTTGAAAACCGACTGCAACCTCGACAAGGCCCTCAAAAACGAAGCGGTGAATGCCACTCTGGGAGTCAAGGGCAACTGTGATACCAGCAAGCTGGTGAAGCAGGAGAAAGAGAAGGTGAAAGCTGAGGTGCAAAAAGGCCGCACCGACCTGCTGGGCGAGAAGCGTGCCGACCTCAAGGAGAGCGGCAACGGTATGCAGCAGAAGATGGACAAGGCAAACCAGCAGCTGCACAAGGCGGAGCAGGATGCCAAGAGCATCGCTCGCGATCCGCTCAAGGCTGCGGCGACCGCCGTACTGGATAAGCAGTAAGCAGACCGGGCCCAAGCCCGTGTGACCGGCCACAGACCGGCAGCAAGAAGGGGAGCCATGGCTCCCCTTCTGTCTATCCATTATCCGCAAAGGATCAGGCGTCAGCCGCCTCTTCGTACTGGCGGAACGGGATGCGGAACACCGCCAGACGCAGGAACAGATAGGTTGCGCCGAGGCCCGCCCAGATCAGGCCCAGCTCCAGCGAGCTCTGCTCCAGGTTGATCCACAGAGCACCTATGGTGGCGGCGCCGAGCAGCGGCATCAACAGGTAGATGACGTGATCCTTGAGGGTCTTGTTGCGCTTCTCGCGCACCCAGAACTGACCGATCACCGACAGGTTGACGAAGCTGAACGCCACCAGTGCGCCGAAGTTGACCAGCGCCAGTGCGGTATCCAGATCAAACGACACGGCGGAGAGGGCCAGACCGCCCACCATCAGCACGTTGATGGCCGGAGTACGGTATTTCGGGTGGATGTAGCCAAACACCCGCTCCGGGATCATGCGATCACGACCCATCACGTAGAGGATGCGCGACACACCGGCGTGAGCAGCCATGCCGGAGGCCAGTACCGCCACCGTGGTGCAGACCAGCACCACGGACTGGAAGAAGGTGCCGCCAACGTAGAGGGCGATCTCCGGCAGTACCGCGTCGGGATGCTGGAAGCGGGAGAGGCTCGGGAAGTAGAGCTGCAGGCAGTAAGAGACCACCACGAAAATGATGCCGCCGATCAGGGCAGTCAGCACGATCGCCTTGGGGATCACCTTGCCGGCATTCGGAGTCTCTTCGGAGAGGGAACTCAGACCGTCAAAGCCCAGGAACGAGAAGCAGAGAATGGTCGCACCGGTAAAGAGCGGTACCAGCTGTGCTGACTCGAAGTGGAACGGACGGCTGCTCATCAGGGTGCCAGCCCCTTCACCGTGGTAGATGCCCCACGCCATCAGGCCGATAAAGAGGGTGATGATGGCCAGCTGGATCACCACGATCAGACCGTTGAAGTTGGCCACCAGATTGATGCCGCGCAGGTTCAGGAAGGTCATTACGGTCACCAGACCGAAGATGAACACCCAGGGCTCGACACCCGGGAACATGGCGGTCAGGTAGATCTTGGCCAGCAGGATGTTGATCATCGGCATGAACATGTAGTCGAGCAGGGAGGACCAGCCGACCATGAAACCGACATAGGGGTTGAACACCTTCTGGGCATAGGTATAGGCAGAGCCCGCAGAGGGGAACTTGCGTACCAGATGACCGTAGCTGAAGGCGGTCAGCAGGATGCCGCCGAGGGCCAGCAGATAGGCGGTGGCGACCCGGCCATCGGTGATGTCACCGACGATGGCGAAGGTGTCGAAGACAGCCATGGGGGTCAGATAGGCCAGACCCATCACAATCACTTGTGTCAGGGTAAGGGTCTTGAGCAGCTTGGCGTTTTGCGATGCCATTACGCTTTCTCCTCAATCAGTGCCGCAGCACGTGCTTGCAACGAGCGCAGGGATACGATGGATTCGCAAGCCTGTACATCAAGGGCGCCGGGGAGGCGCATACCGGGCTGTACCGGCAGGAAAGCATTAAAACGCCCCATTGTTATCCTCTCAACGTCGGGAGATTGTTTGGCAATCTCGGATATCACTTCCGGAAATGTTCCGGCCTCTTGTGGTGGGTTTGTACTGCACTTCAAAATAGAAAAACCGATGTCGCAGTGAACATCGGTCCTTTATTGGCGGCGTATTGTGCATTCGGTCAGCCCCCTTGACAAGCAAAAAAGGGCGGATTAACGCATTTTTTTGCATACGCAGGGGGCGGGTAAGTGGTCACTCGCCCCCGGCAGCCGTCCCCGAGCCGCTCCCCCCTTTTCGGGGGGGAAGAGAACCCTGTCGTAACGTATGAAAAGTCGGCAAATCGGGGCTGCAGGGTGCATAGCGCCTCAACATTGATCCTGATCATATTTGCCGGCGCTCCCCCGGGCTCGAGTCCAGCGATCTTATCGGCTGGCGGGGGATGGGAGGGGGTGAAATGGAAAAAGAGTGATTGCATATCCATTCACATTTGTGACTAGTGATAGGAGGCGACGCGGCTCGGGCCATGGCACGGCGAGCGGTCCGGCTGGGTAGTTATTTGAAATCAGTCACACTTCCTGCAGAAACCGCGTTTCTGGCAACCAGCTCGCCGCAAAAACAACAAGGAGCCCGCAGGCTCCTTGTTTTGTATGGCGGTATGGTTGAGCCGCGATTACTGGGCGATCTCCACCTTGTCAGCAGGTTGTAGCGGGATGCGGAACACGGTGAGGCGCAGGAACAGGTAGATGGCACCCAGCGCCGCCCAGATCAGCCCCAGCTCGAAGGAGGCGGGTTCCAGATTGAGCCACAACACCCCGATGCAGGCGGCGCCACAGAGCGGCAGCAGCAGGTACATCAGGTGATCCTTGAGACACTTGTTGCGGCCTAGCTTCACATAGAAGTGGGCAATCACCGCCAGATTGACGAAGGTGAAGGCCACCAGGGCGCCAAAGTTGATCAGTGCCAGTGCCATCTCGAGATCGAACGATACCGCGGAGAGGGCCAGCAGACCGACCAGCAGCACATTGCATGCCGGGGTCTGCCACTTCGGATGCACATAGGAGAAGAAGCGACTCGGCAGAGCGCGATCACGACCCATTACATAAAGCAGGCGCGACACCCCGGCGTGAGAGGCGAGTCCCGAGGCCAGCACCGCCACCGTAGTGCAGACCAGTACCACCGCCTGGAACAGTTTGCCACCGACATAGAGAGCGATCTCCGGCAGGACTGCATCCGGTTGCTTGAAGCGGGAGATGTCCGGGAAGTAGAGCTGCAGGAAGTAGGACGTGCTGACAAACAGCACACCGCCGATCAGCGCCGTCAGCACGATGGCGCGGGGGATCACCCGATCCGCGTCCGGTGTCTCTTCCGACAGGGTGCTGATGGCATCAAAGCCGAGGAACGACAGACAGAGGATGGAGGCACCCATCAACAACGGCGAGATGTTGATCTGCTCGGAGAAGAAGGGACGGCTGCTGGCCACGGTCCCCAACCCTTCACCGTTGTGGACGCCCCAGGCGATCAGGCCGATGAAGACGGCGATAATACTGAACTGCATGATGACGATCAGGCTGTTGAAGTTGGCCACCAGCTTGATACCGCGCAGGTTAAGGGCGGTCATCACCGCCGCCAGACCAAAAATATAGGTCCAGGGCTCCACCTCGGGGAAGAGAGCCTGCAGATAGATCTTGGCCAGCAGCATGTTGATCATCGGCATGAACATATAGTCGAGCAGGGAGGTCCAGCCCACCATAAAGCCGACATAGGGGTGAAACACCTTCTGGGCATAGGTATAGGCGGAGCCTGCCGACGGGAACTTGCGTACCAGATGGCCGTAGCTCAGGGCTGTGAACAACATGCCGATGAGGGCAAAGAGGTAGGCGGTCGGCACATGGCCTTCGGTAATTTCGGTGACGATGCCGAAGGTATCGAATACCGCCATGGGAGTGAGGTAGGCAAGACCCATGACCACGACCTGCCACAGTTTCAGGGTCTTTTTCAGACCAACCGGTTGGGCGTTCATCATGCCTGTTCCTCACGCGGTGCCAGGGCGGCACACTCCATCAACGAAACCGGGAGAGAGGCCCGGGAATCAAGGGCGCCGGGGTGGCGCGCGCCGGTCAGAGCCGGCAGGAAAGCATAGAGATGCCCCATGTTGTTCCTCACAGAATGTGGTGTCGGGAGATTGCTGCCAATCTCGCTATCTTTTCCGGGGGTTATCCGGCCTCGTTTATGGGTTTGTTCGCTGCACAAAAAAGGACCGGTGAGATGTGGTGATACCGGTCCTTGCAGTGGCGGCGCATTGTGCATTTGCAGGGCCCCCTTGACAAGTAAAAAAGGGGGGCGAAACTGCATTTTTTTGCACAGGTTAGCGATTGCTTTCCTGCTGGTCAGTCCAGCACGGCCTCCAGCGATTTTTCAAGGAGTCGCAACCCTTCGTCAATCACTGCCGCAGGGGCGGTCAGGGGGGCGAGAAAACGGATGACATTTGCGCGCACCCCGCATGAGAGCAGGATCAGACCGCGCTTGCCCGCCTCGGTCACCAGACGTTTGGTTAGGTCGGGATCGGGCCGGCTGGCATCACGTTGTTTCACCAGTTCCATGGCCACCATGGCTCCGGGTCCACGAATTTGACCTATGCAGTCAAAACGCTCGGCTATGCGTTCCAGTCCCGCCTTGATCTGCTCACCTTGCGCCTGGGCCTTCTGGTTGAGCTGCTCCTCTTCGATCACCTGCAACACCGCCAGCGCGGCGGCGCAGGCAATGGGGGAACCGGCATAGGTGCCACCCAGGCCCCCCGGCTTGGCGGCGTTCATGATCTCTGCCTTGCCGACTACTGCAGAGAGCGGGAAGCCCCCCGCCAGACTCTTGGCCAGGGTCATGATGTCCGGCTCGATGCCGGCATACTCGGTGGCGAAGGTCTTGCCGGTGCGGCAGAAGCCGCTCTGGATCTCGTCACAGATGAGCAGAATGCCGTGCTGATCGCAGATGCTGCGCAGCTTTTGCATAAAGCTCGGGGAGGCGGGATAGAAGCCCCCTTCTCCCTGTACCGGCTCGATGATGATGGCGGCAACGCGGGAGGGTTCGATGTCTGCGCTGAAGCAGAGATCGAGGGCGTACAGGGCATCCTCTTCACTTACCCCCAGATAGTCGGCGGGGAAGGGGATGTGGTAGACCTCACCCGGGAAGGGGCCAAAGCCGGTCTTGTAGGGGACCACCTTGCCGGTGAGCGCCATCCCCATCATGGTGCGGCCGTGAAAGCCCCCCTTGAAAGCGATGGTGCCGCTGCGACCGGTATGGGCGCGGGCGATCTTGATGGCGTTCTCGACTGCCTCGGCACCGGTGGAGAGAAACAGGGTGCGTTTCGGGGTCGGGCCGGGCACCAGGGCGTTGAGCTTTTCGGCAAGCTCGATATAGCCCGGGTAAGGGGTGACCTGAAAGCAGGTGTGGCTGAATTTTTCCAGCTGCTCGCGCACCGCCGCCACCACCTTCGGGTGGTTGTGGCCGGTGTTGAGCACGGCGATGCCGGAGGCAAAGTCGATGTAGCGGTTGCCCTCCACATCCCACAGCTCGGCATTTTGCGCACGGTCGATAAAGACCGGCAGCAGGGTGCCGACGCCGTTGACCACGGCCGCTTCACGGCGTGCTTGCCACGCCTTGTTTGATTCTGACTGACTCATCTTTCCTCCCTGAGGGGCCGCAGCCCCGGATATTCCCTGAAAATGTGGTGGGCGATCTGGCGCCCATTACCGCCGAACAGCCCATCGGGCCAGATCGGCGACCTGTCGTCTCTGTTTTACTGCCCTAGCGAATGGCGCCAAAGCAGAGATATTTGGTCTCCAGATACTCCTCCAGCCCCTCGGCGGCCCCTTCCCGGCCCAGACCTGACTCCTTGATGCCGCCGAAGGGAGCCAGCTCAGTTGAAATGATCCCCTCGTTGATGCCGACCATGCCGTATTCAAGCTGCTCGGCGACGCGCCAGACACGGGCGATATCGCGGCCATAGAAGTAGGCGGCGAGCCCATAAGGGGTATCGTTAGCCAGCGCGATGGCTTCAGCTTCCGTCTCGAAGCGCACCAGCGGGGCGACCGGGCCGAAGATCTCCTCCTGCAGGATGGGGTTGGTTTTATCCACCTTGCCCAAAATGGTGGGTTGGTAGAAGAGGGGGCCGGCGGGGTGGGCTTCGCCCCCCAGCAGCACTTCGGCACCGGCGGCGACTGATTGCTGCACCAACTCGGCCACCTTGCTGGCGGCAGCCGGGTTGATAAGCGGGCCGATCTGGGTGCCCTCCGCCATACCATCTCCCACCTTGAAGGCTCTGACGGCAGCGGTCAGCTTCTCGGCGAAGGCGTCATAGACACTGGCCTGCACCAGAATGCGGTTGGCACAGACGCAGGTTTGCCCGGCGTTGCGGTATTTGGAGGCGAGTGCCCCGGCCACGGCGGCGTCGAGGTCGGCGTCGTCAAAGACGATAAAGGGGGCGTTACCGCCCAGCTCCAGCGACAGCTTTTTCATGGTGTCGGCGCATTGGCGCATCAGCAGCTTGCCGATGCGGGTGGAGCCGGTGAAGGAGAGCTTGCGCACCACCGGATTACTGCACAGCTCGTTGCCCACCGCGCTCGCCTGATGGCTGGTGACGATATTGATGACACCGGCGGGGATGCCCGCCTGCTCGGCCAACACCGCCAGCGCCAGCGCGCAGAGCGGCGTTTCTGCGGCGGGTTTGATGACGATGGTGCAACCCGCTGCCAGCGCAGGGCCCGCCTTGCGGGTGATCATGGCAATGGGGAAGTTCCACGGAGTGATGGCGGCGACTACCCCGACCGGCTGCTTGATGGTGGCCAGCCGGCGATCGCCGCTAAAACCCGGGATGGTGCGGCCGTAGGCGCGCTTGCCCTCCTCGGCGAACCACTGGATAAAGCTGGCGCCATAGGCCACCTCGCCCTTTGCTTCCACCAGCGGCTTGCCCTGCTCGCAGGTCATGATGCGCGCCAGCTCGTCGCTATGGGCTGTGATGGCGGCAAACCAGGCGTAGAGCTTGTTGCTGCGCTCCTTGGCGGTCAGCGCAGCCCAGGCGGGTTGCGCCGCGTGGGCGGCCGCGATGGCGCGGCGGGTATCCTCGGCATCCATGTCGGGCACCTGGGTAATGACGGCCCCGCTGGCAGGATTGGTCACCTCGAAGGTGCGGCCGCTGGCGGCCTCGCACCAGTGACCAGCTATATAGGCACGGGATTTGATCAAGCTTTGATTGGAACTGGTAGCGGACATGGCAAGCCTCGATGATGAAACCTGGCAGCAAGGTGGCGATGATGCGGCTCATCCTGTACTGCTGCCGTATAAAATAATAAGCACAGAGAGACCATAAATTGAGCGCAAATGTTTTTCAAGTGTTAAATATATTTGAATTGTTGGTGTGTTGCATGCTAGAAATTGGGCTGTGTAGCGCAGTTTAACCAGATGAACAGGGTATCGCACGATAAGTGGTGTGCAAAATAATGAACGCCAGGCTGTGTAAGATAGCAAACAGTGATGCCATGGCTGGTCCGCTATTTTAACCAGTGGCAACAGGGAGGTGGCCAATGTACCAACGTGACAAGGGAATCGATGGCGGAGGCCTGCCATGAGCGGGGCGTCAACCCAGAGCAGCAGTACCCGCTCCGGTCAGGGGGCTGCACGGCAGGCGAGCATGGGGGAGCGGCTGGCGGCGGTGCGTCATCAACTGGGGCTCTCCCAGCGGAGGGCGGCCGAGCTGAGCGGCCTGACCCACGGTGCTATCTGCATGATCGAGCAGGATAAGGTGAGCCCCTCGGTCGCCTCGCTGCAAAAGCTGCTCACCGTATATGGCTTGCCACTGTCACGCTTTTTTGCCGAAGAGGAGCTGAGTCGCCCGCCGCAGGTGGTGATCAAGTGTGATCAGTTGATCGAGCTGGGCAGTCAGGGGGTCTCGATGAAGCTGGTGCACAACGGCAACAACCGCCGCCAGCTCGGCTTTATGCTGGAGACCTACCCCCCGGGCACCGACACCGGTGGTCAGGTGACCCACCAGGGAGAAGAGGTGGGCACTGTGCTGGAGGGTTCGGTGATCCTGACCGTGGCAGGAGAGAGTTATCAGCTGGAGGCGGGTGACAGCTATGTGATCGACACTGGCGAACCCCACAGCTTCAGCAATCCGTCGGGGGAGACCTGTCGCATCGTCAGTGCCCATACCCCGGCCAGTTTTTAATCTTGGAATAGGGTTTGCCAACCAAACCGGTAAGGAAACAGGATCATGACCGAACATGTAAACAGTTACTACGCAGCCAGCGCCAATAAACACGCGCCCTACCCGACACTGACCGAGCAGCTGGAGTGCGATGTCTGCGTCATCGGGGCGGGGTATACCGGCCTCTCCAGTGCCCTGCATCTGGTGGAGAAGGGCTACAAGGTGGTGGTACTGGAGGCAGCCCGGGTCGGTTTTGGCGCCAGCGGCCGCAACGGCGGCCAAATAGTCAACTCCTACAGCCGCGACATTGACACCATAGAAGCGAACTGCCCGCCGGATCAGGCCAGGCTGCTCGGTTCCATGCTGTTTGAGGGGGGGCAGATCATCCGCGAGCGGATCAAACGCTACAACATCCAGTGCGATCTGCAGGAGGGGGGCGTCTTTGCCGCCGAGACCGAGAAACAGTTCCACGAGCTCAAGGCGCAGCAGGCGCGCTGGCAGAAGTGGGGCAACGACAAGCTGGAGCTGCTCGATGCCAGAGGCGTGCGCGAAGTGGTGGCGAGCGATCGCTACGTCGGCGCCCTGCTCGACAAGAGCGGCGGCCATATTCACCCCCTCAATCTGGCTCTCGGCGAGGCTGAAGCGATCCGCATGCAGGGTGGGCAGATCTTCGAGCAGTCTGCCGTTACCAGCATCACCCCGGGCCAGCCTGCTCTGGTCAAGACCGCCAAAGGAGCGGTGAAGGCGCGCTACATAGTGGTGGCCGGTAACGCCTACCTCGGCAATCTGGTGCCCGAGCTCGCCGGCAAGAGCATGCCTTGCGGCACCCAGGTGATCGCCACCGAGGTGCTGGGGGAGGAGCGGGCCCGCGAGCTGCTGCCGCAGAATTACTGCCTGGAGGATTGCAACTACCTGCTCGACTACTACCGCACCAGCGCCGATCACCGGCTGATCTATGGCGGCGGCGTGGTCTATGGCGCACGGGATCCGGCAGATATCGAGCGGCTGATCATCCCCAAGATGCTCAAGACCTTCCCCCAGCTTAAAGACGTCAAGGTGGAGTACACCTGGACTGGCAACTTCCTGCTCACCCTGTCGAGGCTGCCACAGTTTGGTCGCATCGGCCCCAATATCTACTACATGCAGGGCTACAGCGGCCACGGTGTCACCTGCACCCATCTGGCGGGCAAGCTGCTCTCCGAGGTGCTGAGCGGTCAGGCGGAGCGTTTCGATGCCTTTGCCAAGCTGCCGCACTACCCCTTCCCGGGCGGTCGGCTGTTCCGTATTCCCTTCACCGCCGCGGGTGCCGCCTGGTATACCTTGCGCGATCGGCTGGGGGTATAAGGGCTGCCCAGCGAGAAATATGGTCTGGTGCTGGCGACGATGCCAGCACAAATGCCGAAAAACAGAAGGCCACCGCGAGGGTGGCCTTCTGTTTTACCCGAAGCGGGTGGCTGCGATTAGCTGTAATAGGCTTCGACGGTGCCCTTGAGTTTGATCAGGATGGGTTGACCACGGCGATCCAGCGCCTTGGGGGAGGGGATCTTCACCCAGCCTTCACTGATGCAGTACTCCTCGACATCGGTGCGCTCTTTGCCGTTCAGGCGAATACCGATCGGGTGCTCGAAGCAGGCTGCCACATAGTGAGGGCTGCGGGGATTGCAGGAGAGGTGATCCGGCAGAGCCGGTTTGGTACTGGTATCGCTCATCGATATAACCCGAAATGAATAAAAAGTGGGTCATTGTAGAGAATGCCGCCATGGCATTCAAGGCGACCACAATACCGGCCAAGGCGGGCGGCCATCTATGTTGGTGACTTGATTATCCCCGTTGCCAATCCATCCCCTGCTCGGGGCGACCGCTATGCCCGGTCCATGTCGTGTTATCGGGCATAGCGTCTATCGCAGGCTGACTTCTATTTGCGGGTCAGCTTGTCGAGGTAGCCCATGGCGAAGGCCGAGAGGACAAAGGTGATGTGGATCAGCAGGTACCACTTGATCTTGTCATTGGGGAGGTTCTCGGCATTCATAAACACCTTGAGCAGGTGAATGGAGGAGATGGCGACAATGGAGGCGGCGACCTTGTTTTTCAGGGAGCCGGCATCGAGCTTGCCGAGCCACACCAGTTTGTCGTTCTCATCCCCTACATCGAGACGCGAGACGAAGTTCTCATAGCCGGAAAACATCACCATCACGATAAGTCCCCCTACCAGGGTGATATCGATCAGCGACAGTGTGACCAGCACCAGATCTACCTCTTTCATCTCCAGTATGTTGGGCAGGATATGGAGGATCTCCTGAAAGAATTTCACCCCCAGTGCCAGCAGTATGAGGCTGAGCCCAAGATAGATGGGGGCCATGATCCAGCGGGATGCGTACATCAATCTTTCAAACATGTTTTCCATAGTGCGATTAAAGATCCATCAAATGGTTAACAAACGAGTCGGCCATAGCTTAACCGAGATGCATCACATCTCAAGTATCTCGATAGCATATTGCTGAATTGGGTGGTGCCAGGCGGGATTTTTTAACCCCGGGGAGGGCGATGGAGCGGTTGGCAGGGCTAGTGGCCTTGCCCATCCGGTGTCAGGGAAGATCCAGGGTAAAGCGGGCACCGCCGAGGGGAGATTCATCGACCCGGATCTGGCCGCCGTAGCTGTGAACGATCTCGGTCACGACAGCCAGACCGATGCCCTGGCCGGGCGAGCTGTCAGCGCGCACGCCACGCTGAAAGATCTGCTCCGATTTGGCCGGATCGATGCCCGGGCCATCATCTTCTACCTCGATGCGTAACCGATCGAGATGGCGGCGTACCGTCACCTTCACTTCGCTGATGGCAAATTTGCAGGCGTTGTCGAGCAGGTTGCCCATCAGTTCCATCAGATCGCCCTGTTCGCCGTGGAAGAGGGCATCATCATCGAACTGGAAGTGGGTCTGCAGCTTCTTGTGGCGATAGACCTTGGCCAGACTGGCCAGCAGCTTCTCGATGAGCGGTACCGGCTCGGTGCCCTTGCTGGCGAGGCGCTGGCGACCGGTGACGGCTCGTCTGAGTTGGTACTGGATCATCTGATCCATGGTGAGGATCTGTTCATTGATGTTGTCGTGGATCTCCCTCCCCAGCTTCATTTCGCGGGTGGTGATCTGGATCAGCGCCAGCCGTGTTTTCAGGCTGTGAGCGAGATCGTTGAGGGCATGCTGGTAGCGCTGGGTCTGCTGGCGTTCGTTCTCCAGCAACTGGTTGATGGAGTCGGTCAGCGGGGCCAACTCCCGTTCAAAATCATGGGCGATAGCATCCCGCTTGCCTGCCCGGATATCGTCGAGCTGATTAGCGATAGTGCGCAGGGAGCGGAGGCTCCAGAAGGTGGTGAGCAGCAGCAGCCCGGCAAGCAGCAGATAGGCGAGCAACGCCTGTTTGGCCGTCTGGTAGAGGTAGGCGCGGGACTCTTCGTGATAGCGTTTGGCCGAGTCAATCATCACCACGTAGTAGGCTGTGGTGCCGCTGCCGGGATTGCGGGTAAAACGCAGGCTGTAGACGAAGTAGCTCTCGCCGTTCTTGATGGTGTGCTTCTTGAAGAAGTAGTCGAGATCCATTCCCCCCAGATACTTCATCAGGTCCCGACAGATGGTCTGTTTGGCCTTGATCACCTCCGGCATATGGAGGCTCGACCAAATCAGCTCGCCATCGGCACGACAGATCAGCGTATCGAGATTGCTGTTACTGACCTGGCGGGAAATGCGTCCGATCTCGGTGGCTTCGCTGTTGACTGGCTTGGTAGAGGAGAACATCTTGGCAAGGTTCTCCTGCATGCCGGCGCTCGCCTTCTGGCTCTGCTCCTCCATATGGCCGAGGTATAGGGCATAGACGGCGAACCCCATGCTCAGTGCGATGACCAGCAGCGAACTGAGCAGCAGTTTGATGTGCAGAGAGCTGCGGAGCATCCTGATGGGACGTGGCAGATGAAACTGCATCAGCTACAGGAGAGGTTGAAGATGTAGCCCTGACGACGGATGGTCGAGATGGGTTGAATCGTCCCTTCCGGATCTAGCTTTTTGCGCAGGCGGCTCACCATCACCTCTATGGTGTTGGGATCCCCCTCTCCATCGCCGTAGAGCTGGTCGAGTAACTGCTGCTTGGAGACCACCTGACGGGCGTTGCGCATCAGGTACTCCAGAATCAGGTATTCAAAGCTGGTGAGCACTGCCACTTCACCGTCGATGGTCAGCTCCTTGCGGGAGAGATCCAGCTCGTAATCACCGGCCTTCACTCTGGGGGAGATAAAGCCGGCGCTGCGGCGCATCAAGGCATTGAGGCGGGCCAGCAACTCATCTTTCTGGAACGGTTTGACCAGATAGTCATCAGCCCCCGCCTCCAGTCCTTCGACCTTGTCCTGCCAGTTGCCACGGGCGGTCAGCACAATGATGGGGAAGGGGATCTGCCGTTCGCGCAGTTGGCGGATCAACTGCAAGCCATCCATATCGGGCAGACCGAGATCGATGATCGCCACATCAATGGGGTAGTCGGCGGCATAGTGCAACGCAATTCCGGCCTGATCGGTGCTGTATACCTGATTGTTGGCTTCGGTCAGCAGAGAGGAGAGGTGGTGATTGAGCAGCTTGTCGTCTTCGACCAACAGAATTTTCATGATGTGAACGGTCATAGGGGTCCAGACTGTCAATTAGAAAGTGTATGTCGCTTTGAGTCAATTCGAATCCTATCGTGCAGCTCCTGTATCGGGACTGAATCATAAGGCGTTCTGCTTGTAGAGACCTGTCAGAGGCCTGAGCAGTGGGCCGCTTCAGAGACACCGGTCTTGTCGCGTTCAAAAAACAGAAGGGGCAATGTGTGCCCCTTCTGTTTTTGTTCTGCTGCTTGTTAGCTGCGGCGCGGCGGCAGCATATTGGTGAGGGTGCTGTCTTTGAGAATATGGTGGTGATAGAGGGCCGCCACCGTGTGCAGGCCGATCAGGGCGTAACCGATATTGCCCAGCGTCTCGTGTACCTCCTTGATCAGTCCCTTGAGATCCGGACTTGGGGAAAGCAGGGCAGGCAGCTCAAGCCCGAAGAAGGGGATGGGCTTGCCCGCGGCGCTCAGCAGCAGCCAGCCAAACAGCGGGGTGAGAATAAGAAAACCGTAGAGGGCGAGGTGGGCCAGTTTTGCCAGCTTGTGCATGAGCGGGGATAGCTCGGGCACGATACGGGGTGTCGGGCTCATCCAGCGCAGGGCCAGTCTGACAAAGACCAGGGCGAAGATAAGCAGCCCCAGCATAAAGTGCCACTCCTTCATCAGATCCCGGCCAGGGTCCCCCTTGGGAAAGATATCGCGAAATTCGATCAGGGCGTAGACGGCGATCATGGCCCACAGGGTCAGCCAGTGCAGCCCGATATTCAGGGTGCCATAACGTTGTTCACTGTTCATCAGCATAGGTTTGTTCCTTCGAAGTGTTGTCACATCCGTGTGGCATCCCCGCACTCAAGCGTGTCGGGGCGAGGCCTGATCCCTTGGCGGCAATAGCCGGGCTGCCATGCTTGCCATCAACCGGCAGTCTGCCGCTGGCATCAGTCAGAGAGGAGATGCCCTCTGCTGTCTGCATGGTATCACTGGCAACCGGGTGGATAGTCTGATCAATGCCACACAATTTACAGGCTCATTAAGCCCCTTGTGACGTGAAGAAGGCGTGAAATAGCATCAGTGATGTCAGCCCGCCAAGGTTCAGGCGGGCTCGATGGCCAGCACCACGCAATCCGGCTCGCTGATGCGAAAACGGACGTTGCAGTCAAACAGCCGCACCCCGTACTCCTTCTCATCGGGCTTGCCCTTCTTGTAGGCGGGGCGCGGATCTTGTGCCAGCACTTCGCTCACCAGCTGGCGCAGCTCGGGATGGGCCTTGAGCCAGGGTTGCAACTGCTGCTCGGCCTCGGCACTGAAGCTCACCGCCAGCGGCGGGGTGGGGGCGTCGGGGGCAAAACCACCACGGGCATCCGGCAGGCTGTCGGCATAGGGAATATAAGGCTTGATATCGACGATGGGGGTGCCATCGAGCAGATCCACCGCCCCCAGCTCCAGCCACAGCTTGCCCCGCTCACGGCCGATCCCGTGCAGCTCGACCACCGAGAGCCCTAGCGGATTGGGGCGGAAGGTGGAGCGAGTGGCAAAGACGCCGACCCGCTCGTTGCCGCCAAGGCGCGGCGGGCGCACAGTCGGGTGCCAGCCCTGCGCCATGGTCTGATGAAAGACGAAGCTGAGCCACAGATGGGAGAACTGCTCGATGCCGCGCAGCACATCCGGCTGATCGTAAGGGGGGAGCAGCTCGAGGCGGGCGCGGGCCGATTTGACCAGTCCGGGCTGGCGGGGGATGGCGAACTTCTCCTTGTAGGGAGAGCGGATGATCCCGAGGGTGTCGATTTCGAACTTCATGGCGGATCCTGACTGAAAACCCCGGCAATTTAGCACAGACAGCCCCAAAACGCAGGCTTGGCCTCGATACGCCCTTTTCTGCGGCGCTGCCGTGATCCCTGTCCCATCCCGGCCAGTCGGGGGCTGTGCCCGCGCACCAAGTTGCGTAGGGTGGAGGCAACTGGCGTGTCAGGATGAAATATGCGCACTCGCGCTGAAGGGGGAGGGAGAGGGATGAAACTGCTGATTATCGGTGGCACCGGCTTTTTGGGGCGCCACCTCACCGCGCTGGCGCTGGATTGGGGCCATGAAGTGACCCTGTTCAACCGCGGCCTGCACCAGCATCCGGACTGGCGCGATCTGGTGCAGCTCACCGGCGACAGGGACAAGAGCCTGAGCGCCCTGCAAGGGGCCGGGTTGCAGTGGGATCTCGTCATCGATACCTGCTGCTATCGCCCCGAGCAGGCGGCGAGCCTCTCGGCAGCTTTGCTCGGGCGCTGCGCGCGGTTGATCTTTATCTCCACCATCAGCGTCTATCGCGATTTCTCAATGCCCGGGATGAATGAGTCGGCGCCGCTGCATGCTATCCCCGAAGGGGAAATGCCCACTGACTATGGCCCGCTCAAGGTGTTGTGCGAGCAGGAGTATCGTGCCCGCTGGGGCGAGCGGCTTTGCATCCTTCGCCCGGGCGTGTTGTGTGGCCCCCATGATCCTACCGGGCGCATGACCTGGTGGATTAAGCGGGTGCAGCAGGGCGGGCCCTGGTTGCTGCCGGGCAGTGGCGAGGATCGCTTGCAGTATCTCGATGTGCGCGACTGCGCCGAGTTTGTGTTGCGCGCGGCCGAGCAGCAGCTATCGGGCATCTTCAACCTGCTCAAACCTGGCATTACCCTGAGTGACTGGCTGGAGCGGTTGAGCGCCCGCTTGCAGCCAGCTAGCCCCATCCAGTCCGAGTGGTTGCCCTGGTCGACCCTGATGGCGGCCGGAATCGAGCCCTGGCAGAGCTATCCCACCCTCTTGCCCTGCGCGCAGGCGGAGTTTGCCGGTTACGGCTCTATAAGCGCCGAGGCGGCCATCGTCCACGGGTTGAACTTCCGGCCGCTGGAGGAGACCGCCGCCGATCTTGCTCATTGGCTGGCCATCGAGCCTGCCGCCGAGGTGGCGGAACATGCCATGACTCAGGCAGAGGAGATTTCGCTGCGGCAGCAGTTGCTGGAGCCCAGTCTGCAATAGGAGAGGGAGCATCGAGCCGCTGCTGCCGAAAATTGCTGCGATAGCGCGAACACAACGAGAGAGGGCATCCTGCGGGTTGCCCTCTCTGTCTATCCAATGTCTGATGGTTGCCGAATAGAGGCTGACGCGATTCCCCATCCCATCGTTGTCGCTCGCCGAGTTAGCGAATGGCGGCCCCCGCGGCTACCAGCAGCTCTTTCAAGATGGCGCGATGGCAGCGCGACTCCTGCTCGCAGTAGCAACCGACCGAGAGGTTGGTGGTATGAGAGAGGGCGGCCAGCAGCGCCAGATCGTGCCTGGCGGCAGGTTGCGCCATCTCGGCCTTGTACTGTTTGCCAAACGCCGCCCACTGGGCGGGCGTCTCGGCTGCCTGCCCCAGCTTCATGGTCTCGCTGCTGGGGGCCAGGTTGGGAAACCAGACATCGTACCAATGCTGGTTGGCAAATTCGCTCTTGGGTACGCCGCGGGGCGGGCGGCGCACAGTGCCGATCCGCAGCCCCTCATCGGGCTGGCGCGGGCTGCCAAGGCGAACGATAGCAAGGGCCATGACAGCGGGTTACTTCTCTTCGGCCACTTTCAGCGCCTGCCCGTAGCAGATCACCTGTTTCAGGCAGCCCGGGGTGTCGCTGAATTCGGCGCATTTGTCGATGGTGACGCCGTTGCCACCCATGTCGGCTGCGCGGCGGCGGGCCAGGGTGCGCGCTTCACCGGCGTTGGGCACCGGCTGGTTGGCATCGGCCTGGCAGGATTCACCCTCGATGGTGCCAAGGTAGAGGTAGTTGAGGTCAGCCAGCTCATCCTGTTCATAGATGCGCACGCTACCGGGTTTGAAGTATTCGTCGAAGTTCTCTTTATCCAGATTGCTGTTGAAGGCGTAGTTGGCACAGCCGGAGGCAATCAGGGGCATCATCAGGATCAGGCGTTTCATCGTCTCGTATCTTGTGTCGGTGATGAGGACAGTAGAAATGCGCAGGCGCTCCATGTCGGCATCTTGTTGAATAATGAGGGGGACATTATAGGGGCCAGCCGCCTGCGGCGACCAGCCCCGTTTTGCGCCCGGTTGTCAGGGTGTGCCCCCCATCAGCCTGATATCAAACCGGAGCCAGCCGCTGATAGAGGCTGCGGTAGTAATCATCCGCCAGCAGCTCGTTGTGAGGGGCGCAGAGGCGGATCTGCCCCTCTTCCATCAGGGCAATCCGGTCCATCTGCTCCATCCCCAGCAGGCGGTGGGAGATAAGCAGCAAGGTGCGATCTGCCCCAAGCTTGAACAGCAGATCCATGATCTCCCGCTCGGTCTGGCTATCGAGCCCTTCGGTCGGTTCGTCCAGCAGCCAGAGCGGCGCATCGTGCAGCAGGGCGCGGGCGATGCCGATACGGCGACGCTCGCCACCGGAGAGGGGGCGGCCGCCGTCACCGAGCCAGGCGTCGAGGCCCGCCTCATCTTCCAGCAGATTGGCCAGTCCGACCTGAGTCAGTACCGCAATCAGCTGCTCGTCAGTGGCGGTCGGGGCGGCCAGTTTGAGGTTGCCCCTCAGGGTATCGGCAAACAGATGCACCCGCTGGCTCACCACCGAGATGGAGGCGCGCAGCGCCCCTTCGCTATAGTCTGTGAGCGGCTTGCCACCCAGCAGGATCTTGCCAGCCTGCGGGCTCCACTCACGGGTCAGCAGCCCCATCAGGGTCGATTTGCCGCAGCCGGTCTGGCCCAGCAGCGCCAGCTTCTCACCGGCGTGCAGTTGCAGGGTGCAGCCGCGCAGCACCGGCTGAGGGTTGTCGGGGTAGCCAAAATAGAGGTCATTGATCTGCAGGGCGCCAGCGGTGGCATGGGTCTGTTCGTCGCCCCACACAGGGGCTTTTGCTTCTTGCAGGATCTCGTTCAAACGACGTGCCGAGGTGAGGCTGGTGGAGAGGTGCTGGAAAGCCCCCGCCAGTGGCATCAGTGCCTCGAAGCTTGCCAGGGTGGCAAAGACCATCAGTGCGGTGATGGGGTCGGGCGCCGCACCCGCTACCCCATGACCGGCCAGCCAGAGCATCAGGGTCAGGGTCCAGCCGCTCAGCAGTTGCACCGAGAAGTTGGCCAGCCCGCTTACCTTGGCCATCCGGGCCTGCGCGACGAGCAGCGCCTGTTCGGCTTGTTGCAGCTCAACCAGCGCCTTGGGGGCGGCGGCAAACATCTGCAGTTCGGCCTGACCATCCAGATAGTCCACCATCCGGGTACGCAGGGTCGATTTTTCGGCAATCAGCGCCTGACCGGGGCGACGGCCGAGGAAGTAGAACACCAGCGGCAGGGCGATCATGCCAAACAGCAGAATGGCACCCAGGGTGAGGGCGAGACGGCTGTCGAAAAACGACAGGAAGAAGACCAGTCCGGCGGTGCTGAGCAGGGCCGCGCCTATGGGGGTGATCAGCCGCAGATAGACGTGGTCCATCGCATCGATGTCGGCCACCAGTCGGTTGAGCAGGTCCGCCTGACGGAAACCGGCCAGGGTACCGGTGGAGAGCGGCGAGAGTTTTTGCCAGAACCAGACCCGCAACCGGGTCAGAACCCGGAAGGTGGCGTCGTGGCTCACTACCCGCTCACCCCAGCGACCGGCTGTGCGGACGATGGAGAAGAAGCGCACTCCGCCCGCGGGGGTCATGTAGTTAAAGGCATGGGTCGTCGCAACGGTCATCCCCGCCACGGCAGCGGCGGAGAGGAACCAGCCGGAGAGGGAGAGCAGCCCCATGCCGGCGGCCAGGGTCACCAGCGCCAGCAGCAAACCAATGGTGAGGCTGAGCCAGTGTTGGCGATAGAGGCGCAGAAACGGCAACAGATCACTCATCGAGAGAACCTCCGGAACGTTGGGAGAGCAGGCGGGCAAAAAGCCCCTGCCCAGAACTAAGTTGCTGGAAGCTGCCTTGCTCCACCAGCTGGCCGCGGGCCAGCACCATTATCTTGTCCATCTTGGTAAGTTGGTCGAGGCGGTGGGTGATCATCAGCAGGGTCTGGCCAGCCATCGCCTGCTCAAGGGTGCTCATGATGGCGCGTTCGGAGTGGCGATCCAGACTGGCGGTCGGCTCATCGAGCACCATCAGCTGGGTTGATTTGAGCAGGGTTCGCGCCAAGGCGAGGCGCTGAGCCTGACCGACCGAGAGGCCGCCTGCCTGATCGCCGACCGGATAGTCGAGACCCTTCTCCATGGCAAATTCCCACGCCTGCGCCCGTTTCAGGGCATCTTCCAGCTCTGCATCGCTGGCCGTTGGCTTGGCCAGCAGCAGGTTGTCGCGCAAGGAGGCGTGGAACAGCTGCGGGTTTTGCGAGAGCCAGCCCAGTTGCAGGCGCCACTGGCTCATGTCGAGGGTGGCGAGCTCCTGCCCGTTGACCTTGAGTTCACCGCGATAGGGCGCAAAGCCGAGCAGGGCATTGACCAGCGAGCTCTTGCCTGCGCCGCTGACGCCGATGAGGGCGGTACGCGAACCGGCCTCCAGAGTGAAGTCGATGGGGCCGACCAGCACCTTGCCTTCGGCGCTGAGCACTTCAAGCCTTTTGGCTTCTACCTTGACCGGGCTGTCGGCATGGAACGGCGCTGTGCCTGCGGCCGGTTCGCTCACCTCGGCTTCGAGGAATTCCAGCAGCTGTTCGGCGGCGCCAATGGCCTGCGCCTTGGCGTGGTAGTGGGCACCCAGTTCCCGTAGAGGGGCATAGAACTCGGGGGCGAGAAACAGCACGAACAGGCCGGTAAAGAGGGTGACCTTTACCCCATAGCTACCAAAGTTCAGATGGTCGATATAAGAGAAGCCGAAGTAGACGGCGACCAGCGCCACTGAAATGGCGGCGAAGAACTCCAGCACGGCGGTGCTCAAAAATGCCAGGCGCAGCACCTCCATGGTGCGCTCGCGAAAGTCTTCCGAGGCGTCGCGAATGGCGTCACCTTCCGCTTGGGTCCGCATAAAGAGTTGCAGGGTACGCAGCCCCTTCAGGCGATCGAGGAAGTGGCCGGAGAGACGGGCCAGCGCCTGAAAGTTGCGGCGGTTGGCATCGGCGGCGCCCACACCCACCAGGATCATAAAGATGGGGATGAGGGGCGCAGTGCCCAGCAGGATAAGGCCCGCCGCCCAGTTGACCGGGAACACGGCCACCAGAATGACTACCGGAATAAAGACGGCGATGGCCATCTGCGGCAGATAGCGGGAGAAGAAATCCTGCATGTTTTCAATCTGTTCCAGCAGCAGGCTGGCCCAGCTACCGGCCGGACGGCGCTGGATATAGGCAGGGCCGAGGCGACTTAAGCGCGTGAGCACCAGCTGGCGGATGGTCTGGCGCACCGCGCTGCCCGCCTTGAAACTGGCCACTTCGCGGCCATAGGCCAGAGCTGCCTTGCCAAGCGTCACCAGCAGCAGGGTAATAAAGAGTGTGATGGATTGCTCAGGCGTGGAGCCTTCGATGATAAAGCCGTGCAACAGGGTCGCCAGCAGCCAGGCTTGCGCCACTATCAGAATGCCCTGGCCAAGGCCAAAAGCGATGGATATCGTGATCCAGCGGCGACCGTGACTCGATTGCTTGCGCAACCAGCCATAGAGACGTTTTTGCGTTTTTTTATCCATTACCACCATCCTCGCGTCGAGTGGCGCAAGACTATCCTTGCCGTTTGGCCTTGGCAACCTTGTAAATTATCTGTGTTGAAAATGTTTGATTGAAAAAGCAACCGTCTGTTCAATCCTTGTCCGAACAGATTGATTTATTGAAAAAAGTGGCAAAGGCGCCATTGCGCTCGGCGGCAAAATGCATATAGTAGGAGCCCTGACGCGGGTGTAGTTCAATGGTAGAACGGTAGCTTCCCAAGCTGCATACGTGGGTTCGATTCCCATCACCCGCTCCAAATTTCAGATGCCAGGCGGGCATCGTATAATGGCTATTACCTCAGCCTTCCAAGCTGATGATGCGGGTTCGATTCCCGCTGCCCGCTCCAGCTTCAAAACAAAAAGCCCACTCCTGCGAGTGGGCTTTTTGTTTTTCATCTGTCTTGTGCGCCGTTCGACGTCACGCTCACCGTTTCTCAGCTTTTAAGGCAAATCGCAGAGACAGAAAAGGCGCCCGAGGCGCCTTTTCAGATCAACAGCGTAGCGGGAGCTTATTCCTGCTCCAGCTCACCACAGAAACGGTAGCCTTCACCGTGGATGGTGGCGATGATCTCCGGAGTATCGTTGACGCTTTCGAAGTGTTTGCGAATGCGACGGATGGTCACATCGACGGTACGGTCGTGGGGCTTGAGCTCGCGGCCTGTCATCTTCTTCAGCAGCTCGGCACGGGTCTGGATCTGGCCCGGGTTTTCGCAGAAGTGCAGCATGGCGCGGAACTCGGAGCGCGGCAGCTTGAACATGTCGCCAGTGGGGCTGACCAGTGCGCGGCTGTTGATATCCAGCGCCCAGCCGTTGAACAGGTAGCGCTCAACCAGCTTCTTCTCTTCGCCACCGGCAGCCACGTTCATGGTGCGGCTCAGCAGGTTGCGGGCACGGATGGTCAGCTCGCGCGGGTTGAACGGCTTGGTGATGTAATCATCGGCGCCGATCTCCAGACCCAGGATCTTGTCCACTTCGTTGTCACGGCCGGTCAGGAACATCAGGGCGATGTTGTCGTTCTCACGCAGCTCACGGGCCAGCAGCAGGCCGTTCTTGCCCGGCAGGTTGATGTCCATGATCACCAGATTGATGGTGTGGGAAGTGAGGGCCTGATGCATCTCGTCGCCGTTGTTGGCTTCGAGCACGATGTAGCCTTCGGCTTCAAAAATGCTTTTCAGGGTATTGCGTGTGACCAGCTCGTCTTCGACGATCAGAATGTGTGGTGTTTGCATGAGTATTCCCAGATTCTTATCAGTTAATTATCTTAAATTTAACACTCTTTGGCGTTTCAAACCGATTTCCTGACTGATCCTGAAAATTTATTACGTCATCCTGGGTATGAGAGTCAGGTCGGAATATCGCGAATTAGGCATCAGTACCGGCAAGTATCCCTGTGCCACTTATAGGTTCCCGACAAGTCTGGTCGAGCAGAGCCTGGAAAGGTCGTCCATTACGAAAGTGGCCGCATTTTATCAGTTAACAGGAGCATAACAACACTCTTTGCCGTCAGATAGCAACTTTTTAACTCTGATTTGATATAGGTCAAACCCTGGGACAGCTGCATCATACTTGGCCTGAACCGGGTTTTCGCCCCTACAAAATGTAATGGAATGTAACATGTGATTGACATGAATTTGTGGGAAAACTACAAGAAAATCTGCTTTATCGCGCCATTTGAGCCACCAGACTGGTCTGCTTTTGCCATCATCACAGCCTGGAATCCGGCCAGCCAGTGGGTCACAGAACGACGCAATATGCGGCGGGAACGGGCGATGTGGCGCCATCTGACCGTGGATTTGCAGGTGCCCGTGGTGGGGCCGTTTTGGGGATCTGACCCGGACGAACGCTGGCAGGAGTCATCGCTGGCGGTGGCGCTATCTCTGCCACAAGCCCGTCAGCTGGCTGCTCGTTTTGGCCAGAACGCCATCTACTGGGTGGAGGATGGCCAGCTCTGGCTGACACCAGTATTGACGGATAAATCAGCAGTTTGTCTGGGCAATATTGAATCCTTCTGGATTGCCAGAAAACTTGCCTGATGAAAGAATGAACATCTTCATGCATCTGAAAGGAATCAAATCATGCTGGATCTCCTACCCGACCTCTGCGATCAACACGGCGACTTGCTGCAAGTAGCCGACCCGGTGTTTCAGGATTTTGGCGGCAAGGCCCTCTTTTATGGTCGCGCCGTAACGCTCTCCTGTTATGAAGACAACAGTCTGGTGCGGGATCTGGTGACCCGCCCCGGTCACGGCAAGGTGATGGTGATCGACGGCGGCGGCTCGCTGCGCCGTGCGCTGCTTGGCGATCAACTGGCGATCAAGGCGGTGGAGCAGGGGTGGGAGGGGATCCTGATCCACGGCGCGGCGCGGGATGTGGGCACCCTGGCGACACTGGCGCTCGGGGTCAAGGCGCTGGCGGCCTGTCCGGTCAAGACCGAGAAGCGAGGATTGGGAGAGCTGGGGGCCGTGGTCAGCTTTGCCGGGGTGACCATCCACGAAGGGGATTACGTCTATGCGGATCGCAACGGCGTGGTGGTGAGTGCCACGCCGCTGATCTGATTCAGAAGTTGAAGCCGACCCCCAGACTCAGTGCCTGATCGGCAGTGATGGCGCTGACGCCGTAGTTGGCGGTGAGGGAGAGTCTGGGGGTCAGCAGCAGGCTGGAGTTGAGCTCCAGCAGGGTGCTGGCCTTGTTGAGATCGAGATGCTTGATCTGGCTGCCGATATTGAATGCCGGAGAGAGCTGGTAGCGCACCCCCGAACTCATATTGAAACCGGATGTGCGATTCTGATCCGCTACCGCCGGGCCCGCTTCCATAAAGAGGGTCACATCATCCACCACCGGATACTGATAGCCGCTATTGACCAGCCAGAGATCAAAACTGTCGCTGTGATGGCTATGGCCATTGAGCAGCACACCCGAGTAACTTTTGACATAGAGAGACGGGTTGGATTGCGGCTGAACCACTGCCCAGTCGGCGGCCTGTGCGGCCATGCTGGCGCAGGTTGCAAGCAGTGTGATGATGAGCGATTTGACCATTCGTTTCCCCTCCCTGGGTCCGGAACTGAGCCTAAGCATGGCACATGCCAGCTGGTAGTAAAGTGAAGGGAGATCACAATAAAATCCTTTGGCATGGGCGTCAGCCATGTTAAACAGGCTGCCGTATTGATGGCTCTAATCATTAAGAGGTGAATCCATGAACAAGAAACTGACTCTGCTGGCCGCGCTGGCACTGGGAGGCTGCGCAATGGCAACGGGTTCCAGCATGGCTCAACTGCAAGCATCCAGCTGGCAGCTGCAAGGCGCCACCGGCGATACCTTCACCCTGCAAGTGGTCGACGGCAAGGTGGCGGGCAAGGGCGGCTGCAACCGCTATTTTGGCGGTATCACCAAGCAGGGTGACGGTGTCTTGACGCTGGGCGCCATGGGCTCCACTCGCATGATGTGCATCGGCGACGCCATGAACAAAGAGACCGAGTTCCTGCAAAAGCTGGAGAAGGTGGCAACCTACTCCATCAATGGCAACCAGCTGACTCTGAGCGATGCCAACAAGGCAGCCCTGCTCACCTTTAACGCTGTGCCTGCTGCCAAATAAGGCACGCGTTTGTCTGATTGCCCCGACAGCTCTGACTGTCTGATACGCCCTCCGTCTGGAGGGCGTCTGTTTATCTGCGACGAGCCCTGTGTGCTCGTCCGCAACGGTTGTTCACTCGTCGATTCCCCTTTCTGCCCGGTTTGATGTCAGAACCTCGAATTTTTGCTTCGGTACGCATTTTGATTATTTCAATAATTCTTGTATAGTTGAAATGAAAGGTCGCACCAAGGGGAATGAAGATGAACAAAGAGATGGCCACCAAGGTCTTTGAATCGCTGGCATCCGGCATCCGGCTCGATGTATGGCGGCTGCTGGTGAAGGCCGGGCTGGAGGGGCGGGTCGCTGGTGAACTGGCCAGCGAGATCGATATTGCCCCCAATACCCTCTCGTTTCACCTCAAGGCGATGCTCAATGCCGGTCTGCTGTCGGTGGAGCAGGAGGGGCGCTTTCTGCGCTACCGCGCCAATATACCCCTGATGCTGGATGTGATCGCCTACCTCACCGAGGAGTGCTGCGCCGGTCATCCCGAGGCGTGCGGCGTGATGCGTGCCGAGTCAGCCTGCTCCCCCCATGTTCTGCCTGCGCAGCCCTGCTGCAACAAGGAGTAATGCCATGTCCTCCATTCAGATTTTTGATCCCGCCCTCTGCTGCTCCAGCGGTGTTTGCGGTACCGAGGTTGATCAGGCACTGGTCACCTTCGCTGCCGACCTCGCCTGGGCCAAGGAGCAGGGCGTTGCCATCGAGCGTTTCAATCTGGCCCAGCAGCCGATGCAGTTTGCCGAGACACCTGCCGTCAGCGCTTTTCTGACCCACGCCGGGGAGGAGGGGTTGCCACTGGTGCTGGTGGAGGGGCAGGTGGTGTTGACCGGCCGTTATCCGAGCCGTAGCGAGTTGGCTCGTTATGCCGGGTTGCCTGCGCCTCAAGCGACCATCAAGGGGATTGTCAAGGGCGGCTGCTGCTCCGGCAGCGGTTGCTGCTGAGTCGTGACGCACCATTCGGGAGAGGCTATGTACCATTTTCTGACCAATCCACCGCCGTTTCTCTTTTTCACCGGCAAGGGCGGGGTGGGCAAGACCTCGCTGGCCTGCGCCAGTGCGGTGGCTCTTTGTGATATTGGCAAGCGGGTGCTGCTGGTGAGCACAGATCCTGCCTCCAACGTGGGGCAGGTGTTTGCCACCGAGATCGGCAATCGCGTCACTGCCATCGCCGCGGTGCCCGGTTTGTCGGCGCTGGAGATAGATCCCCCTGCGGCGGCCAAAGCCTATCGGGAGCGGATTGTCGGGCCGGTGCGCGGCAAGTTGCCCGAGAGCGTGGTACGCAGCATCGAGGAGCAGCTCTCCGGCGCCTGCACCACCGAGATCGCCGCCTTTGACGAATTCACCGCCCTGCTGACTGACCAAACGCTGCTGGCCGAGTATGACCATATCGTCTTTGATACGGCGCCAACCGGCCACACCATCCGGCTGCTGCAACTGCCGGGAGCCTGGAGCGAATTTCTGGAGCAGGGCAAGGGGGATGCCTCCTGCCTAGGCCCGCTGGCGGGGTTGGAGAAACAGCGCAGCCAGTATGCAGAGGCGGTCGCCGCACTGGCTGATGCCACTCGCACCCGGTTGGTGCTGGTGGCGCGGGCCCAGCAATCCACTCTGCGGGAAGTGGCCCGCACCCACGAGGAGCTGGCCGCCATCGGCTTGTTGAATCAGCAACTGGTGATCAATGGCCTCTTCCCCGAAGGCGCCATTGCCGGAGATCCGCTGGCAATGGCGCTCTGGCAGCGCGAGCAACAGGCTCTTGCCGATATGCCGCAGGGGATAAAGGGGCTGGCGCAGGATCAGATCCCGCTGCTGGCCACCAATCTGGTGGGGGTCGACAGTTTGCGGCTGTTGCTGCAAGCAGAGGGAAGAGCTGCTCAATCCTCGACAGTACAGTCCACTGTCAAGCAAGCCCAGCCCGAGTTGAGTTCGCTGGTGGACGAGCTGGCCGCCGATGGTCATGGCCTTATCATGCTGATGGGTAAGGGCGGGGTAGGCAAGACAACCTTGGCGGCCGCCGTGGCGGTGGAGCTGGCCAGCCGCGGCTTGCCGGTGCACCTCACCACCTCGGATCCCGCCGCGCACCTGAGCGAGACGCTGGCAGGTAGCTTGTCCCATCTTGAGGTGAGTCGCATCGACCCCCACGCCGAGACCGAGCGTTACCGCGCCCAGGTGCTGGCCAGCAAGGGAGCGGCCCTGGACGAGCAGGGGCGGGCACTGCTGGAGGAGGACTTGCGCTCCCCCTGCACCGAGGAGATCGCCGTGTTTCAGGCCTTTTCCCGCATCATTCGCGAGGCGGGCAAGCGCTTTGTGGTGATGGATACCGCCCCCACCGGCCACACCCTGCTGCTGCTTGACGCCACCGGCGCCTACCACAGGGAGATCGCTCGCCAGATGGGAAACAAGGGGCTGCACTTCACCACCCCCATGATGCAGTTGCAGGACCCCAAGCAGACCAAGGTGTTGATTGTGACGCTGCCCGAGCCGACGCCGGTACAGGAGGCGGCCAATCTGCAGGCCGATCTGCGCCGGGCTGGTATCGAGCCCTGGGGCTGGCTTATCAACCACAGCTTGCAGCAAGCCGCGGTCAGCTCACCGCTGCTGCAACTGCGGGCCGAGCGCCAGTTGCCCCATATCGAGGCGGTCGAGCAGCAACATGCCAGCCGCTACGCCGTGGTGCCGCTGCTCGCCGAGGAGCCGGTGGGGCCCGATGCCCTGCGCCGCCTCTGCCAGCACCATTGAGTCGCCGCCCCGGTCTGCTGCCGGGGCGGCTTGAATATGCCGTTACTTGTTATAAACCTGTGTTTTGAACCAATAGAAGATGCGGGATTGCGCCGCATCGGGAGCTGTGATGTCTGCAACATGTGATGCCAAGGCCGTGCCTGCCATCGGCTTTTTTGAACGTTATCTGACCGCCTGGGTCGCCCTCTGCATTCTGGTGGGGATTGGTCTCGGGCAGGGGTTGCCGGATCTCTTCAAGGCGATCGGCGCCATGGAGGTGGCCAAGGTCAACCTGCCGGTGGGGCTGCTGATCTGGGTGATGATCATCCCCATGCTGCTCAAGATCGATTTTGGCGCCCTGCATCAGGTGAAGGGGCACATGAAGGGCATTGGGGTCACCCTCTTTATCAACTGGCTGGTCAAGCCCTTCTCCATGGCCTTCCTCGGTTGGCTCTTTATCCGCGTGCTGTTTGCCGACTGGCTGCCGGCTGATCAGCTCGACAGTTACGTAGCGGGCCTGATCCTGCTGGCGGCGGCCCCCTGCACCGCCATGGTGTTTGTCTGGAGTCGCCTCACCAACGGCGATCCCTACTTCACCCTGTCGCAGGTGGCGGTGAACGACCTCATCATGGTGTTTGCCTTCGCACCGCTGGTGGCGCTGCTGCTCGGGGTCTCCAGCATCATAGTGCCCTGGGATACCCTGCTTACCTCTGTGGTGCTCTATATCGTCATTCCGGTCATCATCGCCCAGCCGCTGCGCAAGGCCTTGCTGAAAAAGGGAGAGGCCCATTTTGACGGCGTCATGACCCGCATCCAGCCCTGGTCGGTGGCGGCCCTGCTGCTCACTCTGGTGCTGCTGTTTGCCTTTCAGGGCAACGCCATCATCGAGCAGCCGCTGGTTATCGCCCTGTTGGCGGTGCCCATTCTGATCCAGGTGCTGTTCAACTCCGGGCTGGCTTACTGGCTCAACCGCAAGGTGGGGGAGAAGCACTCGGTTGCCTGTCCTTCCGCCCTGATCGGTGCCTCCAACTTCTTCGAGCTGGCGGTGGCCGCCGCCATCAGCCTGTTCGGCTTTCACTCCGGCGCGGCGCTCGCCACCGTGGTCGGGGTACTGATCGAGGTGCCGGTCATGCTGCTGGTGGTGCGGGTGGTTAACGCCAGCAAACCCTGGTACGAAGCGGGGCTGAGCCGTTAACTGATGGCCGCTAACAGCTGGCCGCGAACTAGATGCTATCCATTTTCTATTCACTTGATTAATGAGAGACACGCAAATGAGTGCAATCACCATCTATCACAACCCGGAATGTGGTACCTCCCGTAACACCCTGGAGCTGATCCGCAACAGCGGCGTCGAGCCCACTGTCATCCACTATCTGGAGACGCCCCCCTCCCGTGACCAGCTGGTGGCGCTGATCGCCGCCATGGACATGCCGGTGCGCGATCTGCTGCGCAAGAACGTTCCACCCTACGAGGCGCTCGGTCTGGCGGAAGATCGTTTCAGCGATGATGAACTGATCGATGCCATGCTGGCTCACCCCATCCTCATCAACCGCCCCATCGTCGTTACGCCGCTTGGCACCAAACTGTGCCGTCCGTCGGAAGTGGTGCTCGATATATTGCCCGATCAGCAAAAAGGGGCCTTCGCCAAGGAGGATGGCGAGCAGGTGGTGGATGCGAGCGGCAAGCGCCTCAAGTAATCATCTGAGTACTCAAGTACGGATTGAAACAGGGCCAGCGTCACGCTGGCCCTGTTTCGTTGTGTGAACAAGTTGAAAAAGTTATTCCGGCCAATCGTTTTACCGCTTTTTCTGCGACGATGATCACTGTACCATCGCCGCCCGACCTGCCACCCGGCCGCATCTCCCCCTGCGACGGCGCTGGCGTCACCCGATACATGCTGTCACCCGGAACGTGAATGACCCCAGGATGGGACCCGCCACTAACCTGTAGGTTTGTGGTCTGCGTGTCGCGTGGGTCGGCACCTCTCCCGCCGGATCTCCCGCGACGCCTGTCTGCAGACTTGCCATATGAAACTCCTCTCTTCATAGGTGCAAGATGACACTGTTATTGAGTCTGGTCGGTATGCTGGCCCTGATGTTTATCGCCTGGCTGGCGAGTGAAAACCGCCGAGCCATCCGCTGGCGAACCGTGCTGGGTGCGCTCACCCTGCAAACCGGTTTTGCTGCCCTGGTGCTCTATTTCCCCCCCGGACAAATCATGCTCGGTGCCATGAGCAATGGCGTCTCCGCCCTGCTCGGCTTTGCCGACAGCGGCATCCGTTTTGTGTTTGGCGATCTCGCCAGCAACGGCTTTATCTTCGCCGTGCGGGTGCTGCCGCTGGTGATCTTTATCAGCGCGCTGATCGCCGTGCTCTACCACTTCGGCATCATGCAGTGGGTGATCCGTGTATTGGGTGGCGCCGTGCACCGCCTGCTCGGCACCAGCCGCGCCGAGTCGCTGGTGGCCACCGGCAATATCTTCCTGTCGCAAGGGGAGTCGCCGCTGCTTATTCGCCCCTTCCTTGCTGGTATGACCCGCTCTGAACTCTTTGCGATGATGACCTGCGGCATGGCTTCGGTGGCGGGCTCGGTACTGGGCGGTTACGCCGGTCTGGGTGTGGATCTGAAATACCTCATCGCCGCCTCCTTTATGGCGGCGCCGGGTGGCCTGCTGATGGCCAAACTGCTGGTGCCGGAGCAGCAGCAGGTGAGCGATCAGACCGAGATCACCCTCGACAAGAGCGACTACAGCAACGCCATCGACGCACTGGCGGGCGGCGCCATGGGCGGCATGAAGATCGCCGTGGCCATAGGTACTATCCTGCTGGCCTTTGTCAGCGTCATCACCATGATCAACGCCGGTCTCACCACCGTCGGCGAGTGGTTCGGCTGGGCCGATCTCTCCCTGCAGCAGCTGCTGGGTTATCTGTTTGCCCCGGTGGCCTGGCTCATTGGCGTGCCCGCCAGCGAGATGATGGCGGCAGGCTCCCTGATTGGTCAGAAGGTGATCATGAACGAGTTCGTCGCCTATCTGGACTTTGCCAATATCAAGGCGGATCTGAGCGCCCACACCCAGATCATCATCACCTTCGCGCTGTGCGGTTTCGCCAATCTGGGCTCCATTGCGGTGCAGCTCGGCTCCATCGGTACCATGGCACCGGAGCGTCGTCACGATGTGGCCAATATGGGCTTCAAGGCTGTGTTGGCGGCGACCCTGGCCAACCTGATGAGCGCCACCCTGGCCGGGATCTTTGTCTCGCTGGCCTGATAGCGTGAGGCAATAGCCGGCTAGCCGGCGGCTCAAACAAAAGACCCCCTCTTACCGCTGGGCAATAGGGGGTCTTTTTATTGGTTTCGTCGGTTGGGCAGCTGCGCTGCCTGCCTTTGAAAATGGTAGTAGCACTGCTTAACGCCATTTCGGCGCAGTGCCAGATAATCCGGTTCGGCGATGAGATCTGCTCCAGCATGGGACTACGCCAAACCGGGTTACTGCGTATGCCTTTATCACCTTTTTGGCGGGGGACGTGGGCCTCGTTGCGTTTCGCGTAACGGGGCTGCAGCCGCTGCTACAGCGTGTCACCGTGCAGAATGAATAGTTTTTTAGATTGAATGTTGCATATTCAATCGATTATTTAGTTGGGCGTTTGGGGGATGAGTGGTGTCTGAATAGGGGAGCAGGTTGGCCAATGCGCCGTCAGCCAGTCTTTAAGCGGTCATACAAAGGAGACACTCTGATGGAAACACTTGACCTTAACATCGACACCATGCGCGAAGAGTTCCAGCTTCAGGAGCGCAAAAAAGCCCAAGAGAAGTGGCAAGCCCGAGTCGATGAGCTGCAACAGTTGCGGGGTGGGGAGAGACAACCGGAGGAGCAGGAAGAGTAGTGCTCGTTCCCGGGCGAAAGTTGAGGTAGCGAACGCTTCATATCGGCTACCCGTTATCTACCACCGATAAAAAAACCACCGACCTTTTGCAGGTCGGTGGTTTTTTTTATGGATTGCTGCCGATTGGCTGCCCTCACTTCCGGGCCTAGCTATCGGGTCAAATCCGGGGCGTAGGGACGCGACTACTTCGAATGGGTGACGGGCTCTTCGGAGAGCAACTCGTTGACGAGTCCAACGGCTAGATGAATATTCGACTCCATCTTGTCGCCGTCCACTGCGTTCGCTTTCCATGATTCGGGGGCTTCGGGGTGTGGCCCGGAAACCGCCACCTTGCCTTTGCCATATGAGCTGATAAGCGCGGCAATATGATGGTTTTGAAAATGGGCGATGACCTTGACCTGCTCGGGGCTTGGCACCGGCGTAAATTGCGGGCCGGCCTGGTAATACATCTGGCGCTCTTCACCAAGCCAGGTGATCGGGAAGATCCTGGCGCTAAAGTCGCCGTCATAATCATCGGATGTGGCAGGGACGAGGCCCAGCGCCGGCACAAAGCCTTCGTCCTCAGACCAGCCAGTGGATGCCACAAAGGCCCCCCCACAGATCCCGAGGTAGCGGCCACCGTTTTGCAGATAGGTTTTTAATGCCGAGCGCGCGTCTGCGGTGAAGGCGTTGAGCAGCGGCTCAACATCGTCCTCAGTGCCGCCAACGATAAACACCCTGGCATGATCGAGCTCTGCAGGCAGCGCCTCGATATTGGAGAGATACCTGACCGGCAAGCCCACCTGCTTGACCACATCCGCAATCGCTCTGGTGCTATCCCCATCAGATACCGGCCCGTTATAGATCAGCGCATACGGCTCTTGCTGCGGCTGCGCAGAGGCGGCCTCTGCCATGCATCCAGTCACTAACCAAAGGCTGATAACGCTCGCAATCAGCCTGATGCCTTTTGATACATTCATCGCTGCCACTATCCCTGTGATGTGAACCGAAGAGACTACTTATCACGATCCCGTTCTGCATGTCAGCCGCTGTTAAATGAACATTTCAAGTTAACGCGCCAACGCTGATTGGGCCTGCGTTCGACACACAACGAACGAGCCAATACAGAGGGACAAACCACAGGATTTCGGCCCCTGCTTCGGAGCGCGTGCAACAGCTTTCCTGTGTGACGCCTCTTCTGGCTGATGGCTAAGGATTTGAGGGGGAATACAGCAACATAAGAGGAGGCACTTCACCTTCACTTCACCGAACGGGGGTAGGGTAGGCTCACGTTTTCAGTTGGAGCTTTATCCTATGCCCACCATAGTCACTCACGCCGCCGTACCTCTCTGCCTTGGACTGGGGCTTGGCAGCCGCATTATCCCGCCGCGCCTGCTGCTGGCGGGGGTCGCCATCGCCATGCTGCCCGATGCCGATGTGCTCGCCTTTAAACTGGGGGTTGCCTACGGCCATGTCTTTGGCCACCGCGGCTTTACCCACTCCCTGTTGTTCGCCTTTGCCTTGCCCACCCTGGCCATGTTGTTTCACCGCCAATTTCGGGCCCGCGCCGCCACCGTCTGGTCGTTTCTGCTGGTCTCGCTGCTCTCCCACAGCCTGCTCGATTCACTTACCACCGGCGGCAAGGGGGTTGGCTGGCTCTGGCCGTGGCGTGACGAGCGTTTCTTTGCCCCCTGGCAAGTGATCCGGGTCGCCCCCTTCAAGCTGGAGGCCTATCTCACAGCCCGAGGTGAAGCGGTGATCCTCTCCGAGTTCTACTGGGTCTGGCTGCCGGGGGGGGCGTTGATGCTGGTGTTGATGGGGTGGCGGGTGTGGAAAAAGGAGAGGTAGTGGTGGGATTGGAAAGGATTATTGGAAATGTCCTACTTTGGTAAATATCGAGAATAACTAAAAATTGGATACCCATCTTTTGTCGGCCTGTTCAGAAATGTGGGTATCCTGTTTTTTGTCATTAATCATATTGATAGTTGTATGTATTCAACTGGCTTGATGTTTCATAATAACTCCCTCGCTGTGTTCTACGCCCAGACTCAGAAAATATGTACAAATTTTCTTTTGCTCTAGACCCTATTACATAAAGCATTTTAGATTCAGAGTTATACCCAACTACTTCAGGTTGATTTATTATATCACTCCAATGGGGAATGAATCCTTTTAATAAACAAAATGCAATAACAGTTTTATATTCTTCGCCTTTAACTCCATGACACGAATTAACCACTACTCCTGTTTTTCTATTAAAGAAGCTTTTAAATGCAACTACAGTATCTTCATACTGACCATTATTATTTGCCATATTGGAAATGGCTTTTTCAAAAAATAGGTCAAATTGTTCATTGAGATGCAAGTCACTAGATAAATCAACCTTTAACTTTTCAAGTAAAAATACAAAACACTCTCTTAAATATTCCGTTCCAACTAGAGTTTCACTATGAAAAGAGTTAATTATCTTTAATAATTTTTTTGCGGTTAACTCTTTTGTATGGTGATGGTTATCAACTAGTTTACCTAACAATTCATTTGCCCATCGGACACGACAACTAAGTAACTGTCCTGACGGCTTAGTCAAAGCTAGCTTAGAAACTAACAACCAGAAGTTGTCCTGCTGACCATAAAATGGTGATAGTGAGGGGGCATCAAACGTTACATGTGGCATTAAAGATATTAATTTTTTTGTCATTGACCTTATCGGCGCCCATTGAGGCGCGATAACACAGATATCATTCTCACTAGTACCATTATTAAGCTCGTCTTGAATTAATTTAGAAATGATTACTGGCAAATCGTCTTTATCTACAGTTTGGTTAAAAAAACTTATAATTCCGTGTTCATTTTTATATGCCGACTTTGCTATGCTGCCCTGAACTTTTCTAAAAGCAGAGAAATAGTCAATAATGCGTTGTGTTGAGCGATAATTATCACTAAAAGTAAAGTGATTTATATTGCAGCCGGAGAACTCAGTATTTAACTCAGATAAAGTAAGGGATTTACCTCCAATACCTCCATAGATAGCTTGGTTTTCATCTCCCACAATAAATAAAGATGGCTTTACGTCTGCTTTATTATATATTTTTGCCAAAATCGCATACTGTAAGTCTTGCGTGTCTTGAACTTCATCCACACAGATAAGACTAAAGATGCTGCCTAGTGTAGATGCGATTTCTGGCACATTTTCCATTAAGTGAAAGGCAAAATAAAGTGCTTGGTCAAAGTCAATTTTTTTGCGTGAATGAAGAATCTCTCTATATTCTTTCTCTACTTCGATTGCTTGGGTGCTTGTATTATAGACGGAGCCATTTCGATCGAAACTTATATTTACATCATCGAAAACTCTTAATCCTTTATCTGCTTTTAATTTGTTTATAATTTTCCTTGTTTCGAATTCATCCGCAATCGTGAAGCCAGAATTAAGATAAGGAGAGTAAGATGCGTACGGTCTAATTATCCACTCAAGTGCTAATGAATGAATAGTCCCAGCCCAAATACGCCCATTTTCTATGGTGTAATTTTCTTCAAGTCTCGCTTTTATTTCATCTGCGGCTCTATTTGTGAATGTCACAGCAAGAACTTTATTACTTCGATGTATTAATTCATCTACACCTTTGGCAATTCTTGCGGTAAGAGCTCTGGTCTTACCACTCCCTGGACAGGCTGTAATGTAAACATTTCCATTACAGTTAACTGCGGTTTGCTGTTCATCACTTAATTTCATAGTTACTTGCCTAGCAAATTAATAAAGTAAGATAAATCATCGTCAGGGCATTGCTTTACAAATTCAGCTATACAGGAATTAATATTATGGGGAGTGTCATTAAAATACTGTGTCGGTTTATCCTCATCCTCCATTACTGGCATGGGATGTTTTAAGCGATGTACACACATTTTGTATATTGTTTTAGAAGAAAGTTTATAGCCACATGAAAATGCTATGGCATCTAGTATGTATTTAGGAATGTATGTCCGAGAACTCACGGTTTCTGATATAAGTAGTGACAGCCATCCTTTTCCAAATTTATCTGCAAGTCTCAGTATTTCTTTTCCATAAATTTCCACATTGTTATCTATCAGCCTTTTAGCTGAATTTTCTATGTTTCTCAGATTCTTATAAATAGAAGGCAATGCATCCTTAACCTCAATTGAGTTATCCGCTTTAATAAAATCAACTTCGAAAGTGTGATGAGCGTAGAATGCACATATAAAATCATTTTCATTTGTGTGGTGGTCTAGTTTTGCTTTTCTTATAACACCTGATTTTTGAGAGTTTCGACAAGACCTTTGATATGCATCATCCTCTTCCTCATCATATGGAAGTGGTACAATTGACGTATCTAGATCTGTAACTATTGCACAATTTTTCCTGATTCTATTGGGATGGAATAAATTGGATATGTGTTCAAAGAAAGCACTATCCATACTTATTAAGCTGATGCCAAGCTCGTCTAATGAAACACCAAATACTTTTTTCACTAAAACAGGAGTTAAGATTAGTTCGGCTTCTCCTTCAACTAGTATTACGCCTTTGGCAAAAAGTAGTGTTGAACGAGTGGCATTTAAATACCTTTCTATGCGATTACATTTAACCTTTGTTAATCCGGTTGCAGGTTGAAATACATCAACCCTATTCTCATTTAAACCCAATATATTCATTTCGGATATTTTTGCCGCTGAAGATATATGGGTTGAGTGTGTCGACAAGAATACTTGTGTC
The DNA here is from genome assembly GCF_049170315.1 of Aeromonas sp. 604443. Lineage (NCBI taxonomy): Bacteria > Pseudomonadati > Pseudomonadota > Gammaproteobacteria > Aeromonadales > Aeromonadaceae > Aeromonas > Aeromonas sp. 604443. The sequence continues at coordinate 183,529 of NZ_JAAKMI010000003.1, forward strand.
TTATTTATCGCATGGTTCTCAAATAGTGTTTTTTGAATGTGAGTGTGTATATGAGCCTCGGGCTCCTCGATGACTAAAAACTGAGCTGCTTTATCTGCATCCTGTTTACGCTCATATTCTAACAATTTTAGCGCCACATAAATTAAGTTGGCACCACCTAGACTTAATTCATTTAGATCTCCGCTATATCCATCAACATAGTTATCCCCTACGGTAAGTGAAAGTTTTTGAAGTAGTTTATCTAATTCACTTGGTAATGACGACTCAATATCAATAATTGGGGAGAATGTATGACCTACAGTCTTGTGCAGCATATTTTGAATGCCACTTGAAACTTGTCTGATTTCATCCAGTTCTGAAATAGTATCATTTACCTCTGCAATAAGAGTTGTAATTCTTTTAGAATCCTTATCGGAGATCTCTGATTCTAATCCTTTTAATAAGGAAATTAATGGGCTGTTACGGTAATTTTTGAGATCTGAAACAACATCTCTTAGAGCTTTTATAAATGTAAAAGAGACCTCTTCATGTAATGGTGAAAGATGTATACCATAAGACTTAAAGTCTTTATTATTGGGATCTGGAAATACTAACTTATTAAAGTCACCGACTAAATTTTTGTAAGTTTCGTTACATGTAAAGTTAGCGTGAGATCTGCCAGAAAAAACTGACTCATAATCATCTATATGGATCTTTTCAATTATTTCTTGAGCTAAGGTAGAATTACCGCTGGCATCAAATAGTGCTTTCCTTATTTTAAAACAAGGCCTAAAATAAAAATTTAACGTTCCTTTATTACTGTTATCCATATGGCCTGTATCATGTTTTAACATTTGGCAGCCTTCATGAGGAGACAGCTCGTTAAAATCTATAGAGATCACAATCCAATGGCCTTTCCAGTTACCTAGGTTACGGCAGAAGTCGCTTTCTCTTAGCTTGGTAATATTTCTAGGTAATGATTCATCAAGTAGTAACCTTAAGGCGAAAAGAGCATTCGTTTTACCAGAGCCATTTTCACCTAGAATTGTATTTACGCCTTTTTTAAACAAAAGTTCTGAGCTTAAAAAATTTCTAAAGTTTCTTATTTTTAATGAGCTTATGTACATTCCTTGACCTCATTTTTATTAGCTATTACAAGAGGGTTAATAGTGATTGATTAAATAGTGTCACTAATCTGATAGCATTCGACTAGTGACACATTGTAGCGTGCTGAGTGCAGGCTATCTCATTAGGTCAAGTACTTCATCATAATCACAACTCTGTGCCTGCTACTTTAACCCATATAGTGTCAGAAGTTGTTGCCATGATTCCACCTGATAGAGGGATTTTCGTTTGGCTATTGTAATGGCGGGAATTGGATATTGGAAAGTGTGTTATGGTAGGAGTTAGTTCTAGATCAATAAATTAGAGATTAATCAACATTTGATGTGAGCAATCACGGTTGCCGTAGATTTTCCCTACATAGATCTTCTTCCGCATGGATTGGAGCAAAAAGAAAGGGAGCCGGCTAGGCTCCCTTTGATGTATTGATACATTTATGCGTGATCTCAATGTGTAGACGAGAACATCACTGCCAATTGCATTTTACCAATGCCATCCCTTATCGATTGGTTGCAGCCTTCATCCCTTCCACAAACTCTTTCAGACGAGTGAGCATATGTTCCGGGTTCTGGTGGTGGGTCTCGATGATCTTCACCACAGCGGAGCCGGAGATGGCACCGGCGGCGCCAGCGGCGATTGCCTCACGCACCTGAGCCGGTTCGCTGATGCCAAAGCCGAGCAGGGCGGGGGGGGCGTTGAACTCGCGCAGGGTATTGATCAGCCCCTCCACCGGCATGCCGGCCTTGGTCTCGGCACCGGTGACACCGGCGCGGCTCACCAGATAGGTGTACCCATTGCCGAGCTCCGCCACCTGTTTCAGGGTCTCGGCGTCGCCATTGGGCGGGGCGATAAAGATGCTGTCGATGCCGAACTTGTCGGCGGCCGCCTTGTAGGGGGCGCACATCTGCACCGGCACGTCGGCGACCAGCACCGAGTCCACGCCCGCCTGCTGGCACTTCTCGTAGAAGCCGTCAATTTTGCGCACATAGACGAGATTGGCGTAGACCAGGAGGCCAATGGGCAACTGCGGGTACTTGGCGCGGATGCGGCCAAGCAGCTCGAAGCAGTCGTCCGGGGTGGTGTGGCTGGCAAACGCGCGCAGGGCGGCGCCCTGAATGGTGGGGCCATCCGCCACCGGATCGGAGAAGGGAATGCCGAGCTCGAGGGCATCGGCGCCCCCTTCCACCAGCGCATCGACGATGGCTAGCGACAATTCGGGGGTGGGGTCACCCAGCATCACGAACGGCACAAAGGCGCCCTGATTGGCCTCGTCCAGACGGGAGAAGAGTTGTGCGTAACGGTTCATGACAAGGTTCCTTCTTTCTCGAAAATGTCAGCGACGGTGAAGATATCTTTGTCGCCACGGCCGGAGAGGTTGACGATGAGCACCTGCTCTTTTTCCGGTTCACTGCGGGCCATCTTGAGTGCATGGGCCAGCGCGTGGGAGGACTCCAGCGCAGGTATGATGCCTTCGGATTTTGCCAGCTCCTGGAAGGCGTCCAGCGCCTCCTTGTCGGTCACCGAGGGGTATTCGGCGCGGCCGATGGCGGCCAGGTGGGCGTGCTGCGGGCCAACGGAGGGGAAATCGAGCCCCGCCGAAACGGAGTAGGACTCCTGAATCTGGCCCTGATTGTCCTGCATCAGGTAGGAGTGCATGCCAAAGAAGACCCCCTTGCTGCCGTGACCGAGCGGCGCACCGTGCTCGCCGCTCTCGATGCCGTGACCACCCGGCTCGACGCCGATCAGGCGCACTGAAGGCTCATCGATAAAGTCGGCAAACATGCCGATGGCATTCGAGCCACCGCCGACGCAGGCGATCACCGCATCGGGCAGCCGCTCTTCCTTCTCGAAGCACTGGGCCTTGGCCTCTTCGCCGATCATCTTCTGGAATTCCCGCACGATAGTGGGGAAGGGGTGCGGGCCGGCGGCGGTGCCGAGCAGGTAGTGGGCCGACTCGTAGTTGGCAGCCCAGTCGCGCAGCGCCTCGTTGCAGGCATCTTTCAGGGTGCTGGAGCCGGAGTGCACCGGAATGACGGTGGCGCCCATCAGCTTCATGCGAAAGACGTTGGGCTTCTGGCGCTCGCAATCCTTGGCACCCATATAGACCCGGCACTTGAGGCCGAGCAGGGCACAGGCCAGTGCGGTGGCGACGCCATGCTGACCGGCACCGGTCTCGGCGATGATCTCGCTCTTGCCCATCCGCTTGGCCAGCAGCGCCTGACCCAACACCTGGTTGGTCTTGTGGGCGCCGCCGTGCAGCAGATCTTCACGCTTGAGGTAGAGGCGGGTCTTGGTGCCCTTGGTCAGATTGCGGGTCAGGGTGAGCGGGGTCGGGCGACCGGCATACTCGGTCAGCAGGGACTGAAACTCGGCGATAAAGGCCGGATCATCCTTGGCATCGACAAAGGCTTTCTCCAGCTGGAGCAGGGCCGGGATAAGGATTTGGGGTACATACATACCGCCAAATTCACCGAAAAACGGGTTGAGCAGGGTCATGGCTTCTTCCTTGTATTAGCTAAATCGAAACATCAAAAAGGGTTGCGCTACAGGTTGCGCAGTGCGCCGAAGGCGGCTGCAATTTTGTGCGCATCCTTCTGGCCTGGGGTACTCTCCACCCCGGAGTTGAAATCAAGGCCGAGGCAGCCCACTTGCGCTGCCTGCAGGGCGTTGTCGGGGTTGAGCCCCCCCGCCAGCATCAGCTTGGCTTTATCGAGCGTGGCCAGCAGGGCCCAGTCGAACGCCTGACCGGTACCGCCGCTCTGGCTGCCGACTTTCGTATCCAGCAGCAGGCGATCCGCCGGATAGTCGAGGGCGGGCAGCGGCTCGCCGCTTGTGATGCCAATTGCTTTCCAGGTCTGGCAGCCCGCTGGCAGCAGTGGGCGCAGGATCTCGATATAGGCGGCATCTTCATCGCCGTGCAGCTGCACCGCGGCGAGCCCCAGCGCATCCACCGTCTTGGCGATGGTGGCGGGCTGGGCGTTGCGAAATACCCCGACGTAGGAGAGCGGTGCGCCCGCCATCACGGCGCGGGCGGCGGGGATGTCCACATAGCGCGGGCTTTTGGCCACAAAAATCAGACCGCCAAACACCGCGCCCGCCTGATGGGCGGCGGCGGCATCTTCGGCGCGGGTCAGGCCGCACACCTTGTTCTGGCCCAGTACCAGTTTGCGCACCGCTGCCTCCAGATCCGGCTCGGCCATCAGGGATGAGCCCACCAGAAAGCCTTTGGCGTGGTGGCGCAGATCCGCTACCTGAGCGCGGTGGTTGATGCCGGACTCGCTGATCACCACCCGATCGCTTGGAATGTCTTTGGCCAGCTGTTTGGTGCGGTTGAGATCGACGCTCAAATCTCGCAGATCCCGGTTGTTGATGCCAATCACCGGCGCCCCCAACGCGATGGCGCGGGTTAGCTCCTCTTCGTTGCTCACCTCGGTGAGCACGCCCAGGCCCAGCTCCTTGGCCACCGCGAACAGGGCGCGATAGCCCTCGTCGGTTAGCACCGAGAGCATCAGCAGGATGGCGTCCGCCTGATAGTGACGGGCCAGATAGACCTGATAGGGGTCAATCATGAAATCCTTGCAGAGCACCGGCTGACTGACGCGGCTGCGCACCCGCGGCAAAAAGGCGAAATCCCCCTGAAAGAACTTCTCGTCGGTCAGCACCGAGATGGCGGTGGCGTATTTGCCATAGATGTCGGCGATCGCCTCCGGGCTGAAATCGTCGCGGATCAAGCCCTTGGAGGGGGAGGCCTTCTTGCACTCAAGAATAAAGCGGGTGGAGCCTGCCTTGAGCGCCCCGACGAAATCCCGATCGCTTGGGGTCAGAGCGCTCTGGAAGCTCTCCAGCGGCTGGGCCAGCTTGCGGGCGGCAACCCACTCCTGTTTGGCCGCCACGATCTTGCCGAGAATGGTCTGGCTGATGGAGGCCATGTTCAGAAATGCATGGGGGGCAATAAGGTCTGACATCTCGTTATCCTTGCGAAACTGGCTCTTGCCCTGTGGGCGTTCTGAATGACTGTTGTGCAACATGGTGGCTGACATCATGCCTCCTGATTGCCCGCTTCCTGATGGCTCAAAGTGGCGAGCCGAGCAGCCAGATCTGCTGCCTTGCCGCTTGCCAGCACAGCCAGCACCTCGGCCGCCGCGCTCTTGAGATCCTTCGCCTTGCCCGCCATCAGCAGCAGTGGCGCCACATTGGCGGCAATGGCGGCGTTGTGGGCCGGGGTGCCACGCCCTTCCAGAATGGCGGCGGTGATGGTGCGGTTCTCTTCAGGCTCACCACCCTGAATGGCGCTGACCGGATAGGTCTCGAGGCCAAAGTCAGCCGGGGTGAGCAGAAACTCGCGGATCTCGCCGTCACGGATCTGGGCCACCTGGGTCGGGCCGTGAATGGCAATCTCGTCGAGCCCGGCGCCGTGAACCACCATACCGGTTTTCAGCCCCAGTGCCAGCAGGGTTTCTGCGATGGGGCGCACCAGCTCGGGGGCATAGACCCCCATCAGCTGATAGGTGGGGCGAGCGGGGTTGATAAGCGGCCCCAGCACGTTGAACAGGGTGCGGGTCTTGAGGGCTTGGCGCACCGGCATGGCGTGGCGCACCCCGGCGTGGTACTGGGGGGCGAACAGGAAGCAGATGCCGAGCTCGTCCAGACAGCGGCGCGCCTGCGCCGGGCTCATGTCGAGCTTGATGCCCATCTTGTCGAGCAGATCGCTCGAACCCGACTTGCTCGAGACCGAGCGGTTGCCGTGCTTGGCCACTTTCAGGCCGCAGGCGGCGGCGACCAGCGCCGAGGTGGTGGAGACGTTGATGGTGTTGAGGCCATCGCCACCGGTGCCGACGATGTCGCAAAATTCATAGTCCGGACGCGGGAAGTCGCGCGCTTCTGCCAGCAGCGCCTCGGCGGCACCGGCGATCTCCTCCGGGGTCTCCCCCTTGATCTTGAGGGCGGTCAGCAGGCTTGCGAGCACGATGGGATCCACTTCGCCACGTACCACCTGGCCGAAGGCGTCGCGGGTACTTTCACGGCTCAGAGACTGACCCTGATAGAGGGTGTTGAGATGTTGATGCATGTTGGTCTCCTTACCTTAACGCACGCTGCTTTCTGGGCGGGTGATATGGGCGAGCGCCTGAGTCAGCAAACGGGCCCCTTCCGAGGTCATGATGGATTCGGGATGGAACTGGAAACCCAGCACCCGCTCATCCTGCTGCTCAATGGCCATGGGCATGCCCTGATAGTGGGCAATCACCGTCAGCTCTTCCGGTACATAGGTGGCGACCAGCGAGTGGTAGCGGGCCACCGGTAGCGGGCTTTGCAGCCCCGCGAAGGCGCCGTGGCCGTTGTGCTCAATCAGGGACCGCTTGCCGTGGACGATCTCGCCCGCCGCGCCGACGGTGCCACCGTAGGCTTCGCACAGGGCCTGATGGCCGAGACAGATACCGAGGATGGGCACCTGACCGCGGGCCAGCTTGATAAGGTCAATCAGGCAACCCGCCTCATGGGGGGCTCCCGGCCCCGGCGAGAGCACCAGCACGGCATCCCCTTCGCAGGCGGCAATTTCGCTCATGATGCGGCTGGCCGGCAGGCTGTTGCGGTAGATCCGCACCGGATAGCCGAGGGAGCGGAACTGGTCGACGAGGTTGTAGGTAAATGAATCGAAGTTATCGAGCAGGAAAATGTTAGTCATGGCTCACGTCCTTATGTTGCTCCTGCTGGGCGCTCAGGGCTTGCAGGGAGGTGCCATGGCTGGCTGCGATGGCGGCCAGCACGGCGGCCGCCTTGGCGCGGGTTTCGTCCGCTTCGGCCTGGGGCTTGGAGTCATAGACCACCCCGGCACCGGCCTGTACGTGGGCCACGCCATCTTTCACGAAAGCGGAGCGGATGACGATGCAGGTATCCATCTCGCCGGCGCCGTTGATGTAACCGACCGCACCGCCGTAGCTGCCGCGGCGCTTGCCTTCCACCATGCGAATAAGCTCGCTGGCGCGGATCTTGGGGGCGCCGGTGAGGGTGCCCATGTTCATGCAGGCCTGATAGGCGTGCAGGGCGTCAAGATCGGAGCGCAAGGTGCCGACCACCTTGGAGACCAGATGCATCACGTGGCTGTAGCGATCCACCTTGAGCAGCTCCTTGACGTAGCGGGTGCCGGGTTCCGAGATGCGGGCGATGTCGTTGCGGCCCAGATCTACCAGCATCAGGTGCTCGGCCACCTCTTTCTCGTCCTGACGCAGTTCCAGCTCGATGCGGCCGTCGAGATCGCGGTTGATGCTGCCATCCGGGTTGAAGCCGCGGCGGCGGGTACCGGCGATGGGGTACATTTCAACGTCACGGCTGGTGGCGCAGAACTTCACCGCGCTCTCGGGGGAGGCGCCAAACAGGGTGAAGCCCTCATCCTGCACATAGAACATGTAGGGGCTGGGGTTGGTCTGTTTGAGGCGGCGATAGGCGGCGATGGGGCTGGGGCAGGGCAGGGAGAAGCAGCGGGACGGCACCACCTGGAAGATGTCACCCCGGCGGATAAAGCCCTTGAGCTTCTCCACCTCGGCGCAGAACTGCTTGTCGCTCTTGTCCACGCTCATGCCACCGGTCAGAGGCTGGATGGTCAGCTCGGCGCTTAGGGGTTGTTGGCAAATCTGTTTGAAGTCGGTGAGTCGCTCGGTCAGGCGGGTGTATCTGTCTTCAACCTGGCTTTCGTCGCTATCGCCGCCAAAGATGCAGGCCAGCAGTTGAGTGGTGCGTTCGATATGGTCGATAGTGATCAGGGTTTCGGCCACATAGAAGCAGTAGTCGGGGCAGTCGTTGCTCCCCTCCGGCACGTCGGGCAGATCTTCAAAAGAGGCGATCAGGTCGTAGGCGAAGCTGCCCGCCATAAACAGGGCCTCTTTACCCAACTGGCAATCAAGCTCCCGCTGCAGGGTGCGCAGCACGTCCAGCACGCTGCCCCCCTTGAGGCGGGAATCTTCGTCCTGCTCCCGATCGGAGGCCGGGAAGTCGAGCTGCAGCTCGCCATCTACCAGCGAACGAGCCACCACCGCAGGCAGCCGCTCGGCCAGCAGGCTCTGCAACTGAGCGCCGTTGTCGTTCAGGCTGCGCACCCGCACGGTGCGGCCACGGCACTCGATGCGCAGGCAAGCATCGACCAGCAGCAGGCTCTGTTTGCCTGCCTTGGAGTCGATCTCCACCGATTCCAGCAGCAGGTTGTTGGGGCGGCCCTGACAGAGGCGGGTATAGAGCGCCAGCGGATCGGCCACATAGGGGGCGTTGAGTTTGAGGGTATCGAATTCACCCAGAGGAAGGCGATGTGTGGCTGTCATAGTGCGTTCCCTTGCGTGTGATGCGTTTTACCGATGTTCATGACTTTGAATTCCTTAGAAATTTTATTGGTCCGGGGTGGCTGGTTCAGGGGCGCCATCGCCAGGTCAGCTTGCTTGTCTGAATTCTCGGTTTCATCACAGGTCCATTTGCCGGATAATAAAAAAGCCCGCTGGGGTCAGCGGGCTTTTTCTTTGGGTTCTTAATTTGCTGTCAGATTACAGGTACAGCAACGACCACACGCCCGCATGTCAGGGAGTGTGCCACCACCAGATGGTCAGGATGGAAGTCGTTTGCATGATAAAGTCCTGTAAAAAGATGTTTGCAATGAAGTGCCTACAGAAAACGATAAAGCCGCGGCCAAGTCAAGTCGCTTTTTAGCCTTCTTTCACCGATTTGCCATGAATGGTGACCTGACCACGAGAGCGGAATAACCTGATGAGATTCGATCTTCACTGCCATACCACTGCCTCCGACGGGGTGCTGAGCCCAGCCGAACTGGTGCGCCGCGCCGCCGAGAAACAGGTCGAGGTGTTAGCAGTTACTGACCACGATACCCTTGCCGGGCTTGATGAGGTACGCCGCACCATCGAAGCCGAGCAACTGCCGCTGCGACTGGTGAGCGGGGTCGAGATCTCCACCGGCTGGGAGCATCACGAGATCCATATAGTGGCGCTGGGGGTGGATGAAAAAAATCCGCAGCTGACCGACTTTCTGGCCGGTCAGCTGGCACGTCGTGAGGCGCGTGCGCTGGAAATCGGGCGTCGTCTGGAGAAGTGCCTCATCCCCAGCACCTATGAAGAGGCCAAGGCGCTCGCCGGTGACGCCGCCGTGACCCGTGCCCACTTTGCCCGGGTGCTGGTGGCACGCGGGGTGGCCGACAACATGCAGAAGGTATTCAAAAAGTACCTGAGCCGTGGCAATAAAGGGTATGCCCCGGCCGAGTGGCCCGAGATGAGTGAAGCCATCACCGCCATTCACGCCGCTGGTGGGCTGGCTGTGCTGGCCCACCCCAGCCGTTACGATCTCACCGCCAAGTGGATCAAGCGGCTGCTGGTGGCCTTCAAGGCGGCCGGTGGCGATGCCATGGAGGTCTCATTGCCCCAGCAGAGCCCGCAGGAGCGGGCCAATCTGGGCCAGTGGGCCAAGGAGCACGACCTCTATATCTCGGTGGGATCGGATTTTCACTTCCCCTCCAACTGGACCGAGCTGGGCCGCCACCTCTGGCTGCCCAAAGAGGGAATGCCCGTCTGGTTGGCCTATCCCGGTCACTTTGGGCTCACCACCGAACAGCATGCCGAGCTGCTGGCGAGCCGGTAACGGCGCCAGCGAAGCGGCCACAAACAGGTTAAGGTAGTGTCATGGGTCTTTGACCCGTGACCATACGAGCGGGCAGGTATTGCTGCCCCCATTGCGAGAACAAGCTATGAGTCAGCATTTTTACGTACATCCTGAAAACCCCCAGGCCCGTCTGATCGGTCAGGCGGTACAGATCATCCAGAACGGCGGCGTCATCGTCTATCCGACCGACTCCGGTTATGCGCTGGGTTGCCAAATGGGTGACAAGGGCGCGCTGGAGCGCATCTGCCGCATCCGTCGCCTCGATGCCAACCACGACTTCACCCTGGTGTGCCGCGATCTCTCCGAGATCTCCACCTACGCCAAGGTCGACAACAGCGCGTTTCGCCTGATCAAGAACAACACCCCGGGCGCCTACACCTTCATCTTCAAGGCGACCAAAGAGGTGCCTCGCCGCCTGATGAACGAGAAGAAGAAGAGCATCGGTATCCGGGTGCCGGACAACAAGATTGCCCAAGCGCTCTTGGAAGCCCTCGGCGAGCCGCTGCTCTCCACCACATTGATCCTGCCGGAGTCAGAGATGGCCGAGTTCGACCCGGAAGAGATCTTCGACAAGCTGGGCAAGCAGATCGATCTGGTGGTCAACGGCGGTTATCTGGGTGAGCAGCCCACCACTGTGGTCGATTTCTCTGACGACGAGCCGGTATTGCGTCGTCGCGGCGCCGGGGATCCGACTCCATTTGAGTGATGTCGCTGAACCGGTGACAGTCCCTTCCGCCGTGACGGGGGCTGGCACCGCACTACCCATCGCGAAAGTCCTGGGGCAGCCCTATCACGAGCTGCCCCAGGATCTGTTCATCCCGCCCGATGCGCTGGAGGTGTTCCTCGATACCTTCGAGGGGCCGCTCGATCTGCTGCTCTATCTGATCCGGCGCCAGCAGCTCGATATTCTCAACCTGCCGATCCTGCAGATCACCGCCCAGTACATGGAGTACGTGGAGCTGATGCAGGGGCTCAACCTTGAGCTGGCGGCTGAGTATCTGCTGATGGCAGCCTGGCTGGCGGAGATAAAATCCCGCCTGCTGCTGCCCAAGGCGCCGGAGCTGGAGGATGAAGATGAGGGAGAAGACCCGCGGGTGACCCTGATCCGCCGCCTGCAGGAGTACGAGCGCTACAAGGTAGGGGCGGAGAAGGTCAATGAGCTGCCTCGGGTGGAGCGGGAGATTTATATCGCCACCGCCTTGCCCCCCGATTTTGGCGCCCTCAAGCCACTGGCGCCCGATGTTTCGCTGGTTGAGCTCGCCCTTTACATGCAAAGTGTGGTAAAACGCGCGACTCATTTCGAACATCACCAGATCCGCCGCGAACAGATCCCGACCCGGGTGCGCATGGCGGAGATCCTTGCCATGCTCACGCTGGGGCAGACCCTGCGCCTTGAGCAGGTGCTGCGTGCCGAAGAGGGGCGGATGGGGGTACTGGTGACGTTTCTGGCCCTGCTGGAGCTGTGCAAGGAGCAACTGATCTGGATCCTGCAGGCAGAACCCCTTGGCCCAATCCATTTCGCATTGGCCGAGCAGAGCGAGGAGGGCAACCGTGGCGCTGCCCACTGAACGACTCAAGACCCTGATCGAAGCGGCGCTGTTTGTGGCCGGTCGTCCGCTCAATGTCAGCGAGCTGAAAAGCAGCGTGCTGGCGGATTATCCGGTGACCAGTCGCTATGTTCAGCTGCTGTTGGCCGAGATCAGGCAAGATTACAGCTCACGAGGCGTCGAGCTCAAGGAGGTCGCCTCCGGCTGGCGCTTTCAGGCGCGTCAGGAGTATGCCGAAGAGCTCTCGCGGCTCTGGAGCGAGCGGGCTCCGCGCTATTCGCGCGCCGTGATGGAGACGCTGACCCTGATCGCCTATCGCCAACCCATCACCCGGGCCGAGATCGAAGCGATCCGCGGGGTGGCGGTGTCGAGCCAGATAGTGAATACCCTGAAAGAGCGTGGCTGGGTGCGCAGCATAGGCCACAAAGAGGTGGCCGGTCGCCCCGAACTGCTCGCCACCACCAGAGAGTTTCTGGATTATTTTAATCTGCAGAGTCTGGAGCAGCTCCCCGAGCTGGATCCGGAGCTGCAACCCCTGTTGCCCTCTGCGGTGGACGGGGAGAGCGATGCCCGGTGAATGGCGCCCAAGCGTGCCGATGTCACCGAGATATACATTTTTCAACTGTGGCGATCGCTCCAACCGGCGTTTGTTACAGTTAACCCCGTTGCCCCTTTTACCAGTGGGCAGCGATCAACAATCAGGTAACCCCGATGAGTGAAAAACTGCAAAAAGTGTTGGCCCGCGCGGGTCACGGCTCCCGTCGTGAGATGGAGGCCCTGATCACCGCAGGTCGGGTCAGTGTGGATGGCAAGGTCGCCACACTGGGGGATCGCGTCGAAGTGAACGCCGTGATCCGGGTGGATGGTCACCAGGTCAAGACCCGTGCCGCAGAGGAAGTGATCTGCCGCGTACTGGCTTACCACAAGCCGGAAGGGGAGATGTGTACCCGTCACGATCCGGAAGGTCGTCCCACCGTGTTTGATCGTCTGCCCAAGATGGAAGGTGCCCGCTGGATTGCGGTCGGCCGCCTCGACGTCAACACCTCCGGTCTGTTGCTGTTCACCACCGACGGTGAGCTGGCCAACCGTCTGATGCACCCGAGCCACGAAGTGGAGCGGGAATACGCGGTGCGTGTCTTTGGCGAGATCACCGAAGCCATGCTGCAGCGTCTGCGCAAGGGCGTGCAGCTGGAAGATGGCACCGCCAAGTTCAACAAGATCAAACCGGCTGGCGGTGAGGGTCTGAACCAGTGGTTCAACGTCACCCTGACTGAAGGTCGCAACCGTGAAGTGCGCCGCCTGTGGGAATCCCAGGAAGTGCAGGTGAGCCGCCTGATGCGTATCCGCTACGGCGACGTCAAGCTGGACCGCGGCATCCCGCGCGGCGGCTGGCAAGAGCTGAAACTGCCGGAAGTGAACTACCTGCGCGGTCTGGTCAACCTGCCGCCGGAGACCGAATCCAAGGTCGATCTGCAGCAAGATGGCAAAACCAGCCGCCACAAGCAGGCCGCCCAGATCCGTCGCGCCGTGCAGCGTCACAAAGAGATGCAGGGCAAAGAGCCGCGCGCTCGCGCCACCACCGCCCGTCGCAAGCCACAAGCGTCTACCCGCAACTCCGGTACCGGCAGCAAGTAAGCCGATAGCCCGTTGCGAACTGTGCGCCGTTCAAGTGCGCAGTCGGCCAAGCAAAGGCCCGCACCAACTGGTGCGGGCCTTTTTCATCTCTAGCGGGTGACCTCCAGCTGCAGGCTGGCTCCGGTCATGTGGCAATGATTGCTCTCACACTCCTCAGTTGGCCGGTGTCATCCACTCTTTGTTGAAGTCGCGGATAAACATCTCTCCCTCTTCATTGCGGGCGGTGACCAGATAGAAGGTGACGTTCTGGCGAAACAGCGAGAGGCGGTAGAGGGCGGCGTTGTCCTCCTCCGAGAGGTTCTTTTTTGAGGTGTCGTTGATGGGCACCAGATCGACTTTGCCCTTTTTCAGTAGTTCGACACACTGGTTGAGGCGGTTGGTTGTTCTGACGATCAGCTTCTGCTCGATGGTCACCCGCTCGATGGCATCGGAGAACCACCCCTTGGGCACGCAGGCGGTTTTCTGCTGCCAGGGTGGGGATTCCAGCCCCTTCTTGTCGGGCGTGGTGTACCAGGACTGGATATCGAAGGCGATGGGGGTACTGAACAACAGGGTGTTGCTGCGCTCGTTGGTCCAGGTAAAGGGGAAGGCGGCGATGGCGTTGCCCAGCTCGATGTTTTTAAGTCCTCTCGGCCAAGGCTGGTAGGAGATCCGCAGACCTGGGTGGCCTGCCGCTTTGAGAGTGGTGAGCACCTTGCTTGCCAGCTCGCCGCCATTGGCCAGCGTCGCTGAAGAGTAGGGGGGCAATTCGCCGGTGATAATCACCGCGCTCTGCACCGTGGCGGCCGGGAGCAGCGAGAGAGCAAACAGGGTGGCAAGAAAGCGAAGGGACGAGCGGAGGCGATAAGTGGCAGAGGGCGTGACCGGATAACGGATGTGCATGGCGGGTGACCTCACCTCTATCGATTGCTGACAGCGTAGCGGTTCTGGCAGGGAAAAAACAGACTCGATAAATGCTGTTGGTCGCGGCGTATGGCCCTTGAAGTTCCCTTTGGCGGGCGGAAGGGGTTGTGGCGGTTGCTCTGCTCCGGTGAGCTTGTTAGCCTGTGCGGCTCTGATAGAGGAGTGAACGATGAGCAAGGTACTTGATGAGCTGCTGGCGTTGCTGGCGCTGGAAAAAATCGAGGAGGGCCTGTTTCGGGGCCAGAGCCAGGATCTCGGTCTGCGGGCCGTGTTTGGCGGACAGGTAATGGGGCAGGCCTTGTCAGCCGCCAAGCAGACGGTCGAGACCGGCCGTCAGGTTCACAGTTTTCACTCCTACTTCCTGCGTCCGGGGGATGTGACCCGTCCCATCGTCTATGACGTGGAGAATATCCGCGACGGCCAGACCGTCTCCACCCGTCGGGTCAAGGCGATTCAGGGCGGCAAGCCCATCTTCTATCTCAACGCCTCGTTTCAGGTGCCGGCCGACGGTTTCGAGCATCAGGCGCAGATGCCGACCGGCATCACTCCGCCGGAGGAGCTCAAGAGCGAGCTGGAGCTGGTGCGCCCCTACGAGAACCTGATCCCGGCCTCCCTGCGCGATAAAATCCTCTGCGAGCAGCCCATCGAGATGCGCCCGGTGACCCTGGTCGACCCTATCCGGCCAACGGTGCAGGATCCGGTGCGTCACGTCTGGTTCAAGGCCAACGGCCAGATGCCGGATGATCTGCGGGTGCACAAATACCTGCTGGCCTACGCCTCCGACTTCAACTTCCTGCTCACCTCGCTGCAGCCCCACGGGGTGTCCTACTGGGAGCCGGATATGCAGGTGGCCACCATCGATCACTCCATGTGGTTCCACCGGGATTTCCGCTTCGACGACTGGCTGCTCTACGTGGTAGACAGCCCGAGCGCCAGCAGCGGTCGCGGTCTGGTGCGCGGCCAGTTTTTTACCCGTGATGGCATGCTGGTGGCGAGCACCATGCAGGAGGGGGTGATCCGCCGTCGCGGCAGTTAAGTCGCGCAGCGGTCAGCAAAACGGGGTGGCACTGGCCACCCCGTTTTCGTTGCTGCGATGTGCGCGGGCGCTGCGGGATCAGCCGCCGCGCTGGTACTTGAAGCGCTTCTTGCGCCGGTAGGGGTAGACATCCTCGAACACCCCCACCTTGATGTTGCTCTGCAGCATCTTCCAGTAGTTGGCGTCGAACATCTCCTTGTGCAGCTGCAACATGATCTCCCGCACCTGCGGTTTTTGCAGCAGGAAGGTGGCGAACTCCTCGGGGAAGATGTCGTTGGGGGCCACCGAGTACCAGGGCTCGGCGCTCCACTCATCCTCGGGGTAGCGGGGCGGCGGGATCTGGCGGAAGTTGCACTCCGTCATGTAGCAGATCTCGTCGTAGTCGTAGAAGACCACCCGGCCGTGACGGGTGACGCCAAAGTTCTTGAACAGCATGTCCCCCGGGAAGATGTTGGCCGCCGCCAGCTGCTTGATGGCGTTGCCGTACTCCTCCAGTGCGAGCCGGGTCTGCTGCTCGTCCGCCTTGTCCAGATAGAGGTTGAGGGGGATCATCTTGCGCTCGGTATAGAGGTGCTTGATCACCAGCTTGTCGTCGCTGATGGTGAGCGCCGACGGTGCCACCGTCTTGAGCTCGGCAAGGAGCTCCGGCGAGATGCGATCGAGCGGAAACTCGAAGTTGGTGAACTCCTGGGTATCGGCCATCCGGCCAACCCGGTCGTGCTGTTTTACCAGCCGGTATTTCGCCTTCACCTGCTCGTGACTCACATCTTTGGGCGGCGTGAACTCGTCCTTGATCACCTTGAACACCACATCGTAGGAGGGGAGGGTGAACACGCTCATCACCATCCCCTTGATGCCGGGGGCGATGATGAACTGATCCCGACTCTGGGCCAGATGATGGCGGTAGTGGCGATAGAGCTCGGTCTTGCCGTGCTTCTGGCAGCCGATGGCGTTGTAGATCTCGTAATCGGGCTTGTGGGGCATGATTTGGCGCAGGAAGGCGACGAACAGCGCCGGTTCGCGGGCATAAACCATAAAGTAGGCACGGGCGAAGCCAAACACGATGGAGGCGAGATCCGGCTCGAAGATCACCGTGTCCACATAGATGCTGTGGCCGGTGCTGAGCAGGGGCAGGATAAAGGGGAAGACCTGATCCCGGGCCCGGATCAGCCCCACCAGATAGGCCCCTTTGTTGCGGTAGAACACCTCTTTGAGGAGCTCGATGGCAAACGGCTCGTCATGGAGGATTTGCGGGCCGTTCTCCGCAAGATGGCGGTGGATGTCGACAATATCCCGCTGCTTGTCCTCGTAGGGGAGGGTGAAGCTGTAATCCCCCAAAAGCTGGCTCAAGGTCTGCGGCAGATGGGCCAGATCGGTGCGATAGATCCGCAGCAGGGCGCTCAGGTCCGGTTTTTCGCCACGGCTGACAAAGGGGTGGATATAGAGGTTCTCGTCGCGGATATTGCGATGGCGAAAGATCCGGCGATAGACGGAGTTGAAGAAGGACTCCGCCACCTCGAAGTTGTCACAACGGGGCAGTAGATCGCTGAAGGCGCTTTTGACCCGCTTGAGCAGCTCCTGGGTGGCGTGGTGCTCCCCCATCATCTGGCGGATGGAGCTGGCGGTTGCCCCCACATGGTGGTCATAGAGGCGAATTCGCTCGCGCCCGGCGAGCTGCACCCCCAGCCAGTCACTGTTCTCGAAGCGGCTCTTGCTGCCCTGGGTTATCTCGAGAAACCGGCTGTAAAACGACTCGAAGCGTTGCAAGATAGTCTCGGCGACGGCCTGTTCCAATGGCTGCTGCATCTCTCTCTTCCTTGTGATCTGTCGGGCCGATAGCGCGAAGGATTGGGTGTAATTTGTTCACACGTCTGGCCACTATCGCAACATTCAAACGTCTGTTCAAGTGGCAATTTTCGGGGATAAACGGTAGATTGCGCCCCTGTTTTGGTGATGGTTTAGCGACTGTTTGCTGTCTGTTTGAGAGGCCGTTCGGCCTGTGAGGAAACCCGATGAAGCTCTATTTTGTCCTGGTGGCACCTGCCCGACCTGCGAATGTGGGGGCGGCTGCCCGCGCCATGAAAACCATGGGATTCGATGCCATGCGACTGGTGGCGAGCCGGGTACACGAAGAGGAGGAGGCGAGCTGGGTAGCCCACGGCGCCCAGGAGATCCTGACCCAGGCCGAGGCGTTCGATACCCTGCCCGAGGCGCTGGCGGATATGGATCTGGTGATCGCCACCACTGCCCGTGAGCGCGGTCGCTACCAGCACTACCTCACGCCGGGGGAGATCCGCGAGCAGATCCGCGCCAAGCCATCACTCGGCAAGGTCGCCATCGTCTTTGGCTGCGAGGAGTCGGGGCTCTCCAACGAGCAGCTGGCCGAGGTCGATCTCATCAGCTATCTGCCCCTCAAGGTGAGCTACCCGTCTCTCAATCTGGGGCAGGCGATCATGCTCTACGCCTACGAGATGAGTCAGCTGATGGATGAGCTGAACGCCGACGGCGCCACTGCGGTAGCAGAAAATTTTGATAACGCTGGGCAGGTTCGGGTGCTGAAAAGCAAAACAGCAGAATTGCTGGGTGAACTCGGAGTTTCGCAGGATGAAAAACTGTATCAATGGGTGATGGACCGGGTGCCCATGCTGCCGCAGCGGGATTTGAACATGCTCCACCTGCTCTGCAAAGACCTTGCGCGCAAACTTGGCAAAGAGGTTTAAGTTGACAGCCCAGCGCCCGCCGCGGTATTGCTAAAAGCCAGCTTCGTCAACGAGTGTTCGTCATGCAGTTATTCACCAACGTCATCACCACCACCATTATTACCGGTACCACCACAGGTGGCACTGGGGCCGGTTGATGCGCTGACGAACAAGCACAGAAATCAGAAAAGGCCCGTACCCACCCAGTACGGGCCTTTTTGTTGGACTGGTTTTTAGATTGAATTTCATAGATTTACAGGGAGAGAAAGCGATGAGAGTGTTGAAATTTGGCGGGTCTTCACTGGCCGATGCAGAGCGTTTTTTACGGGTGGCCGATATCGCGGTCAACACCCACGGCCAATCTCAGGTAGCCCTGGTGCTCTCTGCACCTGCCAAGGTGACCAATCATCTGGTGGCGCTGGTGGAACAGACCAGTCGCGGCATGGATGCCAGTTCCACCCTGTTTGAAGTCAACGGTATCTTCTCCCGACTGCTGGCCGGGTTGAAGGCGGCCTATCCGGCGCTCGATGACAAGGCGCTGTTGGCCCGTCTCACCGCCGAGCTGGATCAGGTGGAGCGGCTGATGCAGGGCATCCGCCTGCTGGGCCTCTGCCCGGATAACGTGCAGGCGCGCATTCTGAGCCGTGGCGAGAACCTCTCCATCGCCTTTATGCACGAATTGCTGCGGGTGCGTGGTCTGGATCTGGAGCTGATCGTACCGGAAGAGCTGCTGGTCACCGACGGCGGCTATCTGGAAGCCCATGTCGATATCGAAGCCTCCCGCCTGCGCTTTGCCGCCAAGGGGCTGCGTAGCGACTGCCTCTACCTGATGCCGGGCTTTACCGGTGGCAGCGACAAGGGCGAGACCGTGCTGCTGGGTCGCAACGGCTCCGACTACTCCGCCGCCGTGCTGGCTGCCTGTGTCGATGCCGAGTGCTGCGAGATCTGGACTGACGTCGAAGGCTGCTACAGCTGCGACCCCCGTCTGGTGCCGGATGCCTATCTGCTGAAAACCCTCTCCTACAAGGAGGCGATGGAGCTCTCCTACTTCGGTGCCAAGGTGCTGCACCCGAAAACCATCGCGCCGGTGGCCCAGTTCCACATTCCCTGCCTCATCAAGAACAGCTTCAACCCGCAGGGGCCGGGCACCCTTATCGGCCCCGAGAGCGGCGACGATGACCTGAAAGTGAAGGCCATCTCGGATCTCTCCGGCATGTGCATGTTCAACGTCTCCGGCCCCGGCATGAAGGGGATGGTCGGCATGGCCGGTCGTATCTTCTCAGCCGTCTCCCGCGCCGGGGTCAGTATCGTGCTGATCACCCAGTCATCTTCCGAGTACAGCGTCAGCTTCTGTATCCACAGCTACGACAGCGACAAGACCCGCAAGGTGCTAGAGCGCGAGTTCGAGCTGGAGTTCAAAAACCAGCTGCTGGAGCCGCTGGATATCATCAGCGATCTGGCGATCATCTCCCTGATCGGTGACGGCATGCGCACCAGCAAGGGGATGGCGGCCCGCTTCTTCACCTCGCTGGCGCAAGCCTCCATCAATATCGTCGCCATTGCGCAGGGCTCCAGCGAGCGTTCCATCTCGGCGGTGGTGCGGGATCGAAAGGTGGCGGAAGCCATCAAGGCGTGCCACCAGAACTTCTTTGGCAGCCAGCAGTTTATCGATCTGTTTGTGGTAGGGGTCGGCGGCGTCGGTGCGGCGCTGGTGGATCAGATTGCCCGCCAGCAACCGGTACTGGCCGAGCAGGGCACAGGCCTTCGCGTGGTCGGCATCGCTAACAGCCGCCAGATGGCGGTCAACAAGGATGGCCTGAACCTCGCCAACTGGCGTGAACAGCTGGTGGAAGCCCGCGACAGCTTCTCGCTGGAAGGGGTGAAAAAGCTGGTGGAAGATAGCCACATCATCAACCCGGTGATCGTCGACTGCACCTCCTCCGAGGCGGTAGCCGTCCAGTATGCCGACTTCCTCGCCGCCGGTTTCCATGTGGTCACTCCCAACAAGAAGGCCAACACCGGTTCGCTCGATTACTACAAGGCGCTGCGCCGCACCGCCCGCCAGACTCGCCGCAAGTTCCTGTACGAGACCAACGTCGGCGCCGGTCTGCCGGTTATCGAGAACCTGCAGAACCTCATCATGGCCGGTGACAAGCTGCGTGCGTTTGACGGCATCCTCTCCGGTTCCCTCTCCTTTATCTTCGGCAAGCTGGACGAGGGGATGGCCTTCTCCGAGGCAACCCAAATCGCCCGCAGCAACGGCTTTACCGAGCCGGATCCCCGTGACGATCTCAACGGCATGGATGTGGCGCGCAAGCTGCTCATTCTGGCTCGCGAAGCAGGTATGGCGCTGGAGCTCTCCGATGTCGAAGTCGAGCAGGCGCTGCCGCCCGGCTTTGATGTGAGCGGCGACGTGGAAGCCTTTATGGCCCGCCTGCCCGAAGCCGATGGCTGGTTCCGCGACCAGTTCGCCGCTGCCCAGCGTGAAGGCAAGGTGCTGCGCTATGTGGGCTCCATCGAGGGTGGCAAGTGCAAGGTGGCCATCAAGGCGGTCGGTGGCGACGAGCCGCTGTTCAAGGTCAAAGACGGGGAGAACGCGCTCGCCTTCTTCTCCACCTACTACCAGCCGATCCCGCTGGTGCTGCGTGGCTATGGCGCCGGTACCGAAGTGACCGCGGCGGGCGTCTTTGCCGACGTGCTGCGCACCCAGAACTGGAAGCAGGAGTTGTAAGCATGAGTTCAGACATGTACCAGAGCAGTAGCGTGGTTGCCTACGCGCCCGCCTCCAGCGCCAACCTGAGCGTGGGATTCGATGTACTGGGGGCGGCGCTCGCCCCCGTGGATGGCTCTCTGCTCGGCGATCGGGTACAGGTAAAAGGGGCTGACGTGCCGTTCGCCCTCTCATCCGTGGGCCGCTACGCCCACAAGCTGCCGGACGATCCGAAAAAGAATATCCTCCATGACTGCTGGGTGGCCTATGGCGAGGCGCTGGAGAAGCGCGGCCTTAAACTCAAGCCGCTTGAAATGGTGCTGGAGAAGAACCTGCCGGTCGGCTCGGGTCTGGGTTCCAGCGCCTGCAGCGTGGTGGCGGCCCTTGAAGGGCTCAACGCCTTTCACGGCGCGCCGCTCAACGAGCACGACATGCTGCTGCTGATGGGGGAGATGGAAGGCAAGATCTCCGGCTCCGTTCACTACGACAACGTGGCCCCCTGTTATCTGGGCGGCATGCAGCTGGTGCTGGAAGAGCACGGCGTTATCAGTCAGGGTATTCCGGTGTTCGATCAGTGGTACTGGGTGGTCTGCTACCCGGGTACCGTGGTTTCGACCGCTGCCGCCCGCGCCATTCTGCCGGCCCAATATCGCCGTCAGGATTGCCTCACCTACGGTCGTCGCTTGGCTGCCTTTGTCCACGCCAGCTACACCGCGCAGGAGGGGCTGGCGGCGAGCGTATTGAAAGACGTGATTGCCGAGCCCTACCGCGCGGCGCTGATCGAAGGCTTTGCCGAGGTGCGGGCGCAGGCGGCCCAGAACGGGGCGCTGGCCACCGGCATCTCCGGCTCCGGCCCCACCGTATTTGTGGTGATGAAGGATCTGGCGCAGGCCGAGCGGATGAAGGATTGGATGGAAGCACATTTCGTGCAGAACGAAGATGGATTTGCCCGGGTCTGCAAATTGGACATGGCCGGGGCACGGGTAACAGGAAGCGAGCTATGAATCTCTACAACATCAAGGACAACAGCGAACAGGTGAGCTTTGCGCAGGCGGTGCGTCAGGGCTTGGGTCGCGAACAGGGGCTCTTCTTCCCCGAACAACTCGAACCGCTCGCCGATGTGGATGCCCTGCTGGATCTGCCGTTGGCCGAACGCTCAGCCCGCATTATCAGCCACCTGCTGGGGGACGAAGTGCCTGCAGCGAAAGTGAGCGAGCTTATCAACGCCGCCTTCACCTTCCCGGCGCCGCTGGTGAAACTCAAGGATGGCACCTATGCCCTTGAGCTGTTCCACGGCCCGACCCTGGCGTTCAAGGATTTCGGCGGCCGCTTTATGGCCCAGTGCCTCGCGGCCTTTAGAACCAACGACAAGATCACCATTCTCACCGCCACCTCCGGCGACACCGGCGCCGCCGTGGCCCACGCCTTCTACGGGCTGGAGGGGATCGAGGTGGTGATCCTCTATCCCAAGGGCAAGATAAGCCCCTTGCAAGAGAAGCTCTTTTGCACCCTCGGCGGCAATATTCGCACCATCGCCATCGATGGCGACTTCGATGCCTGTCAGGCGCTGGTAAAACAGGCTTTTGACGACGAAGCGCTGAAAAAGGCCATTGGCCTCAACTCTGCCAACTCCATCAATATCAGCCGTCTGCTGGCGCAGGTTTGCTACTACTTCGAAGCGGTGGCCCAGCTGCCCAAAGCCGATCGCGCCAAGGCGGTCATCAGCGTGCCGTCCGGCAACTTTGGCAACCTCACCGCAGGCTTGATTGCCAAGGCGCTGGGGCTGCCGGTGAAGCGCTTTATCGCCGCCACCAACGCCAACGATACCGTGCCGCGCTACCTGAAAACCGGTCAGTGGGAGCCGCACCAGACAGTGGCCACCCTGTCGAACGCCATGGATGTCAGCCGCCCCAACAACTGGCCGCGAGTAGAAGAGCTGTGCCGTCGCAAGGGCTGGGCGCTGGAGACCTTGGGCTCCGGCATGCGTGACGACGCCCAGACCCGCGACGCGCTCAAGCGCCTGCATCAGCTGGATTATCTGTGCGAGCCCCACGGTGCGATTGCTTGGGATCTGCTGGGTGAACAGCTGGCCGAGGACGAAGTGGGCGTGTTTCTCTGCACCGCCCATCCCGCCAAGTTCAAGGAGTCGGTGGACGAGATCCTGCATCTCGATGTACCGCTGCCCGGCCCGCTGGCCAAACACGCCGAGTTGCCGCTGCTCTCCCATAACCTGCCAGCGGAGTTTGCCCGGTTAAGGACTTTTCTGCTGGCTTGAGCCTTAGTCGTGAGCTAATCGATAGAAATACCCCCCCCCCGCTAGCTGGGGGGGGGGGGTTATTTTGTGCATAGGGCAAGGTGAATAAGTTCTGAGCTAGCCGAGTAATGACTGGCTCAGAAAGGTGGGTGTCCCAAATTTCAGCTTACTTCTGACACCGGTTTAAGGCCGGTGTCAGGCGATAACTAGAACTGAATGCTTGCTTTCAAATTTCCTAAAGAGTGATCATAAAGAAAATCTTAAAAACATAGTTAATTGAGAACGTCATTTATTTATTTTTTTTGACAGGGTTGTCCATTCGCCTTTGTATTTTAAAATGAATGGTATAGATGTAATGTTCTTATTTATCTTGTCAATGTACTTCCTCAGGTTTAGTGATGATTTACTTGTGCTGTTCAATAATGTATCACTATATTCTTGATTGTTCCCATTCTCAGTGGCCTCTAAGATGCAGTTAAGAGAACGACTAAAATCATGCTCTGAAATTTCGTGAGTGGCTATATCGAGCATTATTTTTATCCATAGCAATGCTCTTATGTGAATTATATTTCTCTCTGTTGCCAATGAATTGCTGCTTTTAGCCCATGTTTGAGCTGTGTCAAGTTCTTTAATCCTTTTTCTTAACTGCAATAATATGTCTTCACCTTGATATATATTATAATAAGCCTTGCTTTTTTGAACATAAAACTCAGGATCCCTTCCTTCTATTTCTTGTAGTTTCTCATACAGGCTTATAATTAATCCGGCGGCACCTCCCTTACCTTCTGAAAATAGATAGTTTAAATTGTCAAATTTTCTCATGCTTATTGCTAGTGACCTGTTTTTAATATATGTTTCTTTTAAGAAGATAATTAAGTTGTCCGTGCACCACTCAATGCCCTTTGTTCTGAAAAATTCCCTTATGACAGCAACAACCCAACTGGATGCGTAAGATACAATTTTATACGAGGTGTGATCGTAATACTCGCCTCTATGTATTTCTTGTATTTCTAAAAAAGGTGTATTCTCTTTTACGACATTGGCTACACTGTCAGGATTTAAACTTGATGATAATATTTCTTGTCCTGAGATACTGTGTTTTGTACCGATTACACAGAGAATAATATAAAGTTCAATACTAGGTTTTATCTTGCTTATAATCTTATCTTCCCCCATGATTCTCAGCGCATTAAATATTTTGTCAATAATGAATTTCCCTTGGGTGAATGTAGGGAGAAAAACATCGATAGCTTTTTCATTGATATGAGCAAGTTCATTTTGGTTAAAGGTGTTGTGCAATCTATATACACCAATTGGAATTGCCCTTCGTTCTAAAAGTAATGAGTCATCATTATCATTCTCGTTGAGGCAAATGATAATAGAGGTTTTGTTTTTTTGAATGTGTTCAAGTTGTTTTCTTATTTTAATGAAGGATTCACTGTCTAATGATTGAGAATCAAAAAATATAACAGACTCTTTTTGTCCAAGTAGCTTATTTAATGAGTGGTTATTGATAGTGCTTGAGGATTCTACGATAAAGATCTCTCTGTCTTTTATCGTGTGGATTACGCTGTAGCAAAGTAATGTTTTTCCTGAAATTCTTGGGCCCTTAATAATTGTGATTGTATTGCTATTAATTGATGATATTAATTCCTTTTCAAGGCTTCTTTTTCCATAGTAATAGGGTATTGTGTAAGTATCAGTTTTGCTTTTTTCGTTTATTTGAGCTGCCCCAGTTAGCAGGAAGTTTTTATTTAACTCATTGTTTTTTGGGAGAAGTGAAATTGTTTTTTTGTAAGCGGCTAATTCAGGAGTGTTTTGAGCTGAGCGTTGATATGCTTTATTGATTAATTCATATATTTGATCGTATTTACCTTTTTCATAAAGAATAATACAGTTTATTCCCATGTTCACATAGTCTTGCTGATCTATTTCATCTGGTTTTTCGCTTAGGAATATTATGTTGAAAGTTTGCTTTCTTTTTTCCTGTGCTTGTTTTGCAATAACAAAAGCAAGATCCATTTCATCATTAAGACTACAACCGATATAAATTACGTTTTTTTCTTGATAGTCTGCCTGTAGAAGTTCTAGCATTTTCTTGTTTTTATCAAGTGATGCAAGATAGTCTGAACGTTTGAATATTAATCTGCTTGTTTCATGGCGCAGCTCATAATTTACATCACCATGAATTTTATATAGTGTTTGGTGATTTTTAGAATCATGAGATAAGGCCATGTCGTATGGTAATACCACGTTATAACTAGATGACTTCTCAATGGCATCGTCAACATTAAGAGTGTATATATAAGGCCACTTTATATCATTTATGAACCTTTTTTTCTCATCATCAAGAATTACGCCGCTGAAATTATTTTCTAAAATTAATTGTCTAGTTTTCGTATCTGTCCACGAGTCATCAAAAAATAAATCACTGACCTCACTAAATCGTTTCTTTTCAAGTTTTGTTTTTTGTTCATCACTGTAACATTTTATGCTACATATTTTATTAATCATTATGTCTTTGAATTCACGTCCATTTGGAACTCTTGTTGATTTTCTTGTCAAGCAGCCTGCAGTAAACCCTGCACCTATAATTGGGATTAAGCTATTGTTGGAAAATGCATGGGCTAACATGATGACTGCATTCTCATCATTATGCTCTATATATTTCATTTGATAGTTTTCCTGAT
Organism: Aeromonas sp. 604443; assembly: GCF_049170315.1. NCBI lineage: Bacteria > Pseudomonadati > Pseudomonadota > Gammaproteobacteria > Aeromonadales > Aeromonadaceae > Aeromonas > Aeromonas sp. 604443. The sequence continues at coordinate 208,753 of NZ_JAAKMI010000003.1, forward strand.
TTAGATCTTATAGATTTAACTTTGCTAAAAAGTAATTCTTGTGGGAAATATTTATATACTTGGATGAATATTATTTATCATTTGGGTGTCTCGTGTATTGGAACAGATTTTATCGGTGTGGGCTAAACGAAGTGATGCTCAACGTCTACTGAGAAAGCTAAATTCGGTTGTTGGTTTTCTATTGTCACGATTATCTATCGCGATTTGGATATCATCTCTCCCGTTTGTTGAGCTTCACTCTACTCAGCGCCAACCCATGAATGGCATCAGTCACGGTTCAAGCTACACGCTACCGCCCGTGGATTACAGCTTCCAATATGCTCCATTAACCAGCGAGGGCAGCAGCCCATCACAGATGAATAGGCACCGGATGGCTATGTTAATCCAATCGAATCTGGCCATACCAGTCAAAAAGTGACGTAAGTGTCAGTAATGACTGATTTTTTGCGCTGGCTCAACAAATCGAACTGAGTGGGCACCGGATTCCCATGGCCCTTGATTTTATTGGGGTTGGCGGGTATGGCGGGAAAGTAGGGGGCGGGCTTGCCGCTGAGGAGGGGCTGGTTGGGGACAATCCCGCTCCGCCAATCGGCGTTATAGTGCGGGCGATGGTTGCCCTCTGCTCCGCTCCCAAGCTGGCGAGGCGGGGGATCTGCGGCAACAATCAGCTGTTGCAATCAAAGCCATTTGCAACACATCGTCATGCAAATATGACCATGCAAACACATCACCAGATAGAGAGGAGATCACCCATGAAGCGTAGCATCCTGTTCGGCCTGCTCTGCGGCAGCGTGCTGCTGGCCAATCCGGTCTTTGCCAACGATGCAGCCCAGTTGCAGTGCGAGGCGCAGGCTGCGGCCAAAAAGCTTAACGGCGCCGCCAAGACCAGCTTTGTCGGCAAGTGTGTGAAAGATGCCGCTGGCGCCGCGACCGGCGAGTGCGAGAAGGCGGCAGCCGACAAGAAGCTGGCCGGTGCGGCCAAGAACAGCTTTATCCAGAAGTGCGTGAAGACGGGCGCGGCGATCGATCCGGCGGCCAAGTGCGAGAAGGCGGCAGCCGACAAGAAGCTGGCTGGCGCGGCCAAGAACAGTTTTGTTCAGAAGTGCGTGAAGGATAGCGCCGCCAAGTAAGGCATTTTCTCATCCGGTGTGTTTGCGGGGGGCCATCAGGCCCCCCGCGCTTTTTGGCGCACTGAACGACACCTCTTGTGGAGTAAGGTGCACTTCTCTATGTAGCAAAGAGCGGGATCTGGTTGTGCCTCTCATTACGTCCCATCTCCCCGGTGAGGGAGCCCTGCTCTGGTGGCTTGAGCGAACGGATCGGTTCTCTGGTCAAGGCTCATATTTATTCCCGGTGCCATACCATGCGCTTGGTGAATGATGGTGACATTCCTCTGCCTCTGCTCACCGGGCGCATCGTCAAAACAGACGAGGGTGCTTGGGCTGATTTTCACAGCCAATCCTGCTTGACTCCAGCGTTAGCAGGGAGTGCTCACATTGACTGATGTCATCTGTGGTGACGGTGTTGTGGCTTGCTCTCAGATATATTAAATAAGGGATGTAACGCTAATTACTGTTTGTTAATAGCGTAATTTTTACTTATCTGTCTCTGCCATTTTTGGCCTCTTGTTTCACGTAAGATTATTCTGATTATTAGGCTGTAATTTCCGGTTACAATTTTGTTCAAGACCATGCCATCTACCAGGGTCACATACCCTTGATTCATATATGTCAGAATTTGTCGTATATGAATGTGCCGAGAACGATAATGTACCTGACAAGGCACCACTAAAGCTTCTGGCGCTGAAAATCTTTATTGAAAATCGCCATGTCATTGATTTTATTTGTTTTTTTGTTTTGTTTTTGATGATGCGGAGTAACGCGTGTGCTTTACCAGTCTCAAAAGAAATAAATATGGTCTTGAGAGGGCTGGTGCCGTGCGGGTCGTGCTGTGGCGGCTTATTGATATGTCGTCAAATATTAAAGTTATTACTCTGGATCATCCCTTTTTAATATCGGCCTTGCTTCAACTGTAATTTATTACAGTTGTTGCCAGTACTATTGGCTATAAGCTCTGCCCTTCTTGATAAAACCTCAAAATCGGGTACTAGAGCATGGGAAAAGGAATTGATGGCGCTACTGTCGCGCCCAAAGAGCGTATAAATATCAAGTATGTACCGTCGACTGGTGGTCAACAGGGAGAAGTAGAACTTCCCCTGACCATGATGGTGGTCGGCAACATGAAAGGACGCACCGAAGATACCCCCATCGAGGAGCGTCAGACTGTCTCCATCGACAAGAATAATTTCTCATCTGTCATGAAAGAATCGGCATTGGAACTGAACTTCACCGTTCCAAATCGTCTGGAAGAGAACAGCCAGGACGAGCTGCCGGTTTCGATCAAAATCCAGTCCCTGGAAGACTTCACTCCTGACAATGTGGCCCAGCAAGTGCCCGAACTGCGCAAGCTGCTGGAGCTGCGTGAGGCGCTGGTTGCCCTGAAGGGGCCGCTCGGCAATATCCCTGCTTTCCGCAATCGTTTGCAGGATCTGCTGTCCAGTGATGAGGCTCGTGAGCAGTTGCTCAAAGAGCTGGATTTGATCAAGCCAGTCGAGTGATCGGCGGGTTGTATTGACTGAACGAGAAGGAACAAACATGTCTTTGGTCGAAGAACAGGTTCAAGCGGGGGCGAATGCCGCCTCCTCGTCCTCTTTGCTGGACGAAATCATGGCACAAGCACGCATCACGCCGGTTGATGAGGGTTACAGCGTCGCCAAGCAGGGGGTCGCAGCCCTGATCGCCAACATTCTGGATAGCGGTACTGCCAGCAGTCCGGTCAACAAGGCACTGGTGGACAGCATGATTGTCGAGCTCGACAAGAAGCTCGGCAAGCAGATGGACATCATTCTCCATGCCAAGCCGTTGCAGGAGATGGAGTCCTCCTGGCGCTCCCTGAAGTTGCTGGTGGATCGCACCGATTTTCGCGAAAACATCAAGATCCAGGTGCTGCACGCTACCAAGGAAGAGCTGCTGGAAGATTTCGAATTCTCACCCGAAATCACCCAGTCCGGTCTCTACAAGCATGTCTACTCCAGCGGTTATGGTCAGTTTGGTGGTCAGCCGGTGGGGGCCGTGATCGGTGATTACGCCTTCACCCACAGCGGACCCGATATCAAGCTGATGCAGTATGTCAGCGCCGTCGGCGCCATGGCTCATGCCCCCTTCATCTCTTCCGTTGCACCGACCTTTTTTGGTGTAGACAGCTTTACCGAGCTGCCCTCCATCAAGGATCTGAAATCGGTATTCGAAGGGCCGGCCTACACCAAGTGGCGCGCCTTGCGTGAATCGGAAGATGCCCGTTATCTGGGACTGACCGCACCGCGCTTCCTGGCCCGTCTGCCGTATGACCCGACCGAAAACCCCATCAAGGGCTTCAACTATCAGGAAGATATCAGCTCGGATCACAATCACTATCTGTGGGGCAACACCGCCTATCTGATGGGCACCTCCCTGACTGACAGTTTCGCCAAGTACCGCTGGTGCCCGAACATCATAGGCCCGCAGAGCGGTGGTGCGATCCACGATCTGCCGGTGCACGTCTATGAAGCCATGGGTCAGCTGCAGGCGAAGATCCCGACCGAAGTGCTGATCACTGACCGTCGTGAATACGAGCTGTCGGAAGAGGGTTTCATCACCCTGACCATGCGCAAGGACAGCGACAACGCCGCCTTCTTCTCTGCCAACTCGGTGCAAAAGCCCAAGGTGTTCCCGAACACCAAGGAAGGACGCGAGGCCGAAACCAACTACAAGTTGGGCACCCAGCTGCCCTATATGTTCATCATCAACCGCCTGGCGCACTACATCAAAGTGCTGCAGCGCGAGCAGATCGGCTCCTGGAAGGAGCGTCAGGATCTGGAACGGGAGTTGAACAGCTGGATCCGGCAGTTTGTGGCCGATCAGGAGAATCCGCCGGCAGAGGTCCGCAGCCGTCGTCCGCTGCGCGCCGCCCAGATCAAGGTGCTGGATGTGGAAGGGGAGCCGGGCTGGTATCAGGTCGCCATGTCAGTGCGCCCGCACTTCAAGTACATGGGGGCGAGCTTCGAGCTCTCTCTGGTAGGTCGACTGGACAAGGAATAAGGCCCGATGCCGTATCTCTCTTCCTGGGATAGAGGAAATGCGGCCAGCCTGTTCGATCGCATACGGGGGGAGGGGCTGAGCCCTTCTCCCCGTTCGGAGGTTGAGGAGTTGGTTGATTCTGTCAAGCGGCAGCTCGAACAGATCCTCAACACCCGTCCCGGCAATTGCCGCAGTGCTCCCGAGCTTGGTGTCATCGATCTCAATGACGCCACTCAGGGCAGTGCGGATATCAAGGGGCGGATCCGCGAAGCGATCCGGCAATGCATCCGTCGTTATGAACCGCGGATTGTGCATGTGGATGTCCGTTCACCCGACTATCAGGCGAGTCCGCTCGAGATGTCGTTTCAGGTGACGGCCCACGTGAGGCTGGAGCATATCGAGCAAGTTACCTCGTTCAACGTCCAAATGGACAGTCACCGCCACTACCGCATGGTCTGATCAATGTCGCTGGAACATTACTTCAGGGATGAGTTGGCATTTTTGCGCCTGCAAGGGCGCGAATTTGCCGATAGCTATCCCGAACTCACCCGTTTTTTGTCGGAGCAGAATACCGACCCGGATGTGGAACGCCTGCTGGAAGGCTTTGCGTTTCTCACGGGCAACCTGCGCGCAAAAATTGAAGACGAGTTTCCCGAGCTGACCCACGGTCTGCTCAATATGCTCTGGCCAAACTACCTGCGTCCCGTCCCCAGCATGACTATCATGCAGTTTTCGGTTATTCCGGGGGCCATCGCCCAGCCCGCGCTGGTGAAGCAGGGCTGCCAACTCGACAGTCTGCCTATTGACGATGTGACCTGTCATTTTCAAACCTGCCACGATGCCTGGGTCTATCCGGCCGAGATGCGCGAGGTGACGGCGCAAAGTGGCAACGATCTCTCAACCATCTCGCTCGATATTGCCCTGCATGCCCCCTTGCTGCTCAGTGAGTTGCAGCTGGACAAGCTGCGCTTCTTCCTCGGTGGCGACAGCTACACCGCCTATGAGCTCTACTTCTGGCTCTCCAACCAGCTCTCCCATATCGAGCTCGAGATCGACGGCAAGCGCTTTCGTCAGGAGGCCAAGGCCCTCAAACCGGTCGGCTTCGAGCGCGACGATGCGCTGTTGCCCTATCCGAACAACGTCTATTCCGGCTACCGGATCCTGCAGGAGTATTTCTGCTTTCCGGAGAGCTTCCTCTTCTTCGAACTCTCCGGTGGCGAGTGGCCCAAACAGCCGCTGCCGGTGAGTGAATTCAAAATTCATTTCTGTTTCGACCGGCCCTTGCCGGCGGAACTCAAGATCCGTCCCGACTCCTTCATGCTCAACTGCGTGCCGGCCATCAACCTGTTCCAGCACGACAGCGAGCCGGTCAATCTCAACGGCCGTCAGGCGGAATACCCGCTCAAGGCGAGCTATCGCTATGCCGACAGTTTCGAAATTTTCTCGGTGGATCAGGTTGAAGGTTGGGTCGAGGGCAATCTGGGGCGCTCTCGGGGCACGCCGCGCATCTATCAGCCATTCGAAAGTTTTCAGCACCAGATAGAGCGGGCCAAGCAGCGGCTGGCACTCTACTACCGGGTGCGGGTCAGGGAGTCGGTGAGTGGTGATGGTTTCGAGCACAGCCTCTCGTTTGTGCGGGGCGATGAAACCACCACGGTCGACCTCGATGAATCCATCTCGGTGACGCTTACCTGTACCAACCGCTCCCGCGCCGCCCGCCTCAAGGTCGGCAGCATCTGCGTGCCGACCGGCAGCTCGCCGTCGTTTGCCACCTTCCGCAACCTGATCCGGCCGACCCGGCCGCTGCGCCCGGCACTGGATGGCAGCCTGCACTGGACCCTGATTTCCAACCTGTCGCTCAACTATGTCTCTCTGCTGCGCCGCGATGCCCTGGTGCAGGTGCTGCGTACCTACGACTTTCCCGCTTTGCACGACAAGCAAGCAGAGCAGGCGTCGCGCAAGCGGCTGGCGGGGATCGAGGAGATCGAGACCAAGCCGGTGGACAGACTGGTGCGCGGCATGCCGGTGCGGGGGCTCAAGTCGGTGCTCTCCATCCGCCAGTCCGCCTTTGGCAGCGAAGGGGAGCTCTATCTCTTCAGCACCGTGCTGGCCCACTTCTTCTCGCTCTATGCCAGCGTCAACGCTTTCCACCTGCTTGAGGTGGTCAATCTCGATAACAAGGAGCGCTATCAGTGGCCAGTCCAGATCGGTCAGCACTCCCTGATGTGAGCGCCGCCAACGAGGCGCCCCGTTTTAATTTCTTCCAGCTGGTCGAGCTGCTCAACCGGCTCGATGGCGCCGATCAGGAGCGTGGTCTCGACCACCTGCCAAGTGACGAGAATATTCGTTTCAAGGCGACCGCATCGCTGGGGTTTCCCACCAGTGACGTGCTGCAGATTGGCCGCGACGAGAAGGGGCGCCACGAGCTGGAAGTGGCCTTTCTGGGTCTGCACGGCAGCCAGTCGCCGATGCCGGGGTATTACCTCGACTCATTGGCGTGGGAGTACGCCCAGGGTGAGCAGAAGCTCGGCCTGTTTCTGGATTTCTTCCACCACCGTCTGCTGACCCTGCTGCACCGGATCTGGCGCAAGTATCGCTACCACGTCCGTTTTCAGGACGACGGTGAGGATGGGTTCTCCCGCCTGATGTTTGCGCTGGTGGGGCTTGGCAACGACGCCGTCTGCCAGAGCCTGCCGGTCAACCGCGCCAAGATGCTCTCCTATGCGGGCATGCTGGCCAGCCCCAGCCGCTCGCCCGAGGTGGTCGCCGGTCTGGTGGCCCACTGCTTCGATCTGGCGGATGTAGAGGTGAGCGCCTGGCAGTGGCGCAATGTGCCGATCCATCCGGAGCAGCAAAACCGCCTGGGCGGTGCTTGCGCCACTCTGGGGAATGACTTCGTCATCGGTGACAAGGTCAATGATTGTGCCGGCAAGTTTTTATTGAAAATCAATGATCTGAGTTTTAGCCAGTTTCTCGGATTTCTCCCGAACGGGGAGCATTTCCACGCCTTGGTGACCTTTGTCTCCTTCATCTTGCGCGATCAGCTGGCCTGGGATCTGCGGCTTGGCTTCGGTCAGGAGCAGGCCAAGGGGCTGAGATTGGGGGAGGAGCAGAGTGCCCGTCTGGGGTGGAGTACCTTTCTCGGCCAACCGCCGAGTGACCCGTTCGTGACGATCTGTGTACAGGAATAAGCACAGAAATTCAGTGTAGGAATACGTGCAGGAGTGAATGTGGACGACTTTAACCAGCAACTATCTCTGGTGGTGCTTAACAGCGAGCAGCTCGACGGCAGCCAGCAGGTGCAATATCGCTTCGACGAGATGGGAGGCACCCTGGGCTCCTCCGAACAGGATGACTGGCAACTGCGAGACAGGTTGGGTGCGGTGATGCCGGCCCATGCCCGGGTCGAGCTCAATGACGGTCGTTTCTGCCTGTGCGATCTCAGCGGCCAGACCTACATCAATGGTGCTACCTCGCCCATCGGGCGGGCTCGCAAGGTGCATCTGGAGCAGGGAGACGAGCTGGTGGTCGGCCCGTTCCGGCTGCGCGCCTATCTCGGTGCCATTTCCCCCGAGCAGAGCCTGCAGCAGGTGCTGGGCAACCGTCCAACCGAACAGCTTGACGAGTGGCTGGCCAGCGATCCCCACCACACCCAGACCCTGGATGATCCTCGGGCCCTGGCAGTCGATCCCCTGCTGGCATTGCAGCAGGAGCGTGCGGCTCCTGGCCCGCTGATGGATACCCAGCCGCAGGCTCAACCGCATTTTCAACCGGATATGGACACCGTATCCCTCGCTCCATTTTCTGCCGTCGAGAACACCATGAACCAAGAATTTCTGGATATGCCCGCCATCGAGAACCACCCCGACTTCCAGCCGCTGGAGGGCGTTGATCACGTCGCCCTGACCCCGCTGATGCGCGGGCTGGGTCAGCCGTTGCAGTTGCAGGACACCCGACAGGCCCACGACATGCTCGAAGAGATGGGCAAGACAGTGCGGGCCATGGTGGAGGGGTTGCTGCAACTGCAAAGCGATCAGGCGGCGCTGGCAGACAAGCACCTGCGCCCCATCGAGGACAACCCTCTGCGCCTTGGCCTCGATTATGACGAGACCCTGGCGGTGCTGTTTGCCGAGCAGAAGAGCCCGGTGCACCTGAGCGCACCGGCCGCGGTGGCCGAGAGCCTGCACAACGTGCGCATCCACCACGTGGCAAACCAGCAGGCCATCAGTGCGGCGCTCGACAGCATCCTGCAGGCCTTCTCACCGGAAGCCTTGCTCGGCCGTTTCGAGCAATACCGCCGCAGCGGCGCGCCGGGTATGGCTGATGAGGGGTGGGCCTGGAACATGTATCAGCACTACTACCGTGAGCTCACCTCTGCCCGTCAGCAGGGGTTCGACAAGCTGTTCCATCAGGTCTACGCCCAGGCCTATGACCAGGCCGTGCGTCAGCAACAGGGACTGATTTGATGATACGTGCACTGTGGTTTGGGGCCTGTCTGCTGGCCCTGGCCGGTTGTACCACCATGGGCAAGATGGCCGATGTGGTCATGAACCCGGATGTCCAGGTGGGGAGCAACGATGACCAGCCCTCCACCCTGGGGCTCAGCCTGCTGGCGGAGCCTGACGTCAACCCCAACGAGAGCGGGGAGGCGGCACCCATCGAGTTTCAGGTGGTGCTGCTGGCGGAAGATTCCAGGCTGCTCGCCACCGACTACGACCAGGTGACGGCAGATGTAGAGAAGGCCCTTGGCAAGAACTACCTGGATCATCAGGACTACACCCTGCTACCCGGCCAGTTCAAATACCTGCCCCCCGTCAAGCTTGACGAGAAGACCCGTTACATCGGCGTGATTGCTCGGTACGCCGATCCGGACAGCGCCGAGTGGCGCAAGGTCATCAAGGTCAAGAGCAAGGGAACGGCCTATCAAATTCTGGTGCACCTGCGCCTGGATGAAGTGGAACTACAAAAAGAAGAAGAATAATCATGTCGAGTCGAAATCGGGTTATCTGGCGTGAAGGGCTCTTTATCAAGCCCCAGCACTTCCAGCAACAACAGAGACATTCAGATTACGCGCTGCACGCGCGTTTGAGCGCGCTGTCCGACTATTTCTACGGGTTGCAGTCGCTTGCCATCAACGAGGATTACCTCGGCTTTGGCCGCATCGCGCTGGTGGGGGCCACCGGTATCATGCCGGACGGCACCGTCTTCAACATTCCGAACGATGATGTGCTGCCGACCCCGCTGGAGATCACCGATGCCTCGGTGGCCAACCAGAAGGTCTATCTGGCGCTGCCGCTCTCGGTGAGCGGGGTCAACGAGGTCAATCAGGGCGGTCAGGTAGCAACCCGGCTGCAGGCTCATCGCCACGATGTGCGGGATCTCCACAGCGAAGGGGGCGACGTGGTCTCCCTCGAAGTGGGGCGGGTCAGCTTGCGGCTGATGCTGGAGCGGGAAGACCGCAGCGCCTACGCGTCCCTCGCCATTGCTCGCATTCTGGACAAGCGCCCGGATGGCGGTCTGGTGCTGGATCCCAACTTCATGCCCTGCAGTATCAGTGTCTCTGCCATCCCGACCCTCAAGCGCTTCCTCGGCGAGTCGGCTGGCCTCGTGGCCGAGCGGGCTCGCAGCCTCTCCCAGCGCATCGCCACGCCGGGTCAGCAGGGGGTGGCCGATGTGGCCGAGTTCATGATGCTGCAACTGCTCAACCGGGCTCAGCCCCTGCTCTCCCATCTGGCGCGTCTTGGCACCCTGCACCCCGAGCGGTTGCACGAGGCGCTGGTGCAGCTCTGTGGCGAGTTGATGACCTTTACCGACGAGTCCCGTCTGCCCCCCGAGTTCCCCGCTTATCGTCATGACGATCAGCAGGTGAGCTTCGAGCCGGTGATGTTGGCCCTGCGTCAGGCGCTCAGTACCGTGCTGTCGCCACGTGCCGTCTCCATCCAGCTGCGCAAGCACCAGTACGGCGTCATGGTGGCCATGGTCAACGAGAGCGAGTTGATGCAGAGCGCCGATTTCGTGCTGGCAGTGCGTGCCCGCATGCCGCAGGAGCAGCTGCGCAAACAGTTGCTGCAGCAGACCAAGGTGGCGTCGAGCGACAAGATCCGCGAACTCATCAGCCTGCAGCTGCCCGGTATCCCGCTGTTGCCGCTGCCGGTGGCGCCGCGCCAGTTGCCCTATCACGCCGGTTACAGCTACTTCCAGCTCGACCGTCAGAGCCCTGCCTGGCAGATGCTGGCGGTCAGCAACACGCTCGCCTTCCACATTGCCGGCGATTTCCCCGAGCTCGACATGCAGCTCTGGGCCATCCGTAGCCAGTGATCGCATCAAGGAAACAAGCAGAGATGACCACGGACATTATCAACAACGAGCAACTGAGCGACCTGCTGTTCGATCACGCCGAGCAGCTGGACATGGATTCGGACTACTGGTTCCGCCTGCGTGGCCAGAGCATCAACCCGATGATCGATGCGGTGACCCCGCTATTGGGGCTGGTGCAGCGGGTGCGTCTGTTGTCGCGCTACGACCGGGTGCCCGAGCTTTATCAGCGGGTGGTGACCGAGATCCAGGCCATCGAACAGGAGTTGATGGCGCAGGGTTACGAGAATGGCGTCGTCCTCTCGTTTCGCTACATCCTCTGCACTTTTATCGATGAGGCGGTGATGGGGCGCGACTGGGGCAGCCAGAGTGAATGGTCCCAACATTCTCTGCTGGCCCGGTTTCACAACGAGACCTGGGGGGGCGAGAAGGTGTTCGTCCTGCTGGCCCGTCTGCAGGAAGATCCGGTGCGCTATCGCGACATCCTGGAGTTCATCTATCTCTGCCTCTGCCTCGGCTTCGAGGGGCGTTACAAGGTGATGAGCAAGGGGCAAGGGGAGTTCGAGCGCATCGTGCGCCAACTGCACAAGCAGTTGGCCCCCGAGGCCGGCGGCGAGGCACCCAGCGTGTTTCATCTCGACCTCGGTCGGCAGGCATCTCGCTACCAGCTGCGCAAGCAAGTCTCCCTGCGCACCCTGTTTATGGGAGGGGCGCTGATCCTGGCCATCATCTTTGGCCTCTATCACCACCAACTCAATAACCAGACCCAGGACGTACTGCGTCAACTGGGCGAATTATTAAAATAAATACTTAAGGAGAGCACGCCTTGATTCGTATAGAGCTACCGGTACTGGTGGAAAGACTCAACCCCATCTGCCGTCACATGCTGGAGGAGGCAGCGGCCCTCTGTGTCAATCATCAGGGCGCCGAGATCCGCATCGAGCACCTGCTGCTGAAGATGCTGGAGACCCCCCTCAGCGATGTGCGCCAGATCCTCAAGCGGGCCGAAGTTGAGGTTGAAGAGTTAAAGAGCCTGCTGCAACCCTCGGCGGCCGATAACGGTTATGGTCAGGGTTATCCCTCCTTCTCGCCGCTATTGGTGGAGTGGCTGCAAGACAGCTGGCTGCTCGCCTCTGCCGAGCTGCAACATGGCCAACTGCGCAGCGGCGTCATGCTGCTGGTGCTGCTGATGACTCCCCTGCGTTACCTGCCGGGCTCGGTGACCCGTTTGCTTGCCAACATCAATCGCGAGCTGCTGCGCCAGCAGTTCGACGAGTGGGTGAAAGAGTCTGCCGAGACCCAAGTGACTGTTTCTGCCAACGGCACTTCGACTCAGGCCGCGCTGCCCGCCGATGCCAGCCTGCTGGCCCGCTTTACTGTCAACGTCACCGAACAGGCCCGTCAGGGAACCCTGGATCCGGTGCTCTGCCGGGATCACGAGATCGATCTGATGATCGACATTCTCTCCCGTCGCCGCAAAAACAACCCCATCGTGGTGGGGGAGGCCGGCGTCGGTAAAAGCGCCCTGATCGAGGGGCTGGCGCTGCGCATCGTGGCGGGTCAGGTACCCGAAAAGCTGCGCGGGGTCGAACTGATGACCCTGGATCTCGGCGCCATGCAGGCGGGCGCCTCGGTCAAGGGGGAGTTCGAGAAGCGTTTCAAGGGGGTGATGCAGGAGGTCAAGGATGCCGTGCGACCTGTCATCCTCTTTATCGATGAGGCTCACACCCTGATTGGTGCCGGCAACCAGGCGGGCGGCATGGATGTCTCCAACCTCATCAAGCCCGCGCTGGCCCGGGGCGAGCTGCGCACCATCGCTGCCACCACCTGGAGCGAATACAAGAAGTACGTTGAAAAAGATGCCGCCCTGTCGCGCCGCTTCCAGCTGGTGAAAGTGGGTGAACCCAATGCAGGTGAAGCCACCGTGATCCTGCGCGGCCTGCGCAGCATCTACGAGAAGGCCCATGGGGTGCTGATTGACGAGGAGGCGCTGCAAGCTGCCGCTCAGCTCTCCGCCCGCTACATCTCCGGCCGTCAGCTGCCGGACAAGGCGATCGACGTACTCGATACCGCCTGTGCCCGGGTGGCCATCAACCTGACCACGCCGCCACGCGCGGTCAGTCACCTGCAAAACGAACTGCGCCAGCGCGAGCTGGAGATCCGTCAGCTGGAGCGCCAGAGCCTGATTGGTCTGGGTGACAACGATGAGCGCCTCGCCGAGCTGCAAGCGGCCCAGCAGACCTGTCGTGACAACCTGCGTGAGCAGGAAGCCCGATGGCAGCAACAGCAGGGGCTGGTGCATCGGATTGTCGAACTGCGTGCCGCCCTGCTGGCGGATCAGCAGGATGAGATGCTGGCCAGAGAGGCGCTGGATCTCGCCGATGCGCCGCTCGATCCGCAAGCGGCCGCCGGGCAGCTTGCCGGGCTCGAGCGCGAGCTGGTCGAGCTGCAACAGGGTGAGGTGCTGGTCTCTGCCCATGTCGACAAGACCCAGATCGCAGCGGTGATCGCCGAGTGGACCGGGGTGCCGCTTAATCGCATCTCCCAAGGGGAGCTCGATGTGGTGACCCGTCTGCCGGAGTACCTTGGCGAGCTCATCAAGGGGCAGGATGTGGCGGTGGCCCACCTGCATAAACACCTGCTGACCGCCCGCGCCGATCTTCGTCGTCCAGGCCGTCCGCTGGGGGCCTTCCTGCTGGTGGGGCCAAGTGGGGTCGGCAAGACCGAAACCGTGCTGCAGATTGCCGAGCTGATGTTTGGCGGTCGCCAGTATCTCACCACCATCAACATGTCCGAATATCAGGAGAAGCACACTGTCTCGCGCCTGATCGGCTCGCCGCCCGGCTATGTCGGTTTTGGCGAGGGGGGCGTGTTGACCGAAGCGATCCGTCAGAAGCCTTATTCCGTGGTGCTGCTGGACGAGGTGGAGAAGGCCCATCCGGACGTGCTCAACCTCTTCTATCAGGCGTTCGACAAGGGCGAGCTGGCGGATGGGGAAGGGCGGATCATCGACTGCAAGAACGTGGTCTTCTTCCTCACCTCCAACCTCGGTTTCCAGACCATCGTCGAGCATGCCGAGCAGCCCGATGTGCTGCTGGATGCCCTCTATCCGGAGCTCGCCGCCTTCTTCAAACCGGCCCTGCTGGCGCGGATGGAGGTGATCCCCTACCTGCCGCTCGGTCACGACACGCTAGTGCAGATCGTCGGTGGCAAACTCAACCGGCTGGTCAAGCTGCTCAAGGAGCGTTTCGGTGCGGAGGTGGTGCTGGAGAGCGAGGTGGCCGAGGAGATCCTGCTGCGGGCCAACCGCAGCGAGAACGGCGCGCGGATGCTCGAATCCGTCATCGATGGAGCCCTGTTGCCGCCGGTCTCCCTGCAACTGTTGCAGCGCCTCTCGGCCGGTGAGCCCATCAACCGGGTGCGCTTCTCGGTGGCCGATCACCAGTTTGTGGCTGAGGTGGAGGGCTGACCATGGAGCAAGCCCTCGCATTCGCCCTCGCGCTCACCTCGCAACGGGATGAACAACATCTCTGCCACTGGTGGAGCTCGACCCTCAATGCCAGCTTCCAGCCCAAAGGACTGCTGCTTGGCATGCTGGACGTGAGCGGCCGCCAGCTGGAGTGCAAAGGGTGGGTCAAGGGGCAGGAGGTTGCGCTGGCGCTGGCGGTGGATGATTTCTCTCATCCACTCGCCTATGTGCTGCACAAGGCGCAATCCCGCACCTGGGATTCCCTCCATGGCGGTGCCCGCATTGAGCACGCCGGTTTTCGCTCACTGCTGGCCAACCTTGGCCAGCCGTGCGGCCTGCACGCCTTTCCGCTCAATGATGGCAACGGCAAGCCGTTTGCCGTGCTGGCGATGATGGACAGTGGCGATGTGTTGCAGGAGTGGGCGGCTCGCCCCGAGCTGGCCAGTCTGGCGCAGGTCTTTTGCAACCAGCTCACCCTGATCCGCGATCTGGGGCGTAGCCGCCGGGATCAGAACGTGCTGCGCGACTCCCTGCGTCAGATCAAGGGGGAGGGGGAGCGCCAGCGCCAGCACGAGAAGTTGCTGGGGGATCAGCTGGTTGGCCAGTCGGCGGTGATCCGAGGCTTGCGCGAGCAGATCGCCCAGGCGGGCCAGCACAAGCTGACCGTGCTTATTCAGGGAGAGACCGGCAGTGGCAAGGAGGTGGTCGCCCGCTTGGTGCATCAGTGCTCCGAGCGTGCCGCCAAGCCGTTCGTCGCCATCAACTGCGCCGCCATCCCCGAGAATCTCATTGAGAGCGAGCTGTTCGGTTATCAGAAGGGGGCCTTCTCCGGCGCCCTCTCCAACAAGACCGGGCTGGTGGCGCAGGCCAATGGTGGCACCCTGTTTCTAGACGAAGTGGGCGATATGCCCGCCGCCATGCAGGCCAAGCTGCTACGGGTGCTGGAAACCCGCAGCTACCGGCCGCTTGGGGCAGAGCAGGAGTATCACTCCGATTTTCGCCTCATCGCGGCCACTCATCAGCCGCTGACCCGCCATGTGGAGGAGGGGCGGTTCCGTGCCGACCTCTACCACCGTCTCTGCCAGTGTCTGCTGCTGATCGCCCCCTTGCG
This sequence comes from Aeromonas sp. 604443, assembly GCF_049170315.1. Taxonomy (NCBI): domain Bacteria; kingdom Pseudomonadati; phylum Pseudomonadota; class Gammaproteobacteria; order Aeromonadales; family Aeromonadaceae; genus Aeromonas; species Aeromonas sp. 604443. The sequence goes on from NZ_JAAKMI010000003.1 coordinate 223,763, forward strand.
CGAGCATATCGAGGATGTGCCGCTGCTCTGCCAGCACTTCATGGCCCAGTTTGCCGCGCAGGATGACAAGGGACTGGCTGGTTTGCAGCGCAAGTTCCTCAAGCAACTGCAAAGTTACGATTTCCCCGGCAATGTGCGCGAGCTGCGCAATCTGCTGGAGGTGGCCTGTGCCCACACCCGTCATGGTGAAGAGGTGGGGCTTGGCGCCTTGCCGCCGGAGCTGCGGGATCGGGTCTGTGCCGAGCTGCCGGATGCGCTGGATGATTACAACCATATCCGCGATCTGCGCCGGGCCATGCAGCAGTACGAGGCATCGGTGATTGAAGCGCGCCTGCGCTACTTTCAGGGCAATCGCATGCTGGTGGCCGAGAGCCTCAATATTCCCAAGCGCACCCTGGATCACAAGTGCCAGAAACTGGAGGTGAACTGATGAGCATCATGGGTTTGTTGCCCCTGCTGCTGGCGACCGGCAATGTGGTGCCTCCCCTCGATATGGCGGCATGGCAAGCGTGTCGTCGCGAGCCATCCCCTCTGATCCGGCTCGCCTGTTATGACGCCCTTGGCAATGAGGCGACGCCATCAGGCAGCAAGGAGAGCACCAAGTCTCCGGCCTGGCTGGCGATAGCGGAGCAGGAGTTGGCCCGAGTGCCGGATAGCTCACCCTTCCTGTTGCGACAGGATGAGGAGAGTGGCACGGCGGTATTGACCCGTCCGGCCCTGCGCGGTGCCACCCTGGCGATCGGTTGTGTCAACAGCATCACCCATATTCGCTTGCGGCTGGATGCGCCGTGGCGCGGGGAGAGTGTCGAAGTCGCGCTGGATGGACAAGCAACTCGCAGCAGTCAGAGCTGGTTTATCCGGGATCAGGGATGGCTGCTCGAATATGGCCGCGGTCTGCCCGCCATCGAGGAGCTCAAGCGCTGGCAGGGCCATCGCGAGCTGCAGGTGCGGGCCGACAACGGCGCCCTTCTGCGGGTCGATTTGAGCGGCCTGAAAGAGGCGCTGGCACCGCTGCGTCAGCAGTGCCGATGGTAGGGGGGAAGATGAGCTATCAACACCCTTGGTGTGCACGCCTGCTCACCAGCCTGCCGGATGAACAGATCAGAGGCGCCGTGCTGGCCGACGAGCCGCGCTGGGACTATGTGGAGACCGAGCTGGTCAAGCTGGGCTCCCTCGCTCACAGCCAGGTCGATCTCAATGCGGTGGCCGAGGCCTGCCTCGGCTTGCTGGAGAGCCGCACCAAGGATATGCGGGTGCTGGCACAGCTGTTGCGCTGCCTGCAGCACCCCGCCAAGGCGACCCCGATGGGGGCTGCGCTGAGCTTGCTGGAAGCCTGGATCAAGGCTTACTGGCTGTTGGCCTGGCCCGGGAATGCGACCCAGAAGCAGCGATTGATGGTGCAGATCATCAAGCGCTTCGAGGGTGCCCTGCCGAGGGTGAGCGAGAGCGCCTCTGCGGCTGAACTGGCGCAGTTGCTGGCGCAGGCAGAACAGCTGGAGGCCGTCTGGCTGGCCCAGTGCCCTGACAAGGGGGAACTGCTGGATCCTCTGGTGATGGGGTTGAAGCGGGCCCAGCGACAGCAGGTTGTCCAGGCTCAGGCTGATTCCGCTGGCCAACCGTCGAACAGCTCTGTCTCGGCCTCCGCCAGCGCAAGCAGCATGGCGAGCGCTATGGTGCTCAGTGGCAGCAGCAAGGGCTCCGGGGTCGAGATTGACAGCTCCAACGATCGGGCATGGCGACAGACCCAGCTCAAGGTGGCGGAGCTGCTGATTGAGCGCCAGCCAGAGGTGGCTATCGGCTATCGGCTGCGTCGTCACGCCATCTGGGCCGGCATCACCACCCCGCCGATAACGGCGCAGGGGAACAAAACCCAGCTGGCCTCAATGTCGGCAGACATGGTGGATGAATATCGCGCCGCCATGGGCACGCCAGATCTGGCGCTCTGGCAGCGCATCGAGCAGAGCCTGACGCTGGCCCCTTACTGGTTCGAGGGGCACAGGCTCTCGGCCGAGGTGGCCCAGAAGCTGGGATATGGCGCGGTGGCGCAGGCGATCATGGCGGAGCTGGATGCGTTTTTGCAGCGCCTGCCAGCGCTGCGGGATCTCACCTTCAGCGATGGTTCCCCGTTTCTCTCCCCCGAGTGCAGCCGCTGGTTGCAGCCTGCCAAGAGCAGTGGGGGCGGCAGCGGACAGGCCGAGCTGGCCGAGGAGGTCGCCTTGCGTCATGGGGAGCAGGGGATTGCCGCCGCGCTCGCCCTGCTTGATGAACGGATGGCACAGATGAAAGAGCCAAGAGCCCGCTTCCATGCCTTGCTGGTGCAGGCGGAGTTGTTGGAGCAGGAAGGCATGGAGGCGCTTGCGCGCCAGCAATATCAACACTTGTGGCAAGAGGCGGAGCGCCTTGGGTTGTCTCAGTGGGAGCCCGGGTTGGTCAGCCGCCTGGCCCCCTATGCCACCCATTTGCCGAAATAAGTGCCGAAATGAGTCATTGAGTCGGAGTTGGATCACATTTTATGTTCAAAACCATCTTTACCTTTCTGCGGCAACAGCTGCCGAAACTGAAACCCTCCTGGCCCCTGCTCGGTGTGGTGCTGTGGGTTGTCGCCCTGATCCTGGTGTGGTGGCTGGGGCCTCGCATCGAGATCCGTGATGCCAAGCCATTCGAGCCCTTGTGGGGGCGGGTGGTGTTTACCCTGCTCTGGCTCTGGTTGCTGCTGGGGGTACTCTCCTGGCGGGTATGGCGCAAGATGAAGCAGCTCAAGGCCGAGCGCCAGCATGAGGTGCTGCTGGAACAAGATCCGGTCAAAGGGCTCATCGACAAACAGGCGCAGTTCCTCAATCGTTGGTTGCAAGCCTTGAATGAACACCTTGGCAAGGGGGCGCTCTACGCCATGCCCTGGTATCTGGTGCTGGGTCTGCCCGGCAGCGGCAAGAGCAGCCTGATCCACCGTGCCAATCCGGCCAACAAGCTCAATCCCAGACTCGATACCGAACTGCGGGACGTGGCGCAAGGCCAGCTGGTCGATTGCTGGCTGGGGGAGCAAGCCGTGATGCTGGATCCGGCCGGTGCACTGTTGTCACAAGCCGAGCCCGAGCTGGACCCGCAAGCTCGCAAGCATGAGCGGCTCTGGTTGCATCTGCTGAACTGGCTCAACGAGCACCGTCGTCGTCAGCCCCTCAATGGTCTGGTACTGACTGTTGATTTGGCATGGCTGTCCGCGGCCAGTGTGGCCGAGCGCAAGGCGTATGCCCAGCTGATGCGTGCCCGGTTGCAAGAGGTGTCGGCCACCATGAATACCCGGCTGCCGCTCTATGTCACCTTCACCAAACTCGACATGCTGCGCGGCTTTGATGTGGTCTTTGAACAGCTGGATAAAGAGGCCCGTGACGCCGTGTTGGGGGTGACCTTCAACCCCAGCAGCAGTCAGGGCAAATCCTGGCAGCAGGATCTGGCGCTGTTCTGGGATCTGTGGGTCGACAATCTCAACCGCAATCTGCCGGAAATGATGCTGGCCCGGCTCGATGCCGCCCAGCGCAACGCCCTCTTCTCGTTTGTTCGTCAATTGGCGGGTCTCAAGGATTATGTGACCAGCCTGCTCGATGAAACCCTGACCATTGAAGAGAGCAAGCCACTGCTGGTGCGCGGCGTCTATATCAGCTCCGTCTATCAGCAAGGTGTCCCGTTCGATGCTTTTGCTCAGGCCGCTTCCCGGCGTTACAGCTTGCCCGAGCCGATCCACTCCGCCCTGCGCGGGGAGTCCAACACCTATTTCGTGCGCAAGCTCTTCTCCTCGATCATTTTCCCCGAGGCCCATCTGGCCGGAGAAAACCGGCTGCATACCCTCTATCGCCGCCGCCGGATGACCATTGGCCTCGGCTGTTTGTCGCTCTTCTCTGCAGCCCTGATCGGTGGCTGGCACTACTTCTACCGGGTCAACGAGGAGGCGGGGCGCAATGTACTGACCAAGGCGCAAGCGTTCACCGAGACCAACGAGGTCGCTGATGAACATGCCTTCGGTGTCAGCCAGTTGCCACGTCTCAACCTTATTCGCGAGGCAACCCTCTCTTTTGGCAACTACCGCGAACGGATGCCGCTGGTGGCAGACCTAGGTCTCTATCAGGGGGATGAGATTGGCCCCTATGTGGAAGGCTCCTATCTGCAACTGTTGGGGCTGCGTTTCCTGCCTGCCCAGATGCAGGGACTGCTGGAGGATCTCAACCGTGCACCGTCTGGCAGCGAGGAGAAGCTCTCCATCCTGCGGGTGATGCGGATGCTCGATGATGCCTCCGGTCGCAACAAGGAGCTGGTGGAGCAGTACATGGCCAGCCGCTGGCAGAAAGCGTTCCCGGGACAGGGGGCGGTGCAGGAGCAGTTGATGGGGCATCTTGACTATGCCCTCGATCATACCGACTGGCATGGTGCTCGCGCTGCTCGGGATCAGGCCGCCATCACGGCATTTGTGCCATTCAAGGAGCCGGTGTATGGCGCCCAGCGTGAACTGGGCAAATTGCCCATGTATCAGCGGGTCTATCAGAATCTGGTGGTGAAGGCGGGTGATGTGTTGCCGCCGGATCTCAATGTCCGTGACGAGGTGGGCCCCACCTTCGACACCGTGTTTGCCCTGCGCAACGAGAGTGCTGGTCAGGTGCCGCGTTTGCTGACCTGGCCCGGGTTCAGTGACTTCTTCCTCAAGCAGGACAAGGCGCTGATCGATCTCACCGCCATGGATGCCTGGGTGCTGGGCCAGCGCAAGCTGAGCCAGTTGAGCGAGGCGGATCGCAAGGAGATCACTCGTCAGGTCAACGATCGCTATGTCACCGATTACGTCAACCAGTGGCAAAAATTGCTGACCAATCTGGATGTGCAGACCCTTGCCAGCCCCGAGCAGGCGCTCGATGTGCTCTCTGCCATCACCGGCAACGACCAGCCATTCCTGCGGGTGCTCGCTGCGCTGGATGACAATACCCGTATTCGCAAGATCTCCGATGCGGAAGGAGATCCGGCGCAGGCGATCACTGCCCGGATCGGTCGCCCCTTTATGGCCACCAATGGCGTCTTGACTGGCCGTGGGGAACAGGGGCCGCTCATTTCGGAAGTGAATCAGAAGCTGATTGAGCTGCAGCATTATATGGAGCTGATCGTCAATGCCACCGAGCCGGGACAGTCTGCCCTCAAGGCGGTGCAGTTGCGTCTGACCAACAAGTATGCCGACCCGGTCTTTGCTCTGCAGCAGTATGCCCGTGGCCTGCCAGAACCACTCAATCGCTGGGTGGGGCAGCTGGCGGATCAAAGCTCGCAACTGGTGGTCGATCTGGCCATGTCATCCCTCAATCAGGAGTGGCAGGCGAAGGTGCTGGCACCGTTCAACAGCCAACTGGCGGATCGCTATCCGTTCAATCCGGGTTCTGCCAAGGATGTGCCGCTCTCCGAGATGGAGCGCTTCTTTGCCCCCGGTGGCACCCTGGACAGCTTCTATCAGGTCAACCTGAAACCCATGGTGGAGGGGGGCTTGATGGAGGGAGAACTGAGCTCACCTATTCAGGCGGAGCTGATCAAACAGCTGGATCGCGCTGCGCGGATCCGCCAGATCTTCTTCAGCCAGCAGGGCAATCTGGAGGTGCAATTTGCCCTCGAGCCCATCGAACTCACCGCCAACAAGCGGCGTAGTGTGCTCAACCTGGATGGCCAGTTGCTGGAGTATGCCCACGGCCGTCGCAACAAGATCCCGCTGGTGTGGCCAAACACCATGCGCGACGGGGCCGAGAGCAAGATCACCCTGGTACCGGCTGCCCGCGAACGTTCACCGCGCAGCGAGGGCTTTGTCGGTCCCTGGGCCATGTTCCGCCTGATGGACAAGGGGGAGCTGACTCAGGTCAACGAGGCCACCTTTGATGTGCGCTTCCCGGTGGATCAGGGTGCCATGACCTATCGGGTCTATACCGACAGCGCCCAGAACCCCTTCACCGGCGGCCTGTTCAGCCAGTTCAGCTTGCCTGAATCCCTCTATTGATCATGCAGGGGGGGCATACGAGCCCCTCTCATCTTGGAAGCCGATATGTCACAGAATCAACAAGGCCAGCAGGCATTGAAGGTGGGGCGAGACCCCAGAATGTTGCCTGAGTACGAGGCGCTGCGCGCCGAGATCAACAAGCTCAGCCACGCCTCCCGCCCCGAGGTGGATTGGGCCCGGATCCATCAGCTCGCCAGTCAAATCTTTGAAAAGCACGGGGTGGATCTGCAGACCGCCATCTACTTCACTCTGGCGCGCTCCCGCATTCAGGGGCTGAGCGGCTTTACCGAAGGGTGCGAGTTTCTCGCCAACCTGATCGTCACCCAGTGGGAGAGTTTCTGGCCACCGGTGCATCAGGAGCGGGCCCGCATCGAGATGCTCGACTGGTTTATTGCCCGCATCAGCGACGTGATCCGCCAGTACCAGATCAGCCACGAGGACAAGCGGTTGATCTACCGCTGCGAGCGGGCACTGCAACTCATCAGCGAGAAGTTGCACAACGCCGGTTTGAGCCGCATCCCCCGGGTCGAGAATCTGGTGCACTTTATCGAGGGCTACACCCATCTGTTTGACGAGACCGAGATTGTCATCGTCTCCGATGAGCCGGGCCTCAAGGATGAGCTGCAGATCCCGCCGATGGTCTTCTTCAAATCCGACATGGAGAGCGACCATGGCGCCTCTGTCGGGGCAACCCCGCACCTGCCTCAGGGCAGTATCCTGGTGGGGCGCGAGAAGGGGCAGATGAAGCCGACCGTGCTCAAGATTGAGCAGCACCGCAAACAGCGGCCGGCCTGGTTCTGGTTTGGCTGTGGCCTGCTCACCTGCGCCTTGCCTATGATGGGATGGCTTGGTTGGCAACATCAGCAGCAGGAGAAGGTCATCGCGGCGCAACGGTTGCAACAACCCGCTGCAGCGTTACCGCAGGCCCTGAGTTATGACGACATTCGCCAAGCGCGCATCGTGTTGGGGGAGCAGACCTTGCAGGGGATGGAGAGCGAGCTTGTATCGCGTTATCAGGCCCAACTGGATCGGCTGGAGCAGACCTCTCCCCTCTACTGGTACCGTTATGGCGAGGGGCTGCGCAATTCGCTGCAGATGCTCTATCCCGACTCGCTGGCGGTCAAGGCGCTGGACAAGCAGTGGCAGACCGCGCTGGCCGGCCAGCAAGGGGATCTCAACCGGGTGCCGACCTATCTGGAGGCGCGCGCCGGGGTCGATGCCCTGATCGATCAGCTGCTGGAGCTGGAGCGTCAGCGCAAGACGGTCACGATTTCCTACCTCAAGTCTCAGCTCTACGAGGTACAGAAGAACCTGATGCAGGAGGTCCCGTTCAGTTTACGTCTGAGCGAACTGGAGGCGCGAAAAGCGTCGCAGGAGCCTATTACGGCTGCCGAGCTGAAAGGGATAGAGAGTGACTTGAAAGCACTCAACATCCGGCTTTACCAACTGCAACAAGGGCTATCCGGTAGCTGATTGCTCTGTTATGCGCAACCAGTTGCGCATACTACAGATGGTTGCACTGCAGATGCAATATTTTGCAGGGGGATTGCCCAGTTTGCGCAATCCCTTGCGAATGGATAACCCTGTCATCTATCGAAAGAGGTTAACCATTTGATTTTATTTGGCTAATTTCGCCAGTGCTAAATGGCATAGCCTGTGCTGTGGCCTGTTCTGTTTATCCGCTGTTTATCAAAATCGCCTGTGCCTGGTGCGTTCCATCGGGCACAGGGGCAGAGGGATGATGTCTGTGCGTCTACCCGCTCATATGGAGAATGACTATGTGCCCCGCTATCGCACTGCTCGGTGACATCGGCACCGACCACGATGGCTTCCCACCGACCCCGGTGATAGCTGCCAGTCCCGACGTGTTCCTAGATGGCAAGCCTGTGGCTCGTCAAGGTGATCCACTGGCGCCCCATGACAAGCCCAACAACCCGCCGCACCCACGGGCCATTGCCGGTGGTGTTGGCTCTGTGCTGGTGAATGGCAAACCCATCGCCGTCACCGGCACGGCAGTGGATTGTGGTGGCGTGGTGATTGGTTCGGGCAGCGGACAGGCCGGTTAGAGAGAATGGCCACAGTTTGGCTCGGTTATGAGGTAAGGCCGTCAATGATGGCTTTATCTCATCATCGAACCACCAAGTAGCGCGCCGCGGGCGTGCGGTAGCTATGGAGAAGGCACAAGATGGCCAATAGCACAGGATTACAATTCACCGCCAAGGTGGGGGCGTTGCCAGAAACCACCTTCGTTGTCGCTGCCTTTGATTTGCATGAGAGGCTCAGCGGACCGTTTGTTCTGACGCTGGAGCTGGCAAGCAGCCAACCCGATATCGACTTTGGTGCCGTGCTGGACCAGCCGTGCGAGCTGCTGGTGTGGTACAACGGCGAGCTGCAACGCCGGGTCTGCGGGGTAGTGAGCGAGTTTGCCCAAGGGGACAGCGGTTTTCGTCGCACCCGCTATCAGTTGCAAGTCAAACCGGCCATGTGGCGGTTGGGATTGCGCCAAAACTCCCGCATCTTTCAGACACAGAAGCCCGAGGAAATTCTTTCCATTCTGCTGCAAGAACACGGTATCACCGACTACGCCTTTGCCCTGAAAAATGAACATGCCCAGCGGGAATACTGCGTTCAGTATCGCGAAACTGACCTCGACTTCCTCAATCGCCTTGCCGCAGAAGAGGGGCTCTTCTACTTCCACGAGTTTGAAGCAGGCAAACATCGCATCGTCTTTGCTGACGATGCCGCAGCCCTGACTGCTGGCCCCGAGCTCTTTTTCAACCTTGGCAACCGCTCGCTGAAACAAGGTCCTTACGTGCGCCAGTTCCACTACCGTGAGGCGGTACGGCCAAGCGATGTAGAGCTCAAGGACTACAGCTTCAAGACGCCGGCTTATGGCCTCTCCCACAAAAAGCAGGGCGCAGAGCTCGAGCATCAGCGCGATACCTATCAGCATTTTGACTACCCGGGTCGCTACAAGCAGGACGGCAGCGGCAAGGCCTTTGCCCAGCACCGGCTCGATGCCCTACGCAACGATGCAGTGGCGGGCAGCGGCAAATCGAATAGCGCAGCCCTTATGCCGGGGCTGTTCTTCTCACTGACCGAGCACCCCAACGATAGCCTCAATACCGACTGGCAAGTCGTCCATATCCGCCACACCGGCGAACAGCCGCAAGCGCTGGAGGAGGAGGGCGGCAGTGGCCCGACCGTTTATCACAACGAATTTGGCGTGGTGAAGGCGAGCACTACCTGGCGGGCGCGTATCGGCAGCCCAGAGGCGCCAAACAAGCCCATGGTGGATGGCCCGCAAATTGCCATGGTGGTTGGTCCCGAAGGGGAAGAGATTTACTGCGACGAGCACGGCCGGGTCAAACTGCAATTTCCGTGGGACCGCTACGGCAATTCCAACGACCAGAGCTCCTGCTGGGTGCGGGTGAGCCAGGGCTGGGCCGGTGGTCAGTACGGCATGATGGCCATGCCGCGCATTGGCCACGAGGTTATCGTCTCATTTCTGGAAGGGGACCCCGATCAGCCCATAGTGACTGGCCGCACCTATCACGCTACCAACCGGCCACCTTACGAGTTGCCACTCAACAAGACCCGCACCGTGCTGCGCACCGAAACCCATCAGGGCGAAGGCTTCAACGAGCTGCGCTTTGAAGACCAGGCTGGTCAGGAAGAGATCTATCTCCACGGTCAGAAAGATCTGAACGTGCTCATCCAGAACGATGTCGTCTGGCATATCAAACACGACGAGCATCGGGATATCGACAACGAGCGGGTCACTCGCATCAAGGCCAACGACTACCTGACAGTCGAAGGCGAAAAGCGCGACCAGATCAAGGCGGACTACTCGCTGACGGTGGATGCCTCCATGCATCAGAAGCTGGGGCAATCGCTGCTGATTGATGCCGGCCAGGAGGTACACTACAAGGCAGGCATGAAGATCGTGTTGGAGGCCGGTGTCGAGCTGACACTTAAAGTGGGTGGCAGCTTCGTCAAGGTCGATGCTGATGGCGTGACGATAAGTGGTGGCTCCATCAAGATGAACTCTGGCGGTAGTCCCGGTTCTGGCTCCGGTTGGGCTGGGCAGATGCCTATCCTGCCTGATGATGTCGAGGCGGTGCCCCCGCCGCCCCCGGTCGACACGGTTCGCCAGATTGCGACTCTGAAATCGGCCGAGCCGGTCTGCGAGATATGTGAACAGCTGGCCAAGGAGGGCAACTAATGGTATTGCCAGCGCTCACCTTGGCAGAAGGTGAACGTCTTTATCTGTTGCTCGATGGCGGGCAGATCCCTGAGCTCGAACGCCAACTATTTGAGGTCAGCGACTGCCCGGCTTACCAGCCGCTCTATCTCTACGCCCCCTGGGATAGCCTGCGGGAGGTCTCTCCCTGTCTGGTGGAGGCCAGCGAGCCCTTGCTCGGCTGGTTCAAGAGCCTGTCAGCCAATACCGGATGGTTGCTCGCCTCCGCTTTGCCTCTCTTGCCGCTGGCGGATCAGTTGCGCCAGCTTATCGAGGTCGAAAGCCCTTACGGCAGCCGCATCTTGCTCAAACTGGCCGCCCCGGAAACCATGGCATGTCTGATGGTGGATGCAGACCCCTGGCTGTGGCGGAAAATTGCACAAGTCTGGCTGCCAACCCGCACCGGTTGGCGCCATTGGCAGGTCAAAGAGACGCTTGCCGAGCCGATGGGCGACACATGCAGACTCACCGATGTGCAATGGGCCCGCTTGGGCGAAGTGAGTTGGCAAAACCAGCTGGATGCGGTTTATCGCCACATGCAGGCGTGGTTTCCCGCCCGGTTGGCGCAGCAGACCGATCCAAAGTGTTGGATTGCCCGCTGGGCCCAACAGGCTTATCAACTGGGATTTCAGACCGAACGCGACTTGCTGCTGTTTTTCAATGTGCTGGGCTTCCTGGGCGAGTCATGGTGGCAGGGTGATGCCTACCCGATCGTGAGCAGGTTGTTGACTACCCCCTCGGCACAGACCCCGTCACAGCGTGTTGAACAGGCAGCCAACTGGGCAGAGCAACACGCCATTGCACAGGAAATAACGTCATGAGCACCCCGAACCAAGCAGCTGGAGCTGCCGGCAACAAGGATTGCAAGAGCCCGGTTGGCACCTGCCCCTTTAAAAATAAAGAGATTGCCCTGGTACCGGTGCGCTATGCCCTTGATGAAGTATTTGAGGCGCCAGCAAAACAGCCGCACCCTCTGCCTGCCAAGCACTTCAAAGGCCCTCTGGCGCTTAAGGCCAATCCCTACACCCTGCGCCAGCTGCGCGATGGCTGGCTCTATGTCTTTGATGAAAAAATAAAAATGCTCGACGAGTATGAGGTCAAAGGCAGCCAGTTTATTCATGCCAGCAAGGGCAGCAAAGGGCATTTGCTCTATTCGGCCAACCACAAGGTGGCGATGGCCTTCTCCCATCAGCGCTGGACCGAGCGGCTGAAAAAGGAGTACTGCGAGCAGAACAGTCTGCGCAGCAAAGGGATGCGCTCATTCAATCTGCTCTCGCTGGCCAGCAAGATGGGGGGTGAGCATGCGGGATTATTGGATCTGCTCTCTACCCACGTAGCCGACATGGGCTTGCCCAACAAGGGATTCGTCGAAAGCTGCGCCACCCTCAAGGCCCCCGAGGGGGTAGCGCCGGGCCTGCTGTGGCGTGACAAACCGGCAGGCTCAGCGGAGGCCAGCAAGGCCGGTATGCCGGATTTACAAAGTGCTCTGGTGGTGGCGCTCGACGACCTTATCTCGGATATGCACGATGTGACCGAGCGCCTGAGCGATATCGCTATCCGCCATGAGCAGCCCTTTAATGACGACGAAACCCGTCACCGCTGGACCATGGCCAGTATCACCGAGATGCTGGCACTGCCCCCGCTCGATGAAGGCAGCCTGCCTGCGTCAGCCAGGGGCGACCGTCTGGCGACCTTCAAGCTCAAGAAGCAGTTGCACTCCTATCTGGTTGCCAAGTATGACTACAAGGAGCGTCAAGGCATTGGCCATCACTACATAGACCTCGGCGCCGAGCAGCGCCTGATGGCGCAGCATGCCCAGCTCAAGCAGCTGGGCCTCAATCCCGACAAGTGGGCCAGCTGGCCCGGGGTGCGCTTTGATGACGAAGTGAACTGGTCGGGGCTGGAAGAGATTATCCAGCAGTACGCGCAAGGGGTGGATGCCTTGCGCCCGCGCTGGCTGACCAGCTATGACGATGCCCTGCAGCTATTGCAAGCCTTACCGACCTCCCCCCTGCTGTTGGGGCTCGATAGCCAGACGGAGGATGCCCAGACCCAGCTGCTGGCCAGCAGCTGCCAGTGGCTCTTTAGCCTATTTTTGGCCCCCAACACCAAACGGGGTGAACAGTTGACCAAGGCATTGAAAAAGGGGGCTCTGCCCGCGCTGGCACACTACGGCTTTGATCTCGAGGTCAAAAAAGAGCTTGAGAAAAACCCAGACTGGCTCGGGGTGGGCAATATCACCGGTGTCGCCAATGCGCTGGCGGCGATGGAAGCGATAGCCAATAACGATTTTCTGAGCAATAGCAAGTTGTTTGGCGGGCTGCATGAGGGCGCCAAGGCGACCATGAGCGCCCTCAAAGCGGCTATCGCCGGGGTGGCCATCAAGCCATGGCAACAGCTCAGCGAGTTGCTGCATCCGCATCTGCTCAGCGGTGAAAAACTTGGCCGCACTCTGAGTCTGGTGGTACTCGAATCAATTCACACCGGCCAGCAGGTGCGCATCAACTCCGCATTTGTGGCCGAGAGCAAAGCCTTTGTGGCTCAGGTACAGGGCAACCTGCTCGGCAAGTTGGCAACGCCCGGCAAGATAACAGAGGGCCACCTTGGCCGGATGAAGGCGGCAGGCGCCGAGTGGTCGCAGCTGAAATGGCCCCGTCTGCTGTTGCTGGAAGGCGGTTTGCAGCAGGAGTTTGAGCGCAAGATGGCCAGCTACCTCAACTTGCAGCGGCAAGGTGCCAGAGGGGTACAAGCGGCCGCCAAGGTGTGGCAAGGGTGGGGCAACTTTGGCGGGTTGGCGGCCCTGCTCAATATCGCCAACCTGACGGTGGCGCTGCAAGGGTATGACGAGAACGCGCGCAAGCTGCAGGGCAACCCTACCGCACAGCTGGAGCTGAACCGTAACCTGGCCTACACCGCCGCCTGGACCGGCAGCGCTATGGTGGCCATCAAGCAGGGGCAGGTGGTGGTGCCTAAACATCTTCTGAATAAGCGTTTAGCTGAAGCCGCAATAGTAGACCCCGCTCTGGTGCGCCGCTTTACCCTTACCACCGGCTGGATGACCGGGCTGGGACTGCTGGCGGCGGGGCTGGAGGCGTGGGAGACTCATGCCAAGCTAATGGATGATACCAATGCCGATATGGAGCAATTTGGTTACTGGTTAAAGCTGGGGGGCTTGGGGGCGCAGGGGATACCAGCCGTTGTGTCGTTTGGCCGTTTGCTATTTGGTGCAACTCTAGGGGCTACATGGGCTACTTGGATGGTCGCATCTATTGGTATCGGCACCCTGCTCTATCTGGCCGCCACCGTGATACTGGCCCGCTATAACCGTCTGCCTATAGATCGCTGGCTGTTGCAATCCACCTGGGGCACCAAGCCGGCCGGGTGGCCTGCGGCTGAAGAGCTGCTTCAGTATGAACGGGTTGCCTGTCAGCCGACGGTGGAGCTCAAGGAGGGGAAGCTGACCGTTGCGCTGCCGCCGCATCTGCGCACCATTACCCTGCAGTTGTCGATAAAGCTGCTTGGCTATCAACTTGCCAAGCAGAGCTACCCCGCCTCCGTGTTAACTCCTGTGCTGGGCCCTGCGCAAGAGGCCGCCATCAAGGTGACCAGCCAAGGGGTTGGGCAGGTGACACTGGCGGTCGCCGCCAATCAGGGGGATGAACTGCAGTTGCAGATAGGTTACCCGGCGGCAGAGAGTTTAAGTGGTCAGCCCCTGCGCTTTATGGCCCGCGGTACCCTGGCCAAAGGGGTGGTCTTGACCGCTGAGATCGATGATAAACTGCCCGTCCAGGGTACCTTGATAGAGTTGAAATAAGATGAGTGACACCACAGAGCACAAGCAGAACGCAGAGAGTGCAGAAGCTGATGGCGCCAACCACTACTACAGCGAGCAATACCTTGAATTGCAAAAGGAGCCGGTTTTATATGAGTGGCAGATTGATCATCAGCAGAGACTTGCATGGGAGCTTCCAATTGCCATAGGTGGTTTTTTGTGGCTCTTAGGACTGTTTAATTTAATTAATAGCGATAGTCAAAAAGCTTGGCAGTTAACCCTGTTTTGTATTGTATTCGGAATATTCGCTGTACTTCAGGGACGTTATCTTTTTACCCCCAATCAATTCTATCACTACCGAATGACCGCCAAGGGGATCTACTACACCCAGCAGGACAAGATCCCGGAAGTGGCTTACACCATTGCACGCGGGATTGGTGGCTTGTTGATTTTGGGCAGCATCATTGCTGTCGGCTTGGTGGGCCCGCTGGCACTGGTCGGAGCGGGGGCCGGTGCATTTCTGGCCTTTAAAATTACCAATATGAAGCCAGAGATTCACCATTATGGGTGCATTTTTAAGGGGGAGGGCGAGATCTTTACCTTTAGTGGCATTAATGGGATGAGGATTTGGGAACATCCGCCGGAAACAGGTGAGTATGCTTTGATTTTTACTCTTCCTAATCAGTACACCAAGGTACTCGAAGATGTAACTCGCTCTTTGCCACAATATCAAATGGTAGAGGCTGCTAGCCGCAAAGAGTTCGGTTATTAAGCCATAGGGGCAAAGAGGCTGTAATTCAGCTTCTTTGTCCTTTGATTGACTAATAACAGAGCAAGATAGGCCACCCGGTGGCAGAGCGTTTAAGCGGCCAACCCCTGTGCTTTATGGCCCGTGGCACCTTGATAGAGTTGAAATAGGATGAGTGACACCACAGAACACAAGCAGAACGCAGAGAGTGCAGAGGCTGATGGCGCCAACCACTACTACAGCGAGCAATATCTTGAATTGCAAAAGGAGCCGGTTTTATATGAGTGGCATATTGACCATGCCCAGCGAGCTGCATGGTCATCGTCACTGTTAATGGGAGGTGTGTGTTGGCTAATTGCATTAATGGTTTTTATTAATAGCGATAGTCAGAACCCTTGGCCGTTAATTTGGGTGCTTTTAATTCTGGGGGGCTGGGGTGTTATTTTTTCGCGCTACTTAACGGACCCCAACCAGCTCTATCACTACCGAATGACTGCCAAGGGGATCTACTACACCCAGCAGGACAAGATCCCGGAAGTGGCTTACAACATTATCCGTGGGATTGGTGGCTTGCTGATTGTGGGCAGCATCATCGCTATTGGCTTGGTGGGCCCGCAGGCACTGGCCGGTGCAGGTGCATTTCTGGCCTTTAAAATCACCAATATGAAACCAAGAGTCCGCCATTATGGGTGTATTTTTAAGGACTCAGGTGAAATATCAGTTTTTGGCAAGCTGTGCGGTATGGAAATCATGGAGACCCCGTATAGCTGGGGGGAATACGCTCTCGTATTTAGCAAGCCAGAGGAATATCAACGTGTACTTGGTGATATCACGCAAGCGTTACCTCAATATAAAGTGATTGAAGCAGCCAGCCGTAAAGAGTTCGGTTATTAAGCCATGGGGCAGAGAGGCTGTAATTCAGCTTTTCTGCCCCTTGATTGACCAATAATGGCACTACCTGTAACCGGCCCTGTTTTATTCGCCCCTTTTTCACTCTGCGAAGAATTTCTCATGACCCATCGAATCCTATGGCTGGCACTGACCGCCAGCATCTTAACCGCCTGCTCTGCCACTGCGCCACGCACTGATGCCGAGCTATCCCAAGCCGCAAAGCTGGGGGATGGCCGCACCCAGTATGAACTGGCCAGACGGCTGGCAACCCAACTCGATTACCCCAATGCCATGCACTGGATGCAGCAAGCGGCCGAGCAGTCTGGCCCCTTGGCCGCCGATAAACAGATCCGCGCCAATGCTGCTTGGCAAGTGGGTGACTGGTATCAGGCCGGGCTCGGGGAGCCCAAAAACCCGACGCTCGCTACCCTGTGGTGGCAGCGCTCTGCTCGCCTTGGCAACAGCAATGCCAGCTATCAGCTGGGCCTGATGTGTCAGGAGCAGCATCAGGGCAAGTTGGTCAGTGAATGCCTCGACTGGTTCGAGAAAGCCGCCAAACAGGATCATGCAGAGGCGCAATTGATCCTTGGGCAGTGGTATGCCAATCAGCAGGGGGCGGATGAGGATGCCGTCAAGTGGTTGGAAAAAGCGGCAGAGCAGGGCAATCGCGACGCTCAGTATCAGCTGGGCAAGCGCTACGAGCAGGGGAAAGGGGTGATCAAACGCCCGGATATTGCCCAGCGCTGGTTTGAGAAGGCTGCCGCCCAGCAGCAGCCGGATGCCTTGTTGTTGTTGGCTCGTCAGGCTACACCAACTGATGCTTTCGCGGCTTATCAGCGAGCTGCCAATGCGGGTTCTGCCGAAGCTGAACTATGGCTGGGTGTTGCTTATCTGGCGGGAGAGCAGGTGCAAGCTGATCCTGCGTTGGGCAGATATTGGCTGGAGTTGGCGGTGACTCATGGCTCGCATGAGGCGGAGTACCAACTGAGCTTGCAACAAACAGATGGCGTAGCCAGGCAGCATTGGTTGACTCTGGCTGCGGAAGGCGGGATCACCAAGGCCAGTTTCGAGCTGGCGCAGTTGCAGCAAGAGCAGGGTGAGTTGGAGCAAGCCAGAGCCAGCTATGCCAAAGCTGCTGGACAAGGTCATACCCAGGCTCAATATGCTTATGGCGAGATGCTGCGGCAGGGTTTGGGCGGTAAAGAGGACTATGTGCTGGCACTCAAGCAGTATCGGCTGGCGGCCCAACAGGGTGATCGTATGGCACAATACCGGATGGGAACCATGCGTGAAGAGGGACTGGGGGCTCCGCGTAACCGGGTACATGCCTATGCCTGGCTGTCATTGGCGGCAACAGAAGGGATGCCGGAGGCGGTGCAGGCTCGTGACGAGCTGGAAGCAGCGATGACCAGGCCGGAAGTCAAACAGGCGCAGAAACTTTCAGAGCACTGGTTTGGCAAGATGCCATCACCGGCGAGGAAAAGCTAAACAGCGTAGCTGCGGGCTCCGGCCTTTTTCTGAATCGAGGTCAGAACGATACGATCGCAGCCCCTCTTCAGCGGGAAGAGGGGCCGCAATAGTGCTCCCTGGCGGGCCGAGTTAGCCGAGGCTGGCCCAGGCCAACCGCAGTTTCAGTCCCGGGCCCGAGCTCCAGCCAGTGGTGGAGCTCACCACTTTACCCTGCTTGATGATGAGGAAGCTGGGGGTGACGCTCACCTGCCAGCGGGCGGCAAGGTCGCCATGCTCATCATTGTGGGTCGGGAAGGTCAGCCCCTTCCTGGCCATCCCCTGCTGCAACCTGGCTTGGTCGCCGGAGCGCAGCGCCACTGTCAGCACGTTTTCGCCGTCTCGCCATAGCTGCTCCACTGTCGGTGTGGTAACACGGCAGACTGCGCACCAGCTGGCCCAGTAATAGATCAGCAGTGGTCTGTCCCGACTCATTGTCTGCAGGTCGGCCAGAGTGCCATCTTGCAGCAGCAGTTGAGGCAGCGGGCTTTCCTCTGGCAGCGCCGGACTGCGCCAGAGGTCCAGCGCCGTCGAAATAATCACCGCCAACAGCAGCAGCCAGAGGGCCTCCTTGCTCCAGCGGCGCAGACGGAGGATCCGGGATGATGTTGCTGTCATGACTGCCCCTTGATGACCAGTGCGTTTTTGACGTTGCCCCCGAGCGCTATATGAGGGAGATCAGCCGATTGCCGATAATTTCCCCCTTGCGCTGCGGGTATGCCCCGCTCTCCCGGCAGGGTCTGTATGAGCAGGATATATCTCATCTTGTTTCTCCTTGAACAGGGGCGTTCGCAGCGTGCTCCAGAGTGGCCAGCAGAGTTGCACGATCCAGCAGGGGAGAGAGGATCTCGCCACCCGGTAGCCCGGGGCCATAGATTTGGTTGAAAGGAATGGCCACACTGCCGCGTTGGCGCAAGAAGCCGGCGATGCTGTCTGAGGGGCGGCTCCAATCCCCGCGCAAGGCCACCACATCGGGGGCACTCAGGGCTCGTTGCACATCATCGCGCAGCAGCACGTTGAATTTGTTGGCTTTGCAGGTGATGCACCAGTCGGCGGTCACATCGACGAAGACCCGCTTGTGTTGTGCCAGGGCGTCCTGGATGGCCTGCTCCGAGAGTGGCTGCCAGTGGACGGTATCCTGTTGTGGTTTGCCCTCCATGGTGAAGGCGCCGCCGAGCAGCAGGGCTGCGGCCAGCAAGCAGCCCAGCGCCAGCCCCAGGGTTACACCGCGAATACCGTGGCGCCATACGACCGCCAGCAGCAGGGCTGCCAGTATCAGAGCCATCAGGATCACCACCCCGTTATGGCCGATATGGTTGCCAAGCAGGCTGAGCAGCCAGAGGCTGGAGCCCAGCATCATCAGGCCGAGCAGGATGCGCAGGCGCCCCATCCAGCGTCCCGGTTTTGGCAACCAGAGCGCGAGACGGGGCAGGGCGGCGATGAGCAGCCATGGCAGGCTCATGCCAATCCCCAGTGCGGTAAAGACAAGCCAGAGTTGACCGGATGGCGCCCCGAGCGCAAAGGCGACTGCGGTGCCAAGGAAAGGGGCGGAGCAGGGTGTTGCCAGCAGAGTGGCAAAGCAGCCCTGCATAAAGTGACCGGCCATGCCGTTGCCACCCGCGGTTGCCAGACGGGTGTTGACATTGCTCGATAACCTGATCTCGAACAGCCCCAGCAGGTTGGCACAGAACAGCAAGGTCACCACGACCATGAAGCCGATAAACCAGACGCTCTGGAACTGGATACCCCAGCCGACGGCCCCCTGGGTGGCGCGCAGCAGGGTGCTCATCAGTGCCAGCGTCCAAAAGGAGACCAGGATACCTGCGCTTGCCGCCAGGAACTGCAAGCGAACCGGGCGACGCTCACGGGTCTCCAGTTGCAGTACTGATCCCAGCTTGAGGGCCAGCACCGGCAACACACAGGGCATCAGGTTGAGAATAAGCCCCCCAAGCAGTGCTGCCCCCAGGATCCAGCGCAGCGAGTGGCCACCAGCGGGTAGTGGCAGGGGATCACCTATGGTGACCTGGCTCTGCCAGGCTTCGTCACCGTTGACCAGTACCACGCCCAGTTGCTGATGACGGATATCCGGTGCATCCCCTTGCCAGCCATCGCTGACCGGAATGCGGGCAATCAGGGTATTGCCCTGCACCTCCAGGCTGGGCTCGCCAAACTCGACCCCCTCCAGCTGCTGGAGGAAAATCTGCGGAGCCCGCCACCCCTCTTGCTGCTTAGCGCTCAGCTGTAGCCGGTTTTGCTGGTAGCCGGCCTGGAGGTTGACGCTCTTGGGCATGGCTTGAGGCAGCTTGCTCATCGCCTGTGCATAGGCAAGGTCGAATCCGTCCGGTGCCGTACCATCCAGAGCAAGGGCAAAAGGGTAGTCGGTCAGGATGCAGACGTTACTGCAGGTTGAAAGGCGTAACGTGCCGGTCAGCGCCTTGCGGTTGCCATGGCCAAGGCTGATGGGAAAGGTTACGGCCTGCTGATACCCCTGGGTCGACATGCCGCTGACCGCGAATCGCTCTGGCACTGGCCAGTGCCATTGTTGAGTGAGTTTGGGATCATCCCAGAGAATTTCAGGGGCAATTCCCCCTTCACCCGGGTTTTGCCAATAGGTTTTCCAGCCGGACTCGAGTGCCAGACTGAGCAGCACCCGGGGCTGTGCCGGATCCCGGCTATCTGCTTGCAGCCGGATTTGTGCGTGATCGTTGCGGGGGCTGGTGAGCCAGCCGGTATCGCTGGCCAATCCGATGGATTGCCACAGCAGGCTGCCCAGCAAGAGGGCAGTCTTGAAGATGTTTGACATGGTGTTGTCTCTTGAAAATGAAAGTCAGGGTTGTTTAAGCCGCGACTGACTCATTCTCGCCAGACACAAAGGGTGAGATGAAGCCGCCGTTCTGGCGGGGAGATATTTCTGGGTGGGGGGAGGGGGGGCGAGCAACGGGGCAGTGGTGCCAGCAGGGCGATCAGGAATGCGATGGCAAAGAAGAGCTGTTCGGCGCATTGCACGCTGGCGGCACTGAGCCACTTGCCGTTGAGCTGGCAACTGCCGGGTTGCGGCGTTGCTGCGCGGCCATCCTCATCGACATCGACATCGATGGCGGAGGATGGGACGGTCAGCATATGGCAGCCAGCGGCTATCTCCAGCTGAGCCAGCCTGGTCAGCGGCTGGAGTGCACAATTGAGCAGCAGAATGCAGACCAGCAGCAGGAGTCTTGTCGCCACGCGTTGTCGCAAAATCATGTTGCTCCTGCCCTCTTGGAATGGGGCACATCCTATCGATCAATGACAGCCCGGGCAAGCCGGTCGGATGAAGCCCCGTTTCTTGCAACCGGTGAGTCGCCACGTTTGCCCTCGTAGCTGGCCGAGTACCGAGCGTGCTGGCCAGATCAGTCTGCCAATGCTCCGGACAAGGGGGGAGTCGTTCAGCTGCCAATCGCCGATAATGCCCCGCGCATTCCGGCGGTCAGGGCCAACAGCCCCCTCGAGCCCTGAATGGAAATGGGTATATGGGATCCATGCCGCGACGAGGAAGGCCGGGTTGGAGATGGTTCATTTGGTGCAAGATCATCTCTTTAGGTCGTCAAAAATTGAAAGCGTTTTCAGAAATCCTTTTCAATTGTGATCCGCTTCAAAGCTTTTTAATACGTCAACCTCTAGCATTGGCCCCACGAATTAGGGGCTAGCGCTCCCGATTTTCCCGCTGTGGGAGGTAACCGGATGATCCGGCTATTTCCTTCGTTACTTTCGACGGTCATCATGGATGGCCGTTTTTTTTTGAGTTATTTCACGGTAAAGGGTCGAGCCGCTGGCGCTTTACCGTTAAAATTCCGCTTTTGCACTTGCCCGTGAGTCTTGATGTCTGCGTCCACCCTCTCTTCGGATAGTTATGCCCTGCTCGCCACCCTGCAATTGCAGCGCGTTGCCAGTACCCGTTTGCTGCAAGAACAACTGGCGATAGGCCATGCCCTGATCGATAAACTGACCCGACTGCAGGATGCTGGGCTGGTCAGATTGCGCGGGGAGCAGCAGTGGAGCCTGACCGCCGAGGGGACGCTGGCGCTGATCCTGGGGGTGCGTGCCGGTCTTTGCCCGGCGCCGGACTGGAGCCGGGTGCCCTCATTGACCGGGCAGGATCTCACCCATGCGGTGGTGCGCGAGCTCTGCCGCGGCAAGGCGGGGGAGATCCCGACCTATTTCTCGGCCAGCGATCTGCTGACCCTGCTCGATACCCCGGACGCTCACCAGTTGCTGGCGGGCTCCAGCCCCGCCTGGCAGCAACTGTTGCTGGAGCACTTCTCGCTGCAGCTGCTGCTCGATGCCCCTTATGAAGAGCGCTGGCCGCTGGCCAATGCGCTGGTGCGCTGCGCTCCCGAGGTGCAGGCCCGGGCCAAAGCGTTCGAGGCGGAGTGGCGCTGGCTCTGCGGGGATGGCGAGAGCACATCGCCAACCGGCGAGGACCAGGATGCCGCCCCCGGCTGGCCAGCCCTGCAGGCACTGGCCCAGCAGAGCCAGAGCGGCCCGCTTGGCGAGCGGCTGCTCACCGCGCTGGGCCAGTGGCAGGCAACCGATGAGGGCGAGGCGGGCCAGTGGCCCCGTTCATTCAGCGCCCTGCTCTGGCTTGGCTGGTTGCAGCAGGCCGATCCCGTCATCGCCAGCGAACAGCGCAAGAAGTGGCAGCGCAGCCTGACTGGTCAGTTCCCCCTGCTTGCCGACCTGCTCAGCCAGTGGGCGGGGGATCGCCACGGTCAGGCGGTCGGCCTGTTCGATACTTTGCAACTGCCGGTAGAGGAGCTCCACTGGGGCTATCTCTGGCTCGATCTCTGCGCGCTGGCCCGTCACGGTGCCCAGAGCCCGCAGGTGGCCATGTTGCACAAGTGGGATCTCTCCCATCTGCTCGATGCCGAGCCCCATCATCGCCTTATGGCATTTTGTCAGGATCTGCTGCGTATCTTGTTGGGCGAGGCGGCCAAAGGGGCGCCCTTGTGCCAACTGCGCGGCAGTGAGGAGAGTGCGCAAGAGGGCTGTGACGAGCAGGATGATGACGGGGACGAGGATAAAACCGCGGCCTCTGCCAGCTGGCTCAACTGGTTGCAGGGGCTGGGACGCTCCAGTGGCGTACGCAAGCCGCAGGAGCGGTTGGTGTGGCTGCTCCATGCTGACGGCCCCGAGCTGGAGTGCAAGATCCAGAAACTCAGTACCAAGGGGGAGTGGACGGCGGGCCGCCGGGTCGATCCGGCCTTGCTCTCCACCCAGTATGCCGCCATGCTCGACGAGCATGACTGGGCAGTGGTGCGCACCCTGCCGCGGGTGATGGGACGCTTGCCCCGGGATGTCTGGGCGCCGCTGGCCGATCACCCCCGCCTGTTCAACGCCAAGGGGCAGAAGCTGCAGCTCGCCATCACGGCGCCGCTGCTGCAGATTATCGCGACCGAAGAGGGGATGAGTGCCTTGCTGATCCCAGATGCAGCCGCCCGCGGGGCCCATATCATGCCGCTGGCGCAGGATCTGTGGCAGCTGATCCTCACCCCGCAGCCGCTGCTCGACCGCTTGCCTGCGCTCGAATCCATCCCGCTGCTGCCCGCCGAGGGGCTGGCCGAGCTGCAACGCACCCTGGACGCTATTCCCGAGCTGCCCTGGCACAGTCAGGTTGCGGGGCTTAGCGGCAACGCCGAACTGGCTCCCTGGCCGGGCATTCCTTCGGTGCAACTGGATTGGCAGGATGGCCAGCTGTCGGTCAAGCTGGTGACCCGCTTTGAGGATCTGCCGCCCCAGCCCCTTGGCAAGGGGGAGGCGATCGTGCGGCAGGGGATCAAGGCGTACCACTATTGGCAGCGGGATCTCGCGGCCGAGAAGCTGCAGGCCCAGCTACTGCGCAATCAACTCCCCATCGGCCTGCCCGGCAGCGAGTGGCTGCTGCAGGGGGAACAGGCGCTGGCGCTGGTCAATGCCCTGCCCGAGCTGGTGGATACCGGTGTGGTCATTCACTGGCATCAGGACAGCGCTCGCCTCAAGAGCCTTGATGAAGCTGCTCTGAGCCTGCGCATCGAGCGGCGGCAGGACTGGTTCCAGGTCGAAGGGGCACTGGCGCTTGATGAGCACCAGATCCTCGATCTGCGCCTTATTCTGCGCCAGATGACCCCGGGGCAGCGCACCGTTCAGCTCGACGAGAAGACCAGCCTGATGCTGAGCGACAAGCTGGTGGAGCGGCTCACCATGCTGGGGGCCATGCTCGATGAAGAGCAGCGCATCAACAACAAGCTGGCCTATCCCCTGACTCGCCTGCTCTCGGTCATTACCACCGAAGGGGATGCGGCGTGGCAATCCCTGCAGCAGGAGTGGCAGCAGGAGGTCGATTGCCCGGACGAGCTGCTTACCTCCCTGCGGGACTATCAGAAAGAGGGGGTGCGCTGGATGGCGACCCTGGCCCATCACGGCTTTGGTGCCTGTCTGGCCGATGACATGGGTCTGGGCAAGACGCTGCAGGCGCTGATTGTGTTGCGCATGCGCCAGCACCTTGGCCCTGCGCTGGTGGTGGTGCCCAAATCAGTGGTCACCAACTGGCAGGAGGAGGTGGCCCGTTTCGCCCCCGAGCTTGATGTGGTGGTGTTCGAGAACCCGGCCGAGCGGGAGGGGATTATTCGCGAGGCCAAGGCCGGTCAGGTGATCCTCATCAACTACGGCATGCTCGGCAGCCTGGCGGAGGCGCTCAAGTCCCGCCGATGGTCTTCCATGGTGCTCGATGAGGCGCAGCAGATCAAAAATGCCGGTACCCAGCGCGCCAAGCTGCTGTTCCAGCTCGACGGCGATTTTCGCCTCGCCCTCTCCGGCACTCCCATCGAGAACCATCTGGGGGAGCTGTGGAGCCTCTTCACCTTTATCAACCCGGGGCTGCTCGGCAGCCTTGGCGAGTTCAAGCGTCGTTTTGGCAAGGCGGTCAAGGATCCCCAGCACATGGCGCTGCTGCGTGCAGTGATCAGCCCCTTTATCCTGCGTCGTCTCAAGCAACAGGTGCTGACCGAGCTGCCGGACAAGACCGAGATCATCCACCACATCAGCCTCTCCCCCGAAGAGCGCCAGCTCTACGAGGCGACCCGGCGGGAAGTGGTGCAGCAGGTGCAAAGCGCCGATGGCCGCGCCTTGATGCATGTGCTGAGTGGCCTGACCCGGCTGCGCCGCCTCTGCTGCTCGCCGGAGCTGGTGATGCCCGAGTGGTCGCAGACCAGCAGCAAGCTGGACGAGGCGATGGCCCTGCTGGAAGAGGCGATCGACGGCGGTCATCGGGTGCTGGTGTTCAGCCAGTTCGTCGACCTGCTGAGTCTGTTGCGGGCCCGCATCGAGCAGAAATCTTGGGATTATTGTTATCTGGATGGCGGCTGTTCGGCCAAGGCGCGGCAGGACTCCATCCTGCGTTTTCGCCACGAGGAGGTGCCGCTGTTCCTCATCAGCCTCAAGGCGGGGGGCACCGGCCTCAACCTCACCCAAGCCGATACCGTGCTGCACCTCGATCCCTGGTGGAACCCGGCGGTGGAAGATCAGGCGAGCGATCGGGCGCACCGGATGGGCCAGACCCAGCCGGTGACCGTGTATCGGCTGGTGTGCGAGCAGACGGTGGAGGAGAAGATCGTCGCCCTGCACGACGAGAAGCGGGCGCTGGCCGATGGCCTGCTGAGCGGCCAGTCCGAGGTGCGCGGGCTAGATGTGGAGAGCTTGCGGGCCCTGCTGATGGGCTGATTGGCGACGCCACCTTTCATACCTCCTATCGATACAGATGCGGGATACTCGTTTATCGCGGAAAGGCGGCCCGGTTATCCCAGATCCAGTCACCCCTGATAGAGATAGAGGTGCAGCCGCTCGATGATGGGCTCGCCGCCAATTTTGCGATCTCGCCGCGCCTGCCGGCTCTTGGGAGGATAGTTGCCCAGATGGGTGACTGCAGGCGGGGTATCGGAGCAGAGCAGCAGAGGCAGGCTCGCCTTGATCTGCTGCTTGCGCGGGGTGCGCTCCAGCCAGAGCAGGTTGATCATCGGGTGAGTCTTGACCGGGCGGCGGATCCGCAGCTCGGCATCGGCGGGCAGACGGCGAATGTCGTACACCTCCTGATCCACCATCTTGCTCCACTCCTCGTTGTTGGAGAGGGCCGGTATGTAGCGGCGGCTGCGCTCCAGCATCTCAAGCACCTGCTCGCGACTGAGGCGATTGATGGTCTGCTTGTCAGCCCAGGTAAAGCCAAGGGATTGCAGCTCCCCCGCCAACAGGGTCAGTTTGCGGTAGACCTGCAGAGTGATCACGCCGGGCAGGGCGGTATGTACCAGCTCGAACTTCTCGTCCCGTCCCCCCGCCTGTTGCACCAGCCCCTTGAAATCGAGCTTGCGCTGATTGATCTCCTCAACCAGAGGCTGGATCAGCGGAGCGGCGGCGGCAGGAAAGCGCAACCAGCCGGGCAGCCGATGAGTTGCCTTGGTGGAGCAGCCGGGGCGGGCGCTGTGGTCCCGATAAGCGGCGAGGGTGGCCGCCAGCGCGGCTTCACCGTTGAGATAGCCCACCTCAATTTGCTCGATCGGGTCGTGTTCTTCCCCCTGTGGCACCGGGGGGAGGGGATAGACATGGGCCTCCTGCAGCTCGAGTTGGCCAAGCAGATCGGCCAGCTGGTTGAGAGAGGCTTCAATGGCGGCCATCTGTTGACGCAGGGCGGCGGTCGGGGTAAAGGTATCCATCGATGATCCTGTGGTCTGACCCGCTGTTGACGACACCAGGTATGACATCGCTGCGGGTAGCAAAACTACTGTATAAATAAACATACCAGCATGCGGTTAGAGTGCCAAGAGGCACTTTGAGGAGGGGGCAATGTGCGCCTCTGAATGGGGATGCGGTGCTGGTTTTATTTATGTTTCATTGTGTTAAATAAGGGTCATCACAAGATCATTAAATTAACAATTTCGTGTAACTCCGCTGTTGCCAGTTGTTCACACCTTGTCCATCCCTGCATATGTAAAGCAGTAAAATGCATATATAGATGGGTGCCATGCAGCACAATATGCTGCGGGCCGTTGATGGTCGAATAGTGACTTAATTATTCTTTATAAATCAAAGTATTAAAATTGTATCAGTCAGTTTTTTACTATTAGTTTTCCTAATGTAACGTATCAAAATTCGTCAATTGAGTCGGCCCTGCTCCCTGACTAAGCTTTGCGCATCAAATAAAGCCCAGTGCGTAAACAAATATTCAGAGGAGCCATATCATGGCCAACATGACTTATACCGAAACCGGTTACCAGCATTCTAGCCAACTGAATCTGGCTGCTCGCGTAAAAATGACCGTTCTGACCTGGCTGGAGCGCAGCCGCAGCCGTCGCCAGCTCTCCGAGCTGCCCGAGTACCTGCTTAAAGACATCGGCCTGAACGAAGCTGACCGTTATCAAGAGACCACCAAGCCGTTCTGGCGTGGTTGATCAACCGGGCATGGATGCCTTGTTTTTCTGCTGAGTCGTTTGCTGTTCTGCCCTGTGGCGACCGGCCGCCATGTCTGTCATTGTCTGTTTTATATCCCCCGTTTTCCCCTTGTTATTTGTTGGTCCTTTTTCCTCTCCTCTTTATTCCACATCGCTACTGTCATTGCTGTCATCGTTCGATTGTTATCACACTTGTATCGTTAATGTTTGAATTTGTTTAAAAAACGATTTTAAGCCGCGATGCCTTGCGTATAATCCGGCCATAGTATTCCAGAGCGAGAGGGTGAGACGGATGATTCCCCAGCACGATTTTTTGGCCTTGACCCGCAGCCATGAGTGGCAGCTTGAGCCCTTTGAATCTGCCCTGCCCGATGGTGCGCGGGTCAGCGTCTGGGATACGGGCGTGCTCTGTCTGGAGCCTGCCAGCGGCGCGGGCGGCCAGCCGGGAGGGCGCAAGGATATCGTCCTCTCCTGCGGTATTCACGGCAACGAGACCGCTCCCATCGAGATCTGCAACCAGCTGCTGAGTCGTCTGCTCTCAGGCGAGCTGAGCGCCCGTCATCGGGTGCTGTTCCTGTTTGGCAATCCGGCGGCGATGAATCTGGGGCTGCGGGAGGTGGAGGAGAACATGAACCGGCTCTTCTCCGGAGCACACAGCAAGGGGGAGGGGCTCTGCAATCGGGAGCGGATCCGCGCCATGCGCCTCGAGCAGTATGTGAGCCGCTTCTTTGCCGATCCGGCTCGTCCCCGTTACCACTACGACCTGCACACCGCCATTCGCGGTTCGCGCCACGAGAAGTTTGCCGTCTACCCCTTCCCCCACGAGCGGCCTCACTGCCGCGAGCAGGTGCAGTTCCTCGGCGCCTGTGGGGTGCGTACTATTCTGCTCTCCGCCAGCCCGACTACGACCTTCAGCTACTACAGCTCCCGCCAGCATGGTGCCCACGCCTTTACGGTGGAGTTGGGCAAGGTGCGCCCGTTTGGCGAGAACGATATGACCCGCTTTATCGAAACCCGTCAGGCGCTGCAGGAGCTGGTCACTCAGGATGAAGTGGCACTGGAGCCGTGGCGGGCGGATGATTTCACCCTGTTTGCCATCGATCGGGTGATCACCAAAAAATCGGCGGACTTTCGCTTCCTGTTCGCCAGCGATGTGGACAACTTCACCGAATTCCCCCAAGGGTTCGTGCTGGCCGAGGATGGCGAGCTGCGCTACACGGTCGAGAAGCCGCGTGAGGCGGTGGTCTTCCCCAATGCCAATGTGGCGATCGGCCAGCGCACCGTGCTGATGGTGGTGCCGACAAGGCTCTGGGAATAGCGGTGATAGCTTTGCCTGCAGAGCGGTGATGCATCCGCAGGCGGCGCCAAGCCATTGTTTTAGTCGGCGGCTCAGACACAGTAGCGGTTAGCCGCAGTAATAAAAAACGGGGCCAGTCAGATGACAGGCCCCGTTTTTTATCGGGTTCAAGCGGTGAGGCTTAGCTGTTGTTCTTCACAAACAGGGTCAGCTCCTGACCGGGCTTGAGGTAATCCCCTTTATCCAGCTGATTCCAGCGCATCACATCGTTGATGGCCACCTGGAAGCGAGCCGCGATGGAGGAGATGGAGTCGCCACGGCGAACCTGATACACCATCGATTTGTCGCTCTTCTTCCCTTGCTTGGGATAGACCACCAGCTTCATGCCTGGCTTGAGCGCCGACTTGGCATTCAGACCATTCCACTTGGCGAGCTCTTCGTGGGAGACGCCGTGTGCCTGGCTGATGCTCCACAGGTTGTCACCCGAGCGCACCTTGTAGCTGACTTTGGCCTTCTGGCTGCTGCCACGGCTTGCCAGCTGTTGCGGTTTGCTGGCGGAGCTGGCCTTGCTGCTGACCTGACCGTGGGTCGGGATCACCAGTTGCTGACCGCGACGCAGGTTGTTGCTGCGCAGATTGTTGGCCAGCTTCAGCTCGTTCACGCTGACGCCATGATTCTGGGCAATGCGCGACAGGGTATCGCCACTGGTGACCTGATAGGAGCGGGTACGAATACGCTCGCTCTTGGGCAGATCGGCCAGTGCCAGCTCCAGGGTATCGGCATACTCTACCGGTACCAGCAGGCGGTAAGGGCCACGGGGCGACATCACGCCACGGCTCAGGGCCGGATTGACCTCCTTGAGCTGTGACGTGCGCAGACCGGCCAGTTGGGCGGCCACATTCAGATCGATCTGGCTGCCGGTCTCCACCACTCGCAGCTTCGGCTCGTTGGCGAGCACCGGCAACTGGATATTGTATTTGTCAGCATTGCTGATCATGTCAGCCATGGCGAGGATCTTGGGCACATACATCCGGGTTTCGCGCGGCAGATCGAGCGACCAGTAGTCGGTCGGCTTGCCTGCGCGCTGGTTACGCTGGATGGCGTTGCGCACCCGGCCTTCACCGGCATTGTAGGCGGCCAGCGTTTGCAGCCAGTCACCGTCAAAGAAGCGGTTCAGGTATTCCAGATAGTCGAGCGCCGCATTGGTGGAGGCCAGCACATCGCGCCGTCCATCATACCAGTTGTCGTGGCGCAGACCGAAGTTTCTGCCTGTCGCTGGCACAAACTGCCAGAGTCCGACGGCATTGCTGCGGGATCGGGCATGAGGATCAAACATGCTCTCGATCATCGGGACAGTAATAAGCTCCATTGGCAGCTCACGCCGTTCAATCTCCTCTACCATCAGATAGAGGTAGGGTTCAGCCCGGCTGGCAATGGTCGCCAGATGCTTATCATTGCGCAACAGCCACTCACGTTGCTGGCGGATGCGCGGGTTGTCCGGAGTTTCCAGTTGCATATCATCGCTGATACGCACCCACAGATTGTCCGTCTCTTCCATTTCATCCAGTTGTTCATCGCCAAACAGGAAATGGGAAGAGTGTTTTTTATGCGCTTTTTTCTTGACCTGGGGGGACTTGATCGGCTCGATTGCCGTTAGCGCCCGGTCATCCTGATGGCTCAGGTTTTGGCAGCCGCTGAGCAACAGCGCTGCCAATAAGGCCGTTCGTACCTTCATCTCGTTCCGGTCATTTTTGGGAAAAACAGCCCGCATCATAAGGGGCAATGGCCCCCTGATCAAGGTTTGTTCAAAAAACGTCCTTCCACTGACGCAAGATGGTGAAGGTATCTACCGGATTTTCCACGCATTTTAGCCCCTTCTTTTCAGCAGAAAATTTTACCGAATCGAGCTCGCAGCGCAGAAAAACATTAAACTTGCGTTCATCCTCCAGCCGGGTGGGCAGGCTTGGCAGCCCTTGTTGCCGCAGTTTGCTGATCAGTCCGATCTGATCACGGATCGCCGGATTGTCCGGTTCAACTGCATAGGCAAAGCGCAGGTTGGAGAGTGTGTACTCATGGGCGCAGTAGATCAGGGTCTCGTCGGGCAGGGCGGCAAGGCGCTGTAACGAGTGGTACATCTGTTCCGGCGTCCCTTCAAACAGGCGGCCACAACCGGCCGAGAAGAGGGTATCGCCACAAAAGAGCATGCCGTTACCATAGTAAGCGATATGGCCACGGGTGTGCCCGGGCACATGGATTACCTCGAGGGCGAGGCCGTGCCAGTTGATCTGATCACCATCTTCGAGCCACTGGCCATGATGATCCGGCATGGGGTCAAGTTTGGGGCCATACAGTCTCGCGTGGGGGAAGTGCTCGAGCAATGTGCTGACGCCTCCCACATGGTCATGATGGTGGTGGGTGAGCAAGATGGCATCAAGCACGAGATCCAGTGCCGAGAGCCGCTCCAGCACGGGGGCGGCATCGCCCGGATCGACAACCAGACAGTGATTTTCGTGTCTAATCAACCAGATGTAATTGTCATTAAAGGCTGGAACTGTGATCACTGGATACATGAGTCTGCTTCTCTTTAGGGAGGGTATCTTATATAACAGGATGGCGTTCGAAACCGCGAGTTGAACCCTATTATGCAGGTGGCACGTACCGAACAACAAATCGAGATCCCGACCAGCTGGTCAGCGCTGCCTATGGGTGACTGGGTGGCGGCCGAGATCCAGGAGCGGCTCGACAGATGGTGCCCCAACTTGTTCGGGTATCACTTGCTCAAGGTCGGAGCCCTGAGCGCCGAGCTCTCCTGCAAATGTTCATCCATTCGTCATCAGGTGGGTGTCGCGCCTGAGGGACGACTGCTGGACATCTATGGCGATCCCCTCGAGCTGCCGGTGCGAACCGGCAGCGTCGATGCCTGTCTGCTGGCTCACTGCCTCGATTTCTCCGCCGATCCCCATCAGGTATTGCGTGAAGCCGAAAGGGTGCTGACCGATGATGGCTGGCTCATCATCAGTGGTTACAATCCGGTGAGTCTGGTGGGAGTTGGCCACTGTATCCCTTTTTTACGGCGCAAGTTGCCCTGGTCTGCTCGGATGTTTACCCCTGGGCGGGTGACGGACTGGCTGCATCTATTGGGGTGTGAAGTGATGTTTGACGAGCGTTTCGGTTACTCGTTTATGGGTAAACAGAGCTGGCACAGCTGGTGGCGGGAGAGTATCGGGCGGGATTATTGCAAGGCGTTTGCGTCGGTATACGTGATTGCTGCCCGTAAACGGCGTTTTCCACTGATCCCGGTGCGGCGGCGCTGGCAACTGCCAAAGTCCCTCGCCACACCGGGCATGGCCCGTCAGGGCTGGTAACCGGTATCCTCGGCCAGATCCTTGCCGCAGGCGGCATCTCTGGCCAACTCGTCGCACCGTTCGTTCTCCGGATGGCCGGAGTGGCCCTTTACCCAGAGCCACTCAATCTGGTGGCGACCCACTTCTGCATCCAACTCCTTCCAGAGATCGACGTTCTTGACCGGTTGACGATTGGCGGTCATCCACCCCTTCTTTTTCCAGCCGATGATCCACTGGGTGATCCCCTGGCGCACATATTGGCTATCGGTGGTGAGGCGCACCTTGCAGGGCTCGTTGAGGGTTCGAAGCCCCATGATGGCTGCCATCAGCTCCATCCGGTTATTGGTGGTCAACTTGAATCCGGCGGAAATTTCCTTGCGGTGCTTGCCGTAGACCATCACGGCCCCGTAACCACCCGGGCCCGGATTGCCGAGGCAGGAGCCGTCGGTATAGACATCAATCTGTTTTAACATGAGCAATCAATCTGTTTTAACATGAGGCTTGGGGTAAACTAGCGAGTAAGTAAAGCCGAAGTTTGACATAGATTGGATCATGAACACACCCCAACTGAATCGCCAGATCATTCTGGATACTGAAACCACAGGTATGAATACGGCGGGCGGCCCTGTCTATCTGGGGCACCGCATTATCGAAATCGGCTGTGTGGAGGTGATCAACCGCAAGCTGACCGGTAACCACTATCACGTCTATATCAAGCCTGATCGTCTGGTCGACCCGGAAGCGATCCAGGTGCACGGTATCACCGACGAGTTTCTGCGTGACAAACCGTCGTTCAGCCAGATCGCCGACGAGTTCCTCGAGTTCATCCGCGGCGCCGAACTGATCGCCCACAACGCGCCGTTTGACGTGAGCTTCATGGACTACGAGTTCAGCAAGCTCGGACTCAACTTCAAAACGGCGGATATCTGCACCATCACAGATACCCTGGCGATGGCGCGGGATCTCTTCCCCGGCAAGCGCAACAACCTGGATGTGCTGTGCGATCGTTACGGTATCGACAACTCCCACCGTACCCTGCACGGGGCTTTGCTCGATGCGGAGATCCTGGCGGACGTCTACCTGCTGATGACCGGCGGCCAGACCAAACTCAATCTGGCCACCGAAAGCAACGAAAACGAAAGCAATCAGGACACCAGTATTCGTCGGTTAGAGAGCAACCGACCCGCCCTCAAGGTGGTGCGTGCCAGTGCCGAGGTTCAGGCCCTGCACGAGGCGAGACTGGATCTGGTACAGAAAAAGGGAGGAAGTTGTCTGTGGCGGCAATGAGCAAGTGGTGTGCCGGTCTGCTGTTGTTGCTCTCGCTGGGGGCGATGGCGACCGAGGTATTTGCCCCTTCCGATATTCCGCTGCTGGATAACCGCTTTCGCATCGATTACGGCGTGAAGGAGATCACCTTCATCATCAAGCGCAAGCCGGGCACCCCGTCCGTGATCCTGGTTCGCCCCGATGGCAGCAAGCTTTACGTGGGCAAGGTCAAACCCGCAGATGTGGGTTGGCTGGCGCTGCCGGAGCATGATCTCATTACCCTGCGCAATCCCATGCCGGGCCCCTGGCAGGCGATTGGCGAGGTGGATCCCGACAACCGGGTGCGCATTCTCTCCGATATCCGGCTCGATATCGCCGCCCTGCCGATGCAGCTCTATCAGGGGGAGGTGGTCAAGCTCAAGGCGTGGTTGCTGATCAATGGTCAGCCGCCGAAAGATAAATACTATCTCTCTGATCTTGGCATGACCGTCAAGCTGCAATCGTTCAGCGATGCCGATAAGAAAGAGGTCGTGCTGGATCAAGTACTTGGCCACTATCGCGATGATGGCAAGGGGCTCGACGAAGTGCCGGGCGATGGCATCATGACGGCGGAAGTGACGCTGCATGATATTCCCGGTGGCAAGTACCGCGCCATGTTCAGCACGGGCAATCAGGTTTTTGTCCGTGCCCGTTATCAGGATGTTCTGCTTTACCCCTATCCGTTCAGCTATAACTTGTCGCCGCCTTCGGATGAGCTGGGTGCCAAGCTCTCACTGCTAATCGACCGTGATGAGCTGGATCCCGCCTCCGTGGTGGTCAAGGGGAGTGTGACCAGCAATGTGGGCGGCCTCTACGAGTTCAGCGAGACCGCCAGCGACCCCAAGCTTGATATCGATCTCTCCAACATCAAGGAGGTCGGTCAGCATGAGGTGAAAGCAACCCTCTATGGCACCACTCGCCTCGGCCGTGAGCTGAAAATCGAGTTGCCGGTGAAAACCTTCAATGTCTTCCCGCCACCGCCGCCTCCTGTAGAGGTGATGTCGGCCGCCGCTCAGGCCTCCAGCGCCGAGTCTACCGAAGAGCAGCCTGAAGAGGGAATGGGGTGGCTACTTTGGGTTCTGGTTGGGGGTGGGGTACTACTGGTGTTGCTGGGAGGCGCAGGTTTTGTGGTGATGCAAAAACGGCGTGCTTTTAAACGTGCGCTAGCAGCAGCTCAGGCTGAAAATCAACAAAACGGCCAACCGGCAGCCAAGCTAGATCTCAACTTGCCAGAGCAGTAGCCCAGACTCGGGAAAAACGATACACCAGAGAGAAGAAACCGCCCTCGATAAGCAGGGCGGTTTTTTTAGCTCGACCCCTTAGGATAAGGGATTGGCAGCAATCAGTGATCGCCGATATAGACATCCTTGTTCTGCTCGCGGATTTCGAGGAACTTGTCCAGATTGGCCATCATCAGCTCGACCAACTGGGGGTCGAAATGCTGCCCCTTCTCCTCTTCAATCAGGGCCAGCACCTTGTCCAGCGGCCATGCTTTCTTGTAGCAGCGATCCGAACCCAGGGCATCGAACACATCGGCCAGTGCCACGATCCGTCCTTCCAGTGGGATATCGGCCCCCTTCAAACCGCGGGGATAACCGCTGCCATTCCACTTCTCATGGTGATTGCCTGCTATGGTGGCGCCAATCTGGAACAACGCCAGATCGCTGCCGGAGAGCATATCCTGACCGAGTTGGGCATGAGTTTTCATGATCTCCCACTCTTCCGGGGTCAGCTTGCCCGGTTTGTGCAAAATGGCATCGGGAATCCCCACCTTGCCAATGTCGTGCAGTGGTGAGGCCCGTTTAACCAGCTCGCTCTGCTCTTCGCTCATCCCCAGCAGATGGCAGAAAAGCTCGGTGTAGAGCGCGACCCGTTTGACGTGTAACCCTGACTCCTTGGAGCGGGTTTCGACCAGTTCGCCGATGCGATAGATGATCTCCCGCTGGTTGTCGGCGATCACCTCGTTGAGCCGGATATTTTCCAGTGCCACTATGATGTTTTCGGTAAACAGGGTCAGCAGGCTGGTATCGATCTGACTGAGCTGGCGAGTGGTCTCGATATGAAACAACAGGTGGTGGCGCGGGTTTTGGCAGTAGAGCACCATCTGGTTGGTGTTGTAGATATTGCAGCCCCGGGTCATGGCCTGACGCAGTATCTCGGGTGCCTCTGTCAACCGCACCGGGGGATGACCTGGCAGCAGGGGCTCCAGCAGTTGATCCTTCACTTCGTAGGCATATTGTTTTACATCGTAAATCTGGGTCTCTCCCAGATGGAGCAGGGCGCTCAGCTGCTCTTGGGCGCCTTCGACAAACTGACGCAGCGCCCGTTTCTCAAAGATCCCCTTGGAGGCTTCGATGACTTTTTCCAGCCCTTGCCGGTTGCTTTCCAGGGTGCGGATATCCCGATAGGAGCGCAGGCTGGCCCGCAGCAGGGTGCGCAGCTTCTGGGAGGTGAGCTCGGTTTTATCCTTGTAGTCGTTGATGTCGTAGTTGGTCACCACGTCATCTTCCGGCGCTTGGCCGGGTTGGCCGGTACGCAGCACGATGCGTACCATCTTGTTTTGCAGCTCTTCACGGACATATTTGACAACATCAAGACCGGCGTGATCGACCTCCATCACCACGTCCAGCAGCAGCAGTGCAACATCCGGGGTGGTGGCCAGCAATTTTTTTGCCTCTGCAGCCGAATAGGCATGCAGAAACTCGATGGGACGATTGTCAAACTCGAATTTGTTTAAAGTGATCTTGGTGATGCGATGCACTTCCGGTTCATCGTCAACAATCATCACCCTCCAGCCTGCTTGCTGCGCGTCGGGGAGGGAGAGCTCGTCATCATCAATAATCAGGATCTGGTCATCCATCATACAATCCTGTTTGGCATCCTGTGCTTACATTAACTGCTTCACTAAGGATAGGAAACTTATTGAGAAATAAAATTTGATCTCGAAAAACTATGGTCGAAATAGGCAAATGGAACCCTGCGTGACAGTGTTGTTGTCCGGCTGCTTTCTTCGTCCAATCATGGGACTAGCGTGCATAAGCCCGTTTCTCTGTTCGGGGGCTGATGGTAGTGATTAGTGATGTTTGAGCCGGATAGACGAGAAATAATCGCATTTGATAGTGATTCCCATTTGTGTGTAGCATAGGCAACACACTCAACGAGGAGCCTCATTGTGTCCCCATCTCTGCCTCCCAATCGTCCCCGTCTGCTGACTGTCAAAGCCATTACCCAGATCACCCCTCATTTGCGTCGTATCACCTTTGGTGGCAGCGAACTGGCTGACTATCCCTTCACCTGCGGTGGGGCCCATATCAAGGTGATGCTGGCCCAGCCCCATCAGGTAGAGCCGGTGCTGCCTGCAATGACCCCGAGCGGCCCGCGCTGGAGTGACCCGGCTGACAAGCCGGTGATCCGCACCTACACCATCCGCGCGTTTCGCCGTGATGAGCAGGAAATTGATATCGACTTCGTGCTGCACGGTGACGGCGGGCCCGCCAGCGCCTTTGCTACCCATGCCAAGCCGGGAGAGAAGGTAATCCTCTCCGGGCCGGGTGGTCCCAACCCTATGCTGCAACCGGCCGATCACTACTGTCTGGTAGGGGATCTCACCGCCTTGCCCGCCATCATGGCGATGTGCGAGGTGATGCCTGCCGATGCCAGAGGGGAAATTGCGATTCTGGTGCCGGATCAGGCCGATGCTCAGCCGTTGACGCTGCCGGTCGGGGTGCGCTGTCACTGGTTTGTCGGCGAGCCCGAGTCCAGCGGCCTGCTGGAGCATGTGATTGCTCTGCCGCTGGTGCGCGATGGTGGCTTCTTCTGGCTGGGTGGGGAAGAGGCGCTGGTGCTGCCGCTGCGCCGCCATTTTCGCTCTGTGCTCGAGGTGGATCGCCAGTCGCTCTACGCCGTGCCGTACTGGCGCCGGGGCAAGAGTGAAGAGGCCTATCACCAGACTCGCCACGATGTGATGGATAATTAAGCGGATGCGAAAGAATACCTGATTCACTCTTGCAAATAAAAATGATTTGCATTTAGTATTGCGCCGTCCCGATGTCAGTCGGTACGGCGCTTTTGTTATTGATGGCTGCGAGTGGCATAGCACAACGCAGGGCCTGCCGTAATGCACTGATGTTCGGGGTGATGGGGCATGGACGACTGTTCATGCCAATGAACTCCATCACTTTGCACCGGGTCTGGCGAGGTCAGACAGGGATGTCGGTGGTGTTGGCCTTGGTTGTTTTATGTGGAGTGTTGATGATGCGTACATCATCCCGACGATTTGCAGTGCATCCGCTGGTGTTGTCCCTTTTTGCCCTGCCAGTTCTGGCCCAAGGGACTGCGCCTGTCACCGTTCATGAAACTATGGTGGTGACGGCGAGTAAAACCCGGCACAGCGAGCTGACCGCCCCGGCCAGCGTCTCTGTGGTGACTCGGGCCGAGCTCGACAAGCTCAATGTCAATGACCTCACCGGCGCTCTGAAACAGTTGCCGGGGGTCAATATCAGCCCTGCTACCAGCTACGGCCGCAGCGAGATCAAGTTGCGCGGGCTGGAGGGGGATTACACCCTGTTGCTGGTCAATGGCCGGCGTATCAGCTCCCGCGATGCTCTTACCTCCGGTTATGGCAATGATTTCGATCTCTCTGCCATCCCCATGGCGGCCATCGAGCGTATCGAAGTGATCCGTGGCCCCATCTCCTCCCTCTACGGTGCCGATGCGCTGGGTGGGGTGGTCAATGTCATCTTGCGCCAACCCGGGGAGAAGACCGAAGCGGCTGCCACCTATACCTTCAGCGACCCCACCGATGGTCACGGCGGGGATATCAACAAGGCGAGTGCCTATGTGGGCGGGGCACTGATCGACAACAAACTGCTGGCCAACCTGGTGGTGGAAGGGAACCACCGGGACGCCTGGCAGAGCGAGCAGAGCATCAACCCCAAGGCCGATGCCATCGAGCAGCGTGAAAAGCTGGGGATCCTCTCCAACGTCAAATGGCTGATCGACGATCGTCAGGATCTGGATGTGGGGATGAACTACGCCAAAGACGATCGGGAGGCCCACTGGAACAACTACGGCCAGACGCCGCGCAATATCCAGCAGATGGAGCGACTGGGGCTCAATGCCACCCATGTCGGCCGTTGGGATCAGTTCGACAGCCGGGTCGGCTATGCCTTCGAGCAGGTTGATCTCTTTGATGACTCCGAACTGATGACGGCGCTGAGCAAGACCAGCGGCGATGTGAGCCAGACCAACCACACCTTTGATGGCCAGCTGAGCGGCAATCTGGGCAGCCACCTGCTGACCAGCGGTGCCGAGTACCGCATCACCGAACTCAAGCATAATGTCAACCTCAAGGGGGGCGATGTCAGCGTCAACCAGAGCGCGCTCTATCTGCAGGATGAGTTTGGCTTTGGCGATCTGGCGTTGACCCTGAGTGGCCGAGTCGATCACCACGAGACCTATGGCACCGAGTTCAGCCCCCGCGGTTATGCCCTCTACAGCCTGACTGACAACTGGGTGGTCAAGGGCGGCATTGGCAAGGCATTCAAGGCGCCGACCATTGCCCAGTCCAACCCGGATTATGCCGTAGCCGCCTGTCGCGGTCGCTGCGCCGTAGTGGGCAACCCGGATCTGAAGCCGGAAACCGCCGTCAGCTACGAGCTGGGCACCGCCTATGATGGTTCGTTCTGGGGCGCCGGGGTTACCGCCTTCCACAACGATATCAAGGACAAGATCCAGAGCGAGGCATGGACCTCCACCTGGCGTCCGGCGGTGATGACCTATCAGAACGTCAGCAAGGCCCGCATCAAGGGGGTGGAGCTGAGCGGCTGGTTTGATATCACCGATGCCCTGACCCTCTCCAGCAACGTCACCCTGATCGACGCGGAGGACAAGACCAGCGGCAAGGATCTCTATCGGACGCCGGAGCATACCGGCAACGCCAAGCTGGAGTGGCAGGTCGTCGAGAGCCTGAGTACCCAGCTCGGCTGGAACTACACCGGCAGCCAGATCCTTCCGGTTCCGCGCATGAGCGGCACCACCTATGAGACCACCGCCGGATTCCATACCCTGGATATCGGGGCAGTCTGGAACGCCACTCGGGCACTGGATCTGAAGTTCGGGCTCAACAACCTGACCAATACCAAGCGTGACTGGGTTGCCACCGAGGCCGATCAGATCCTCGACGGGCGCACTGTCTATGCCGGTGTGGCCTACAAGATGTAGTGGCTGAGCGGGAGCCCGCACTGGCGGGCTTCCGCTGTTGCCACGGTATCACC
The DNA here is from genome assembly GCF_049170315.1 of Aeromonas sp. 604443. Lineage (NCBI taxonomy): Bacteria > Pseudomonadati > Pseudomonadota > Gammaproteobacteria > Aeromonadales > Aeromonadaceae > Aeromonas > Aeromonas sp. 604443. The sequence continues at coordinate 262,603 of NZ_JAAKMI010000003.1, forward strand.
TCGGATGACGGCTTTTGTGTCAACAAGATGGCATTGCAATCATAAGGAGTTAAAGGGTGTTTAGAGACCAGACCTCGCTGTTCTGGCTGGGATTATTCCTCCTGTTCATACTGCTTTCTCTCTCGCTCGCCACCGGTGCGGGTGTTTATGGTGCCCGCGAGGTGTTCGGCTACCTGATGGGTGACGCGCCTTGGGCGAGTGACGAGAAGCTCGCCATGGTGCTCAATACCTTGCGACTGCCGCGCACCCTCTGCGCCATGGTGGTCGGCGCCTCTTTATCTCTGGCGGCCTCCTTGTTGCAGAGCGCGACCCGCAATCCGCTGGCGGAGCCCGGCCTGCTCGGCGTCAACGCCGGGGCCGTCTTTGCGCTGGTGGTGGGGCTCACCTGGTTTGGGGTGGAGTCCGCCTACGGCTATCTGCTCTGGGCCGGACTCGGTGCGCTGCTCGGCAACGTGATTGTGCTGGGGCTCGGCATGATGATTGGCCGCTCCAACCCCCTCAAGCTCATTCTGGTCGGGGTGGCGCTTTCCGCCACCTTCGGCGGTCTCTCCAGCTTTCTGCTGCTCTCCAACAAGATGGTGCTGGAGCAGTACCGCTTCTGGAACCTCGGCTCCCTGTCGGCGGCCAATCTCGATGCCATCATCGCCGTGCTGCCCTTCGTGCTGGCGGCGTTTGTCATCACCCTGCTGCTCTGTCGCCAGCTGACCCTGATGCAGATGGGGGACAGTCAGGCCCAGGCGCTGGGGATCCGCCCAAACCGGGTGCGAATTGGCGTGCTGCTGGCCGCCACCCTGTTTACCGCCAGTGCCATCGCCATCGCCGGCCCTATCGGCTTTGTCGGCTTTCTGGCCGCCTACTGTGGCCGATTGGTGGAGCCGGTGAAGCTGTCGGTGCAGGTCTGTTTCTCCGCCCTGTTCGGCATGCTGTTTCTGCTGTTGGCCGACATTCTGGCGCGCTGGCTGATCCAGCCGTTCGAGCTGCCCAACGGGGTTATTCTGGCCCTGATTGGCGCGCCTGTACTGATCGCCATTGTTCATCGCGGGGGCTTTCGTACCCTACTGACCGTCAAGTGAGGGGCTGATGCGCACACCTACCGATATGCTCTGCCTGCGGGCCGGCAACCGCTCTTTGCTGATCCATCTGCCGAGCTGGCGCTGGCTTGCTCTGCTGGCCATGGCTCTGCTGGCGCTGGCTCTGCTGGCCCTGAGCGTTGGCGGCGGCAAGCTCGGCTTTGCCGGGGTGGTCAACACTCTGCTGGGGGAGGGGACGCGGCTTGAGCAGCTCACCCTGTTCAAGATCCGGCTGCCGCGCATCCTTGGGGTGGTGGTGGCGGGGGCGGCCATGGGGCTCTCCGGCTGTCTGGTGCAGACGCTGGTGCGCAACCGGCTGGCTACTCCCGACATGGTGGGGGTCAACAACGGCGCCTCTCTGGCCATCATCATCTTTTCCCTCTACCTGACGGTGGGCAGCTGGCCCTGGTGGGCAGCCCCCATCGGCGCCATCTTCGCGGCGCTGGTGCTCTATGCCCTCTGCCGCAAACCGGGCGAGCAGGGCTATCTGTTCGTGGTGATCGGCATCGGCCTCTCCGAGCTGTTCGAGGCGCTCGGCCAGTTTGTGATGTCCACTCAGGCCCTGCTGCACCTGAGTTCCCTCTATCTGTGGAATATGGGCAGCTTTATCGCCGTGGGTTACAGCACCATCACCCCCATCGCCATCCTGTTGCTGCTGCTCTGCCCCTGGATCGTCTATCTCTCCCGCGCGCTGGCGGTGCTGCGCTTTGGTCCCGAGATGGCCAGAGGGCTTGGCGTCAACGGCGATCGGGTACAACTGGGCATTCTGGCCCAGGCCATTCTGGTGGCGGCGCTCGGCACCGCCATCGGCGGCCCCGTGGTCTTTATCGCCATGGCGGCCCCCATTCTTGCCTCCTGGCTGGTGAAAGACCGGGTGGTGCCGCTCTGGCTGGCGGCACTCAGCGGCGCCTTGCTGCTGCTTGCCAGCGATACCCTGGTCCGGGTGCTGGCCAGCCCTCACGAGGTGGCGACCGGCATCATGACCCGCATTCTCGGCGGCCTGTTGCTGCTGTTTCTTCTCGTTAACGATCGCCAGAGGGCTGACTGATGACGCTCACCGTAAATCGCCTCCACTTCGCCTATCAGCAGACCCCCATCCTGCGGGACATCTCTTTCAGCGTGCCGAGGGGCAAGCTGGTGGGGATCGTCGGCCCCAACGGCTGCGGCAAATCGACCCTGCTCAAGCTGCTATCCGGCCAGATGAAAGCCCAACGCGGCGAGATCCTGCTCAAAGGCAAGCCGCTTGCCAGCTACCCCATGAAGGGGTTGGCGCGGGAGCTCGCCTATCTGCCCCAGCGGCCGACCCTGCCTGCCGGCATTCTGGTGGAGCAGCTGGTGCAGTATGGCCGCCACCCTCATCAGGGCTGGTTCAATCAGTGGGGCGAGGAGGATGCCCGCATGGTGCGTATTGCCTGCGAGCGAATGCAGCTTGAGGGGATCTGGCAGCAGAGCGCTGCGTCCCTCTCCGGCGGGCAGGCACAGCGGGCGTGGCTGGCGATGATCCTGGCGCAGGACAGCGACATGGTGCTGCTCGACGAGCCCACCAGCGCCCTCGATATCGGTCACCAGACCGAGGTGATGGAGGCGATCCATCGCATCACCGCCGAGGGCAAAACCGTGCTGCTGGTGATCCACGATCTGGCGATGGCGGCCCGCTACTGTGACGAGCTGATCGCCATCGGCGAGGGGACCGTTGCCGCCATGGGCCCGGCCCGGGAGGTGGTGACCAAGTCCTTGATCGACCGGCTCTACCAGACCAGTGTCGACATTCTGCATGCCCCCGGCGACGGGGCGCCCATTATCGTGCCCCGTCGCCACGAACATGGCCGTGCCCTGCGTTCGGCGAGTTGAGTCATATGGGCCTGCTCTGTGGGCCCACCGAGTGTATTCACGCGGCCGATTATCCGGGCCGTGCAACGAGAAGGAGTGAAATGATGAAGCGTTTTGCCGCCCTGGCAGCAGCCATCCTGATGCTGGCCGCGCCGCAGGTTCAGGCGCAGGAGATGCGTGAAGTGACCGATGCGTTTGGCCAGAAGGTGCAGGTGCCAGCCCAGCCAATGCGGGTGGTGGTGCTGAGCGAGCTCGAACTCGACAGCACCCTGACCCTGGGGCTGACCCCCATCGGCGCCGTCAATGGCCGTGGTCAACCCACCTTGCCCCGCTATTTGCTGAACAAGGCGGGCATGGGTATCCAGGTGATCGGCGATCTCGACAGCCCCAATCTGGAGTCGCTGATTGCGCTGGAGCCCGACCTTATCCTGACCGGCCAGACCCGTCCCGAGCTGCTGACCTTGCTGGGGGAGATCGCGCCGACCGTGGTGACCAGCAAGTGGGGTGAGCCTTGGCAGGATAGCTTCCGCCGCACCGCTCACACCCTCAACCGCGACCAGCAAGGGGATACTTTCTTGCTGCAGTATGCCGAGCGGTTGACTCAGGCCCGCAGCAAGCTGGCCAAGCATCAGGGGGAGAGCATCAGCATAGTGCGCTGGAACCCCAAGGGGCCGAGCTTTATGTATCAGGGCACCTTTGCCAGCAGCGTAGTGGAGTCGATGGGGCTGGTACGCCCAAGCAAGCAGCAGGGGACTGGCGCACCCCACTCACCGGCGCTGAGTCTGGAGTCCCTCAACCTGCTGGATGCTGACTGGCTGGTGGTCGGCACTCTGAGCGCCAGCGGTGATGCGGTGGATGCCATGCGTCAGGCGGAGCAGACCCCGGCGTTCCAGCAACTGCCGGTGATCAAGGCCAAGCGCTTTGGCGCCGTTGACGGGTCGCTCTGGACCTCCAGCGGCGGCCCGCAGGCGGCTCTCAAGGTGATCGAGGATGTGGAGCAGTTGCTGGCAACCCGCAGCTGAACGAGCGCGTTATCTGAGGGATGAAATCTGTGCGAATGAACCACAGATAGAGTATCTATCTATCAGTGGTTCATTAATGTGGATGTTAATTTCTTTTATTGGCTCATTCGCAAAAGAGTGCTTTCGTTTATTGATTAATGTGTGAATTGCTGCACGTTCTGGGTACGAGCCTCGCGGTATGGCTTTTGTCGCCCCCGTTTTTCCGTATGGTATGAGCGTTTATTGGGTCAAGGGTTAATTGCTGCTTGTTCCCGTTAAGTGCTTGCTACCAAAGAGGAATCTAAATGAACGAGAGTCGACGTAGAGTCACCCTGGGGCTGTTGAGTACCCCCCTGGTCGCCACCCTCACCGGCTGCAACAGCAGCAATGACAGCCAGGGGAGTGCGGCGGATTTTCGCACCACCCTGACCGACCGGCTGAGCGCCGAGCTGCACGACGAGCAGACGGCCCGCCAGCTGGCCCCCTTCATCGAGGAGGCCTGCTTCAACATGACCCCGTCCCGGGTCGCCATCGACCAGGCCCACTGCGTCATCGCCTTTGCCTTCGGCAACCGCCCCAACGCCTCGGGCAACCCGGATGAACTGGCCGAGCCCGGCCCCATGAACGAGGCTCTGGCTGCCTGCTGTGCGGCCCTCTATCGGCAAAAGCCGGTGCCCATGTACGTGCAATGGGAGATTGCCCGCTTCCTCGACTCGGCCCGCTATCCGGACATTCCAGCCCGGGATGTCATCTCCATCGAGCCTTACTGGGATAATGAAGGCAAGCTGGTCTACCTCAGCACGGACGGCGTGGTGGAGGCCATTGTCAGGGATTATGCCGGCGGAGATGCCGCCGCCCTTGGCACGGCGGCCGTTATCGGTCACCGCGACCACGTCAAGCGCTGCATCATCACCTGCCGTGCCCGCAAGGTGGCGAGCCATGCCCCGGAGGGGATCGAACTGCCCGTCTGGTACGACGAGCAATCCGATCAACCCTGGACCCGTCGCCGCGACCTCTATGTGCTGCAGGATATCTCGGTTCAGTTGATGGGGGGGGCGCAGGCCAACATAGCCCAAGCCTATCCGAACGGCTGAGGAGACCGCTCGGCGGATGGTGCAATAACAGAAAACGGCGGGATGATCCCGCCGTTTTTTTTGAAATGACTCTGATTACTGTTTCTGGATAGTGGTTACGGTTAGCTTGCCGTCCGGGTTCTCGGCGTGAAAACGCACCGCATCCCCCACCTTCAGATCCTTGAGCAGGGCCGGATCGGCCACCCGAAAGACCATGGTCATCGCCGGCATCTTGAGGTTGTCGATCGCCTCGTGCTTGATACCGACCTTGCCGTTGGCCGCGTCGATGCGGCTGATGACCCCCTGGGTCATCGCCATCTCGCCCATCTCGTTCATGCCTTCCATCTGGCTCATCTGGCCCATGTCGTGGCCTGCATGGTTCATCATCTCTTCGGCTTGCAGGTTGGTGTGGGTGGCAAGGCCAAGCAGCAGGGTCAGGGTCAGCGTCTTGTAGTTCATGGTGTTTCCTCGTCGTTGATTCAGATTCTTGGTTGTCAAAAAGGGCGCTGCCACCGGGTTAGCCGGCGGGTTGGTGCTCGGTCGCGCCCAGGTGCCGGCTGCGCCACAGGTAGTAGGCGGCGGGCAGCACCAAGAGGGTCAGCACCAGCGCGCTCACCATGCCGCCGATCATGGGGGCGGCGATGCGCTGCATCACCTCGGATCCGGTGCCGTGGCTCCACATGATGGGCAAGAGGCCAGCGATGATGGTGACCACCGTCATCATCTTGGGGCGCAGGCGCAGGGCGGCGCCGTGGATCACCGCCCGGTGCAGACCCGCCTTGTCCGGCTTGCCACTGGCCACCAGGTCATCCCAGGCATGGTTGAGGTAGACCAGCATCAAGACGCCGGTCTCTACCGCCACCCCCGCCAGAGCGATAAAGCCCACCCCGACCGCCACCGAGAGGTTGAAATCGAGCAGCCAGAGGGTCCAGATCCCCCCCACCACCGCCAGCGGCAAGGTGGTGAGAATGAGCAGTACCTCCTGAACGCGGCGAAACGCCAGATAGAGCAGCAGCACGATAATGGCTACCGTCAGCGGCACCACGTAGGCGAGGCGCGCCTTGGCCCGTTCCATGTACTCGTATTGGCCAGACCAGGTGAGGGCGTAGCCCGCCGGCAGCACCAGCTGCTTGCCCACCTCGGCTTTGGCCTCATCGACGAAGGAGCCGATATCGCGGCCGCGAATATCGACGTAGACCCAGCCGTTGAGCCGCGCGTTTTCACTGCGCAGCATGGGGGCTTCATCGCTGATGTAGACCCGGGCTACATCCGCCAGCGCGATGCGAGCGCCACTTGGAGTGACCACCGGCAGCAGCTCCAAGCTGGCTACAGAATCGCGATAGCTCTGGGGGTAGCGCAGGTTGATGGGATAGCGTTCGCGCCCCTCGATGGTTTGGCCCACCTCCATGCCGCCCACTGCGGTGGCGAGCACCGCCTGTACATCGGCGATGTTGAGGCCATAGCGGGCCGCTTTGAGCCGGTCGATATCCACCTTGACGTAGCGGCCACCCGCCACCCGCTCGGCGTAGACCGATGAGGCGCCCTCCACCTTGCCAACGATCTGTTCGAGCTGTTGGCCGAGTTGCTGGATCACCTTGAGATCCGGCCCCGCTATCTTGATGCCGACCGGGGTTTTGATGCCGGTAGCCAGCATGTCGATGCGGGTCTTGATGGGGGGCACCCAGGCGTTGGTGAGGCCGGGGAAGCGGATAAGGGAGTCGAGCTCTTCTTTGAGCTTCTCCGGGGTCATGCCGGGGCGCCATTGATCGCGGGGTTTGAGCTGGATGCTGGTCTCCATCATCACCAGATCGGCGGGGTCGGTGGCCGATTCGGCGCGTCCCGCCTTGCCGAGCACATTCTGCACCTCGGGCACGGTGCGAATGAGCTTGTCGGTCTGCTGCAAAATCTCCCGCGCCTTGCCCACCGAGATATTGGCCGCGGTGGTGGGCATATACATGATGTCCCCCTCATCGAGCGGCGGAATAAACTCGGAGCCCAGGTACTTGAGCGGCCAGAAGCCCGCCACCGTCACCACGGCGGCGATGGCCAGAGTGGTTTTCGGACGGGCCAAGACGGCCTTGAGCAGTGGCACATAGCCCTGGCTTAGCCAGCGGTTCAGCGGGTTGGCCTGCTCCGCCAGCACCTTGCCACGGATAAAGTAGCCCATGATCACCGGCACCAGCGTGATGGCGAGCCCGGCTGCCGCCGCCATGGCGTAGGTCTTGGTGTAGGCGAGGGGGTGGAACATCCGCCCCTCCTGTGCCTCCAGTGCGAACACCGGCAGGAAGCTGATGGTGATGATGAGCAGGGAGAAGAAGATGGCGGGCCCCACCTCGATGCTCGCCTCGGTGATGATGCGCCAGCGGTTCTTGTCGGTGAGCGCCTCCCGCTCCATGTGCTTGTGGACGTTCTCGATCATCACGATGGCACCATCCACCATGGCGCCGATGGCGATGGCGATGCCGCCCAGCGACATGATGTTGGCGTTGATCCCCTGCAGGTGCATCACAATGAAGGCGGTCAGGATGGCGATGGGCAAGGAGATGACCACCACCAGCGACGAGCGCAGGTGGAACAGGAAGGCGAGGCAGACCAGCACCACCACCGCGAACTCCTCCACCAGCTTGCCGGAGAGGTTGTCGATGGCGCGCTGGATAAGGTCGGAGCGATCGTAGACGGTGACCACCTCCACCCCCTCCGGCAGGCTGCTCTTCAGCTGGGCGAGCCGCGCCTTGACCCCGTCGATGGTGTGCTGGGCATTCTCGCCATAGCGCATGACGATAATGCCGCCCACCACTTCCCCTTCGCCATTGAGCTCGGCCAGACCGCGCCGGCTCTGGGGGCCGGTGACTACATCCGCCACGTCACCCAGCAGCAGGGGGGCGCCGCGCACATTGGTGCCGAGCGGGATCTGCTTCAGATCCTCCACGCTCTTGAGATAGCCGTTGGAGCGCACCATGTACTCCGCTTCCGCCATCTCGATGACGGAAGCGCCTGTCTCCTGATTGCCCTGTTTGATGGCAGTCTCGATAAGGGAGAGCGGAATGCCGTAGGCGCGCAGCTTGTCCGGATCGACCCGCACCTGATACTGGCGCACCATGCCACCGACTGTAGCGACCTCGGAGACCCCCTCCACCGTCTGCAACTCGTACTTGAGGAACCAGTTCTGCAGGGAGGTGAGCTGGCTGAGGTCATGCTTGCCGGTTCTGTCCACCAGCGCGTACTGATAGACCCAGCCCACCCCGGTGGCATCGGGGCCGAGCTGGGGACGGGCGGAGGCGGGCAGGTTGGGCGCGACCTGGCTCAAATACTCCAGCACCCGGGCGCGGGCCCAGTAGAGGTCGGTGTTGTCGTCAAACAGCACATAGACGAAGGAGTCGCCGAAGAAGGAGTAGCCGCGCACCGTGGTGGCCCCCGGCACCGCCAGCATGGCGGTGGTGAGCGGGTAGGTCACCTGATCCTCAACTACTTGGGGCGCCTGGCCCGGGTAGGAGGTCTTGATGATCACCTGGACGTCGGAGAGATCCGGCAGGGCATCCACCGGGGTCTGCTTGACCGACCAGAGCCCCCAGGCGGTGAGCATGAGGGTCAATAGCAGTATCAGAAAGCGGTTGCCCACGGACCAGCGAATAATCGAGGGGATCATGGTTGGGCTCCTTGCTCATTGGGTGCAGAGAGCGGAGAGCGGTTGCCTGTCAGGCCGCGAATGATTGCAGGGATCATGACTTCTTCTCCATCTCGGGCATCGTCATCTGATGCTGGCTATGGTCCATGCCTTCCATCTTCTCCATCTCATCTGCCGCAGGCTTGGCGGTGTCGCCAGTTGCTGGTGCTTGCTCTTGCTCTTGCTCTTGATGGATGGTGGTGATGCGGTACTCATCCCCCTCCTGCATCACCTGCAGATGGAGGGTCTGTCCCTCGGCCAGCTTGCTGATATCGACCCCGTCGGCGACGGTGAACTCCATCTCCATGGCGGGCCACTGCCACTCGGGGATGGGCTGGTGGGAGACCATCAGGGTGCGGTTGGCCAGATCGATGCTTTCAACCTCGCCCTGAGTCCACACTTGGGCGGGGCGCACCGCCGTCATACGCTGAAAGTCGGAATCGATGGCCGATTCGGAGTCGAGCAGGAACTGGGCCGAGCTGACGATGTTATCCCCAGCCTCTACCCCAGCCTTGATGGCCACCTTGTCGCCAAACTGGGGGCCCAGAGTGACGGCGACCGACTTGAAGCTGCCATCCCCCAGCGCCAGCACCAGCCGGTCCTGGCTGCCGGTGCGGATCACCGCTTCGCTCGGCACCACCAATTGCGGTTCTCCCTTGCCCGCCTGAATGGTCACCTTGGCGAACATATTGGGTTTCAAAAACTCGTCCGGGTTGGCGAAGCGCAGCCGCACCTTGAGGGTACGGGTGGTGGCATCCAGAGTCGGGTAGAGGTAATCGACCCGGCCCTGCCAGTGGCGGCCGGGGGCGTAGTCGAGGGTCATGGTGACCGGATCCCCCACCTTCAGCTGGGCGGCCTGGCGCTCGAACACCTCGGCACTCACCCACACCTGCTTGAGGGTGCTGATGTTAAAGAGGGCCGCGGCGGGCTCCACATACTGGCCTTCGCGCACCTTCAGCTCGGAGACATAACCGCTGCTGGGGGCATAGATACGCACCGTCTCCTGCACCTGACGGGTGCGCTTGAGGGCCGCTATCTGATCTGCCGGTACCTGCAGGGACTTGAGCTTGCCTTCGGCGGCGCGCAGCAGCAGCGGGTTGGCAGTGTTGAGGGCCAGCAGGTATTCGTGCTGGGCGTTGACCAGATCCGGGGCGTAGAGCTTGTAAATAAGGCTCCCCTTGCTCACCTGCTGCCCTTCGCTCTTGATGGCGAGGGTGCGGATCCAGCCCGCCATGCGGGCGTTGACCGCCTCCAGCTTGTCCTCGTCATAGCCGACGTAGCCCACCGTCTCGATCTGCTGGTGGATAGGGAGCTTCTCCACCTTGGCAAGCCGCACCCCCAGGTTCTGCTGGATCTCGGGGCTGATGGTGACGGTGCCCGGTGAGCCGCCCTGTTTTTCCTCATAGACGGGGATAAAGTCCATCCCCATGTTGTCCTTGGCCGGGGCATTGCGCTTGTCGCGCGGATCCATGGGGTTGACCCAGTAGAGCGGCGTCTTCTCCTTGGCCACGGTGCTAGCAGTGGTCTGTTTGGCAGCCCAGTAGCCGCCACCGGCGCCGAGGGCCAGCAGCAGGGCTGATACCAGCAGTTTCTGGCTCATCGCACACCCCCACTTAGTGGCAGGGTGGCAAAGTTCTTGGCGGCGATAAGGCCGGTAACAGGGACAAGTGACATCATATCTCTTCTCTTGTGCAGGCCGCCGGATCGGAGATGGACAAGGCATCACCTAAGGGATTGGCGGCAAACGGGGCGCAGCTGTATCAGCGCGCACGGCTCCCAGTGAGCGGGCCGGTTTGGCCGGGGCACAGGGTCAGGCAAGGCGGCAGGAGACGGGCAAGCCGAGGCTTGCCGCTGCCGCAAGAGAAGATCTTTCTAGTGTCGCAGCACCGACAACATCAGGTGTCGGCGCGGCCAGGAGGGGGGATGGGTACCGCGTGATCGCAGGAAGGGATCCCGCAACCAGTTATCAAGCAGTGCAGTTGCGAAGTTACTGCCAAGTAGCAGGGGGAAGATCAGCAGGGCGACCAATACACCCAGCAGAGCTATCGCGCCGAAGGAGAGGGCATTGACGCCGGTCTGCATCTGGCACTCATCGCCCATGGCCGACCCCTCGTCTCCCTGATGGCAGGAGAGGGCCATGGTATCGCTCGGGTGAGACATTGCGGGCATCGCATGAGAGCTCTCGCCATCCGCCATCGCCATGGATGAATCGAACATCACCATCGACTGAGTGTTGTTTGGGGTCGGCTTGGAGGAGAGGGGAGAACCATGCCAGCTGATGCAGAGAGTCAGATTGCACACGAGCAGCAGCGCCAGCAATAGCCGGGCTAGCAGGGCAGAGGGCAATCTTGTCGCAAGCTGGGTGAGTGACAATCCGGTCATCCTTCAGGATCTGGTATCCAGACTCTAAACCTTGCTTCTGGGAGAAGGTCAAGGCGAGGGCTGGCGCTGTTGTTGCAGATAGATGTCGCTGTATTTCTCCAGCAGCTGATCTATCCACTGCCTCATGCCCGGCGCTTGCAGCATGGGTTCCAGCTGTTCGAGGGTGCCAAGATGGGGAGATTGTAGTGAAACAGAAATATAGAGCTCACCGCGCTGCAGTGGCCACTGCAGATCAACCATTCCGCTGCTCGGGTAATTTTCGCTCAAAAACAGGCGACCGGAAGAGCGGCCATAGGGAACGAAGTCGACCCGGTCACTGGCCAGCAGGCCAAATACCTGCTTGAGGGAGTTGACCCTGTAGATGCGGGTATTTGCTTGCAAAAAATCATCCATTTCGCTGCCAAGGCTGACGCCTATCATCATGGCTCCCCGCAGTCCGGTCAGATCCTCCCGTCGCTGCAGCAAGCGGCTGCCGGGTTGGCGCACGAACACCGCCATGTCATTGATGGCCATGGGCGTTCGGGTAAAGCGGGAGTAGTGTGCTCTCTCTTCGTTGCGCAGCGCACAGATATTGATGTCGACCTCTCCTTTCGCCACTTTCTGCTGACAGCGGGCCCAGGGGCCCACATAGGAGAGATCCACATTGAAACCCAACCGTTGATAGAGGGTACTGACTACTTCGGCACAAACGCCGATGATCTTGCCATCGCTCAGCCAGTTCCAGGGGGGATAATCGTGATGACCACAGGCGGAGAGGGTAGTGGTCGTCAAGGTCGTCGCGAGCCAGAGCTGAGCCAGCATATCCGGATCCTGTGCAAAAAAGTCTCGATGTGTGTCATTGAAGCACACCGCAGACAAAAAAATACCCCCGCACGGGCGGGGGTAGTTTGTTATCGGTGGAACGCCCGTGGAGAGCGTTACGGCTTGGCGCGCTTTTCCGACCCTTTCATGATGAGGCGGAAGAAGAGCGGGATAAAGAAGATGGCGATAAAGGTGGCCGCCAGCATGCCGCCGATCACCGGCCAGCCGAGAGCGTGACGGCTTGCGGCACCAGCGCCGCTGGAGGTGACCAGCGGCACACAGCCGAGGATGAAGGCCAGCGAGGTCATCACGATGGGACGGAAACGCAGGCGCGCCGCCTCCAGTGCCGACTCGATGAGGCTCATCCCCTCTTCGTGCTTCATCACCGCGAACTCCACAATCAGTATGGCGTTCTTGGCGGCAAGACCCACCAGGGTCACCAGCCCGATCTGGAAGTAGACGTTGTTGGTGAGTCCTACCAGCCAGGTGGCCAGCAGGGCGCCGAACAGGGCGAACGGTACGGCTGTGATCACCGCAAACGGCAGGCTCCAGCGTTCGTACTGGGCTGCCAGGATGAGGAAGATCATCACAATACCGAAGCCGAACGCCATGCCTGCGCTACCGGCAGAGGCCTTCTCCTGATAGGCGGAACCGGTCCACTCCAGCTTGGCATCGTTGCCAAGGGTACTGTTGGCCACCTCTTCCAGTGCGGCGATCGCCTGACCCGAACTGTAGCCGGGTGCCGGCTGTGCCATGATCTTGGCTGCCTGGAAGATGTTGAAACGCTCTACCAGCTCGGGGCCAGTGGCATCACGGACCGTCACCAGGCTGCTGAGCGGGATCATCTCGCCGGTGTTGGAGCGCACGTAGACGTTGCGGATATCGCTCTTCTTGGCGCGGTAGTCCGCTTCGGACTGCAACTGTACCCGGTAGGTTCGGCCAAACTGGTTGAAGTCGTTGACATAGACCTGACCGAAGGTGGCCTGCATGGTGTCGAACACCGCATTGATCGGCAGCCCCAGCGCCTTGGCTTTCTCGCGATCCAGGTCGAGATAGACCTGCGGCACATTGGCACGGAATGTGGTTGTGACACTGGCAAACTCGGGGCGCTCCTTGGCGGCGGCGAGGAAGCGCTGTACTTCGCCCGAAAACTCCTGGGCACTGCCGGAACCCCGGTTTTGCAGGTAGCCTTCCAGTCCGCCGGTGGTGGACATTCCCTGGATGGGGGGCGGGTTGAAGGAGGCAACAAAGCCGTCAGCCAGCCCCATCAGGCTCATCCCCTGCAGAGTTTTGGCCAGCTCGAAGGAGTCCTGGCCTGTCCCCTTGCGCTCGCTCCAGTCCTTCAGGGTAATGAAGGTGAGACCGCTGTTGCTGATGATGGCGTTGGAGAGGATGTCGAAGCCCGAGAAAGTGATCACATCCTTCACATTGGGATTGGCCATGGCGAGCTTGTCGAACTGATCCGCCACTGCCTGTGTCCGGCTCATGGCGGCGGCATCCGGCAGCATGACGGCGGAGATGAGGTAGCCCTGATCTTCGTTCGGTACCAGCTCGCCCGGCACTTTCAGGAAGAGACCGTAGATGGAGAGCAGCAGTACGGCGATGATGGCAAAAGCGACCCCCACCCGACGGTTCAGGAAGGCCACACCCCGTACATAGCCGCGGGTCAGCTGGTCAAATTTATCGTTGAACCAGACGAAGAAACGGGCCGGTTTGTGATGTCCCTCTTTCAGCAACACGGCGCACAAGGCCGGAGAGAGAGTCAGAGCCACCAGACCGGAGATGGCCACCGAGACCGCGACCGTGATGGCGAACTGCTTGTACATCACCCCAGTCATGCCACCCATAAAGGCGACCGGCAGGAACACGGCGCAAAGCACCAGCACGATGGCGACCACCGGACCTGAGACCTCCTGCATGGCGAGGATGGCAGCCTCTTTGGGCGAACATTTCTTCTCGCTCATGATCCGCTCGACGTTCTCGAGCACCACGATGGCGTCATCCACCACGATACCGATGGCGAGCACCATGCCGAACAGGGTCAGCAGGTTGATGGAGAAACCGAGCACCAGCATGCCGGCGAAGGTCCCGATGAGCGACACTGGCACCGCGATACAGGGGATCAGGGTGGCGCGGAAGTTCTGCAGGAACAGGTAGACTACCACGAACACCAGCACGATCGCCTCGAACAGGGTGTGTACCACCTCTTCGATGGAGATCTTCACAAACTCTGTGGTGTCGTAGGGGATCTGGTACTCGATATCCTGCGGAAAGCGCTCCTTGAGCCGCTCCATGGTGGTGTGCACCGCATCGGCGACTGCTACGGCGTTGGCACCGGGCTGCAGATAGGTAGCGATACCGATGGCCGGTTTGCCGTTGGCGCGGGCCACCAGATCATAATCCTTGCCCCCCAGCTCGACCCGGGCGACATCGCGGACCCGGATCTTGGAGCCATCGGGCATGGAGCGAACTATGATGTTCTGGAACTCTTTCACATCTTCAAGGCGACCCTTGGTCTGCACCGTGTAGGTGAAGTCGATGGGGGTCGAGGTGGGCTGAGCGCCGATCTTGCCTGCCGCAAACTGGGTGTTCTGCTCGCGGATGGCGCTAATCACATCACTCGGGGTGAGTTCGAGCTGGGCCAGTCGATCCGGCCGCAACCAGATGCGCATCGCATAGTCGGTACCGCCAAACAGAGTGGTATCACCGATGCCGGGAATCCGCTTGAGCTCGTCGATGATGTTGAGCAGGGCATAGTTTGACAGATAGGTGGTATCAAACGAGCCGTTCGGCGACTGGAGGGTGACCACCTGCAGGATGGAGGTCGATTTCTTCTTGACCGTTACCCCCTGCTTTTTCACCTCTTCCGGCAGCTGGGCCATGGCGGCCGATACCCGGTTGTTGACGTTGATGGTGGCCTGATCCGGATCTGTGCCGATCTCGAAGTAGACGTTGAGGTTCATCTGGCCGTTGGAGGCCGAACCCGATTGCATATAGATCATCCGCTCGACGCCGTTGATCTGCTGCTCCAGCGGTGCGGCGACAGTCTGGGAGATCACCTCCGGAGTGGCCCCCGGATAGAAAGCGGTCACCGAGACCACCGGCGGGGTGATCTGGGGGTACTGCTCGATGGAAAGCGAGCGCATTGCCGCCAATCCGCCCAGCACGATAATGATGGAAATCACGCTGGCGAAGATGGGACGCTCGATAAAAAACCTGGAAAACATACGAGCTCCTTACTTGGCCGCTGAGTGGCTGACCATCTTGGCGGTGATGGCTTTCATCTCGTCGGCAGAGACAGGTTTCACCACGCTGCCGGGGCGAGCCTTCATCAAGCCTTCGACGATGTAACGGTCACCGGCATTGAGGCCGCTGTCGATCAGCACCCCCTCGGAGACCACCGGGCCCAGTTTGACCGGACGGGGGATCACCTTGTTCTCGGCATCGACCACCATCACCATGCGGTCAGCCTGGGACTGGACGATAGCGCGGGGCGGCACCACTATGGCATTCTTGCGGGTGCCCAGATCGATGGTCATACGGACAAACTGGCCGGGCAGCAGCACGCCGTCCTTGTTATCGAAGATGGCGCGGGCACGGATGGTGCCGGTCTGGGGATCGACCCGGTTGTCGGAGAAGTTGAGCTTGCCCGCTTGTGGGTAGACAGAACCATCGGCCAGGCGGATATGGGTGCGCCAGTTGGTGGCGTCCTTGGCTTCAATGGTCCCTCTCTTGACCGAGTTCTCGAAATCGAGGCGATCCTGCTCCGAGTAGGAGAAGTTGACGTAGAGCGGATCAAACTGGGTGATGGTAGTGAGCAGGCCGTTGTCGCCACTGGTGGAGATAAGGCTCCCCTCGGACTGGGAGCTCTTGCTCGCCATGCCGTTGATGGGGGCAGTGACCTTGGTATAGCTGAGGTTGAGCTCGGCCTCCTTCACCTTGGCCTGAGCGGCCTGATGGCTGGCGATGGCCGCTTCATAGTTGGCGATGGTGTCGTCATAGTCCTTGCGGCTTACCACCTGGCGCTTGAAGAGGGGAATGATGCGATCCCGATCGGCGCGAGCCTTGTTGAGTCTGGCCTGCTCCTGGGCCAGGGTGCCTTTGGCCTGCTCCAGCGCCACCTTGTAGGGCTCGGGGTCGATCAGGAACAGTTGCTGGCCGGCGGTAACCGGTTGGCCTTCTACATAAGTGCGCTTGAGCAGGATGCCACTGACCCGGGAGCGGACATCGATCTCGCGAAAACCGGCGGTTTCGCCCACCATCTCGGTGGTGAGCGGCACATCGGTCAGGGTCGCCTCGTTGACTACCACGGGCACGGCCGGCATGGTTTGCACCGTCTGGTTTGTTTCCCCGCCACAGCCGGCCAGTGCACCGGCCAGCGTCAGAGCGAGCATCCCCTGTTTGAATAATCCTGCTCTGGTGTTTGGCTCCATCATCATTTCACTCCTGTTGGCCCGATTGCGGCCATCATGCACACCTTTTTTTTCGGCTGACGTGATTAACTTCATGATTACAAATTAACTCATTGGATTATTGAAGTTTTTCAATCATAGAGCATGAACATTGAACCCAAGCTGCTTGATCGAAAAAGTTCTCTCTGTTCTTCACAACAGAAGCCGTTCTGCTACTGGAAAATGGAGTAAAGAGTATCATATGAGAACTAGATTGCCGACAGGATAGTGCGTGCGATGACAATAGTCAGGAGGAAAAAGGGGGATAATTGTAGCGGGCGAGAGGAGCCCTCGCCCGCACTCAATCAGGCGAAGCAGGCCCAGATGGGAGCGTGGTCGGAGGGTTTCTCGATGCCGCGCAGCTCGTAGTCGATACCGGTCTCGGTCACGCTGTCCTTGAGGGCGTCGGAGGCCATGATGAGGTCGATGCGCAGGCCGCGATTCTCGTCAAAGCCCTTGGATCGGTAGTCAAACCAGGAGAAACGCTCGCACTCGGTAGGGTTGGCGGCGCGGAAGGTGTCGGTGAGACCGAACCCTTTCAGCCGCTCCATCCATTCGCGCTCGATGGGCAGGAAGGAGCACTTGCCATCCCGCAGCCAGCGCTTGCGGTTCGCTTCGCCGATACCGATGTCGAGATCGGTGGGGGAGATATTCATATCCCCGATCAGCACCAGCTGGTCGTCCGGCGTGTGATGAGTTTCGAGATAGTGCTGCAGATCCTCGTAGAACTTCTGCTTGGCCGGGAACTTGGTCTCGTGATCCTGGCTTTCACCCTGCGGGAAGTAGCCGTTCATCACCTTGATGAGAGAGCCGTCTTCGCGCTCGAAGGTCGCCATGATCATCCGGCGCTGGGCCTCTTCGTCATCGGTGGGGAAGCCTTTCTCCACCTTGACCGGCTTCTGCTTGCTCATGATGGCGACCCCATAGTGGGCCTTCTGGCCGTGAAACTCCACGTGATAGCCCATGGCCTCCACATCGGCCAGCGGGAAAGCCTCGTCGTGTACCTTGATCTCCTGCAGGCCGATCACATCGGGTTGGTGCTTGTCGATGATGGCTTGCAGCTGGTGCAGGCGGGCGCGCAGGCCGTTGATATTGAAAGAGATGATCTTCATGTCCGGGATGCTCATGTCATTTTTATAAGTGGCTATTGGACTAGGAATCGGCGGTGGATGCAAGTTCGGGGCGCGGGTCAGCACCAGTGGCCGACCCGCTTGGCAGGGAGAGGCGTCAGCGGGTCATCTTTTTGACGAATACCACCACAAACAGCGCCAGCGTGAAGCTGCCGGTAAAGGCTTCGAAGGCGGCAAAGATCCTGGAGAGCCCGACCGGAGTGAAGTCGCCGTACCCCAACGTGGTGAAGGTGACCACGCTGTAGTAGAGGCATTCGAGCAGGAAGATGGCGTTCTCTTCAAGGGGCGCCTCTGGTCGATAGATAAGGTAGTTACCCGCGAAGTTGAGGCCGCAGAAGAAGTAAAAAATGCTGCAGATAAAGATGAGCAGCAGAGAGAAGAGCACCACCCTCATCGGGGCCTCGCCATAGCCGCAGAAGAGATCGACCACCCAGGAGGTAAAACGCTGGGTCGACCAGAACGGCAGTTGCAGGCGGCGCATGGTGAGCTCCTGCTGGATATAGTTGCCGGACATGGTGAAGATCCCCTGCGCCTCGGAGGCTTTGCGCAGATCCCGGTAGGTCTCTTCCGCCTCCTTGAACCAGATGCGCGCCTGTTTGGGATCCCGTTCGCGGCGCCCCTTGCGATCCTGCATCACCCGTTTGCCGGTCTGCATGTTGTCGAGCCGGGTGTTGTGCCAGCGGATGCCGAGCAGGTTGACGTCATCGAGGGTGGCGCACTGGAGGTTGGCGTCACTGAGATCGGCTTTCATCAGGCTGCCGCCCTTCATGCGCAGGCCGTAGAGGTGACCACCGCGCAGGTTGGCGCGATAGAGGTTGCACTGCTCCAGCAAAAATCCCTGATCGGACTCCTTGTTGACCAGATTGAGGCCCGCCAGATTGGCCCGTGACAGCTGCAGGCCGTGGCAGAGTCCGCCAGCGCGAACGTACTGTTCAAGCGCCTCGGCGGTGTGGGCTTCCTGATGGGTATGGTGGGGATCATGCCAGTGGCAGAGATCGTGCTCGCCAGCCTCTTCACTGCAGTGGCGGCCATCGGCCACCAGATAACGACACATCGCCATCTTCGTTTCCCTCGCATTGCCGAACTGGTTTCAGCATAGGCGGGGAAAAGGGGGCGCGGCGGCGTCGTCTTAGCTGAACTGGTTGAACTCCTGACGCAGCTTGCGAAAACGCTCCTGCTGGGCCGGGTTGAGGGGGATACCGTCGAGCACGTCCAGGGTGTCCTTGCACTCGGCACCAAATTCCGGACTCTTGCGGTTTTTCTGCATCAGTTGCAGCAGCACCTGGATCTTGTTGAGAGCCGCACCGGTATTGGCGGGGGCGCGGCGCAGGGCCTCGCGGAAGTGACCGAGTGCCTGTTCAAGCTCCCCGGCCTGATAGGCTTTGATCCCCAGATCGTTGAGCTGCTGGTAGCGCTGACGCCGCTCCAGTACCGTCTTGTCATCCCGGGTTGCCTGAATACAGGTGGTGAGCAGCCGGTCTTCGTCCTCCGCCAGCAGCCCTTGCAGGCTTTCGGCATATTCGAACTCGCCGAGCTGATAGAGGGCGAGGATGGTTTCGCCAAGCAGGACGGGGGGCATGGTGGCCGGTTCATCGAGCCAGTTCTGGTTGGCGCGATAGAGCATCTTCTTGCCCTTGAGCAGCTCGCCCAGCGCAATCTGCACCCGGGCCTGACAGATCTGCTCGAACACCGGGTAGTTGAACTCCGACATCATCAACGAGTCGCGGATGCGCGACAGGGCAGAATTGACCTGCTTTTGCAGGTTGGCGATGTGGTAGCTGTCGTTGCTGTTGAGGGCGTAGAGGGTCAGGGTCTGGATATAGGCCCCCAGATAATGGGGCGTGCGATGGATCGAGTTGCGCGACAGGTCGATCAGTGACATCAGCACATCCTTGGCCTGGGCGTAGTCGTGGCGCTGCAGGCACACCTCCGCCAGCCGGCGGGAGAGTTGCACCGACTGAGGGGAGATATCCACCGCCCGTCTGAGCTCCTGCTGCGCCTGCTCGTCATTGCCAAGGGCCAGCAGGGATTCTGCCAGCCAGAGGTGAGCCTCCACCATCAGCGGGGTATTTTTGAGGGTCGCCTGCAGATGGCTGACCGCCTCTTCATGGAGCCCCAGAGTGTTGCACGCCTTGCCCAGCGTCAGGCGGGCCCAGCTGTTCTCCTGGCCGGCCAGCAGCTGGCGCATCAAGGCGCGAGCCTCCTGTGCTTCACCCAACTTGAGGTGGGTATCGGCCTGCAAGCAGCGGCAGTAGTTGGCAAAACGGGGCACCGCATCGGCTCGCTCGGCACAGGCGGTAATGAGAGCCTGGAAGTTGTTGTCGGCCAGGGCGGTGAATACCGGTGCCAGGGCATGACGCCGGGCGAGGGCGCGTCTGAGGCGAAACGAGAACTGCTCCTGGGAGAAGGGCTTCATCAGGTACTCGTCGGGCTCGGCCTCCAGCGCACTCAGCACCATGGCGCGGGAGCTGTCGCTGCTCACCATTATCACCACGCTCTGGGGCGGGATCAGGCTCTGGTCACGCAGACTCTCCAGCAACTGGCGGCCATTTTCGCCGACCCCGAGATCGTAATCGATGAGATAGATGTCGAAGCTGCCCTTCTGGCAGCGACGCCGTGCATCCTCGGCGGTATTGGAGTAGGTAATGTTGCTGATACCCAGATTGATCAGCATCGCCTTCATCATCACCTGAAACGAGCGCTGCTCATTGACCATCAGAATGCGTTGGGGCTTGGCAGGGCTCTTCTTTTCTGACGCGTTTTCCGGTGTCTGCATTGTTCTGGGTCGAGGCGCTACGGGTTGATGGGAGAAAGTGTGCCACCAAAGCGTGTCAAGTGGCAATCAATGTGCTTTTGTCACGCAACTTTCAGTTTCCATGTCACGCTCTGTGCCTGGTGGCCAGGGCGATGTGGTTGATCCATATCAAATAAAGCTCAGATGGGGTGGCAGCACGCGGCACACTTTTTAGACTGATAGAGGGGGCAAAGACAAGCCTCGGTCACATATAGGCCCCATCAGGCAGGTATCAGGGCCTGCCTCTGTCAGTCCATGAATCACGGAGGGATCAGAGATGAGTTTGCTACCAAGCCGTACCAGTCTGTTCGATGACCTGTTTCGCGATATGGCGTCCGGCTTCTATATTCGCCCCTTGCACGGGGACCCCTTGCCGAGCCAGATCAGGCTGGATTTGAAGGAGAGTGATGGCAACTATGTGCTGCAAGCCGAGTTGCCGGGGGTTGCCAAAGAGGACATCCATGTGGATATCCATGGTAAACAGGTGACGCTGAAAGCGGAGATCCGCCAGTTTGACAGCCAGAACAAGGATGAGCGAACACTGCGCAGTGAACGCTATTTTGGCAGTGTTTCACGCACTCTGGAGTTGCCGGTCGAGGTGGCGCTGGACAAGGTCAGCGCCAGGTTCGAGAACGGTATCCTCACGTTGCAACTGCCCAAGCAGGTGGAAACGCCAGCCCCTCACCGGGTGACCATCGAATAGCCCGTGACAAGTTCATCATCAACCGTAATGAGAAGGCCCCGTTATCGGGGCCTTCTGTTTATCAGTGCTTTTCTGTCGGTTGCTTCGCCAGATAGTGGGCGAATTGGGGCGTGTACTTGGCCTTGAACCCCTGTTCGGTCTTGATGATGAGATAGACCGCCAGCTTGTGCTGTTTGGCAAATGCCATACCCGCTTCGGGCCCCATCACCATCAGCGCGGTATCGAGGGCGTCAGCCTCAAGCGCGGTCGGGGTGATCACGCTGGCGGAGACCAGCTTGTGGGTGACCGGCTGGCCGGTGGCAGGATCGATGATATGGGAGTAACGCTGGCCATCCAGCTCGTAGTAGTTGCGATAGCTGCCTGCGGTGCTGAGCGCCATGCCGTTGGGGATGACGATATCGGAAAACGCCCCCGGCTGATCGGAGGGTTCGATGATGGCCACTTTCCATGGCGAGCCCTTGCTGTTGTTGCCCTTGCTGCGCACCGCACCGGCCACTTCGATCAGGTAGTTGTGTACCCCCTTGCCCTCGAGCAGGGCGGCGATTTCATCCGATGCCGCCCCTTCGCCGAGAGTGGATAGGTCGAGATAGAGATCCGGGATCGTTTTTTCGAGCAGGAAGTGATCACCCTGCGAGGTCAGGGTTAGCTTGTCGATGCCCACCTTGTGGCGGGCGGCGACGATGGCCGCCTCATCGGGTCGCTTGACCGGCCGTTTGTCCGGGCCAAAGCCCCACAGATTGACCAGAGGCCCCACGGTCACATCCAGCTTGCCGTCGGTCAGCTTACCGGCATCAATCCCCTGCTGGACTATGATGGCCATGGCGGGTGGGATGGCAAACGGGGTGTTGGCGGGCCCCTGATTGAAACGGGAGATGAGCGAGCCCGGATCGTAGGTGGAGATCTCCTTGTTCATCCGGGCCAGCAGGCTTTCTACGTCGCTTTTGAGGGCGGGCTCTCCACCGGGGTAGCTATCGCTCAGGGTCACCACATAGTAGGTGCCCATGGTCTTGCCCTGAATACGGGTCTGGGCAGGCGGGGTGGGCTGGCAGCCGGCCAGCGCCAGCAGCAGGGTCAGCAGCAGGCCGCGCAGGGCCGCCACGGGGGTTATCGCAATCATCCGGCGCTCTCATCTGGAGAAGGTTCATATCGGGGCGCTAGCTTAGCCAAGGGGCGCCCGCCGGGCGAGCCCTGATAGGGGTAATCGGAGGGAAAAGGGCATAAAAAATTAAACAGTTTTGAACCTGTGGCGGGAGCGGGCCGTATCGTCCATCCGTGAGGGAGAGAGTGGCGAGTAGAGCACCGTCTGGTGACCTGGCCCGCAGCTTTGGCCAAAAGCCATAGCCGATTGAAGACAATTGAGTAAAATGAAGGTCGATTTAGACGGCATCTTTGCGAAGCGTTCACCGCATCCGCCAAGTCGTTGCCATCCATTGCCAATCAAAGGAGAAGATGATGAAAAAGGCGATTACCCTGCTGTTTCTGAGTACCCTGGCTGCCCCCGTGCTGGCGGATGAGTGTGCACTGGTCATCGAAGGCAATGATGCCATGCAGTACAACCTCAAAGAGATGAGCGTGCCGGCCACCTGCAAGGAGGTGACGGTCACCCTGAACCATACCGGCAAGCTGCCCGTGACCGCCATGGGTCACAACTGGGTGCTGGCCAGCACCGCCGACTATCAGACCGTGGCGACTGCCGGGATGAGCGCTGGGGCCGAGAACGGCTATCTGCCCAAGGATGATCCCCGTGTGCTGGCTCACACCAAGCTGATCGGCGGCGGCGAGAGCAGCAGCGTCACCTTCAAGACCGACGGTCTGGCGGGCAAGGATCTCACCTTCTTCTGCTCCTTCCCCGGCCACTTCGCCATGATGAAGGGCTCCTTCAAGGTTAACTAAGGTGCTGACCGGCACGAGCCGGTTGCCTCAATAGCAAAAGCCGGGATTTCCCGGCTTTTTCATCTCTGCTGTTTGTGTGTGGCGTGGCATGGCATGACTGCACACCGCCGACTTTCGCGCTATTTGGCCTGCAGGGTAAAGAAGGCGATGGCGGTCTTCTTCTGGCATTCAAAATGAATGCTCTCTTCACCGGTCACCACCAGTGTCTCGTTGATGGCCACCTCTTTGCCCTGCACGGCCAGCTGGCCGCTCAGCAGGTGACAGAGGTAGGTCTTCTCTGGCTCGAGGGTAAGGGTCAGCGGGAAGGGGAGGTTCAGTACCCGCACGTTGGCGCTGATGCGATCCGGATGGTAGATAAGTCCCAGATCGGTCACCTCTTTTTTCAGCAACTCGCAGTGGGTCTCCTCATCGCCGCTAAAGTGCGCCGCCTCGAAGGTGGCGTATGGGTGTCCGTTGAGCACAAAGCCTGCCCCGCTTACCGGCAGCAAAATGCGCTGATAGCCGGGAAAGGGGGAGAAGGGGCCCGCGTTCTTGATGGGGGCCGAGCTCAGTCGATAGTCAAAGTCGAGTTTGGCAAGGCTGCTCCCCTTGGGGGAGATGAGGATCTGGCTGGTAGTGCCCTGCTGGTTTTTCCAGGGCATCTTCTGGTGGTCAGACTCTTTAATCAGGGTGATCACGGGCACTTCCTCACGATAAAAAAACGCAGGGAGCCGGGGACATCAGCCCCGGCTCCCTGATAGAGATTGGCGATGGTAAAGGCGATCAGCCCTGACCATCCAGCGCAGCCAGCCGCGCTTCCATGGCGGCGAGACGGCTCTTGAGCTCGTTTACCTCCTGCTCCAGCTCGCTCAGACGGTCGGCGGCAGGGGAGGCATAGGCCGCGGCGGGGGCGGCATCCATCATCGCCTGAATATCCACTTCGCCGCTGAACAGGTGGGCGTAGCGGGATTCGCGCTTGCCCGGCTCGCGCGGCAGCTTGACCACGTAGGGTCCACGCTCGATGAGCTGGGTCAACACCGCATCCACCTCGGTGACATCATCGAAGCTGCAGAGGCGGTTGGTACGGGAGCGCAGTTCCCCCGGGGTTTGCAGGCCGCGCAGCAGCAGTTCGCAGACGATGCCAAGCTCCTGGGCACTGAATTTCAGCTCGCCAAATTCGGTGTTGCAGAATCTGTGCTGATAGCGGGGCACCCGGGCGTTGAAGCCTGCAGTGTTGACCACCAGCCGCTTGCGGATCAGCTCGTCTACCACGGCGCGGATATCGAGCTCGGAGAGCTCCAGCACCGGCTCGCGGTTGCTCTTCTGGTTGCAGGCGTTGACCAGTGCATTAAGGGAGAGGGGGTATTGATCCGGGGTGCAGATCTCTTTTTCAATCAGACAGCCGATGACGCGGGCTTCCAGCGGGCCAAGTACTAACTCCATTTCCTACTCCCTTCCAAATCGAGACATCAAGAGCCCCTATCTTAGTCATGGTCCGCGCCGCGTCTAGCGTTGCGCGCCATTTTTGCGAGCTGATCAGGGCGTTGGCGAAAGGCTCGCCAACGCCACAGACCTCTGCTTTTTATCGCTGCCCCTGATAGAAGCGCGCCTTATTGGCATACATGGCATCGTCAGCCACCCGGCTCAGCTCCGCCAGCGGGGTCTGGTCGCTGCTGCTCCAGCCGATGGCAAAACGCAGCGGGAAGCTGTGCTCCCCATGTTGCACGATGGCGTGCTGCTGGCTTGCCTCCAACCTGCCTGCCAGCTGCTGGCTGGCGAGGTGATCCGCCTCCGCCAGCAGCACGAACTCGTCGCCGCCGATGCGGAAAATCTTCTCATCCTGACGGCAGAGGGTGCGCAGCTGGCGAGCCATCTGGATCAGCAGAGCGTCGCCCGCCTCGTGCCCATACTGGTCGTTGGTACGCTTGAGGCCGTTGAGGTCGAGCATGAAGAGGGCGAGGTGACGCTCCGGATGGCGCGCCAGCACTGCTTGATAGTGGTGGAAGGCCTCTTCGAACGCCTGCCGGTTGGGCAGCCCGGTGAGGTTGTCAGTGCGTGCGACCCGCGCCAGCTCGTCGGTGAAGAGGCGCCCCTCGATGCCCACCGCCAACTGCTTGGCAAACAGCCGCAAGATGGCCCTGTCTTCGGACTCCAGCCCTTCTGCGCTCACCATCAGATAACCAAACAGCACGCCGCTCTGGCTACCGGGCAGGGTCATGACCTTCCAGAGTGCGTTATCCCACTGGCATTCGGAGTGTTTGACCTCCTCATCCATCAGTTGAGCCAGTTTCTCCTGCAGGGCATCCCGCAAGGGGGCATCGACCCCCTGGGTCAGGGAGTAGTGAGGCTGGCCATCGCGGCGGATCACCAGTCCCCAGCGGTGGCCAGGATAGAGCTGCGAGAGTTGCAGCAGGGCGGAGCTGGCCAGCTCGGCAATATCGATATCCAGCTGCTGGTGCAGACCGAACTGCAGCCAGGATTGCAGGATATGGCGGCTGCGCTCCTCCCGGCTCAGGGCCGAGCGCAGGGCGGTCGTTTGCGAGGCAACCTCTTGCTCCAGTTCGTCGTTGAAGCCGAGCAGCCGCTGGTTGAAGGCCTCTTTCTCGCTATTGGCCTGCTGCAGCTGTTCATTTTGCTGATAGAGCGCCCGCACCTGATCCGAGATGGTGCTGGCCATCTCCTGCAGCAGCTGGCGCACCTCGTCGTACTCCACAAAGCGCAGCGGCGCCTGCCGTTGCTGGTAATTGCCCTTGCCATAGCTGCGCACCAACGCGGCCAGCGAGCGCAGCGGTCGGGTGAGCCAGCGGGTGAGCCAGACGCAGCCGATGGCCACCAGCAGCAACATGACGGCGATGCTGACGGTCAGCAACTGCTGGGATTTATTGAGCTCGCTGACCCTGTCATTGCTGTAGCTGTAGAGGGTGATGGTGGGGGTGATCTCCTGCTCCAGCTGGGGCCAGCCAATGGCCAGGGGCTGCGCCATCTTGCTTGGCTCCCTGTCATCCATCGCGTTGGCGCTCTGGTGAGCCCCTTCGTAGAGACGGTTCTCGCCCTGGGAGATCACCAGATATTCGCTCCCCTTGAGATAGGGTTCCAGCAACTGGGCCATCTGCCGCCAGGGGAGAATGGCCATCACGAAGCCGGAAGGGGTCTGCATCACCCCTGCTCGCTGGTGGTTGCGATAGATGGGGGCTACCAGCGCCAGCCCGCCGCTGCGGTTTTGCTCCATGTCGTCGACCAGCACGGGATCATCGACGGGCAGCAGCAGATGCTTGCCCTGTTTCGCCTCGCGGGTCTTGCCCCAGGCCATCAGCTGCGGCATCAGGTCGCTCGACTCGAGGTGGGAGGCCTGGCCATTGATGTACTCCACCACCAACCCCTTGTCATCGATGAGGTAGGCCGAGGTCAGCAGGCTGTTGGATTTGATAAAGGTGGCAAGCGCCAGCCGGGCATGGCTGGAGAAGAGGAAGTTGTCGAGGGCCTGATGGAGTACTCGATCCTGGCTGAGCTGATTGATCTGGGTGCCGATCAGCTCGCTGCGAAAGCGGGCCTCGCGGGTCATGCTGGTGAGGGCCCGCTCCAGCTGTGACTGCTCGCTCTGGGCGATGATCTGGTGCTGGCGGATCAGCAGCACAGTGCTGGCCAGCAGCGCCGGCAGCAGGGCGACGGTGAACAGGATGATGATGAGGGTCGGTCCAAGCCGAAAGGTGCGATGTTTCATGGTGCTTTGACCTGCCGGTACTGCTGATCGGCCAACTGCTGCATATAGCGGGCGGTGTCGGCGGCACTGATCCCCTCTTTAAAGCGCTCGAACCCTTTCTCCATCGCTTGCCAGGCGATGGACATGGCGCTGTCGGAGGGCATGGGGGTACTGAGGGTAAACTGCTCCAGCAGCACTTTTTCCTGAGGCGTGGGACGGCGGCTGATGGCGGTAAAAGCCTGCTGATTGACCGGCAGCAGCGCCCCCTGATGATAGATGAACTGCTGAATATCCTGACGCTGGATAAAGGCTATCAGTGCCTTGATGACGGGTTGCCGATCCTCATCATCCATCGCCCAGCGGGAGGCTCCCATCACGTAGGCGCCGCTCATGGAGTGCATGGGATGGCTTTGCCAGCGGGGCAGCAGGGCAACGCCCAGCTTATCCCCCATGTTCTTCACCAGATCGTTGAAGGCCCAGTCCCCATTGATGAGGTAGGCGCTCTTGCCCTCATTGAAGCGGGCGAGGGCGGTGTCATAGTCGCACTCGGGATCGACCCACTGTTCGCTGACGACGGTGCGGTAGGCCTCCAGTGCCTGCACCATGGCCGGGTTGTCGAGGGTGATGCGCCCTTCGGTCACCGGCGAGCCGCCAAAGGTGTGTAAAAAGGCGGCGAAGTAGTACATGTCGTGATAGGGCCAGCTGACGGGGTAGACCCCCTTGGCCTTGAGGGCCGAGGTGATAGCTGTCAGTTGCTGCCATTGGGTCACCGGAGTCGAGACCAGCGCCTTGTTGTAAAACAGCATCAGATGGTTGCCCTGCATCATGGGCATGCCCCAGCGTTGCCGATCCAGGGTGACATAACGCAAGGCGCTGGCCATCAGCGCGGGGGAAAACCACTCGGCCGGGAGGGGAGCGAGGGTCATCTGGCGATAGAGGCCGATAAAATCGGAGGGGATCAGCATCAGATCGGGCAGCCCCCTGGCCTGAGCTGCCAGCAGGAGATCCGCCTTGATCTTGCCCGGCTCAATCTGGGTGACCCGCACTCTGTGGTTCCCCTCCTGATTGAAGCGGGCGATCACGTCGTCGATCACGTAACCGGCTTGCTGGGAGTGCCACAGCTCCAGTTCAGGCTCCTGAGCCTGCAGGGGGTGGCTCAATGCGAACAGGCAAAGCAGCAAGAGATGATAAAAAGATCGTTTTCTGCTCATGTTATCATCACCGTTATTCCCTGAATTCCAAGGGAAAAATGTAACAAACTACCGGCAAGATCGGTAGGCTCGGGTGTCAACTAATTGACTGAAACAACAAAAAGCCCGGCGCGTGGGCCGGGCTGGGGGATAAATTGCTTATCCGCATATTCTTCGAGGCATCTATTGTGGATGTTGTTTGAGGATGTCGTATATCTCCTCTTTCAGTTTGAGTTTCTGTTTTTTCAGATCTCTCACCTCGGCGCTATAGTCGCTGGCGTGATGCTTTTCCAACTTTCTAATCTCCGCATCCAGGTCGTTGTGCAAGTCAAACTTCTTCTGGAAATGGACATCACTGCTCTTCAGTTTCGAGATGAGTTCTCTGTACTCTGGGAACATGTAATGGAGCCTCCTTGGTTTCGTTTGATTGTGCCTGTAAGACCAAAGCTACCCCTTAGTGCCGGGGATAAATGTGATCCTGATCGGATTTGGGGGCAATGATTTGGAGTATTCGGCGGAATATTTATAACTTGTTGAATCAAAACAAGATAAGTGATTTATCAATCTGAATGGTGAGCCAAACTGTGCGACAAGTCACAACAGGGGCAGGGTTGGCGTGAGGGTGCAGGATCAAAAAAGGGGCCGAGTGGCCCCTTTTTAAGGATGCTGGCAACGTTACTCTTTCTCTTCGTCCGCCAGTTCTTTTTTCTTTTTCTTCTCGGGCAGCGGCTTGCCGTCGCGGTGGATCACCTTGCCCGCCTCAAAGCCAATTTGGGCTGCCAGCTCCTCCAGATCCGCCGACTTGGCCTGATCCCCGATGGCGTAGCGATAGTTGGCGATGGAGAGCTTTTCAGCCACCGGCGTGCCCGGGACGATAGGCTCGCGCCAGCCCTGGCCGATGTGGGCCACCAGGGTGCCGTTCATCAACAGCTCGCCGACGATCTCCTGGGTTGGATTGCCCTTGCCGTAGGTGAGACCCTGCGGGTGCTTCTTGCCGACCAGCGGCTCGTTGCTAGCGGGGATCAGCTTGGTGCGGATCAGCCACTTGGGCTTTTTGGTGTTGCCTACCGCCTTGCCGGTCTGGTACTCGTTGATCTTGATGGTCTTGATCATCTGGGCCATGAAGTCCTTGGTCAGCGCCTTCTGGGCGTCGCTGGTTTCATCGATGGCGATGGGGGCCACATACCAGGTCTGGGTGGCTTGAGCCTTGGGAGCGGCAGGGGCAGTTTGCGCTATGGCCAGGGGGCTGAGCAGGATGGCAGCCAGCAAGAGTCCTATCTTCTTCATTGTGATTCCGCTTTTGTTTCAACAAGAATTTTGTTTTGCCAGCGACGACTGCGCCAGCGCCAGAACATGGCCAGACCGCGCACCCACTCGTCGCAGGCCAGCGCCAGCCAGATACCGACCAGTCCATAGCCCTGCATGATACCGAGGAAATAGGAGAGTGGCACGGCAATTCCCCACATGGAGAGCAACGCCATGTAGAGGGGGAAACGGGCATCCCCGGTGGCCCGCAGGGCGTTGATCACCACCAGATTGAAGGTGCGCCCGGGCTCGAGGATAAGGCTGATAAGAAACAGCTGCGCCACCTGGGTGATGATGTCGGCATCATCGGTAAAGAGGCTGATGATGGTACGGCCATTGAGGGCCGCCGCCACGGCGATGACGCAGGTAACTGCCAACCCCAGCTTGAGGCTCTTGAGCAGCTGCTGATAGGCGCGATCGAACTGTCTTGCTCCCGCCAGATGGCCGATGATGATCTCGTTGCCAAGGCCGATGGAGAGGCCAAACAGCAGGATAAACAGGCAGATTTGGAAGAAGTAGGATTGGGTCGCCAGCGCCTTGTCCCCCAGCAGTCCGACAAAGGCTGTCACCACCATAAACTGCAGCATCCAGGAGAGGTTCTCCCCCGCCGCCGGCAGTCCGATATGGAGCACCTTGCCGAGCATCTCCCGGCTGGGGTGGACGATATCGCGCACCACCAGTCGAATGCCGGTCTTGCGGGCTACCAGCCACACCAGCAGCACCACGCCGACCAGTCGGCCCGCGACCGTGCTGATGGCGACACCGGCGACGCCAAGCTGGGGCAGGCCGAACCAGCCGTAGAGCAGCAGCAGGTTGCCGACGAAGGTGATGAGGTTGACGATGAGGGTCACATACATCGCCTGACGGGTGTGACCGTGAGCGCGCAGGGTGGCTGCCAGACAGAGGGCTGCTGCTTCCGGTAACAGGCAGAGACCGATGATCTGCAAGTAAAGCGTCCCGTCGCTCATCAGATTGGCAGGCAGGTTCATCAGCGCCAGCATGGTGCTTGCTCCTGCCATCACGCCGATGGCGGCTACCAGACCGATCAGCAGGTTGAAGCCGATGGCGGTGTGGATCACCACCCGACTCTTCTCTCGATCGCCCGCCCCCAGATACTGGGTGATCACCACGCTGGTACCGATGCTGACGAAGCTGAACAATGTGATGGCGAGATCGAACACCTGATTGCCGACCGCCAGCGCGGCCACTCCCTGATAGGAGACGTGACCCACCATGAAGGTGTTGAGGGCACCGGTCAGAAAGTGCAGGGCGAGATCGATAAAGAGCGGCCAGGTCAGCGCAAATAGCGTGCCCGGGCCTGCATGGGATTGAGATTGCATGGCATGTCCAACAGCTGGGAGGGCTCGGGGGAGTGCCCTCTGGGGGCGCATTTAACACCAAGGCCAAGGCCGGTGCAATCCTTGTGCAGGATTGCATCGGCCAGGGGATCAGGCTGGCGTGGCGCCCGCCTCCTGTTCGCTTGGCAGGGTGAGGCGCGCCGAGTCGGGCAGGGCATCATCCTGCGGCCAATTCGAGCGGATGGCATCTGTGGTGCTCTCCACCACCGCATCATCCTTGAACACCGGCTCGCGATAGCAGCGGGTCAGGCGCAGCGCCTGATACATGTCGGGGCAGAGGATGATCCCTTCATCGCCCACCCGCACGCCTGCCTGCTTTAGCCAGTGGGTCATCTGGCCGTGGCGACCCGCCATCACCATATGGATGCCGCGCCGTTTCAGCTCCTTGTGCAGCTCCCCCACCATGCTCATCACGCTGATGTCCTGATGGGTGAAGCAGGCGACCGCATCGATCACCAGACACTTGGGGGCTCGGGGATCCTGTACCAGCAGGGCCATTACCCGGCGCTTGAAATAGGGGGCGTTGAAGTAGGTCAGCGGCGAGTTGAAGCGATAGACCAGAATACCCGGGATCGCCTTGGCCTGTTCGTTGTCCCCCAGGGTACGTACTACCCCCTCGTCATCCATGCCGAGCAGCTGGTCGGTGGGGCGCATCACATTGCGCAGGAACTGGAACAAGCCGAGCAAAACCGCGAGCGTAATCCCGGGGATCACCCCCATGGTGAGCACGCTGATAAAGGTGACCAGCGCCAGCCAGAAGGCGGAGCGATCGGAGTGGCGCAGGGCCCAAAGACCGCGAAAATCGGTGAGTGACAGGGAGGCCATCACCAGCACCACCCCGAGGGCGGCGGTGGGAATATATTTGAGCGGCGCCGTCAGATAGAAGGTGATGAGGGCGATCACCGCCGCGGCGATGATAGAGACCAGCTGGCTCTTGCCGCCGTTGGCGTCGTTGACCGCGGTGCGTGAATCCGCGCCGCTGATGGCAAAACCCTGGGAGACGGCGGAGGCGAGGTTCGCCATACCGAGGGCCCGAAACTCTTTGTCCGCGTCGATTTCGTAACCGTTTTTGGCTGCAAAGCTGCGAGCGGTCAGCATCATGGAGACGAAGCTCACCATGGCCAGGTTAAGCGCAGGCAGTACCAGCTCCCGCATCAGACCGGGAGGAAATTCCGGCATCTGGAACGCGGGCAGGCCGGAGCCCACCGTCCCCAGGGTGGCGATATCAAATTGGCCGAGATTAAAACCCCACACCAGCGCAGCGGTCACCACCATGGCCACCATGGAGGAGGGCCATGCCGGTTTGTAGCGCTTGGCCAGCAGCAGGGTGAGCAGGGCTACCAGACTCATGGCCAGGGTCGGCAGATGGGTCTGGGTGATATAGGTGGCCCCGCTGGCGATCCGCTCGATGAGGTAACGTTCGCTGAAAGTGAAGCCGAAGATCTTGGAGAGCTGGCCCACCATGATGGTGATGGCCACACCATTGAGCAGTCCCATCAGGATGGGGCGGGAGAGAAAGTCCGCCAGCACTCCCAGCTTGAAGCGGCTGGCAATCAGGCACCAGAAGCCGGTCATGGCGGTCATGGTCATCACCAGTTGCCAGTGACGGGTCGGGTCGCCAGCGGCCAGCGGTGTCACCACGGCGGCGATGACCGCGCAGGTGGCGGCATCGGGGCCGACGATCAGCTGACGGGAGGTGCCGAATAGGGCATAGACCAGCATGGGCAGGATGCAGGAGTAGAGGCCGACGATGGCACCCACCCCGGCAAGCTCGGCATAGGCGATGGCGACGGGCAGCGCCACTGCCGCCACCGAGAGTCCGGCGCGAAGATCTGGCATCAACCAGGCGCGCTGGTAATGCAGCAGGGCGGCGAGGCCCGGTAGCCAGCGTTCGAGAGAGAAGAAGTCGCGCATTATTTAACCCATTGAGTTACAACCAGCTTTTCCCCTAGTGTGCCCAAGGTTATCGAAAGATTGCAATCAGGTTATGGCCAGTTTACCTGAAGGTCAGGCCAGATAGCCTGCCAGCGTTTCTCCTTGATGCGCTGGGTAAAAATCTGTTTGTCCTGGCGACATCTGGGGTTGGCACTCACTTGCAGCGACCAGTTGATGGCAAAGCCGTAGGGGGCGAGCCACTCGAACTCGCCATCCTGATTCAGGCGCACGCCGATGCAGGTGGGCACTTCGACCCAGTGGCTGAGCGCCTCAAGGCTGCTGGCAAACGGCGCCACCAGCTGCCGCGTGTGCATGCGGGCCTGATTGCGCACCTCCCACTGCTGGCCGGGCAGGCGTTTGGCGAGCCAAGCTTCGTGCTCCGCTTCGGCCAGTCCTTGCTGATAGGTTTTGTCGAGATAGATAAGGTCGATATCGTTGAGCGGGGTGGGCTCTGCCTTGTGGTGAAGGTGATCCCAGATGAGGTTGCGGATAAAACCGGCCCCCAGCGCCCAGTCGGGCAGATTGAGCTCGGCCGCGGCTTGCAGGCAGGCCATCCGCTGCGGATCGGCCCGCAGCAGGGCTTCTGTTTTGGCTTGGAATTGCTGTTCGAGGACGGTGTTCAGAGGTTCAGTTGTTGGCATTGCGGCGTAACCAGACATCAATGTAGCGGCAGCTCGGCACTATAGTGAGCCCCTCCGCCTGAGTCCAGTTGAAGAAGGCACGCGCCAGCTGATCGGCAATCCCCTGCACCCGCAGCTCGGGGGGCACGAAGGTGCTGTAGGCGTCGATGGTCTTGGCATCGAGCCGCCGGTAGCGCAGTCTCGACTCTTTACCCTCCACCATACAGATGAACTGCTGCTGGTTGGCCTGATGGATGATGTCGCTCATGGTGGGCACCTCTGGCATAAAGTTGGGTCTCTCGGCACAACATAACTGTTAGCCAAGGTATAGAACAGATAGTGGATGATGTATCGATTGTTATCAGGATTATTGAGCCAGCTCTTGCTCTCTGGCTTTTATCTTGGCACGAATCGATGTGGCAATAATCAGCAAGTTCGGAAGAGGTAAAAATGGACACGGTAATGTTGAAAGTTACCCGGAAGGTGTTGGCTCAAAGTCAGAACAGCCCAGATCAGCGGCAGATTGCGATTTCTGATGCATCCAACCCTGAACTCAAGGTTCAGTTTGAAACGGCAGGTAAAAATAGAAAAATTCGGCTGTTGTTGGCCAAGAGAATCTCATTGTGGATGGGGGATACGGGGGCTATTTGGTATAGCCACAACCACGCGAGCAAAAAGAACCAAGAGGATTTTGATCAACTCTTTTCATTGTTGGCGCACCATCCTGATGCGCCATTCCAGTTTATTTGTGAGGTTGCGGCCGATTAGCCACTAGGCCCAGGCCCGCTCCAGCAGAGTGAGTAACTGCTCACGGTCGGCGTCCTTGCGATTGAACAGCAGGGCACCGTCGTTGACCGCCAGATCGCGGATCTCGGTCAGTAGCGAGCGATCGCTTACCCCAGCCTCGCTCATGGTGCGCGGCAGCTTGACCGCTTGCCACAAGGTGTCGCGCAGGGTGCGAATGGCTGTGATGGTCGCCTCCGCCCGCTGATGGGCCGGGGTGGCAGCAAAGCGCTCGGCTCCTACCAGCGGCAGCAGCAGCCGGGCCAGCTCGTTATCCACCTCGGGGCGGTTGTAGTCGAGCACGGTGGGCAAAAAGAGGTTCATGCACAGCCCATGGGGCAGATGGCAGCGTGCTCCCAGACTGTGGCCGAGGGCGTGCACCAGCCCCACCATGGAGTTGGAGAATGCCATGCCAGCCAGCGTGGATCCTTCCGCCAGTTGCAGCCGCAGCTGTTTGTTTTGCGGGTCGTGGATGATTTGCGGCAGGGCGCTGGCGATCTTCTCCACTGCCATCAGGGCCAGCGCATCGCTTACCGGGTTCTTGGCGGTACCGATAAAGGCCTCGATAGCGTGGGTCATGGCGTCCATGGCGGTAGCGGCGGTGATATTGAGGGGCAGTCCCTGGGTCAGGCGCGGGTCTAACACCGCCAGCTGGGGCAGCAGGAAGGGGGAGGTGAAGGGCACCTTGCGCCCGCTCGCCTCATCCTTGATCACCGCCACCAGCGTCACTTCTGAGCCTGTGCCCGCCGTGGTGGGCACCACCGCCAGCGGCTTGAGGGGACGGGTCAGGCAACCGGCGCCCGAGTAGTCGAGCAGATGATCCCCCCCCATGGAAGTGAGAATGTTGACCGCCTTGGCGGTGTCGATGACCGAGCCGCCCCCCAGCGCCACCAGACTGTCGCAGTCGAGCTCGCGGTAGCGTTTGGCGATCCGCTCCACCACGGCAGTGGAAGAGTCGGCCGGGATCTCGTCCCAGATGGCGGCAACCGGCAGCTCCCCCTCGGCCAGCACATTAGCCAGCAGGGTGGCAAGGCCGGTGGCATTGACCCCCTTGTCGGTCAGCAGCAGCGGGCGATGGGCACCCAGGCTGGCCAGCTCGCTGGCCAGCTGCTCCAGCGCCTGTTCACCGGCCAGCAGTTTGACCGGGCAGAAAAAATCGTAATAGCGGCTCATTTCAAGGCTCCTTGCGCGTTAGCCGGTCACCAGACCCAGATAGATGTTGCAGGCCCGGCCAAGCTTGTTGGTCGGGGCGGGATAGTGGCGCAGCAGCGGCCGCGCGATAAAGGCGGGCAGGATCAGGGACTGCAACTGCTCAAGTCCCCGCACCAGATGCATGGCAACGGTCAGATCCCCCTCCACCAGCAGCCGGTTTTCGCCAAATGCCTGATTGACCCCGAGCCGAAAGCTCAGGGCGCGAAAGGCGATATTGGGGTGCTTGAAGCGCACCCGCAGCGGATGGATGGTGGCATGGGGGGCGACTGGCGCGCTGGGATACCAGCGGCCCCCCTGCTTGTGCATGTTCATGGCGTAGCCGATGCCGCCCACTTCGAGGCGAATAGCCAACCCGTCCGGCAACGGCGCCAATTCACGGCGTACTGCCTCGTCGGTGCGGGCGGCGCGGCAGAGGGTACGACCCACCACCCAGAGCAGTGTGGTGATCCAGAGGCGGCGGCCAAGTGCGGCCAGAGATTCAACGGTCGGAGTTGTCATAGGGGTTGGCTCCTGAGATGGCTGACCAGAAGAGGGCAAAGGCACTGGCTTGCCAGTAGTCGTCCTCTCCCAGCTCCGGTTGATCGACAAACAGTGATGCGCAGGCGAGGAACTGGCCCTGACACACCTCCAGCAACAGTGGTGCGGGAGCCTGCATCAGCTCGCCGCTGGCCTGCCCCTTTGCCAGCAGGGCAGGCAGAAAGCGCAGGGCATCGTTCAGGATCTGGCTGCGGGCCGGTCTGGCCAGCAGCGGGGAGTGAAAGAAGCCCAGCACGAATTTGAGCTCATTGGGGTTAGCCTGCATCCACTCCATCGCCAGCTGCCAGTAGTGGCGGGTCTGGTCGTACAGCGGCAGGGTGGGATCTGCTTCATGGATGGCGCTCCCCATCCGGGTTTTCACATCCTGATAGAGGGCGAGGATCAGCGCCTCCTTGCTCGGAAAGTGGTGGAACAGAGTGCCGTTGGCCACCCCGGCCGCCTTGGCGATACGGGCGGTGGCGGCCCCCTGCAGGCCATCTTCGGCGCAGAGGGCGAGGGCGGCATCCAGGATCTGGCGGCGCTTGTCGGTCATGGTTTGTGGCTGCGGGATAGCCTGGTTCATGGTCATCTCCATCAGCGCAGGAAGAAGGCCATCATCAGCTTCTGGATCCAGCTGTGGTAGGGGGGATGGATCAGGGAGCCGGTGGTGAACTTGCCGCGGGTCAGCACGGTTTTCGCCTTGGAGAAGGTGAGGAACCCCTCGTGGCCGTGGTAGTGGCCCATACCGGAGGCGCCGATGCCGCCGAACGGCACATCGTCGGCCGCCACCTGAAACAGGCTTTCGTTGATCGCCATGCCGCCGGAGTGGGTCTCCCGGGTCACTCGCGCCTGCAGCTCGGGGTCGAAGCTCATCAGATAGAGGGCCAGCGGGCGGGGCCGCTCAGCCACATAAGCGAGCGCCTCCTCCAGGGTGTCGTAGGGAATGAGCGGCAGCAGCGGGCCAAAGATCTCCTGCTGCATCACCTGACACTGACTCGGCACCCCGGTCAGCAGGTGGGGCACCAGCAGGCGACGCTGGTCATCGCGGGCCGGGCTGCCACAGGGGTGGAGTTGGGCACCCGCCTGCTCGGCTTCATCCAGCCAGCTGACGAGACGTTGATACTGGCGGTCGTTGATGATGGCGCCGTAGTCAGCACTATTGAGCCCCTGCGGGTAGAGCTTGCTGAAGTGGCGGCGATAGGCGGCGATAAAGTTATCCACCTCGCTACGGGGCAGCAGCACATAGTCGGGGGCGACGCAGATCTGCCCGGCGTTGAGGCTCTTGCCGAAGATCATCCGCTCGACCGCGGTGGCGACCGGCATGTCGGGGGCGATGAGACAGGGGCTCTTGCCACCCAGCTCAAGGGTGAGGGGGGTAAGCTGGGGCGCGGCGGCGGCCATCACCAGCTTGCCCACCATGGTGGAGCCGGTAAAGAGCAGGTGATCGAACGGCAGTGAGCTGAACGCCGCCGCCATCTGGGCATCTCCTTCGATGATGGCGATCTCGTTTTCGTCAAATACGCTGGTGAGCATGGTGCGCAGCACGGCATTGGTATGGGGAGTGAACTCGGAGAGTTTCAGCATCGCCCGGTTGCCCGCCGCGATGGCGGTGATGAGGGGGCCAAGGCTCAGCATCACCGGAAAGTTCCACGGCACGATAATGCCGGCCACCCCGAGTGGCTGGAAGTGCACCTCTACTTTGGCGGGGGCCAGCAGCAGGCCGGTGTGACGGCGGTGGGGCTGCATCCAGCGCTTGAGCCGCTTCTGGGTGTAGTTGATCTGCATGATGCAGGGCAGCACATCGGCGATCAGGCTGTCGTAGTGGCTGCGCTGGCCATAATCTGCTGCCAGCGCCTTGCACAGCTGCCCCTTGTGGGCGAGCAACGCCTGCTTGAGTTTG
Source organism: Aeromonas sp. 604443 (assembly GCF_049170315.1). Lineage (NCBI taxonomy): Bacteria > Pseudomonadati > Pseudomonadota > Gammaproteobacteria > Aeromonadales > Aeromonadaceae > Aeromonas > Aeromonas sp. 604443. Next base: position 299,893 of record NZ_JAAKMI010000003.1, read on the forward strand.
GTCAGCTGCGCCCGGCGCTCGGCCAGGGTTGGCATGGGGTGAGCCAGACTCGCCCGCTTGAGCCGCGCCAGCTGATCCGGCAGGGACATCTTGATGGCGAGGATATCCTCAGGAGTGTGTTGAAGCTGCGCCGCACCCATGTTGTTCTCCGCATGAAAAATGACCGACTGATTAGTCGGTCTAAATCTAGCTGTTTGTTACCGGAATGTAAAGCTGGCAAGCTGTCTGCCGTTCACCACAAGCCAGACGCAAGAGAGAACTGTGTGTCTCCCCACACTTTTGTGGTTTGTTCGTTGGTGAATTATCTAATAAGGGGTAGTTTTTGGCTATTAACCTACACGGAGAGAGCACTATGACCAGGGAACTGAACAGCTTGTTGGCCCGGCTTGAAGATGTGGTTGAGCGGATGCCGGATTGCTTCAACACCTACGAATTCGCCCAGAAGCTGGCACTGCAATATCAGCCGGAATTCTTTGCCGCGGGCCACTCTCTGGCCGAGCACGAGGGCAAGGTACTGCGGGTGCTGCACCAGAAGATCGCCGAAGCGCTGGCAGGCAGCGAGATGGTGATTGAAGGGGCGCTGCTCCCCTGCGTCACCCCCTGGGGGGAGAAGGCGACCTCACCGCGCTGGCATCGCAAGCACTGAGGGGCGTAGTCAGGCAGATCGGTGCCAGATAGCAGATAATGAACAATGATAAAGAGCGCGGCGCTGGCAACAGGGCCGCGCCGTTCTTTGTGCAGATTGTCGCCAGCAGCGCCCCCGCTGCCGGGAGCAAAGGCCCGCTCTGTGATCCCATGCCGGGATACGAGACCGTCAGCCGGGTAGACTCTCCCTTTTGTCGCAGGGTTTGTCACCGTAGGAATTTCTCATGACCCATAAAATCATTCTGGATACCGATCCGGGTATCGACGATGCCATGGCCATCCTGTTTGCCGAGGCCCACCCCGCCATTGAGCTGCTTGCCATCACCACTGTTTTTGGTAACGCCACCATCGACAATGGCACCCGCAACGCCCTCTGGCTCAAGCAGAAGTACGGCATGAAAGCAGATGTGGCCAAAGGCGCTGCCGCCCCGCTGCTGCGCGAGCCGGTCGGCCCTACCACCATAGTCCACGGCCCGAGCGGCTTTGGCGACATGGAGGCGGGGGAGGTGACTATCGCTCCGGATCCCCGCCCCGCCTGGCAATATATTGTCGAGGCGGTGAAAGCCGCGCCGGGGGAGATCACCCTCGTCACTATCGGCCCGCTCACCAATCTGGCGCTGGCGCTACAACAGGCGCCCGAGATTGTCTCGCTGGTGAAACAGGTGGTAGTGATGGGCGGCGCCTTTGGCGTCAACGGCCATCGCGGCAACGTCACCCCCTATGCCGAGGCCAATATTCACGATGATCCCGATGCCGCCGACCGGGTCTTTACCGCCGACTGGCCTGTGGTGATCATCGGGCTGGATGTGACCCAGCAGAGCTTCTTCAGCAGCGTCTATCTGGATGAGCTCAGGGACAAGGCGGGGGAGCCGGGCCGCTTCCTGTGGGATGTCAGCCGCTTCTACCTGCGCTTCTACTCGGAGAAGCTGGGGCTCTCCGGTTGCCACGTTCACGACCCGTCCGCCATCGCCTATGTGATTGATCCGACCCTCTTTACCCTGCGGGAGGGGCCGGTGCGGGTGATCACCAGCGGCCCGGCCATCGGCCACACCCTGCAAAAGTTCGATGGCAAACGCCACTCCCACGATGACTGGGCAGCCTATCGCCCGCAGCAGGTCGGGGTGGCGGTGCGCGATGAAGCCTTGCTGGCGCTCTATCGCGAGACGCTGGTGGGCTGGGGCAAGGACTGCTGAGCAAAGAGGCGCTATTGCGCTGACGCGGGGGCTGTGATCGGTGCCAAACAATCGGAGCGCACGGCCGCTTATACTGCCTTATATCAAGAGCTTGGGAGGGATGAAGATGGCCTGGATTTCCTTGATAGTGGCGATTGCGCTGATCTGGTGGTTGATGAAGCTGGGGCGTGGTGCCCTGTTCGAAATCCGCCTTGCCCCCGGCAAGGTGGTGGTCAAGCAGGGCAAGGTGTCACCCGCCTTTATTGAGCATGCCAAGCAGATCCTGCGCCACGACACGGTGCGCGGTCGCATTGTGGGGCAGCGTGATGGCGATGGCGTCAAGCTGATCTTCTCCCGCTCCATCCCCGAGCCGGTGGCCCAGCGTTTTCGTAATATCTTCCCCTATGGCGATTACCGCCAGCCAACGGCGCCACTGCCGGGGCCCAAATCCCGAAAGGGATAAGCACCGGAACCTGGTTCATCAATAGCAAACGGGCCTCCAGTGGAGGCCCGTTTTTATGGCACTTGGCCAAGAGAGAGCTGACAGCCCTTACTCCTTGCCGTTCAGCTCGCGCTGGGTCTTGACCGCCGCCGCCTTGACGGCGGTGCCTTCATTGCCCCAGGAGGCGCGCAGGGTGTTGACCAGCTCGGCGAGCCGCTCATCATCCATGGTCCAGCCATAGCCCGGCATGTGGTAACCCAGATGGCCGTGGGTGACCGGTGTTTCGGCACCGTGCAGCAACACGTTGATCAGGCTCGACGGATCGCTCGCCAGCACGGTGCGGTTGTTCACCAGCGAGGGGATGACGTGGTCATTGCCCTGGCCGTTGACCCCGTGACAGGTGGAGCAGTACATGGCGTAGTCCGCCTTGCCGCTGGCACTGGCGTAGGCGCGGGCCCCTTTCTCCGCCACCGGTTCATCTTTCAGATCGGTGAGATAGGTGGCGATGCTGGCCAGATCGGCGTCGCTGAAATACTGGCTGCTGTGAGTGATCACTTCCCCCATGGGGCCCGCGACCGCTTCATGCTGGCTGCGGCCGGTTTTCAGCAGATCGATCAGCTCCTGCTTGCTGTAACGGCTGCCGCGAATGTCGGGGGCATACCAGCCATCCAGCGCCGCCCCGCTCAGGTAGACGGGATCCGCCTCGGTCAGCGCTTTCTCCTGCATCCCCAATCCGCGTGGGGTGTGGCAGCTGCCGCAGTGACCGGCACCCTGCACCAGATAGGCGCCGCGGTTCCACTCTTCGCTCTTGCCTGCGACCGGGGTGAAGCGGCTGTCATCGTGATAGACCCAGTTCCAGCCCATCAGCGGCCAGCGCATGTTGAGCGGCCAGGGGATGTCGCTCTCCTTGTTGGCGATGGCCAGCGGCTGCACCTCCTTCATCAGGTAGTGATAGAGATCTTCGAGATCCTTATCGCTCATCTTGGCGTAGGCGGTGTAGGGCATGGCCGGATAGAGGCGATGCCCATCGCGGGCCACCCCTTCGCGCATCACCTTGATGAACTCCGGCAGGCTGTAGTTGCCGATACCGTGTGCCTTGTCGGGGGTGATGTTGGTGGCAAATACGGTACCGATGGGGGTCGGGAACCCTTTGCCGCCCGCCAGCGGCTTGCTGGTTTCGCTGGTGTGACAGGCAGCGCAATCGCCGAGCTTGGCCACGTATTCGCCTGCAGACATGGCGGGGGCTGCGTTGGCGGCAAGGGCGGGCAGGGCCAGCAGCAGGGCGCTGGCGGTCAGTGACAGGGCGCGGTTCATTGGGCACCTCCCTTGCTCATGGCAACCAGCTCGTTGACGGCGCGCCACGCTTCGTCGATGGCGGCGTGGGCGTAGGGGCTCCAGCCTGCATCCGAGTTGGCGATGGTGATGTTGCCGATCGGCTGGCGACCCAGTTCAATCCATTTTTCGCACTGTGCTTCGTCATCAAACAGGGTGTTGGTGACATAGGAGTAGCCGTGAGACCAGCGGTTGACCGTGATGGCGAGGATATCCTGCTCATGGTTGAAACCGGCGCTGCCGAGCATCCCCTGCAACTGCTCGCGGATCATCTGCTCATGCTGCTCGAACGGCATGCCGAGGATCATGGCGCGCCCCTTGCGGGACTGTTCGCGGGCCGACAGACCGCTGCCCGGCAGGGTCGGCACATAGACCATGTGCAGGCACATCGGCTGATCCGGGCTCTTGGGATGCTCGTAGCCACCCATGCTGACCGGATAGTCGAGCTTGACCCGGCTGTAGGGGGCGGCGGGGGAGTAGACCTCGTGCACCCCCAGCTTGACGAAGGCTTGCCAGTTCTTGATCACCACCTTGGTGTAGACCAGCGGCGCCTTGGCATTCTGGCGCAGCGCCTCCTTCTGGGGCTCCGGCATCTCGGGCACCATGTAGGGGATCATCATGTTGTAGCCAGCCATGATCGACTGCTTGGCCCGCACCCGGTGCAGTTTCCCCTCCTTGATATAGGTGACATCCACCGCCAGCTTGCCGTCGGCGAGGCGCACGTTTTTGGCCTGCAACGCCGTGCTGCCAAGGCGCAGTTGTACCTTGTGCTCAGGCAGGTCGAGTTTGCTGTAGTCAAACTTGGCCAGCACCACATCCTGCATGGTGTGACCCGGCGCCACCTGCGGAATGAGCTTGCGTACCATCAGGCGGGTGAGACCGGCGTTGCCATCGGGGAAGTGGAAGATGTAGGGATCGTCCAGCTCCGCCTGCTCCTCGGCATCCAGCGGCGTCAGATTGAGGCCGTCGAACCCCGGCAAGGCGCACAGGCGTGCATCGGCGCAGGCAGTGGCGTCGATGCCGACCGCCTGGAAATCGTTGGTGCGCTGCTGGAAGTAAGTGATCGCCCGCTCGCTGAGGCCCACTTTATCGCGCAGGAAGGTGGTGTAGCTGTTGCGGGTCACCCACTCGTCCTGCTGCTCGCGGGTCATGCCGCTCAGGTAGTCGATCTTCGATTCGTGCAGGGCCAACAGGGCGGCCTTGTCGGCATCATCGAGGGGGAAGTCACCGATAAATTCTGCCAGCGGCCGGCCGTTCAGGCGATCGCGGGGGATATCGTCCGCCACGTTGTGGCCCGGATCCCCGTTCACTATCTTGTTGACGCCAAAGTGCTTCTCGTCGAAATAAACGCCGCGGCTCAGCCCCAGATCCGGATAGAAGGTCTGCTGGAAACCGGCGGCCAGCTCGTCGATGTTGACCTCCAGCGCCTTGAGCAGCCCGAGCGCTACCGGGCTGTAGACCGAACGCGGTGATTGCAGGGATTCACTGCCGCCGTAACCCAGACGCAGGCCATCGGGGGTGGTGAACTCGTTGCGCTTGGCGTGGCCGCCGAAGTCATCGTGGTTGTCGAGTAGCAGGATCTTCTTATCCGCGCCGAGCAGTTGCTGATAGAAGCAGGCGGCGGCCAGACCGCTGATCCCGGCGCCGACGATCACCAGATCGTACTCCCCCTCAAGGGGAATATTGGCAAAATCATATTGCTTGCCGTCACGGGCGATGCTGTGGGCCGGTTCGAAAGAGCCCGGGTGGTTGCCGCGCAGGCCGGTGAGGGCGGGCGGGTAGGCCAGGGTTTTATCCGCCAGCGTGCTGCCGCCTTCGGCAGCCTTGAGCAGATTGATGGGGGCGACGCCTGCCGCAATGGTGATGGCAACGCCGTTGAGAAAATCTCTGCGTGTAATACTCATGGCAATACCTGCTGTATGAAAAATGGAAAAGTACAGAGTGGGGTAGCTGGCCAGCAGCAAGAGGACGCAACCTACCGCCATATTTTTATGGCGTCTATATGGGTTGATAATAACTTATTAAACAGATTGATCAAACGAGTATGGAGTGACATATCTGTTTGGGTTCGAATTGTTAAAAAACAATCCAGCTAAAAAATATCGTGCTGTGTTCTGTTCGTCGCGTTTAATTACGTAAATGATGATGAGTTCAAATTGTCGCAGATCATCAAAGTCGACAGGTGTTTATTATTCATGCTGGAGGATTAATTTTTCGTCATATATACCCATATGCTATGTAAGGTTAGTTGGCGAGATAATGCTCCCTGTCCAATTATAAATTGAGAAGAGAGTGTCATTGATTAATTATGGGAAAAGGCGCCATTAATAGTGATACGGATGCAAAATTAACATTTTTCACATGCTGAGGCCAAGTTTGGCACAATCTTAAGATTAATTTTCCATGTTGTTTACATGTTCCGGTTCTGATCACAATGTTGCCCGTTTTTACAACTTTAGCCTTGCGACCATAAGGACACTGCATGAGACCTTTTGAATTAAAGAGGGGCTTGGGTGCTTTGCTGTTGATCGCATCGGCCAGCTTGCTGACCGGCTGCGACATGGCCTTGATGAATCCTAAAGGGCAGATTGGTCTGGAACAGAAATCACTGATATTAACCGCCTTGGGGCTGATGTTAATTGTGGTGATCCCTGTGATTATTATGGCGGTGGTCTTTGCTCGTAAATACCGGGCATCAAATACCAATGCCAAATATACTCCGGATTGGTCTCACTCCAATAAAATTGAGGCGGTTGTCTGGACCGTACCAGTTATTATCATCGTCATTCTGGCAACCATTACCTGGAAAACTTCCCACGAACTGGATCCCTACAAGCCGCTGGAGTCCACGGTGAAGCCGATCCAGATTGATGTTATTTCCCTCGACTGGAAATGGCTGTTTGTCTACCCAGAATTAGGGATTGCCTCGGTCAATGAATTAGCATTCCCGGTCAATACCCCCGTCAATTTCCGGGTGACTTCAGACACTGTCATGAACTCCTTCTTCATTCCCAAGCTGGGTGGGCAAATTTATGCCATGGCAGGTATGCAGACCAAGTTGCATCTCATTGCCAATGAAGCAGGCGCGTATGACGGTATCTCCAGCAGTTATAGCGGAGCCGGTTTCTCGGGCATGAAGTTCAAGGCGATTGCTACGCAGGATCAGGCCGGTTTTGATACCTGGGTTGCCAAAGTCAAGGACTCTCCCAAGATGCTGACCACCATGGATGAGTTCAATGCGCTGGCCAAGAAGAGCGAAAACCACCCAGTAGAGTATTTCTCAAGTGCCGATCCGGCCCTTTTCGTCAAGCTGATCAACAAGTTTATGGGTGACATGGGGCATGGCGAGCACAAGGGGATGACCCATAAAGCCCCCTCAGAGCATGGCGCCGCCATGAATCACGATGACATGGCACATATGCAGATGGACCATGCCGCTATGGCGCATGACGGGCAGAAGGAGCATGCCGGACATATGAACGCGCCGTTGGATAACAAGGCTGTGCAAGCAGGATCCGAGGAATAACCGATGTTTGGAAAATTAACACTCGATGCCATTCCGTTCCATGAACCCATCATCATGGTGACGGTAGCCGGTATCATTTTGGGGGGGCTGGCCGTTGCCGGCCTGATCACCTATTTCGGCAAGTGGCAATATCTGTGGAAAGAGTGGCTTACCTCGGTCGACCACAAGCGTCTTGGGGTCATGTATCTGATCCTGGGTATGGTCATGATGCTGCGCGGCTTCGCCGACGCTGTGATGATGCGTACCCAGCAGGTGATGGCTTCGGCTGGTGGTGACGGCATTTTACCGCCCCACCACTACGACCAGATCTTCACCGCCCACGGGGTCATCATGATCTTCTTCGTGGCGATGCCACTGGTGATCGGTCTGATGAATATCGTCGTGCCGCTCCAGATCGGTGCCCGTGATGTGGCTTTTCCCTTCCTCAACAACATCAGCTTCTGGTTCACCGCCGCTGCCGTGGTGTTGATCAACATCTCCCTCGGGGTCGGTGAATTCGCCCAGACCGGCTGGCTGGCCTATCCGCCCCTCTCTGGGCTGGAGTACAGCCCGGGGGTCGGGGTTGATTACTGGATCTGGAGTCTGCAGATATCGGGTCTGGGCACCTTGCTGACTGGCGTCAACTTCTTCGCCACCATCATCAAGATGCGCGCTCCTGGCATGACCATGATGCGTCTGCCGGTGTTCACCTGGACGGCTTTGTGCTCCAACGTGCTGATCATCGCCTCCTTCCCGATCCTGACCGTTACCATCGCCCTGCTCACCGCAGACCGCTATTTGGGTACCCATTTCTTTACCAATGACATGGGTGGCAACATGATGATGTACATCAACCTGATCTGGGCCTGGGGCCACCCCGAGGTTTATATCCTGGTGTTGCCGGTATTCGGGATCTTCTCCGAAGTAGTGGCCACCTTCAGCAAGAAGCGGTTGTTCGGCTACACCTCGCTGGTATGGGCGACCATTGCCATTACCGTGCTCTCCTTCATTGTCTGGTTGCACCACTTCTTCACCATGGGCTCGGGCGCAAACGTGAATGCCTTCTTCGGCATTACCACCATGATCATCTCCATCCCGACCGGGGTGAAGATCTTCAACTGGTTGTTCACCATGTACCGTGGTCGCATCGAGTTCACCTCACCCATGCTGTGGACCGTCGGTTTCATCATCACCTTCACCATAGGTGGCATGACAGGGGTACTGCTCTCGGTGCCGGCGGCCAACTTCGTGTTGCACAACAGCCTGTTCCTCATCGCTCACTTCCATAACGTCATCATTGGTGCCGTGGTATTTGGCTGCTTTGCCGGTATCACCTACTGGTTCCCCAAGGCGTTCGGCTTCACCCTGAACGAAACCTGGGGCAAGCGTGCTTTCTGGTGCTGGATTATCGGCTTCTTTGTTGCCTTCATGCCGCTTTACGTACTGGGCTTCATGGGGATGACCCGCCGCATCAGCCAACAGCTGGATCCGGCCTTCCACCCCTGGCTGGTGGTAGCAGCATGTGGTGCCGGCCTGATTGCCCTTGGTGTCTTGTGCCAGGTGATCCAGCTGGTGGTCAGCATCCGTGACCGCGAGCAGAACCGTGATGTGAGTGGTGACCCCTGGGGTGGCCGGACGCTGGAGTGGGCGACTTCTTCACCGCCGCCCTTCTACAACTTCGCCATCGAGCCGAAGATCACCGGTCTGGATGCCTTCTGGGATGCCAAGCAAAACGGTTCAGCCTATCAGCAGCCCAAGCAGTATGCGCCGATCCACATGCCCAAGAACACCGGGGCAGGGGTGATCATCGCGGGCTTCAGCGCCATCTTTGGCTTTGCCATGATCTGGCATATCTGGTGGATGGCCATCCTTGCCTTTGCCGCCATGATTGGCAGTTGGATCATCCACAGCTTCAACGATGACGTGGACTACTACGTCCAGGTTGACGAGATCACGCGCATCGAAGATCAGCATTTTGCCAACATCAACAAGGGGGCTTAGTGCTATGACCACTGGCGTTTCATATCACATCCACGTTTACGGTGCCCGGAGGGTATGGGCACCCGAAGGTCAGCATTTTGCCAACATTAACAAGGGGGCGTGACGCTATGGCGACCGACGTTCTACATCACACTCACGAGAGTGCCCATGACCATGAGCACCATGATGCCGGTGCCAACAAGGTGTTTGGTTTCTGGATCTACCTGATGAGTGACTGCATTCTGTTTGCATGTCTGTTTGCAACCTATGCGGTCCTGGTCAACGGCACTGCCGGCGGTCCGAGCGGCAAGGATATCTTCGAACTGCCGTTCGTATTTGCCGAAACCATGCTGCTGCTGTTGAGCTCCATCACCTTCGGTTTTGCCATGTTGGCGATGAACAAGAACCGGATGTCTACCGTCAATGGCTGGTTGCTGGTGACCTTTGTGCTGGGTGCCGGTTTTATCGCGATGGAGATCTACGAGTTCCATCACCTGATCGCAGAAGGTTACGGCCCGGATCGCAGCGCCTTCCTCTCCGCCTTCTTCACCCTGGTCGGTACCCACGGTATCCACGTCACCAGCGGCCTTATCTGGATCATCGTGATGATGGTGCTGGTGGCCAAGAAGGGGCTGACCGATCGCAACCGCTCCCGCCTGATGTGCCTGAGCCTGTTCTGGCACTTCCTCGACGTGGTGTGGATCTGCGTCTTTACCGTGGTCTATCTGATGGGGGCAATGTAAATGAGTCATTCCGTTGATAATCACGGCGCCAGCCACGGCAGCGCCAAGAGCTACCTGATCGGCTTCGTGCTGTCACTGATCCTGACTGCCGTACCGTTCTGGATGGTGATAGACGGCTCCGCCTCCCACACCACCGTGCTGGCCACCGTGGTTGGCATGGCGGTGGTGCAGATCTTTGTCCATCTGGTCTACTTCCTGCACATGAACACCTCGTCCGAGGAGCGCTGGAACCTGGTGGCACTGGTCTTTACCGTGCTCATCATTGCCATCGTGGTCGTGGGTTCCCTGTGGATCATGTACAACCTCAACATCAACATGATGGTCCACTGAGCAGGCTGGCAATGATGAAGCAATACCTGCAAGTGACCAAGCCGGGCATCATCTTCGGCAACCTCATCTCGGTGATCGGGGGATTTCTGCTGGCTTCAAAAGGAAGCCTGGACCTGCCCCTGTTCATGCTGACCATGGTGGGTGTTTCGCTGGTGGTGGCCTCCGGTTGCGTGTTCAACAACTACATCGACCGGGATATCGACTGCATCATGGAGCGCACCAAGAACCGTGCTCTGGTGAAGGGTCTGATCGCCCCCGGCGTATCGCTCTGGTACGCCACCGCGCTTGGCATGGCGGGCATTGCACTGCTCTATTGGGCGGCCAATCCGTTGGCTGCTCTGCTGGCGGTGCTGGGCTTCATTGTCTATGTGGGGGTCTACAGCCTCTACATGAAGCGTCACTCGGTCTACGGCACCCTGGTGGGCAGCCTCTCCGGCGCCGCGCCGCCGGTCATCGGCTACTGTGCGGTGAGCGGCCAGTTCGACTCGGGGGCCTTGATCCTGCTGGCGATCTTCAGCCTGTGGCAGATGCCGCACTCCTATGCGATCGCCATTTTCCGCTTCAAGGATTATCAGGCGGCCAACATTCCGGTGTTGCCGGTGGTGAAGGGAATTTCGGTGGCCAAGCACCACATTACCCTCTACATCCTGGCCTTTATGGTGCCGACCCTGATGCTGTTCCTCGGCGGTTACGCCGGCTACAAGTATCTGGTGGTGGCCACTGCGGTGAGTGTCTGGTGGCTGGGGATGGCGCTGTCGGGTTACAAACAGCTGGTTGATGATGTTCTCTGGGCGCGCAAGCTGTTTATGTTTTCCATCGTCACCATTACCTGTCTGAGTGTCATGATGTCGGTAGACTTCCAGCCAGAGGCCGAGCCTGTGGCGCTGGTGAGCATGTTGCTCCGATAGTGTGCGTTGCTTCCGATTGCATGAGATCCAGAGCCGGGAACCTCCCCGGCTCTGTTATTATGGGGCCGCCCATCGGGTACTTTTCCCCTCTGTCGGGTGTGGCATGGCGCGTGTCGGCCACCCCTTGAGTCTTCCTTTTCCCTGACCTATCGAGGCCATCATGAATGATTTCACCATGACGAGGGGCGAGCGCCGTGCCACCTGGGCGCTCGGCTCCGTCTTCTCGTTGCGCATGCTCGGCATGTTTATGGTGCTGCCGGTGCTGACCACCTACGGCATGTCGCTGGCGGGGGCCTCCGAGGCGCTCATCGGCCTGGCCATCGGCATCTACGGCATGACCCAGGCGCTGTTCCAGATCCCGTTCGGTCTGCTCTCCGACAAGGTGGGCCGCAAGCCCCTCATCGTCGGCGGCCTGCTGATGTTTGCCCTCGGCAGCGTGATCGCGGCGCTGACCCACTCCATCTGGGGCGTCATCGCCGGCCGCGCCCTGCAGGGCAGCGGCGCCATCTCGGCCGCCGTGATGGCGCTCTTGTCGGATCTCACCCGCGAGCAGAACCGCACCAAGGCGATGGCCTTCATCGGGGTGAGCTTTGGCATCACCTTCGCCATCGCCATGGTGACCGGCCCCCTCATCACTCATGCGCTGGGACTCTCCGGCCTGTTCTGGCTCATCGCCCTGCTGGCGCTGGGGGGCATTGCCGTCACACTCTGGCTGGTGCCGACACCGACAACTCATCTGCTCAATCGCGAGTCCGGCATGGTCAGGGGCGGGATGCGCACTGTGCTGACCAATCCGCGCCTGCTCAAACTCAATCTCGGCATTTTGTGCGTGCATACCCTGTTGATGTCGAGCTTCGTGGCGTTGCCGCCGCTGCTGGAGCAAGCGGGTCTGCCTCGGGACAGCCAGTGGCAGGCTTATCTGGTCACCATGCTGATTGCCTTCGTCAGCGTTGTACCCTTCATCATCTATGCCGAGACGCGCAGAAAGATGAAGTTGGTGTTCCAGATCTGCGTGCTGGTGATGCTCAGCGCCGAAGTGGTGCTGTGGCAGGCTGGCCTGCAGCTGTGGGGCCTGCTCGCCGGCCTGCAGCTCTTCTTCATCGGCTTCAACGTGATGGAGGCGTTGCTGCCATCCCTGATCAGCAAGGAGTCGCCACCGGGTTACAAGGGTACGGCCATGGGGATCTACTCCACCAGCCAGTTTATCGGAGTGGCTATCGGTGGCAGCCTGGGGGGCCTGCTCTACAGTCTGGGTGGTGGCGCCCTGGTGTTTGGCGGCTGCTCTGCGCTGGCCCTTGTCTGGCTCGGGGTCAGCCTCACCATGCAGGAGCCCCCCTATGTGAGCAGTCTGCGCATCCTGTTACCGGAAGGGGTGGAGGCGAGCCCTGCACTGGAGCAGAAACTCCGAGCCTGCGACGGGGTGAACGATGTACTGCTGGCACGGAAGGAACGTTCGCTCTATGTGAAGGTGGACAGCAAGCGGGTCAGTCGCCAGGATCTGGAGCTGCTGGTGATCGACGCCGGACACTGATCGCGCTAAGCTCGGTTCGGATCTGCAACTACTTGTTTTTGAAAACAGTCTGGAGGCGCAATGAACTGGTATATCTCGGTCCTCAAGCAATATGCGGTATTCAGCGGGCGGGCCCGTCGCACCGAATACTGGATGTTCGTGCTGTGCAACGTCATCGTCATGCTGTTGCTCGGCATGGTGGACAAGCTGATCGGCGGCGACAATGAGCTGATCAGCTCCATCTATTCGCTGGCGGTGCTGCTGCCATCGCTGGCGGTGGCGGCCCGTCGCCTGCACGACACCGACCGCAGCGCTTGGTGGCTGCTGCTCGGGCTTATCCCAATTATCGGCACTCTGGTGCTTATCTACTTTATGGTTTGCAACGGCCAGCAGGGGCCAAACCGCTTCGGTGACGATCCCAAAGCGGCCCCCTCGCAGGGTTTTATCGTCAGCTAACGGGCGCGGCTTGGCCAATCATCGGTCAATAAAAAGAGAGGGAGGCATCACGCCTCCCTCTCTTTTTCGTTTTGATGGCCGATCAACGCTCGATCAGCGGGGCAGATCGGTAGCTCCACATGCCGTAGGTGCGCAGGGCGTCGCGGTAGATGCCGAGCAGCTCGCTCTCGCTCGGGGTGGCCAGCTCCTCGAGGGGCTTGTCGGGGTAGCTGACGCTCGCCACCTTGATGTTGGCCGGGCCAATCTGGTCGCAGGCGATTTCCAGCACCGTCTGGCCGCGGCGCACATGGCTGGCTGAGCTCACCAGCACCGCATAGTCAATCTGGTGGCGGGCGAGGGCATAGGCGCTGTAGAGGGCGTTGTCCACCGTGCTGGTGGCGTAGTTCTCTTCAATCAGGCGGCTGCGGTCGATGCCATGGTTGGCCAGCCAGTCGGCCATTAGCTTGCCCTCGGTCTGGCGGTTCTGGGGCACGCCACCGGTCAGGATGATCAGCGCTTCCGGGTCGGCTTTGGCCAGCTCAAGGGTGGTTTGCAGCCGGCCCAGCAGGATCTTGTCCATGCTGCCGTCGGGGTTGAGGGCATAACCCAGGGTGACGATGGCGCGTTTGCCCTCCCTGCTGGCCTTCACCTGATCCTCGGTCAGTTCGGTCTGCAGCGGGGCGGCGGTGATCCGCTGTACCCGGGCGATGATCTCCTCCAGATCGGCGGCGCGGCCACTGTTGCGATCAGCCACTTTCGCCAGATAGCTGCGGGAAGCCTCCTTGTTACCCTTCACCAGCTGCCAGATGGCGAGATAGCTGTTGATATCGAGATCATCGGGGGCGACGGCCTGCGCCTGCTCCAGCAAGGTGATGGCGCGGCTCAGGTTGCCGTTGTAGATCTGGGCGTTGGCTGCCGAGATGAGCAGATCGGTGCGGTAGGGTTCAAGCTGGTAGGCGGCCAGCAGCCGCTCGGTCACCAGCTCCATATTGCTCGGCATCTTGGCGGTAAAACCGGCGTGGGAGATCTTGGCAGGCGACTTGTAGATCTGCAGCGCTTCGCCGAGCAGCATGTCCACCGCCTGGCGTTTGCTGACCAGGGTATTGAGGTCGTGCTCCATCTGCATCGAGCTCTCGGCCGCTTGCAGGGCGAGGGGGGAGAGCGCCAGCAGGCCGCCGAGGGTGAGGGCAAGAAGGGTCTGTTTCATCAAAAGGTCCTCTGTCGGGCTGAATCGCGCCGTAGTGCGCCGGCGTGTGGGCCGATGGGATAAGGCAAATGTGCGTCAATTCAGTCTGTTAGTGCCAAAGAGAGGGCAATATACCAGTTAACGGTGCGGCAAACTGTGAGTCGGGGCGGGTCGTCGGGTGATGCCACACCTGTGGCCGCAACGGTTCAGCAGCCATCTGAAAAGGGCAGGGGGAGCGTGACTCCCCCTCCCTCTGTTGCGATGCAAGACAGATGGAGTTTCAATCCATCTGTTGGCGAGTGTTCGCAGTCAGTTCCACATCGGGGAGATGCGGGCTTCCAGCGTCTCTTGCTGCTCTTCGGGCATATCGCTGAAGAAGTTGAGTTGGGTCTGCTCTTCCACCTCGCGTACCGAGACCCGGTAGTCGGCGATCTGGCTGATGGGCACCTCTTGCTGCGGCATGATAAAGGCGATGGCCTGCAGTCTGGCCGGGTCCATCACGATCTTGTAGTAGGCGCTCGGGATCGCCACACCCTGACCGATGGACTCTTCAGAGCCGGTAAAGATGGGGCCGGTGATCACCTGCACATCCTTGCGGGAGACCGCCCACTTGTTCACCTTGTCCTCCAGCACGCGCCACGCCTTCTGGTTGAGCACCCCGATCTGCGGTGTCATGTTGCTCAGCAGGAAGCTCTCTTTCATGGTGTTCTTGTTCGATTTCATGTCCCCCGCCGGGGCCTGATGGCCACGGTCGTAGCCCGAGCCCTTGTAGTCGGAGAGGGTGGCGCGGTAGGCAACCGGGATCTCCCTGTCCTCGGCGAAGGCATCCTTGCGCGGCACTGTGCCCTGTGCGCTCTGGGCGGTCATCCGGTAGGAGACCCAGTCCGCCACCTTGTAGTCGTAGTTGTAGCCGACCGCATACCCTTCACGGCAGAGCTTCTGATCCGATTCGGAGGGGAGGCCAAAGCGTACGTGCTCGCCGCACTCCCAATGGGCGGCCAGCAAGGGGGTGGCAGTGAGGGTGAGGGTAACAGCCAGAACCAATTTATTGATTTTTATCATTTTTGTGATGCTCCAGTTTAGTAGGCGGAGCCATTTGACATGAGATCTGACCAGCGCTTCAATTGCTGTTTTTTTACACGTCACCGTTCTGTGACGGCTCGCCAAGATCCGTGATGTAACAGGTTAATATGTTTTAAATCAGTGGCTTGGTCGGTGGGATGATGTGCGGTTGCTCGGCAGACAACGAAAAGGGGCACGCGATGGGCCCCTTGTGATGAGCTGTCTGACTGCTATCAGGCGGCGTTTGCCTTGTTGCCCAGCGTGCGGGCCAGCAGTGCTTCCGGATTGTGAATCGCCTCCTTGGTCTTCACATCGATGACCTCGATATTGGTGAAGCGCTCGCGGTTCTTGATGGCCACGTCGTGGGCGAAGATGACGCAGCGGGCGTTGGCGACATCCTTGGCGGTGATGCGGTTGATGATGCCGTTGGCGCCCTGGGTCTCGACCTTGATCTTGATCCCCTGCTTGGCGGCGGCCTTCTGCAGGCTTTTGGCGGCCAGGAAGGTGTGGGCAACGCCAGACGGGCAGGCAGTGATGGCCAGTACGTCCGCTTCTCCTTCCGCTTCAATGACTTCGAAGTTGGTTTGGGTGGCGGTCACGTCATCTTCTTCGCTCACCGGCTTCTTCAGCAGGTTGACGATGATGGCGGTGGTCAGGGCGCCGAGGATGGTACCAAGGATGTAGCCCATCTTGCCTTCAACAACCGGCAGGACAATCCAGCCACCCCAGGGGGCGTGGTTGATACTGTGCATCATAAAGCCGGTGATGTTGCCGACGATACCGCCTGCGACGATGGCCGGGATAACACGCATGGGGTCAGCAGCGGCGAACGGGATAGCACCTTCACTGATACCGATCATGCCCATGATGGCGGCCGCTTTACCGGATTCACGCTCTTCTTTCTTGTAACGCTTCGGAGACATGAAGGTCGCCAGCGCCATACCCAGCGGCGGTACACAGATGGCGATACCGACGCCGCCCATCAGCCAGGGCTGGGTGTTGACCTGAGTCTGGGCAAACAGGGTAGCAACTTTGTTGACCGGGCCGCCCATATCGAAGGCGGTCATACCACCCAGAATGGCACCCAGCATCACTTTACCTGAGCCCGCCATGCTGGAGAGCCAGTGGTTCATCCCTTCCATCATGGCGGCGATCGGGGCACCGATCCCCCACATCACGATGCCACACACCAGGAAGGTACCGATCAGCGGATAGATGAAGATGGAACCAAGGGAGGTCATGGAGTCAGGCAGCTTGATCCGTTTGAGCTGATTGACCACGAAACCTGCGATAAAGCCCACCAGAATGGCGCCGAGGAAACCGGTTTGATAGTGCTGAACGGCAATCCAGGAGCCGATCATGCCCGGGGCCAGGCCCGGCTTGTCAGCCAGCGAGTAGGCGATATAGCCACCCAGCACGGCAGTAAACAGAGTCAGACCGGCGATACCCATGGTGGCCATGTCTTTAAGGAAGCCCGCTTCCGGTACGGCGCCCTTGCCGCTCATCATCACCGACAGGGAGAGCAGCACACCGCCCGCCACGATGAAGGGGATCATGTGGGAAGTACCAAACAGCAGGTGCTGCTTCATGGTATTGAGGCGATCCTTGAAGGTGCGCTCTTCGGGTTCAGCCGGTGCAGTGGCAGCCGGTTTGGCGGCTGGGGCCGGTTTTTGCACTTTCGGGCCTTGCTTGAGCAGGGTCAGCGCTTGCTCGACGGTGGTGGCGGCTTTCATCTGCTCGATAAAGCCCGGTTCCAGCAGACGGGTGGAGAGCTCGGCCAGCACTTCGATGTGGTGGTTGGCGCCGCCATCCGGGGAGGCGATCATGAAGATAAGCTGGGTCGGTTTGCCATCTTCGGCGCCGTACTCGATACCTTGGCGGCTGACACCGATGGCAATGGCCGGACGACTGACCGCCTTGCTCTTGGCGTGGGGCAGGGCGACACCCTGCTCGAAGCCGGTGCAGTCCAGCTGCTCGCGGGCCCAGATATCCTTGATGAATTGCTGTTGATCAGACACGGCGCCATCGCGCGCCAGCATCTGTGCCATCTCGTCGAACAGGGCCTCCTTGCTGGTGGCCTTCAACTCCAGGCAGATGAGTCTGCCGTTGGTCATGGTGGGTAACATCTCACTCTCCTTCCCTGTAAGGGCTAAGTCATGCGTTGCGAATTGGGCTCATTATTGCCCTCACGGGTAGGGTTGGACAGGCGATGAATGTAGCAATAACTGGATTTTTGTTGCATGGTTTTGCTGGTGTGATCCAGCTCGCAAAGTGTTGATCTTTAACTCAGTAGTGGTTTTTGTTTAATTAATGGCAGGATGTGACAGCGGTCAAGGTATGACAGAGAAACCCTTGTAATGGGATTTACAGCCATCTTTTGCGGTTTATTGCCCGATTTAAGGCATATTTGAGAAAAACGGGTTAATGGCTGATCCTGGGCTTCCCACTGGAAAATAAAATGGCCCAGCGCTGATTGGATTTTATCAATCCATCTGGCGTGGGCCGTCGGGTATCACAAAGTGACATTTTCGGATTGCGTGCTGAATGTCACCTCAATGCTATCGATCGTTACTTTTGTGGCGGGGTATCGCCCATCACGAAGTGGAGGTTGCCCCCCGGTATAAACTCCTTGTGCTCGAAGAAGAGACCATCCTTGAGCGGTTTGCCATTGATGGTGACCGACTGGACATAGCGGTTCTTGGCGCTGTTGTTATCGGCGATGATGGTGAAGGTTCCCCCCTTGACCGGGATGGTCGCTTTGGCAAATAGCGGGCGGCCAATGGTGTAGACGGGATCTGCCGCATTCACCTGATAGAAGCCAAGTGCTGACATCACATACCAGGCAGACATGGAGCCCACATCCTCGTTGCCTATGATGCCTGCCGGGGTGTTCGAGTACATGGTGTCGAGGATGTAGTCGACCGTCTCCTGAGTTTTCCAGGGCTCCGATGTCCAGTTGTAGAGGTAGGGAATATGGTGGGAGGGTTCATTGCCGAAGGCCACCTGACCCATCATCCCGGTCATGTCAGCGGTCTCCGACCCCTGACTCTCGGCAGCAAAGGTGGCGTCCAGATTCTGCTTGAAGGCCTCTTCTCCGCCCATCGCGGTTTTCAGACCCTTGATGTCATGGGGCACAAACCAGGTCCACTGCCAGGCGTTGCCCTCGGTATAGTTGCCGGTCTCATGTTCGGTGCCATAGGGATCAAACGGCGTCATGAAGGCGCCATCGATCATCACCGGACGCATGAAACCGGTCACCCCGTACTGGGCGTATTCGGCCGCATTGTGGTCGAAGTAGCGCTGATAGCCGTTAGAACGGGCCAGATAGCGCGCTTCGGCCGCCGGGTTGCCGGCCGCCTTGGCGATCCGGGCGATGGCCCAGTCATAGAAGGCGTTCTCCAGACCGTAGGAGACCGACTCGAGGGTGTAGTCAGCGAAGACGGGCTGACCGTCGATCCGCTGCACTGCCGGGGCAAAGCCGTTCTTTTCGATGTAATCGATGTGGTTGGTCAGGGTCTTGTCCAGCACTGCCTTGTCCCACTCGGTCGCCAGCATGGGGTAGTTGGTATAGGTGGAGGAGTCGATGGCGGCCGTGAGCGCCAGATTTTTCTCCTGCGCAGTGAAGGCATCGGGGTATTTGGTGATGGCGTCGGCAATCACCACCACCGCCGGATAGCCCACCATGGTGCCTGTCTCATCCCCCAGATGCTCCCACTTGGGCAGCAGGCCGCTCTCCAGATACTTCTGGAGCAGGTTCTTGGCATACTGCACGGCGCGGGTGGGTTCGGTGATGGTTTTAAGCGGGTGCAGCGCTCGCTGGGTGTCCCACAGTGAGTAGACCGAGAAGTTGGGCTGATCTTCGCTTGCCTGGCCATAGTGGATGGAGTAGCTGCCTTCCCCCTTGGCCTGCGCCCCTTTGCCCATGCCGCGGTAGTTGCCATCCACATCCTGATGGACGATGGGGGCGATCTTGGTGTGGTAGAGGGCGGTGTAGAAGATCTCGTTTTGCTCCTTGCTGCCCCCCTCGATGGTGAAATTGAGGGCGTTGGCCCACTTCTCGCGGGCGTTGGCGCGGGCCTCGTCAAACGAAACATCCCCTTCGGCCTGGTAGTTGTTCCATGCGCCGGTGGCATCGACCGCCGATAGGGCAACTTTGGCGTTCAGTTGGGCTGAGCCGCCCTCTTCAAATTCGACGTAAGCGGTGACATCCGCTTTGGATTTGGCCTTATGCTCGGCGCTCAAGCCCTCTACCGGCACACCACCAGCGAGGATGTAGACCCCTTTGATCTTCTTGTCGAAGGTCGCATGGAAGAAGATCTTCTGGTTTTTCGCCCAGCCGGAGAAGTGAGTCGCATCTCGCTCGCCGGTGATGGTGTAGCCATCTTCGCTGACGGTGAGTTTGTTGCGCAGCGAACTCGATCCCCAGTCGCTGTTGAGGATCGAGTTCAAATCGATCTTCAGCCGTTGGGGTTGCCCCTGCGGATAGGTGTAGCGGTGAAAGCCCACCCGCTCGGAGGCGGTCAGCTCGGCCTTGATGCCATTCTCGGCGATGCGCACCGCATAGTAGCCAGGCTCGGCCTGCTCGGATTTTTTGTCCATTTTGACCGAGATGGCTTTGCGGTAATCATCGCTTTGCTCGATGTATTTGGATTTATCTTCGGTAAAGGGCAGGAACAGAATATCCCCCAGCCCCCCCATGCCGGTGCCTGAGAGGTGGGTGTGGGAAAATCCGAACAGGGTATCTTTGTCAAAGTGATAGCCGGAGGAGGAGTGCCAGCCTATCAACTCGGTATCCGGCGAGAGTTGCACCATGCCCTCCGGTACCACAGGGCCGGGAAAGGTGTGACCGTTAAAGCCAGTGCCAACGAATGGGTTCACATATTGCAACACATTGGTTGGCGTTGGCTTTTGATCGTCGTTATTGTCGCTGCTGTTATCTGAATCGCAGCCGGATAACATGGCTACTGTGCTGGTCAGGGCAATGGCCAGAATATTTTTCTTGAACATATTGAGCGGCTCCATCGGGTAGAGGGTGAGCAGTCATGATCTATTTTTATGAGACCGGAGCGATCCCTGAGCAATATTGGTGCTCGATGGCATTGATCCCGGCGAGCACTATTATTCCCATGCCATCTGTTTCATCGACAGAGTAAAAAAGTGTCATTCACTAGATTTTTGTGGCAAGGCAGTCTGTTTGTGATCTGCGCATCATCTGATGCAACATCTCATATTTTTTGAGGTGCTTGGTGAGTCGACAAAAAAAAGAGGCCCAAAGGAAGCTTTGGGCCTGAACATATATTGATAATGCATGATGGTTATTTATTATCTGAGCGGATCGGTTTTTGCGCCGTCATGATAAATTTCAGTTCACCACCAGCCCGAATATCGCTGTGGCTGAACGTCAGGTTTTCCCCCAACGGTTTGCCATTGATGGTGACCGATTCCACATAGATATTTTGGGGACCATTGTTTTCGGCGATCACGGTGAATTTTCCGCCATCGATATCCATGGTCACCTTGTCAAACAGTGGCCGACCTATGGTGTAGACCGGGAGCCCCGGCGTGACCTGATAGAAGCCCAGCGCACTCATGATGTACCAAGCGGACATTTGCCCCACATCCTCATTGCCAATCAGCCCTGTGGTGGTCGGGTGGAAGAAGCTGCGTACCGCCTGATCCACATACTCCTGGGTTTTCCACGGCTCTCTGGTCCAGTTATAGAGGTAGGGGACATGGTGATCCGGCTCGTTACCCATCACGAACTGGCCGATATAGCCGGTCATATCCCCTTGCGAGGTATCGGCGTTGGAGTTGGCGGTGAAGAGGGCATCCAGATTCTTCCGGAATCCCTCCTCGCCCCCCATCACCTCTTTGAGCCCCTCGATATCGTGGGGAACAAACCAGCTCCACTGCCAGGTGTTGCCTTCGGTAAAGTCCTGCCCCCTGTGCTCGGCCCGATAGGGCCAGAAGATGTCATAACGGCTGCTGTCGTTGGTGTCACAGTTTTGTGGTGGTGTAACGGGATTGCCGTTTTCATCGATGGCGCAGGAGGGGTAATTGTTGACCCAGCTGCCATCGTAATTTTTGGGGCGCATAAAGCCGGTCGCGCCATATTTGCCATATTGCGCCGGGTTGTAGTCAAAATAGGCGCGCCAGGTAGTCGCCCGGGCCAGATAGCGGTTCTCGGCAGATTTGTCGCCAGCCAGTCGGGCCAGCTGGGCGATACACCAGTCATAGTAGGCATTCTCGACACCGTACGAGACGGACTCGTTGACCAGTTCATCGTACTTGTCCTGCGCCATGCCGCCCTCTTCCGGCTTGAGTTTGACGTTGGCGGGGACATAGCCGTGCTGCTCGGCATACTGGCCGTGACGGGTCATCACGGTGAAGCGCTTGTCGCCGTTCCAGGGATCCTGATAGGGCACCCAGCTTTTGGTCAGCGCGA
The DNA here is from genome assembly GCF_049170315.1 of Aeromonas sp. 604443. Lineage (NCBI taxonomy): Bacteria > Pseudomonadati > Pseudomonadota > Gammaproteobacteria > Aeromonadales > Aeromonadaceae > Aeromonas > Aeromonas sp. 604443. Next base: position 321,588 of record NZ_JAAKMI010000003.1, read on the forward strand.
GGTCAAAGTTGGCGGAGACATTGGCCGCCTGCAGCGCCAGCTTTATCTCTTCCTGTGTGAATGCATCCGGGTATTTGACGATGACGTCGGCGATGATGGAGACCGCCGGGTAGCCGACCATCTCGCCGGTATAGTCGGAGTGCAGCTCCCATTTGGGCATGATGCCGCCGGTTTTATATTTGTTGAGCAGATCGTGCACATAGTCGATGGATCGCTCTTTTTCGATGATGGTCTTCAATGGGTGGGCGGCGCGGAAGGTGTCCCACATGGAGTAGACCGAATAGTTGGTAAAGCCCGGCTTGGCCTGATGCACCTTGCCATCCATTCCGCGATATTGACCATCCACATCCTGATAGACGAAGGGGGCGATGTAGGTGCGATAGAGCGAGGTATAAAACATCGTCTTGTCGGCATCGCTGCCACCCTCCAGGGTGAACTTATTGAGCACTTTCGCCCATGCCTGCTTGTTCTCCTGCACCACCTGATCGAAGCGGTAGTCATGTTCATCGGCGCGCAGGTTGGCCATGGCCCCCTCAATGCAGGTGCCCGAGATGGCCATCTTCATGGTGATGGGCCGTTCCCCTTTGGCAAAGTTGAGCTGGGTCACCACATCCCGTACCCGGGGTCTGGTTTCGCCATACCCGATGTAATCGGCCAACCCCACCTCGGTGTCGTTGCTCAATTTGCCATCGACATAGAGGATCTGATCCACAAACGGCTCGGAAAACTCGGCGTAGAAAAAGACCGTCTGCCACTGCCCCCACTCGTTGCTGGTTCTGGCTCCGGCAATGGCGTTGTCGCTCACCCGCTTGAAGTAAATATTGCGGGAGTGGTTACCGTACTGCTCCAGCAGCTCGTGCTGCAGATCAAGCTGGACTTTGCGATCTTCACCCGCCGGATAGCTGTAACGGTGGAAGGCGACCCGCTGGGTGGCAGTGAGTTCGGCCTTGATGCCGGTCTCCACCAGATCCGCTTTGTAATAGCCTACTTCCGACTGTTCGCTCGTCTTGTTGATGGTGACCGGGTCGGTATTGCTGCCGATGAAGGGCAAGAAGGCGAAATCATTGAGATCCCCCTTGCCTGCCCCCGAGATATGGGTGCTGCTGAAGCCGGAAAGCTTGGCCAGATGGTGGTGATAGTCGGAAAGGGATCCCTTGCCATTCCAGTTGGCCGGATTCCAGTTGTCCGGGCCCGGCTGGATCATCCCTTCCGGCATGACCGGGGCCGGATTGACATTGCCCAGCCCATCGGTGCCGATCAGCGGATCGACATATTGCAGCACCTGCAGGGCATTATCGGGACGGCCATTGTCAGTAGTCTCATCATTTGTGTTGCAGCCATAGAGGCCAAGCAGGGCTGTCACCATGATGGCCAGCTTGTGGGGTTTGAACATTGTTGTTCCTCAAATTCCGGAGATGAAAAAGCGGCAAGCCGGGTGGCTTGCCGCTTGTAGAGTTACGGGGTCGGTTGCTGGTTGGTCATCACAAAACGCAGCTCACCACCGGGACGGATCTCGCTGTGGGCGAAGGTGTTGTACTGGTTGAGTGGCTTGCCATTGATGGTGACCTCTTTGACATAGAGGTTGTCCGGGCTGTTGTTCTGCGCTACCACGTTGAACTGACCGTCGGGCAGGTTGATAGTGACCTTGTCAAAGATGGGACGACCGATGGTGTAGGTCGGGTCGCCCGGGGAGATTTGATAGAAGCCCATGGCACTCATGATGTACCAGGCCGACATCTGGCCGACGTCTTCATTGCCGATCAGGCCATCCGGGGTGGTTTTGTAGAACTCCTTATAGACCCGGTCGAGGTACTCCTGCGCTTTCCAGGGCTGGGCGGTGCGATTGTAGAGATAGATGACGTGGTGTGAGGGCTCGTTGCCATGAATGTACTGCCCGATGTAACCGGTCATGTCCTGATGTGCTTCGCCCCCGTTGGGGTCGGCATTGAACAGGTTGTCGAGCTTGTCGTTCAGCCCCTGCTGGCCGCCCATGATCTCGGTCAGCTTGTCGAGATCCTGCATAAATGACCACTGCCACTGCCAGGCGTTGCCCTCGGTGTAGTAGAAGGCATCCGACTTGTAGGGATCGAAATCGGCCGCCGCGTATTTCAGGGCGCACGGGTCACCGTTTTTCAGCTCGGTCGGTACGAAGAAGCCTTTGCCATCGGCATTGCCAGCCTGGGGATCCCAATGTTTGAGCGAGTTGTAGGATCGTGCCTTGAACTCCTGATAGGTAGTCATGTCGCCCGCGGCTTTCGCCATCTCGGCGATGGTCCAGTCGTAGAAAGAGAACTCCAGCGAGTAGGAGACCGAGTTCCAGTTGGGATAACGGACGCACTGCTCTTTCTCGTGATAGCTGAGCTGACCGGCCATCAGCGAGCTCAGGATGTCGTCATGGATCTGCGGGTAATCGGCAGGCCGGTAGTGGGCCGATTTGACCGAGGCTTCCAGTGCCTCTTGCGCATCGATCAGCCCCTTGGTCACCGCATCGGCAAGGATGGCCGCCGAGGGGTAGCCAATCATGGTGCCGGTTTCCGAGCCGTGGCCTTCCCATTTGGGCAGCAGGCCGAACTCCACGTTGGATTTGCGGATCAGATCCTTGGCGTAGAGAGTCGCCTGTGGCGGGTCCATGATGGTCCACATGGGGTGAACGGCGCGGAAGGTATCCCAGGTCGAGTAGATGGAGTAGTTGGGGGTATCGCCAGGTTGCAGGGTGCGCAGGGTGCCTTGCATATCAAGATACTTGCCATCCACATCGTAGAGCTCGATAGGGGCGATCATCATGTGGTAGAGAGCGGTGTAGAAATTGGTCTTCTCGGTCTCCGTCCCCCCTTCGGTTTTGAGTGTTGCCAGCTTTTCGGCCCACGCGTATTCTGCGTCTGACTTCACCTTGGCAAAATCAAAGGTGGGGGCTTCCGCCTCCAGATTCTTCTGTGCTCCTTGCCAGCTCACCGCCGAGATACCGACCCGGATCTCGAGCGGTTGGTCACCCTGGCCAAAATTGAGGTAGGCGGTCAGGTCATCCCCTTGATAGACGCTGTTGGGGCGCATCTCCCGGGTGGGCATCTTGTCCTGCTCGCCCAGCATGGCCCTGGCCACAGGTTGGTTGAATTTGGCGTAGAAGAAGATGTTCTGGCCCTGATGGTTCTGTCCCTGGAACCAGCCAGTGGAGGTTTTGCGGCCACGCAGGGTGTACTCATCCACCACTTCGATTTTGTTTTTCAGCGATTGGCCGTTGTTGTTCAGCAGGGTATGACCCAGATCGAATTTCACATTCCGATCCGCTCCTTTGGCGAAGGTGTAACGGTGCAAACCGACTCGTTTGGTGGTGGTCAGTTCAACCTCAATCTCCCCCTTGTTCAGTCTGGTTTTGTAATAACCGGCGCTGGCGTGCTCATTGGTTTTGTCAAAGGCGTTTATCTGGGCGTCGGCCATCTCGGCGTAGGGCAGTACCAGAATGTCGCCCAGATCGGTGGCACCGGTGCCGGAGAGATGGGTATGGGAGAAGCCGTAGAGCGGAACATCGGTTGCGACGATCTCGCCCGTGAGGTAATTGGAAGAGTCCCAGTAGCCGGAGGCTGAGTGCCAGGGGTTGAGTCCGCTCTCGTGATCGGTGTTGGAGCCAATAAAGGTATCCGGCGAGAGCTGCACCATGCCGGCCGGGCGGGTGGCACCGGGGAAAGTGTGGCCTGATGCGGCGGTGCCTATCATGGGGTCAACGTATTTCAGTACCGACAGATCGACAACCGGAGTTACCGGTTTCTCGATAGCGGTAGACTCGCTCTCACTGTTGCAACCGGCGATGCCACCGGTCAGTGCGGCAATCACCGCAAGAGAAAGAAGATTGCACTTGAACATGGTCATTCCATTTTTGAGTGGTGATGGGGGAGGAAGTCCTCCCCCGAACAGGTGATTAACGGGAACCGGCAGGCAGGTCGCCTTCGTGCAGGAAGGTGCCGATACCTTGCGCGGGCGGCAGATCTTCCGGCTGGCTGCCCCAATTCTGGTTGGGGCTATCGCCCATCACGAATTCAAGCTTGCCGCCACTGAGGATTTCCTCATGGGTGAGGTAGCTGCGATTGAACTCGCTGCCATTGAGGCGAGCGGACTGGATGTAGATGTTGTCGCGGCTGACATTCTGGGCCGTGACGGTGAACTGTTTGCCCGCACCCACATCGAGCGAGGCGGTTTCGAACATGGGGGTGCCAATCTCGTAGATGCCGGAGGAGGCATTGACCGGGAAGAAGCCCAGCGCCCGGAACACGAACCAGGCAGAGAGGGTGCCAAAGTCATCGTTGCCACAGATGCCGTCAGGGGTGTTCTTGTAGCAGACGTTGGTGGCTGCCACGATGGCGGCCTGTCCCTTCCAGGGCTGTCCTACGTAGTTGTAGAGGTAGGGCACATGGATATCGGGCTCGTTGCCCTGCACATGCTGTCCCACGTTGCCGGTGTTGAATACCGGGAACTGGTTATCGCCAGCGTTGCGATCCGGATAGGTACTCCAATACTCGTCCAGCCGTTTGGCAAACAGTTCGCCCCGTTTGGCCTGAGGATTCTGGGTCTGGTCGAAGTGGGTCATCAGATCGACCAGGCCATGAATGTCATGTTGAACGCTGAAGGCGTATTGCCAGCCGTTGGACTCGGCGAATGACCAGTTGAACATGTCGGGGCGCCAATCCTTGCCCACTGCCCGGCCGGTTTTCGGGTCTACCCAACCGGCATCAATGAAGTTGCCAGCGTAGTCGCGGGCCTTGAACCACCCCTTGTACTGCTTGCCGCCAAAGTCAAACTGCGCCTGCCAGTTCTTGGATCGATCGGCAAACTCCTGATAGCGGGGGTCACTTTCGCCAAATACTGCCTTGATCGATTGGGCGATCGCCCAGTCATTCATGGAGTACTCCAGCGAGTAGGATGAGGTCCAGGCATCCTTGAAGGGGGAGTGAGATTCCCAGTCATTGCCCGGCGGTGTGTCATGCAACTGGGCAGGTACATAGCCTTGCTGCTCGTACTCCTTGATCCAGGCGACCCCCTGGCTGGTGGCTGCGCGGGCGTCGGTGATCATGGCGGTCACCAGTCGCTCCTTGATCTCCTGACGTTCCGCATCGCTGAAGCCCAGCGCGATCATCCGTCTGTCCAGCGAGCCTTTGGAGAGTACGTCGTGGATCACCGGCGTGGAGTGCATCCCCATCATCATGCCGGTCTCGTTACCCTTGAAGGTCCACTCCGGCAATCTGCCCTTGCGCAGGTTGCCCAGATCGTCCATCCACTCCTCCTCGGCGTAGGAGAGCATGGAGAGCACCACATCGGCGAGGCGATCCGGCTCCAGCAGTGACGAGAGGGGTTGTACTGCGCGGTAGGTGTCCCACAGGGAGAAGGTGTCGTAACGGGTAAAGTCCGCTTTGCCATCCCGGTTGGCATCGGCGGTGCGAACCGACTCCTTGAGGGTATCGATCTGCTCGCCCCACGGTGTGTTGCCATCCGGATAGGCGTTGCGCCCCTGATGCACCTGGCGGTAGCGTCCGTCCAGATCGGAGTGAATGGTCTGGCCCAGATAGGTGTGGTAGAGCGCGGTATAGAAGGTCTGTTTGTACTCCTCATCCCCACTGACCCGGATCTTGCCCAGCTCCTTTTCCCATTTTTGGGTCGCAGCCTGCCGGACATCGTCAAACGACATATTGGCCACTTCGGTCATGTTGAGTGAGGCGCCAGCGTTGCCATCCCGGCCGATCTCGACGTTGGAGAGGGCTACCTTGGCCTCGACGACCAAGCCCGCCGCCGCGGTATCAAATTCCACATAGGCACGCGCGTACTGATATTTGCCACGGGTCTCGTTGCCGATCTCGGTGGTGCCTTCCGGCAGGTCCAGATAGCGGTTCTGGTCTTTGTCAAAGTAGGCGAAGCGGATGTTTTTGATGGGCTGGTCGAACTCCATCACGAAGAACTCTTTCTGGCTGGGGGCCCAGCCGTCAGAGAAGCGATGGCCCTCGATCCGGTTGTGGGTTTTGTCCCATTTCAGATAGGAGTCGGAGGTGTAGTCCCAGTTGACCTTGAAGCCGAGGTTGACCACGATTTCCGATTTTTTATCTTGCGGGAAGGTGTAGCGATGAACCCCCACCCGATCCGAGGCGGTCAGCTCGGCCTTGATCCCGTAATCCTTCAGATTGACCTTGTAGTAGCCCGCCGTTGCCTCTTCATCCTTGTGGCTGTAGCGGGAGGCCTCCAGATTCAGTGAGGCCGACCCCTCGTTCAGCATGAAATTGGAGCGTGAGTTGATCGGCATCACCAGAATATCGTTGAGATCTCCAGCTCCGGCGCCCGAGAGGTGAGTGTGGGAAAACCCGGCGAGGCGGTTGTCGTGGTAGTAATAGCCGGAGATATATTCCCAGCCATTGGCCCCATTATTGGGCGACAGCTGCACCATGCCATGCGGGGTCGTGGCGCCGGGATAGGTGTTGCCTAAATTACCTGTGCCGATGAATGGATTGACGTAACGGGAGACGTTAGTCTCTTTATTGTTATCGACAGCGGTATCCGAGTCATTTTGACAACCGGATATACCAACCAGGCCAGCCAGTACGGCACACGCGAGCAGGGAACGTTTCAGTTTCATATTTGTCGCCACAGGTTAATGAAAGTAGGGTATCGAACGTATAAAAACAGATAATGCAGAACGCCGGGCCAGCCAATGAATATCTGCCGGATGAGAGAGCCATCTGCATGTATTACCCCGACTGTCACTGGATATAGAGGGTGACGGGGGGAATATCAGCCAGATAAAATGGATCGTGAAAACGATCTGGCCATACAGGCGGAAAAATAAATGCGCAGAAAAATAACAGGCACCCAGAGCCTGATTTAAAAAATCGCCCCTTACACTTATGAAATAAGTGGCTGAGCTGTGTTACATCTGGAATATATAAATGCTCTTAAATGTTTTTCCTGCTGCCTGTAAATTAACGGTTTCTATTATTTCGTTGATTAATATCCTGGGACAGAGGAAAAAAATGGCATTAACTGGATTTTTATGACGTGTGGGGAAGGGTGTGAGCTGGCTCGCATAACTGCAGGGTGGCGTGACCAGGGAGGCTAAATGATATTAATCATTATAAGTCAGCGTGTTATTCTTCGATGTTGAGTTAAATGACCGATTTTGTGAGTCGTACCGGGCTCCACATGGTCAGATGAGCTGAAAAAAAGGGCCCTGCTGGGCCCTTTGAACAGAGGGTGATGAGCCGATGGCCCACCAGGATCAGCGGTTGCTGGCGCGGGCAAAACGCCCTTCAGCCGTCACGCGATAATCGCTGGTGCTGGCGGGTACAAATGCAGATTGCCCTATGGTCAGTGTCAGACGCTCGCCATCCTGGCCAATGAGGGTGATGGGCCCATCGATGGCGAACAGGATCTCGGCATTGCCGGTGGTGAGGGCATGTTCGCCTGCGCCATATACGCTGAAGGTGAAATCCGGTACCGGCACGTCGAAGTGCTGTACTGTGCCTTCCATGCGAGGGGTGAGCAGGATCTGGTCGTCCGGTTTGGCGACACAGCGGGTGCAGGCCAGCAGCTCCGGCACATCCATGTATTTGGGGGTCAGACCGGCACGCAGCACGTTGTCGGAGTTGGCCATGATCTCGAGGCCAGTGCCGTGGATGTAGGCGTGGGGGGTCTGGGCGTCGAGGAACATCGCCTGACCCGGCTCAAGTGTTACCACGTTGAGCAGCAACGGCGAGAAGAGCCCCACATCCCCCGGGTACTGGTTGGCCAGCTTGCTGATGGTGGCGAAAGTCTCTTCATCCTGATGGGCGGCGGCATAGGCCAGCAGGCCAGCCAGCGCCTCGTCCTTGCGATCACCGCTGAGGATCAGCAACTGGTGGAAGAAGTGCTGCAGGCCAGCTTCATCCTGTGACTGGCGAAGCGCCGCGGTCAGGTCGACCAGTGCGGGCAGCGCCATGCGATCGAACAGGGCCAGGATGGCCGGGATGGCGCGAAAGCCGTTCATCGCCTGATAGCGGGTGAGGGCAAAGACCAGCTCCGGCTTGTGGTTCGGATCCTTGTAGTTGCGGTTGCTCGCTTTGATATCGATGCCTGCGGCTTCTTCTTTGGCAAAACCGGCTTCGGCCTGTGCCTTGCTCGGGTGTACCTGAATGGAGAGGGCTTGCTCGGCGCAGAGCACCTTGAACAGGAAGGGGAGTGAGCCGAAACGAGCCTGGGTAGCTTCGCCCAGCATGGCGACGGGGTTGGCGTCAATCAGGCTGGAAAGCTTCACGGTCTCGCCTGCCAGGGTCACTTCGGAGCAGCCATTGGGGTGAGCGCCCATCCACAGTTCAGCTTGTGGTTTGCCTTCGGGATTTTTGATGCCAAACAGCGTGGTCAGGGAGTCACGACTGCCCCAGACATAATCCTGGATCGGGTTGCACATTAGAAAAAACGGCGGGTAGCTCATGGATGGCTCCTTGTATCAGAACGATTTTTGGGGAATTTCAGTCTGGCGCGGACTATAGCATGGCAGGGGCAGCGCACCGCAATCGGTTGCTCTCTGCATCTTGATCAGGATCATTCATGAGTATCATCTTTACCCAGCTGTTGGACGGCTTTCTAAGTGAGGGAGGAGGCTTTGAGAAGGTGTTGTTTGCCTCTGACAAAGGGGTGCCTCCCTGCTTCAGTTATCAGGTCAATTTTCCGCGTCTCGAGCTGGTATTCAGTGGTCACTATCTCAACCAGATCTGGTCCCCGGAAGGGGATGTGCAGTCGGTACAGATGGGGCCGCGGGAGGCGATGTACATTCCCCCCAACGGCTGGAACAAGCCGGATTGGGACAATGACTGTTCCGTGCTCAGCCTGTTGTTCGGCAAGCGTCAGATAGGGTTCAGTCTGGTGAGCAAGCACAAGGGAGACACCGGCTTCTTCGATGTGCAGAAGCACAGTATTCAGGCCGGTGCCGGACGGGCGCTCGATCATATACTGCTCTCCCTCAACACCCTTGCGCAGGAGCCGATAAGGGCACCGATGGACAATCACCTGCTGCAGGCGCTGCTCAGTTACTCACGGCAGTTGCTGGTGGAGTCGGAGAGCGGTCGTCCTCGTGGCTCCGATCTTTTTCACGGCATCTGCATCTACATTCAGGAAAATTTCCACCGCCCCATCAGTCGCGATTGCATCGCCGCCCGCTTCAATCTCTCCCCCAGCCATCTCTCACGCCTGTTCCGCCAGCAGGGGCACATGCGGCTAGCGGACTACATCAGCTGGGTGCGGCTGGAGCGGGCCAAGTTCATGCTGAAAAAGTATCGCTTCCGTCTCGAAGAGGTCGCCAATCGCTGCGGGTTTACCGACGTGAACTACTTCTGCCGGGTGTTCAAACAGAAGACCGGCTTGACCCCTTCCCAGTACCGTTCCCTGAGTCAGCCGCAGGCGGCGGCCAGCGAGCTGGAGGGATAACGGGGCGGGGTCGGCAAGGCGTTGTGACGGAGCACTGGCGGGTGGCTACCTCTTTGGTCTGACATGCTTTCTTGTCGTTTTATTATGAAAATGAATGGGCTAAGATGGCCGCGCGCAACAAACAAGTTGATAACAAACGGAAGTTAGGAGATGCCGATGGAAAGCAAAGTAGTAATCCCGACCCTGGGCCAGAAAATCACAGTCGATGCCAACGGCAAGCTGCAGGTTCCCAACCATCCGATCATTCCGTTTATTGAAGGGGATGGCATCGGTGTTGACGTAACCCCTGCCATGTTGAATGTGGTGAATGCTGCGGTCGAGAAAGCCTACAAGGGCGAGCGCAAGATCGCCTGGATGGAGATCTACACCGGCGAGAAATCGACTCATGTCTATGGCGAAGGTGCCTGGCTGCCGGCCGAAACCCTGGATTTCATTCGCGAATACTGCGTGGCCATCAAGGGCCCGCTGACTACTCCGGTCGGTGGCGGTATCCGCTCCCTCAACGTGGCCCTGCGTCAGGAGCTGGATCTCTACATCTGCCTGCGCCCGGTGCGTTACTACGAGGGCACCCCGAGCCCGGTGAAGCGTCCTGATCTGACCGACATGGTGATCTTCCGCGAGAACGCCGAAGACATCTACGCCGGCATCGAGTGGAAGGCCGACAGCGCCGAAGCGAACAAGGTAATCGCCTTCCTGCAAAACGAGATGGGCGTGAAGAAAATTCGCTTCCCCGAATCCTGCGGGATCGGCATCAAGCCGATGTCCAAGGCCGGTACCGAGCGCCTAGTGCGTGCCGCCATCGAGTATGCCATCGACAACGATCGCGACTCAGTGACCCTGGTGCACAAGGGCAACATCATGAAGTTCACCGAAGGTGCCTTCAAGGATTGGGGTTATGCCCTGGCCCAGAACGAGTACGGTGCCAAGCTGATTGACGGCGGCCCCTGGTGCTCCTTCAAGAACCCGAAAACCGGCAAGACCATCGTCATCAAGGATGTCATCGCCGACGCCTTCCTGCAGCAGATCCTGCTGCGTCCGGCCGAGTATGACGTCATCGCCTGTATGAACCTCAACGGTGACTACATCTCCGATGCGCTGGCTGCTCAGGTGGGCGGTATCGGTATCGCGCCGGGTGCCAACATCGGTGATGGCGTGGCTCTGTTCGAGGCAACTCACGGTACTGCACCGAAATATGCCGGTCAGGACAAGGTCAACCCGGGCTCGCTGATCCTCTCCGCCGAGATGATGCTGCGCCACATGGGCTGGGTCGAAGCGGCCGATCTCATCATCAAGGGGATGGAAGCGGCGATCCGCAACAAGACCGTCACCTATGACTTCGAGCGTCTGATGGAAGGGGCCACCCTGCGCTCCTGTTCCCAGTTTGCTCAGGACATGATCGACCAGATGTAATCTGCTGCTTGCCAGAGACGCAAAACCGGCGCCATGTGCGCCGGTTTTTTTATCGCGAAAGAGTGCAGGGGCTTATTGCGCCTGCTCTACGTGTTGCTGATAGCGTTGCTGCCATTTGCTGGTTTCTGCTTCATCACCCTGGGCCTTCCAGAAGGCGCAGATGGTGTTGGCAAGTTCCGAAGCCATCGCGTGATCTCCGTCACGTCGGCTCATCAGATAATCTCCCAGCCAGCTTTGATATTGTTTCATTACCCGATCTCCTTATCTCATGTGCCCTTGAAGGTGCCCACCTTGACGGGAGCCTGTCGGCTCATCTTGGGGGGAACATCATCAGGCATGATGGTGCAAAGTCACGACCCGGGCAGAGAGCCCGATGGGCAATCTGGCGGCGAACGTGACGCGAGATGTCAAAAAATGAGCGCAATTTTAGCACAAACTGACCAACTTGGGGAAATTGTCGCCATGGATTGCGACAGAACTGCCCATCCCCTTGTTCTCAAAACAGAAAACCCGCCGTGAGGACGCGGTTGGTTTGGATGAAACCCAGGGAAACAGGGTGGGGAACCCTGTTGTGTCCGGTTGCATCGACGAGCTCGACACTTGGTTCTGGATGAGCAGTGTCATGGACTCAAGAAATGGTAGAGGGGGCATGCAAAAGGGCGTTATGCGGGAACTTGCTATGCGCGAAGCAATAGGGGGCAGCCTTGCTGCCAACAGATGGCTGGCAGCAAGGTGACGGTCGGGATCAGGTGGTCTTTTCCAGATGGTTCTGGTAAATCTGCTGCCACTTGTCCAGTTCGGTTTCATCTCCCTGTTGTTGCCAGAACTCGCAGATGGAACTCGCCATCTCGCATGCCATGGCGTGGTCGCCGTCACGGCGACTCATCAGGTATTGCCCCAGCCAGTTTTGATACTGTTTCATTGGATGATCTCCTTATCTATTTAACCCTTGATACTGCTGCTGTGAGCCACCCGTCCGGCAGTGCTGTCACAGCCACTTTCGCTGCTTCGCTTATTGTCAATCAGGACAGATAGCGTATGAGAAAAGCGCGAAAGTGCTAAAAATTGGCCACCATCTTATCACAAAATGGTATGAAAGGCAGGTTTTGGGGCCAATTGAGTTTTCAGTGCAGGGGATTATCTCGACCTGGCGACCGGGATTGACGGAGTCCAGCAGTATAACGGGCAGGTGTTTGAACCTTTACTGGGTTACCCGACGGGCTTGCCAATAGCGGCTGTTCCAGTAGACATTGTCGAGTCTCGAACGGATTACACCCTTGCTCGTGGAGGCGTGGATAAACTCGCCGGCACCGGTATAGACCCCCACATGGTACTGCTGCCAGCCGGTTTTGAAGAAGACCAGATCCCCGTGTTGCAGCCGGTAGCGATCCACCGGTTTGCCGATACTGGCCTGGGATTCGGTGGTTCTTGGCAAGTTGACTCCCAGCACCTGATTGTAGGCGAGCTGGGTGAAGGCGGAGCAGTCGAGTCCGGCGCGGTTGGTGCCGCCCATCCGGTAGGGGACGCCACGCCACTGCTGGTAGAAACCGTCAAAGGCACTGCTCTGCTGGCGGGGCGGCGGTGGCTCTGGCGTGCTGGAGCAGGCGGCCAGCAGCAGGGTCAGCAGGGATAGCATCAGCTTGCGGTACATCGGAGAGCTCTCCACAACGGGGTCTACCAATAGAGACGTCTGTTAACCGCCACCCCGGACAGAATATGGTGACGGCCGCCAGTGGCGTGACAACTTTTCCATCATAAACAGGGATCTGGCTTGATACCTAGTCCCGAAAGGAGAAAATGCGGCAAGTGAGCGAAAAACGCCAGCCTGCGGCTGGCATTCGGGGTCAGTGGGCGGGATTGATCAGTGGGGTAAGCAATTCGGCCAGCTTATAGAAGGTTTGCACCCGGGTGGTACTGGGACGCCAAACCATGCCGATCTCGCGATAGGATTTTTCCCCCGGCAGGGGAATGGCGACCAGATCCGAATTGGCAAGAATGCCGGCGTCGATGGCCATCTGAGGCAGGAAGGTAGTGCCAAGTCCCGCCTCGACCATCTGCACCAGAGTGTGCAGGCTGGTGGCGGCAAAGGGATTGATCTTGCTCTTGTCCCGCAGACGGCAAGCGCTCACTGCGTGCTCGGTGAGGCAGTGCTCCCGCTCCAGCAGGAAGATGCTCTGGTTTGGCAGCTCCTTGTAGTCGAACGGGGTGTGTAGACCGGCCGCCATGCTGGCGGGCATCACCATGTGGAACGGATCCTGGCCGACGGTCTTGCAGTGAAAACCACCGATCTCGATGGGGAGAGCGAGGATCAGCAAGTCGAGCTGACCTTGTTCCAGCTGCTTGAGCAGATTGCTGGTGGTGTCTTCCCGCAGTAACAATTCGAGGTCAGGATAGGTTTTGCTGCATACTTTCAGCAGTTTGCTGAGCAGGAAGGGGGCGATGGTGGGAATACAGCCCAGACGCACGGTCCCCTGCATCACACCACCCTGGTGTTGACCTAGTTCCATCATATCTCGCGCATCGGAGAGCAAATTGCGAGCGCGCTCGACGATTTCCATGCCGACCGGGGTCATAATGAAGCTCTTGTGGTCCCGCTCCACCAGTTGCAGGTTCATCATCTCTTCCAGCGTCTGGATCCCGGTACTCAAGGTCGACTGGCTGACATGACAGGCCTTGGCGGCGCGGTTGAAGTTCTTGTGCTCGTCGAGAGCGACCAGATATTGCAGCTGTTTGAGGCTGGGCCAACGTTGCATAGGAAAATCCGATTAATGCTATCTATTTAATTTGATTTAACTAATCTACCACCGGGTCTATAGTTTGTCGCTTGAATTAGACGGACTAGGCTCTTGGTAGCCCAATCCTGACTGGATTGTTCACTTCACTTAAAGAGGAATTGAATATGGTATTGGTAGGCCGTCCCGCACCCGATTTTACCGCCGCAGCCGTTCTGGGTAATGGCGAGATCGTTGATTCGTTCACCCTCTCATCCCACATCAAAGGCAAGGCAGCCGTCCTGTTCTTCTATCCGCTCGACTTCACCTTCGTCTGCCCGTCCGAGCTGATTGCCTTCGATCACCGTCTGGAAGAGTTCAACAAGCGTGGCGTGGAAGTGATCGGTGTTTCCATCGATTCCGAGTTCTCTCACAACGCCTGGCGCAACACCAAGATCGAAGACGGCGGCATCGGCCCAGTCAAGTACCCCTTGGTGGCCGACATCAAGCACGAGATCTGCAAAGCCTATGATGTCGAGCACCCGGAAGCCGGTGTGGCGTTCCGTGGCTCCTTCCTGATCGACAAAAACGGTGTTGTTCGTCACCAGGTAGTCAACGATCTGCCGCTGGGTCGCAACATCGACGAGATGCTGCGCATGGTGGATGCCCTGCAGTTCCACGAAGAGCACGGCGAAGTGTGCCCGGCTCAGTGGGAGAAAGGCAAGAAAGGCATGACCGCCTCCCCGGATGGCGTTGCCAAGTATCTGTCCGAGAACGCCGCTTCCCTGTAATCGGGTCTGCGTGCCGGATAGTGAAAAACCGATGCCCAGGCATCGGTTTTTTTATGGCCGTTGTTTGGCTGTCTGGTTCTGTCCCATTGCTCGGCAGGATTGTCGTTGCCGGCAGCGCGCCGATAAACGGCAGTCATAAAAAAGCGCGCCCTTTGGCGCGCTTTTGACATGGGGGGCGGGACTACTCGTCAAAGATACCGAAGTGTTCTTTGGCAAAGTTGACCCGCTGCGCCACGCTCATCTTGACCTGTCCCAGCTTCTCGATGGTCTTGAGGTTGGGCACCAGGCCACGACCGTTGGCGATTTGAATGGCCAGACCCGGGCGGGCGTTGAGCTCCAGCAGCATGGGGCCGCGGAACTTGTCCAGCACCATGTCGGTACCGATGTAGCCCAGACCAGACATCTCGTAACAGGAGGCGGCCAGGGTGAGCAGGGTATCCCAGTGGGGTACCTTGAGCTCATAGAGGTCGAGGCCGGTATCCGGGTGGTGTCGCAGCGGATTGCCAAACTGCACCGCCCGCAGCGCGCGGCCGGTACGCAGGCACAGACCCACCCCAACGGCGCCCTGGTGCAGGTTCGCCTTGCCATCGGAGGCCGAGGTGGAGAGGCGCATCATCGCCATCACCGGGAAGCCTTTGAAGATGATCACCCGGGCATCGGGCACCCCTTCGAACGAGTAGCCGTCGAATACGTCATCGAAGTTGATAAGGCCTTCGACCAGCGCTACGTCTGGCTTGCCACCAAGCGAATAGAGCCCCGCCAGAATGTTGGAGACATGGCGCTCCAGATCCTGGCCGTTGCAGGCGCTGCCGTTGGGTTTGTAGAAGAGACCATCTTCCTGACGGAGGATCACCAGGATCCCCTTGCCGCCAGAGCCACGGGCCGGCTTGATGCAGAAGCCCGGCCAATCTTTTACCAGCTCGGTGATGCGACCTACATCGTGCTGGGCACGGATGGTGCCGATCAGCTCAGGCACCGTCACGCCTGCATCCAGCGCAATTTGCTTGGTCTGCAGCTTGTCATCCACCAGCGGATAGAGGCTGCGCGGATTGTAGCGGCTGATGTAGGAGTGGTTGCGCTTGTTCATACCGAGGATGCCTGCCTGCGACAGGCTCCACGGAGTAGTGTACTTTTCCCAGAACCACATCTGTTACTTGTCCTTACCCGGGGTGGCGCCAGACTTGATCTCGTCCACCAGCGGCTTGAAGCGCTTCAGCTCACTCAGCTTGTAGCCGGTGTAGTTACCCATCAACAACACGGTCGCCATCAGTACCAGCTGCAGGCCGAGGAAGTTGAACGTGAGGTGACGGATCAGTTCGTTGTCCATGGCCAGATAGGCGATGATGGCCACCAGCAGGGAGCCACCGCCCTGACGGAACACCTCTTTCGGGCCCTCTTCTTCCCACAGGATGGACATCCGCTCGATGGTCCAGGAGAGGATGATCATCGGGAAGAAGGTGATCTTCATACCGTCGGTCAGCCCCAGCTTGAAGGCGAACGCGGAGAAGATACCGATCATCGAGATAACCATGATGATGATTGCCGATATTCGGGCGACCAGCAGCAGGTTAAGCCGAGATAGATAGGAGCGGATGATGAGACCGGTGCCGACGATCAGCAGGAAGCCGATGAGACCGGTGATCAGCTGGGTCTGGATAAAGGCGACGGCGATCAGCACCGGCATAAAGGTACCGGAGGTCTTGATGCCGACAATCACGCGCAAGAACACCACCATCAGCACGCCGATCGGGATCAGCAGCAAGCCCTTGAACAGGGTCTGCTCTTCCAGCGGCAGGCTGTGGATAGAGAAGTTCATCATCTCTGATTTTTCAAACTTCTGGGCCAGCGCCACGCTGACCGGCTGCTCCTGCTCGATCATCGAGAAGCTGACACGGGAGTTGTGACCACCGGTCACATCCAGCAGGGCGCCGGAGTTGTACTCCCACAGCAGCAGGTTGGCCGGACGGCCCTGTTCACCGGTTTGCGGGTTGAACAGCTTGTAGTCGGTCGGGCTGTTGAATACCTGCAGGTAATCCACCAGCTCCTGACGACGGCGGCCATCTTCCAGATTCAGAGCATGCACCACGCGGGTGGGGACGTCAGCATTGTTGAGCAGCTCGGCGATCAGGTTGGCACGGCTCTTGTGCTTTTTCAGCAGCTCGGCGTTCTGCTCCTGCTTCTCGATCTCCTTGATGATCTCGCGAGTCAGGGTGTAGCCGTCGGCAGAGCGCTCCTGGGCCCGCTCGAGGATCTGCTTCATCGCGGTGGCATAAGGCTCACTCTCGATCTGCTTCTCGATGGCAGGCGGCTGCGGATTGGCGGCCGGTTTGGCATGGGCATCTGCCATCATGTCGACGCGGTAGTAGAGCTCCTGACGGCCGGAGGCGGTGCGGATGGACCACTCGGCGCGGGCATCGCCATCTTTCTCGACAAAGGAGAGGCCGTAGCCGGGGCTGGCGGCGTTCTCGTTCATCAGGGTGAAACCGGGCTGGGTGCCCGGAATGGCCAGGGAGGCGATCACCGGCTCACCGGTCGCCTCAAACTCCAGCTTGGCTTCGATGGACCAGATCTGGCGCTTTTCACCGGGCGTCAGCGGCACATCCAACGCGATATGGTGATAGATCGTCATCCCCAGGCCGACAATGTACAGCAGGGCTACCAGCAAATAGAACGGCTTACGGGAAACCATGGATTATTTCACATCCTTGAGCTTGGGTTTGGGTTGGATATATTCGCGGGCCACATCAACCACGGCGATGTCTTTCAAAAATTCGCGACCCAGCAGCACCGGGAAGGTCATGTCGCTGCGGTCCTTCAGGGTAAATTCGGCTTTCTCGGTCATGTCGCCAATCCGTACCGCCAGACGGACCACCGGACGGCGGTCGAGATCGTCGGCAGAGGCCTGACGCACCCGCACATGGCGTACCAGCGGCGCTTCGATCTGGATCTTGTCATCCACATCCTGATGACTCAGGAAGAAGCGCACCCAGTTTTTGCCATTGCGTTCGAAAATGGTGATCTCCTGGGCACTGATGGAGGAGGTGGTCGCACCGGTATCGACCCGCGCCTGGAAGGCGTCGTTGGCGGCATCAACCCAGATCCACTCCGCTTCACCGACCATCAGCTTGCCATCGATGGTGTGGCCCTGATTGGGGGCCGGGCACTTCTCGGTGGGGATGGCCATCGGCTTGGGCGGCTCGGAGGGGAGGGTGGCGAGCTTGTGGTCTACTTGCTTGACGGACTCTTTCATATTGGTGACATCTGTGTTGAGCTGAACCAGCAGGTGCTGTTGCTGCACATACTGCTTCTGTTGCTGTTCCATGGATGTTTGCAGGCGCTGCTCGCTCTGGCTCAGCTCGCTACGAAGCTCGGCCAGCGTCAGAGCAGGGACCTGAGGCGCTTTTTCCATATTGACACACCCGCCGAGACTAAGCAGGGAGAGCAGGGTCATTCCTTTTAATTTGCTTTTCATGTCATTCATTTAACTGTGCTTCCTGGAATTGGGTCAGTGTAACTTCCTGAATCGCCATCGGCTAGTCTTTGGCCTTGCGGGCAATCAGTACGGCACGTTTCGGCGCCGGGTGTCCTTCTACCGTGAGTGCCGGATTGTCTGGATCCAGATAGTCACTCAGGGATTCATTAATCATCCAGTCGGTACGACGCTGTTCGTCGGTGCTGGTCATATTCTCGTCTACTATCCGCACGTCGGTGAAGCCGCAGCGCTCGACCCACAGCTTGAGGGCGCGGCTTGAGGGAATAAACCAGACGTTGCGCATCTTGCCGTAACGATCGGTGGGTATCAGCACGTCGTTGACCCCGCCATCAATCACTAGCGTCTCCAGCACCAGCTCGCCATCATCTTTCAATTGATTGCGCAGCTGCTCGATGTGCTCGATGGGGGATTTGCGGTGATAGAGCACCCCCATGGAGAAGACGGTGTCAAAGGCACGCAGCTCCGGCAGCTCCTGAATACCGAGCGGCAACAGGTGGGCGCGCTGATCATTGCCCGCGAAGTGGCGAATGGCCTCGAACTGGCAGAGGAACAGCGGGCTAGGGTCGATGCCGACCGCCAGCTTGGCCCCTTCACCCACCATGCGCCAGAGGTGGTAACCGCTGCCGCAACCCACATCCAGCACGTAACGCCCTTCGAGCGGGCTGATATGGGGCAGCACCCGATCCCACTTCCAGTCCGAGCGCCACTCGGTGTCGATATGGATACCGTGCACCGTGAACGGCCCCTTGCGCCAGGGCATGAAGTGGCGCAGCAGGCTCTCGACCTTCTTGCGTTCACCTTCGCCAAGGCTCTCGGCCGAGCCAATCTCGACCCGGCTTTTCAGCTCGATGTTGCCGGGGGAGACCACCGGTAGCTTGTTGAGGGCGCGGTTCCAGCGCGGCAGGTCGCCATGCTGGTTGTCATGTTGCCAGGCGTGCAGCTGGGCGGGCAGGGTATGCAGCCAGTGGCTCAGCCGGTTTTTGGCAATCAGTTGATAGAAATTGGCAAAGTCGATCATGGCTGGGCGTCGCTGGATTTGATGGCAATCATGGAGCCGAAGTTAAAGCACTGGAACCAGAGATCCTGATGGACGAAACCGGCGTCCCGTAGGCGAGCCTGATGCACCGGCAGGCTGTCGGTGCGCATCACGTTCTCAAGGGCGGTGCGTTTCTGGCTGATCTCCAGCTCGCTGTAGCCATTGGCACGCTTGAAGTCGAGGTGCAGATCGATGAGCAGCTCGTTGACCGGTTCATCTTCGAAGCGGAACTTTTCGCTCAGGATCAGGATCCCGCCCGGGCGCAGCCCATCGTGAATGCGCTGGATCAGGGCGGCCCGTTTCTCTGGCTCGACAAATTGCAGGGTGAAATTGAGCACCACCACGGAGGCGTTCTCGATCTCGATGTCGCAGATATCCGCCTCTACCAGCTCCACCGGCACCTCGGATTTGAAACCGGAGAGGTGGGCGCGGGCACGCTCAATCATCGGATGGGAGAGATCCACCGCGGTGATGCGGCAGCCGGGCTGGCTGACATGGCGACGCATCGCCTGGGTCGCGGCGCCCAGTGAGCAGCCGAGATCATAGAGTCGGCTCTCGGGTTGGGCGTAGCGGGCGGCCATCATGCCGATGGCAGAGATGATGTTGCTGTAACCCGGCACCGAGCGCTGGATCATATCGGGAAAAACGTCGACGACCTGTTCGTCAAAACAGAAGTCTCCCAATCGGGCGATCGGGGCGGCAAAAATTTGATCTTTGGTATGCATGCTGGCGCAACCTGACAGTCGGGACATCACCCGGCTGTATTGTTCAATTGAGTCGTTGGGTGACACCCATCAGAGTAGATTTATCACCTGTTTACGAACGGGGTGGCTGGTCGTGAAATCCTTTGGACCTGTCCTGTTCGTACGGGCCATGTTCCGGACCCTTACTTGGGGCGGTAGTGTAGAGGATTGATGGCCGTTTGTCTTGACGCCAGGGCTTGCCACGCCACAAAAAAGCACTTTTTTTGCAGCGAAACGATGGCCGCAGAATGGGTTGGCTAAAAGCGCAGCACTCCCTGCCGTGCGCGATCGTTTTCCCCTGGCCAGGGGGCCATCTCCTGCTCCAGCAAGCGGGTGATCTGGCGGGCCAGCTCAGGTGCCTGGGCGTTGTCGGCAGTATGTATATAGAGGTAGAGATCCTTGCCCTCGGAAAGCCACTGGCGCCAGTGGGGGAGCCAGCTGGGCAGGAAGGGGTGATTGGCCGCCGGATCCGGCAGGCCGATAAAGCGCACCATGGGGGCGTTGGCGGTGGCCAGCAGATGTACCGGCAGGCGTGGCTTCTTGCCTTGGGCATCGACAAGGGCTGGCGTGGTTGCTGGCACCGAGAAGAGTGGCCGGCTGTCGAGCATCACCCGGTTCACTCCCTGTTCCATCAGCAGCCGGTTCAAGGCCCGCTCGGCCTCCCCCTTGGCGAAAAAGTCGGGGTGACGCACCTCGAGGGCGTAGCAAAACGCCCGTGGCAGCCGCTCGATAAAGGCCGCCAGTCTGGCCAGCCCCTCTGGCCCGAAACGGGCGGGCAGCTGCAGGGTGAGCAGCCCCAGCTTGTCGTGCAGCGGGGCGAGCAGGCGAATAAAGTCGGCAACCTGTTTGTCTGCGCTCACCAGATCGCTCTGGTGGCTGATGGTTTGCGGAAACTTGAAGTTGAAACGAAAGTGATCGGGCACCGCATCGGCCCAGCGCTGTACCGTATCGGGGGTCGGCAGGGCGTAGAAGGTGGTATTGCCCTCCACCGAATTGAACACGGTGGCGTAGTGGGCGAGGTGTTCGGCAGGCTTGGCGCCAAGGCCCAGCAACTGGCCGGGCCAGCTGGGGTGGGACCACTGTGGCAGGCCCAAATAGAGGCTCATGATGGCTATTCTCTTCGCTCTTGGTGCATTCGTGCCGATTTTTTGCCCGCTTTTTGCCATCGAGTGCAAAAAACTGGCGAAAGGAGGCTGCTGGCCATTTTACCCAAAAGGGGGTTTTCCTCTATAATGCCAGCCCTTTTGTTTTTCAATTTCTTGTGACCCATGCCTATCTACGAATATCGTTGCGACGTCTGTGGCCATGAATTGGCAAAACTGCAAAAGCTTTCCGATGCCCCCCTGACCGACTGTCCGGCCTGTAGCAAGCCGAATCTGGTCAAGCTGATATCGGCGGCAGGCTTCCGGCTCAAGGGAACCGGATGGTACGAGACTGATTTCAAACCGGGTAAGAAAAAGAATCTGGCCAGCTGTGAGACAGACGGTGCTTGCCAGTCGTGCCCGGCGGCCCAAGGTTAACCGTCTCTCTACAATTTCGAAGGAAGAAGTCCATGCGCTCTATCTATTGCGGACAGGTCAATGAGGCCCATGCTGGGCAGACCATTACATTGTGCGGTTGGGTTCATCGTCGTCGTGATCTCGGCGGTCTGATCTTTATCGATATGCGCGACCGGGAAGGGATCGTTCAGGTGTTCTTCGATCCGGACAAGCCGGATGCGTTCGCCCTGGCCTCCGAGCTGCGCGGCGAGTTCTGCATCCAGGTGACCGGCGTGGTGCGCACCCGTCCCGAGTCCCAGCGCAACAGCGATATGGCCACTGGCGCCATCGAAGTGTTCGCCCACGAGCTCAACATCATCAACCGTGCCGAGCCGCTGCCGCTGGACTTCAATCAGGTCAACAGCGAAGAGATCAGCCTCAAGTATCGCTACCTGGATCTGCGTCGTCCCGAGATGGCCAAGTACCTGAAGACCCGTGCCAAGGCCAGCGCCTTCGTACGCCGCTTCATGGACGAGCACGGCTTCCTCGATATCGAGACCCCGATGCTGACCAAGGCCACCCCGGAAGGTGCCCGTGACTATCTGGTGCCGAGCCGCGTGCACAAGGGCAAGTTCTACGCTCTGCCGCAATCACCCCAGCTGTTCAAGCAGTTGCTGATGATGTCCGGCTTCGATCGCTACTACCAGATCGTCAAGTGCTTCCGTGACGAAGACCTGCGTGCCGACCGCCAGCCGGAATTCACCCAGATCGACGTGGAGACCTCCTTCATGACCGCGCCGCAGGTGCGTGAAGTGATGGAAGAGATGATCCGCAAACTGTGGCTGCACATCCTGAACGTGGATCTGGGCGACTTCCCGATCATGACCTTTGACGAAGCCATGCGTCGCTACGGCTCCGACAAGCCGGACCTGCGTCTGCCAATGGAGCTGGTTGATGTGGCTGATCTGCTGACTGCTGTCGAGTTCGCCGTGTTCGCGGGCCCCGCCAACGATCCGAAAGGCCGTGTGGCTGCCCTGAAAGTCCCGGGCGGTGCCGAGCTCTCTCGCAAGCAGATCGACGAATACACCAAGTTTGTCGGCATCTACGGTGCCAAGGGCCTGGCCTGGATGAAGGTCAACGAAGCCGCCAATGGTATCGAAGGCGTGCAGTCTCCGGTTGCCAAGTTCCTCTCTGACGCCATCGTGCGCGAGATCCTGGCTCGTACCGGCGCAGCCGACGGCGACATCATCTTCTTTGGCGCTGACAGCAAGAAAGTGGTCTGCGATGCCATGGGTGCCCTGCGTCTGAAAGTGGGTCGCGATCTGGGCCTGCTGGAGAACAGCTGGAAACCGCTGTGGGTCATCGACTTCCCGATGTTCGAGGAAGATGGTGAAGGTGGTCTGGCCGCCATGCACCACCCGTTCACCGCGCCGAGCAACATGAGCCCGGCCGAGCTGAAAGCCAACCCTGTTGGTGCTTACGCCAACGCCTACGACATGGTGATCAACGGCTACGAAGTGGGTGGCGGCTCTGTCCGTATCCACAACAGCGAGATGCAATCCACCGTGTTCGATATCCTGGGTATCACCCCGGCCGAGCAGCGCCTGAAATTCGGCTTCCTGCTGGATGCGCTGAAGTACGGCACCCCGCCGCACGCCGGTCTGGCCTTCGGTCTGGACCGTCTCAGCATGCTGCTGACCGGCACCGAAAACATTCGGGATGTCATCGCCTTCCCGAAAACGACCGCGGCCGCCTGTCTGATGACAGACGCCCCCAGCCTTGCCAACGCCGCCCAACTGGGTGAGCTGGCGATTGCAACCACCGTCAAGGGCGACGAGTAAGCCGATACCGGCACCGGAGGCCGCCGCCGTGCGGCCTCTGTGTTTCCCTTGGGTTAGTCATGATCAGTGTTACTGACATTTAAAAAATAACGGAGAGTCTCTATGGCAGGTCACAGTAAATGGGCCAACATCAAACACCGCAAGGCCGCTCAGGACGCCAAGCGTGGCAAGATCTTCACCAAACTGATCCGCGAAATCACTACCTCCGCGCGTCTGGGTGATGCCGATCCGGCCAACAACCCGCGTCTGCGTGCTGCGGTGACTGCCGCCCTGACCAACAACATGACCCGCGACACCATCAACCGTGCCATTCAGCGTGGCGCCGGTGGTGGCGATGGCGAACAGCTCGAGACCATCGTATACGAAGGTTACGGCCCGGCTGGCTCTGCCGTGATGGTAGAGTGCCTGACCGATAACCGTAACCGTACCGTAGCCGAAGTGCGTCACGCCTTCAGCAAGTGCGGTGGCAACCTGGGCACCGACGGCTCCGTTGCCTATCTGTTCAGCAAGAAAGGTCTGCTGACTTTCGTGGGCGTAGACGAAGATGCCCTGATGGATGCCGCGCTGGAAGCGGGCGCCGATGACGTGGTCACCGAAGAGGATGGCACCATCGAGGTGTACACCACCCCGAACGACTTCGGTACCGTGCTGGATGGTCTGGAAGCTGCCGGCTTCAAGGCCCAGAGCGCCGAAGTGACCATGATCCCCTCCACCGAAGCGGAGCTGGATGCAGAGACTGCACCCAAGCTGATGCGTCTGATCGACATGCTGGAAGATCTGGACGACGTGCAAGAGGTTTACCATAACGGCTCCATCTCCGATGAAGTCGCTGCGACCCTCTGATCGCTGAATTGTGCTCTCCCGATGGCAGCCTGATGGCTGCCATTTTTTTATCTTTGCATCGTGGCAACTGCTGATGTGTCGGTTGCGCAACTGGTGCTGCAACTCTCTTCACTGACAGTCTTTCCCGCTTTCTCTGCGCATTATCATTGCTCTATTCATGCCAGTCGGTTGGCCCTGTACGTACGCCAGTCGGCAGTTCTGCTGCGTTGCGTTAGCGAGGCTCTGCTTATCTTGTTTATCACACCTTTAGCTCTTGAGATGGCGTTGACTGCTCACATCTGCCGTCAGGGTAATTCGTTGGGGGTAGGGGATAGGAGGTGATGGGGCGTGCTCTTGTTATCACAGGTGCCCATCAATACAGAGTGACAGGTTGGGATGTTGATAGCGGATTGGCTGGGGCGAGTTGGTTGGTTGGTTGGGAAGTTAGGCGCTGCACTACCGCAATCGGCTGGAGTGAGGAGCTCTGTGATAAGTGGCAGATAAAAAAAGCCCGCGCAGTGCGCGGGCTTGTTATCTCAGGACTGGTTATCAGGCCTTGGATTTCTTCTTGCCTTCAACCTTGGCTTCAACCGGGGCAGCAGTTACCGGAGCGGCTTCGGTGAACGGACGACCGTAGTAGGAGTCCAGCAGAACCTGCTTCAGCTCGCTGATCAGCGGGTAGCGCGGGTTGGCGCCGGTGCACTGGTCATCGAAAGCTTCGATAGCCAGCTGGTCAACCTTGGCCAGGAAGTCAGCTTCAGTCACGCCAGCTTCGCGGATAGAGGCCGGGATACCCAAGGTCGCCTTCAGCTCGTCCAGCCAAGTCAGCAGCTTCTCGATCTTGGCGGCGGTGCGGTCACCGGCAGCAGTCAGACCCAGGTGGTCAGCGACTTCGGCGTAACGACGACGAGCCTGCGGACGGTCGTACTGGGAGAACGCAGTCTGCTTGGTCGGGTTGTCGTTCGCGTTGTAGCGGATGACGTTGCTGATCAGCAGGGCGTTAGCCAGACCGTGCGGAATGTGGAACTCGGCACCCAGTTTGTGAGCCATGGAGTGGCACACACCCAGGAAGGCGTTGGCGAACGCGATACCGGCGATGGTGGCAGCATTGTGCACCTTCTCACGAGCGATCGGGTCGTTGGCACCGTTCTGGTAGCTGGACGGCAGGTACTCTTTCAGCATTTTCAGGGCTTGCAGCGCCTGGCCGTCGGAGTACTCGTTAGCCAGTACGGAAACATAGGCTTCCATGGCGTGAGTCACGGCATCGATACCACCGAAGGCACACAGGGACTTCGGCATACCCATGACCAGGTTGGCATCAACGATGGCCATGTTCGGGGTCAGCTCGTAGTCAGCCAGCGGATACTTCTGACCAGACACTTCATCGGTTACTACTGCAAACGGAGTGACTTCAGAGCCGGTACCGGAAGTGGTGGTGATACAGACCAGTTCGGCCTTCACGCCCATTTTCGGGAACTTGTAGATACGCTTGCGGATATCCATGAAGCGCATGGCCAGATCTTCGAACGCAGTGTTCGGGTGCTCGTACATCACCCACATGATCTTGGCAGCATCCATCGGTGAACCACCGCCCAGCGCCAGGATAACGTCCGGTTTGAAGGAGTTGGCCATCTCGGCACCCTTGCGAACCACAGCCAAGGTCGGGTCAGCTTCTACTTCGTAGAACACTTCCACTTCCATATTCTGTGCTTTCAGCAGGCTGACCAGTTCATCGGCGTAGCCGTTGTTGAACAGGAAGCGGTCGGTCACGACCATGGCACGCTTTTTACCTTCCAGGTCGCTCAGAGCGATCGGCAGGGAACCACGACGGAAGTAGATGGATTTCGGAAGTTTGTGCCACAGCATGTTTTCTGCCCGTTTTGCGACTGTCTTCTTGTTGATCAGGTGCTTCGGACCCACGTTTTCGGAGATGGAGTTACCGCTCCAGGAGCCGCAACCCAGGGTCAGGGACGGAGCCATTGCGAAGTTGTACAGGTCACCGATACCGCCTTGGGTAGACGGAGTGTTGATCAGGATACGCGCGGTCTTCATCTTGTCGCCGAAGTACTTGATGCGGTCAGCGTTGCGGTCCTGGTCGGTGTACAGACCTGAGGTGTGGCCGATACCACCGATGTTGACCATGTCACAGGCCATATCAACGGCGTTTTCGAAGCTGCTTGCACGGAACATACCGAGCAGCGGGGACAATTTCTCGTGAGCAAACTCATCTTCTGCACACAGCTTGACGCCTTCACCGATCAGGATCTTGGTATCAGCCGGTACAGTCACGCCTGCCATCTCGGCAATCTTGGTGGCTGGCTGGCCAACGATGTTGGCGTTCAGGGCACCGTTGATCAGGATGACTTTACGTACCTTGTCAGCATCTTCTTTGGAGAGCACATGGCCCTTGTGGGATGCAAAGCGCTCTTTAACCTGGTCGTAGATGGCATCAACAACGATGACCGCCTGCTCGGAAGCACAGACCACGCCGTTATCGAAAGTCTTGGACATCAGGATGGAGGCAACGGCACGCTTCACGTCGGCGGTTTCGTCGATAACGATAGGCACGTTACCAGCACCTACACCGATCGCAGGCTTACCGGAAGAGTAGGCTGCTTTCACCATGCCCGGGCCACCGGTGGCCAGGATCAGGTTGATGTCTTCGTGCTTCATCAGGGCGTTAGAGAGCTCAACGGACGGTTGGTCGATCCAGCCGATGATGTCTTTCGGTGCACCAGCGGCAACAGCTGCATCCAGTACCAGCTTGGCTGCGGTATTGGTGGAGTTTTTGGCGCGGGGGTGCGGGGAGAAGATAATGGCGTTGCGGGTCTTGAGCGCGATCATGGATTTGAAGATCGCAGTAGAGGTCGGGTTGGTGGTCGGAACGATACCACAGATGATACCTACCGGCTCGGCGATGGTGATGGTACCCATCTGATCATCTTCGCTCAGAATGCCGCAGGTCTTCTCGTCTTTGTACTTGTTGTAGATGTATTCGGAGGCGAAGTGGTTCTTGATAACCTTGTCTTCGATGATACCCATACCGGATTCTTCCACGGCCATCTGGGCCAGGGGGATACGGGCGTTGTTGGCGGCCAGGGCGGCGGCACGGAAGATCTTGTCTACCTGCTCTTGAGAGAAGCTGGCGAATTCACGCTGGGCTTCCTTAACGCGGGCGACCAGTGCATCCAGTTCAGCCAAATTGGTTACTGCCATGTTTATCTCCTGATTATTTGAAAACTGTTTAGTAAGACGTTGGCAATGCCCGGCAATTATAGTCGCCCTGTCAAGACGGTATCGTTGCAACAGCTTTTTCACATGCCTTACTAAATCGCTTTCTGAGTCGATTATAGAGCGGGGCTGACTCAGAAAAACTTGATCTGGATCATGTGTAACAAAAGAACAAAAGAAATTTTATTTCACAATCCTTGTTTGACTGATGTTATCGGAATGTGCATCAAAGGGAAAGGTGAGAGACTTGTTAATGCAGAGCAATAAACCACATTTATCAAGTGGTTAATTGCACTAGGCCATAGTATTACAGAGCTATTTTGGCGGTATAGGTTAGCAAATATGAGTGAATTGGTTTCAAAATCACCGACAAACGCACTTTATTCCAGCGTTTGTTGCAAAAATGATTGTTGTTTTAATCCATGACTAATCCGCTTTATTCCCCAAGGGGGCTATTTCTGCCCCCTTTCCCGGTTTTTGCATTGTGGCTCTCTTGCCGAGTCAATGAAGTAATGTCTGGCCTGAAATAGTGGGAAGGCAAAGCCTGGATCCTCTCGAGTCGCTTGGTCATTCGGTCAGTCACCGTCGGACTCTCTGGTCATGATTAAGCAGGCTTGCGCTCACTTTTCTAACGCGTGTCGGGCGGTAGAAAGGGCTTTTGGCATCGGTTTATGCCAGTTAGCGCGGATGCATTAGATGAACTAACTAAAAAACCCTCAAAATGGTGAGATTATTTGATTGGTGCCCGCTCTGGCTATGATGTAAATTTACGCACGAAATTAATGGACTGGCCCGCTGGGCCCGAAACTCTATTGGAAGGCGCCTATGGCAGCAATTGACGTCTCGTTGTATCTGAAGTTTTTTGTCGGTTTGTTCGCAATTATCAATCCGCTTGGTTTGTTGCCGGTGTTTGTCAGCCTGACCAGCCACCATACCCAGGCCGAGCGGATGAAAACCAATACCACCGCCAATATCGCGGTGATGGTGATCCTGCTGGTCTCCATGTATATGGGGCAGCTGATCCTCGATGGGTTTGGCATCTCGCTGGCATCGTTCCGGATCGCCGGTGGGTCGCTGATTACCCTGATTGCTTGGTCGATGCTGCAGGGCAAGCTGGGCGAGGTGAAGCACAACAAACAGGAAAAGGGCGAACTGGCGGTGCGCGAGTCTATCGCCGTGGTGCCGTTGGCGCTGCCGCTGATGGCGGGCCCCGGTGCTATCTCCTCGGTGATTGTCTATGCCAGCCAGAGCCACTGGCAGCAGCTGCTCGGCATGTCAGTGGTTGTCGTGGTCTTCTCTTTCTGCTCCTGGCTCATCTTCCGCGCCGCCCCGCTGCTGTTCAAGATCATGGGCAACACCGGTATCAACGTGGTGACCCGTATCATGGGTCTTATCATGATGTCGCTGGGTATCGAGATCATGGTGGCCGGCATCAAGGGGGTTTTCCCCAGCCTGATGTGAGCCAGCTCCGCTTTATGAAAGCCGGTCCTCGTGACCGGCTTTTTATTGGTTGCTTTTTGCACGGTCTTTTCTAGAATCGGTCGTTTGTGTGAAAAATGAGCGCTTTGCTGGTGTTTTAATACTGAAAAAGCGCATGCCAGCTGGTTTTTTGACCAGAAAATGACGATTACCCTGACAATATCTGTTGCATTATCGGAATTGGCAGGGAATTATGCTGGGAGCGGGTTTTAACCCCGTCACTTTAAAAAACGCATGGAATGTTCTTGTTGGAGTAGGGAAATGACTCATAAAAAAACAATTATTAACACATTGCTGGTGGCTGCACTGTTTGGTGGCGTCAATGTGGCTCAGGCTGCCGATGTCCCGGCGGGAACCAAGCTGGCTGAAGTCCAGCAACTGGTAAAAGGCAACGGCTCCGAGCCTGCGACCCTTGACCCGCACAAGACCGAAGGAACGGTCGAATCCAATATTCTTCGTGACCTGTTCGAGGGTCTGGTACTTTCTGGTCCCAAGGGTGAAGTACTGCCTGGCGTAGCAGAATCTTGGGAAACCAAGGATAACAAGCACTACGTCTTCCATCTGCGCAAAGATGCCAAGTGGTCCAACGGTGACCCGGTCACTGCCCACGATTTCGTTTTTGCTTTCCAGCGTGCCGTTGATCCGAAAACCGCCTCTCCTTACTCCTGGTATCTGGAGATGCCGACTATCGCCAACGCCACCGATATTATCGCTGGCAAGAAACCCGCTGATACGCTGGGTGTGAAGGCGACTGACGACTACACCTTCGAAGTGCAGCTTGAGAAAGCCATCCCTTACTTCGTCAGCATGCTCTCCCACACCACCACCTATCCGGTACCGAAAAAGGTAGTCGAGCAGTTTGGTGACAAGTGGACCCAGCCGGAGAACATGGTATCCAACGGTGCCTATGTGCTGAAGAAATGGGTGGTTAACGAGCGGATAGAGCTTGAGCGCAACAAAAATTACTGGGACGACGGCAAGACAGTGATCAATACAGTGGTCTATTTGCCGATCCAGTCTACCAACGCCGATCTGAGCCGCTATCTGGCGGGGGAGGTGGATCTGACTTACACCACACCTATCGAACGTTTCAAGCAGCTCAAGAAGGATTACCCGAATGAACTGAAGGTGACCGGCTTGGTGTCCACTTACTATTACCAATTCAACTTCAAGCACAAACCGTTTGACGATGTGCGTGTCCGTACTGCGCTCTCCTACGCCATCGATCGTGATGTGATCGCCGACAAGGTAATGGGTCAGGGCCAGACTCCGGCTTACGGTCTGACCCCAGACTATGTGGATGGTTTCAAGCCAGTAGTCGCCGATTGGTCGAAGATGACCCAGGCCGAGCGTGATACCAAAGCGAAAGCCATGTTGAAAGAAGCCGGTTTCGATGCCAGCAAGCCGCTCAAGCTCGAACTGCTCTACAACACCGACGACAACCACAAGAAAGTGGCCGTGGCCGTGGCCTCCATGTGGAAGAAGCTGGGTGTGCAGGTGAGCCTGGTCAACCAGGAGTGGAAAACTTACTTGGAAACCAAGAAACAGGGGCAGTTTGAAGTAGCTCGTGCCGGCTGGAACGCTGACTATAACGAAGCCTCCTCCATGCTGGATCTGATGCAGACCACCCACGGCACCAACGACGGCAAGTACTCTAATCCGGAGTATGACAAGCTGATGGATGAGTCTCGCGATCAGGTTGACGATGTGGCCCGCAACAAGATCTATGCCCAGGCTGAGGCCATCCTTGCCAAGGACATGCCGATCGCCCCTATCTATCAATACGTTACTCCGCGCATGGTGAAATCCTATGTGGGTGGCTACCCGGCTAACCCGCTGGATAACCTCTACAGCAAAGATATGTACATCATTGCTCACTGATTTAAAGCAACAAGTCGCATAACAAGCAGGGCCCGCCGGACGGCGGGCCTTTATTACAACCGCGACCATTTGGAAGCAGTACAGGACAGGAAATGTCTATGTTGAAATTCATTTTTAAACGGCTATTGGAAGCGATCCCGACTCTGCTGGTCTTGATCACCGTCTCTTTCTTCATGATGCGTTTCGCCCCCGGTAACCCCTTTACCAGCGAGCGTTCACTGCCCCCCGAAGTCATCGCCAATATCGAGGCCAAATACGGGCTCGACAAACCCATTGGCATGCAATATCTCACCTACCTGGGCAACCTGGTGCAGGGTGATTTGGGCCCCTCTTTCAAATACAAGGATTTCACCGTCAATGATCTGGTGAGTCAGGCGCTGCCTGTTTCCGCCAAGATCGGGACCACGGCCTTCTTCTTCGCCGTGCTGCTGGGGGTCACCTTCGGCACCATAGCGGCACTGAAACAGAACACCATCATCGATTATCTGCTGATGTCGTCGGCCATGGCCGGGGTGGTGATCCCGGGCTTTGTGCTGGCGCCCTTGCTGGTGCTGTTCTTCAGTATTCATCTTGGCTGGTTCCCTGCCGGTGGATGGCAGGGGGGTGGCATCCAGTTTATGGTGCTGCCGGTGTTCGGCATGATGATGTACTACATCTCAGCCATCTCGCGGATCATGCGGGGCAGCATGATCGAGACCATGAACTCCAACTTCATCCGTACCGCCCGTGCCAAGGGCTTGCCGCTGCGCCACATCATCCTGAAACACGCGCTGCGTCCGGCCATGCTGCCGGTGGTCTCCTATCTTGGCCCGGCCTTTGTCGGCATCATCACCGGTTCCGTGGTGATCGAGACCATCTTCGGTCTGCCGGGGATCGGTCAGCTGTTCGTCAACGGTGCCCTTAACCGTGATTACTCCATGGTACTCGGTCTGACCATTCTGGTCGGCGCCCTCACCATCACCTTTAACGCTGTGGTCGATATTCTCTACGCCTTTATCGATCCCAAGATCCGTTACTAATTCGGGAGTTCATCATGGTTGTTTCAACTGAAAAACGCGATGCCGTCGAGGCGTTCGCGCAAAAAGTGGAAGTGGTGGAGGGACGTTCCCTGTGGAAGGATGCCCGTCGCCGTTTCCTGCGCAACAAGGCGGCCCTGACCAGCCTGATCATTCTGACCATCATCGGTCTGGCGGTCATCTTTGGCCCCCACTTGTCCCAATACACCTTTGACGATCCGGACTGGGGCGCCATGCAGTCGCCGCCGGATATGGAAGCGGGTCACTACTTCGGTACCGACAGCCTGGGGCGCGATCTGTTCGTGCGCACCCTGCTGGGTGGCCGTATTTCCCTGATGGTCGGCATCATGGGCGCCATGGTGGCGGTCATCATCGGCACCCTGTATGGTGCGGCCTCCGGCTTTATCGGCGGGCGGGTCGACAGCCTGATGATGCGGGTACTGGAGATCCTCAACGCTTTCCCCTTCATGTTCTTCGTCATCATGCTGGTCACCTTCTTTGGCCGCAATCTGGCGCTCATCTTTATCGCCATCGGGGCGGTGAGCTGGCTCGACATGGCGCGTATCGTGCGGGGCCAGACTCTCAGCCTCAAGAGCAAGGAGTTTATCGAGGCAGCCCACGTCTGTGGCGTCTCCAAGTGGAAGATCATCACCCGTCACATCGTACCGAACGTACTCGGTATCGTGGCCGTCTACGCCACCTTGCTGGTGCCGGGGATGATCATGTTTGAATCCTTCCTGAGTTTCCTGGGCCTTGGAGTTCAGGAACCGATGACCAGCTGGGGTGCCCTGCTGGATGAAGGCTCCAAGTCGATGGAAGTGGCCATCTGGCAACTGCTGTTCCCCGCCTGCTTTATGGTGGTGACCCTGTTTTGCTTCAACTTCCTCGGGGATGGTCTGCGTGACGCCCTCGATCCGAAAGATCGTTAATCGAGCATCGGATCGACAGGAAAGCATCACGAAAGATCGATAAGGAGTTTTTATATGAAGTTACTGGATGTGAAAGATCTGCGGGTCGAGTTCAAGACCCCGGACGGCAATGTGGTGGCGGTCAACGACCTCAACTTTTCTCTCTCTGCGGGTGAAACCTTGGGGATTGTCGGCGAGTCTGGCTCCGGCAAATCCCAGACGGCCTTTGCCATCATGGGGCTGCTGGCCAAAAACGGCATTATTACCGGTTCCGCCAAGTTTCAGGGTGAGGAGATCCTCAACCTGCCGGAGTCCAAGCTCAACAAGATCCGCTCCGAGAAGATCGCCATGATCTTTCAGGACCCCATGACCTCGCTCAACCCCTACATGAAGGTGCAGGATCAGCTGATGGAAGTGCTGATGTTGCATAAGGGCGTCAGCAAGGCTGAAGCGTTCGAAGAGTCGGTACGGATGCTCGATGCGGTCAAAATTCCTGAAGCACGCAAGCGGATGGGGATGTATCCCCACGAGTTCTCCGGCGGTATGCGTCAGCGGGTGATGATCGCCATGGCGCTGCTCTGCCGGCCGCAACTGCTGATCGCCGACGAGCCGACCACCGCGCTCGACGTGACCGTGCAGGCCCAGATCATGACCCTGATGAACGAGCTCAAGCGCGAGTTCAACACCGCCATCATCATGATCACCCACGACCTTGGCGTGGTCGCCGGTATCTGCAACAAGGTGCTGGTGATGTATGCCGGTCGTACCATGGAGTACGGCAAGGTAGACGATATTTTCTATCGCCCGAGCCACCCCTATACCGAAGGCTTGCTGCGCGCCATTCCCCGCCTCGATACCGAAGGGGAAGTGCTGCCCACCATCCCGGGCAATCCGCCCAACCTGCTGCGTCTGCCGACCGGCTGCCCCTTCCAGGAGCGTTGCCACCGGGTCAGCGAGATTTGCGGCCAGCAGTCACCAGTTCTGACCCCGTTCAACGACGGTCGAGAGCGTGCCTGTCACTGGGTTTCGGATGCCATCAACAAGGGGGCCAACTAAATGGGTGCCGACAAAAAATTGCTGTTGGAAGTGTCTGACCTCAAGGTTCACTTCAGTATCAAGAGTGGCAAGGCGTGGCCCTGGGCCAAGCCGTCTGATCTCAAGGCGGTCGATGGCGTGACCTTGCGTCTCTATGAGGGTGAAACTCTTGGTGTTGTGGGGGAATCCGGCTGCGGCAAGTCCACCTTTGCCCGCGCCATCATCGGTCTGGTACCGGCCACCGATGGCAAGGTGGTGTGGCTGGGTGACGATCTCACCAAGCTCGATCAGAATGCCCTGCGCGAGAAGCGCAAAGAGATCCAGATGATCTTCCAGGACCCGCTGGCCTCCCTGAACCCGCGCATGACCATCGGCGACATCATTGCCGAGCCGCTCATCACCTTCTACCCCAACCTGCCGCGGGAAGAGGTGAAAGAGAAGGTGCGCGCCATGATGAGCAAGGTGGGGTTGTTGCCCAACCTGGTCAACCGCTATCCGCACGAGTTCTCCGGCGGCCAGTGCCAGCGGATCGGGATTGCCCGGGCGCTGATCCTCGAGCCCAAGATGATCATCTGCGACGAGCCGGTGTCGGCGCTTGACGTATCCATTCAGGCGCAGGTGGTCAACCTGCTCAAATCCCTGCAAAAGGAGATGGGGCTGTCGCTCATCTTCATCGCCCACGATCTGTCGGTGGTCAAACATATCTCCGATCGGGTGCTGGTGATGTATCTGGGCAACGCCGTTGAGCTGGGGACTCGCAAGGAGATCTTCGCCAACCCGTTGCACCCCTACACCAAGGCGCTGATGTCAGCGGTGCCGATCCCGGACCCTGAGCTGGAGCGCAACAAGGTGATCCAGATCCTGGAGGGGGATTTGCCATCGCCGATGAATCCGCCGTCAGGCTGCGTGTTCCGCACCCGCTGCCCGGTGGCTGGCCCCGAGTGCGCCAAGACCCGCCCCGTGCTGGAGGGGAACTTCGATCACGCGGTCTCCTGCCTCAAGGTCGACCCGCTCTGATGGGGCTGTGTTGAATCTGCTTGCGGGGCTCCTTGATGGGGCCCCGATTTATTTCTGGCGGTAGTGAAGATGCCTCTTGGCGTTATCTTTTACCGCTGCTACTATCCGCGCAACAAGGGGAGTAACTTCCCGCCGGTTTGTCGTCATTACGGTGCACCCATATCCTGCAGTGCACCCGGCAGCCGGGCAGTTGATGTAAATCAGCTGTAAGTGAGACCTTGCCGAGAGGCAAGGTGTATCTGCTCCAAACGCAAACC
The DNA here is from genome assembly GCF_049170315.1 of Aeromonas sp. 604443. Lineage (NCBI taxonomy): Bacteria > Pseudomonadati > Pseudomonadota > Gammaproteobacteria > Aeromonadales > Aeromonadaceae > Aeromonas > Aeromonas sp. 604443. The sequence continues at coordinate 356,169 of NZ_JAAKMI010000003.1, forward strand.
CACGCCTCTCGGTCGTGGGTTTTGTCGTTTTTGGGAGAAGTGAAAATGGGTGAATGGTGGATGTGGACCGGTTTCTTCAGCATAGTGCTGGTCCTGTTATGGATAGACATACGCTTTGTCGGTGGCGGCAAGTCACACAAGGTGTCCCTCAAAGAGGCGGGTGTCTGGTCCCTCGTCTGGGTCAGCGTGGCGCTGCTCTTCAACCTGGCTATCTGGCTCTGGCTGGATCACAGCGCGGGTCGTGAAATCGCCAATCAGAAGGGGTTGGAGTTCCTCACCGGCTACCTCATCGAGAAAGCGCTGGCAGTGGACAACGTCTTTGTCTGGCTGATGCTGTTCGGTTACTTTGCCATTCCGGCCGAGCTACAGCGCCGGGTGCTGCTCTATGGAGTACTGGGTGCCATCGTGATGCGTGCCGGTATGGTGTTCGCGGGTAGCTGGCTCATCGAGCAGTTCCACTGGATCCTCTATCTGTTCGGCGCTTTCCTGCTGCTGACCGGTGCCAAGATGCTGTGGGCGGCCGACAAGGAGCCGGACTTGGCCAACAATCCGCTGCTGGGCTGGATGCGCCGTCGCTTCAAGGTGACCGAGACCCTGGAAGGGGAGAAGTTTTTCGTCTGGCGTGACGGTGTGCGCTATGCCACTCCGCTACTGCTGATCCTGGTGCTGGTGGAGGTGAGCGATCTCATCTTCGCGGTGGACAGTATCCCGGCCATCTTCGCGGTGACCACGGATCCCTTCATCGTGCTGACCTCCAACATCTTCGCCATCATGGGTCTGCGTGCCATGTACTTCCTGCTGGCGGGTGTGGCTGATCGCTTCGCCCTGCTCAAATACGGTCTGGCGCTGATCCTGATGTTTATCGGGGTCAAGATGCTGCTGCTGGATATCTTCAAGATCCCGACTGGCATAGCACTGGGCGTAGTCGCGTTGATCCTGCTGGCATCCATGGGGCTGAGTCTGTTTGTGACCCGTAAAAAGGCCGCTTGAGCGCGGCAGACAATGAAGCAATAACAACAAGGGCTCCCGCGGGAGCCCTTTTTCATATCGCGTGATCAGCGTTTGATCTTCTTGGGGTTGGTGTAGCCCCAGATGGTGTACATGTCCGCCAGCAGGGCGCCGTTGTACTCCTCCAGATCCGCCTGTTTCACTTCGGCGTCACCCTGACGGCCAAACAGCACCACCTCGTCACCGGGTTTCACACCCTTCAGGTCGGTCACGTCCACCATGATGGTGTTCATGGAGGTCTTGCCGACCACCGGCACCTTCTGACCCTGGATCAGCACATAGGCCTTGTTGCTGAGGGCGCGGCGATAGCCATCGGAGTAGCCCAGCGGCAGGTTGGCGAGCCAGGAGTCACGCTTGAGAGTAAAGGTGCGGTCATAACCGACGGTGTTGCCCGCGGCATAGTGGTTGACCGAGGCGACCTGGGTCTTGAATGCCATCACCCGCTTGTACTCGGTGTGGGAGGGGATGGAGTCACCGTAGAGCAGGCCGCCCGGGCGCACCATGTCGAAGTAGGCGTCCGGCACGGCCAGGGTGGCGAAGGAGTTGGCGGCGTGGATGGTGATCTTGCTGCGATCCAGCTTGCCCGCTTCCAGTAGCCACTGGGAGTCCAGTTTGAACTGGGCCAGCCCCATCTTGACGTCCTCTTTCTCCTCAACCGGGAAGTGGGTCATGATGCCGACCGGGGTGATCCCCTTTAGCTTGAGCATGGCCAGCGCATCCTGCTTGGCATCGGCCAGACGCAGGTCGATGCCGTTGCGGCTCATGCCGGCGGAGTTGAGCGCGATATGCACCGGAATGGTGGTGTGGTGGCGCTGGGCGATATCGGCGATACCCTGGGCACTGACCAGACTGCCGATCAGCTCCTCCATCTTGTAGGGCAGGGCCTGCTCTACTTCATCCGGGGTGGCAGCACGCACCCGCATCAGACGGCCGGTAAAGCCCTTCTCGCGGGCGACGCGCGCCTCTTCGTTGCTGGCGATGCCGATGCAGGGGATATTGGCCTTGACCACGGAGGGGACCAGCAGGTCGATGCCATGACCATAAGCGTCGGCCTTCATGATGGCGCAGATCTGCGGGCCTTTGTCACCGAGACGATCCTTGAGGGTCTGGATATTGTGTTCAAAGGCGCCCAGATCCACTTCCAACCAGGCGTTGCTGGCGGTTTGCTCCTGGCCGTTTCGATGATCCGTCGCAAGGGGCAGATAGGGAGCCGCAACGGCTTGGCCCGCGAGCAGGCCGAAGATCAGGGTAGCCAGCAGAGTTTTCTTGTGCATGGTGATTCCTTTTTGTTGTTCGCGTTGGATAGTTTGGACGGGGTCGGCCACATTGGTGGTGGTTTAACCACAACTTGTTGTTATTATTATGATCTTTGTCACTCTCAACAGGTGCTGACTGGTTGGGAGTCTACCGCAACACGGGTTCGGCCGACACTCGTCAGGGGAAGAAAATGGTCAATCTTGAGTTACGTTTGCCACCACCGCTGATCTTCCTGCTCTGTGCAGGGGCCATGTGGTGGCTAAGAGGGGAGAGCCAGCCCGGTATCTGGGCAATGACGCTGATGGCTGTGCTGGTCGTGGCGGGGGCCATCATGGGCTTTGGGGCCCTGCAACGGTTTCGTCACCACCAGACCACGGTCAGCCCCACCAAACCGCAGCACACCAGCCGTCTGGTGACCTGTGGCGTCTATCGTGTCAGCCGCAATCCCATGTATCTGGGCTTGCTCTGCTGGCTGGCCGCCTGGGGCTGTTATCTCGGCGGGATGTGGGTCTGGGTTGGGCCAATCGTGCTGGTGGCCTGGTTAACTCGCTTTCAGATCATGCCGGAGGAGCGGCTGCTAAGCGCCCGCTTTGGTGACGAGTATGTGGCGTATTGCCAGCGCGTTCGCCGTTGGTGTTAAGTGGTCTGGAAGACACTTTGCGAAAGTGTGAGAGGGAGATAATGCCCCCGTGCCTGTTGAGGCACGGGAGGGAGCGATCAGAAGAGATCGTCCTTTTCATCCTTTGTTGGCTCCAGACTCCAGCCGGTGGCATCACTGCTGCTGGCTATCTGTCCCTTCTCCTTCCACAGCTTGATCTTGAGGCGCAGGTTGTTGGCCGAATCGGCGTTCTTCACCGCCTCTTCTTCCTCAATTACCCCTTCCACCACCAGATCAAACAGGGCACTGTCGAAGGTGACCATGCCGAGGGCTTTGGACTTTTCCATCACCTCTTTGAGGCCGCCAAATTCGCCGCGCTTGATCATGTCGCGGATGGTGTGGGTGCCGAGCATGATCTCCACTGCGGCCCGGCGGCCGCCATCGGTGGTTTTCACCAGCCGCTGGGAGACAAAGGCCTTGAGGTTGTTGCCCAGATCGTTGAGCAGTTGTGGACGGCGCTCCTCGGGGAAGAAGTTGATGATGCGATCCAGCGCCTGGTTGGCGTTGTTGGCGTGCAGGGTGGAGATGGCAAGGTGGCCGGTTTCGGAGAAGGCCAGCGCATGCTCCATGGTCTCGCGATCGCGGATCTCGCCGATAAGAATGACGTCCGGCGCCTGACGCAGGGTGTTTTTCAGCGCAGCGTGGAAGCTGCGGGTGTCCACGCCCACTTCCCGCTGATTGATGATGCTCTTGCGGTGACGATGAACGAACTCCACCGGATCCTCGATGGTGATGATGTGGCCGCCGCTGTTGCGGTTGCGATGGTCGATAAGCGCTGCCAGCGAGGTAGATTTACCCGAGCCGGTACCGCCGACAAACAGCACCAGACCGCGTTTCTCCATGATGGTGTCGAGCAGCACAGGCGGGAGTTTGAGATCTTCAAAGCGGGGGATTTCGGTCTTGATGTTGCGGGCCACCAGAGAGACTTCGTTGCGCTGCTTGAAGATGTTGACCCGAAAGCGGCCGATCTGGGGCAGGGAGATGGCGAGGTTCATCTCCAGATCCTTCTCGAACTGCTGCTTCTGCTCGCCATCCATGATCTCGGCGGCGATCCGCGCCACTTCACCCGGCTCCAGCGGCGTTTCGTTGAGGGGGCGCAGGCCGCCGTTAAATTTGGCGCAGGGGGGCGCGCCGGTCGACAGATAGAGGTCTGAGCCATCCTGCTTGGCCAGGATCTGTAACATGTCTCGCAATTCCATTTTTTTGCCTCGTCGATCAATGAGATGCCATGAGCGGGATGATATTGAGTGTACAGCCTCAGGCGCCGGTCAGTTTCTCGCGAAAGACAAAAAAGACCGCACCGAGAATGCAGAGCCCTGCCCAGAGATAGTCCCATTTCAGATCTTCTTTGAGATAGAAGATAGAGAAGGGGACGAATACGGTGAGTGTGATCACTTCTTGCAGGATTTTAAGTTGGCCCACGCTCATCACCGTATGGCCGATGCGGTTGGCGGGCACTTGCAGCAGGTATTCGAACAGGGCGATACCCCAGCTCACCAGGGCGGCAATGATCCAGGGTTTATGGTTCATGCTCTTGAGGTGAGCGTACCAGGCGAAGGTCATAAAGACGTTGCTGCAGAGCAGCAGACCGATACTGGTGAAAATCGGGTTCATAGGGTTCTCCTTGAAAATCCGGCGCATTTTATCCCTGAACCACGGGTTTTCATACGTGGTGCGGGAGGGTATTTTTAACCAACAGGATAAGCCGTGCGAGGTATGCGACGGGATGGGCAAGTTATGCGGGATTGTGTTGTTACTGTTATTTGCCATGCCGGTGCGTGCGGCCCCGACGCTGACGGTGGCCACCGATCTGTGGCCGCCATTTCGCATCCTGCAAGCGGATGGCCGGTTGCAGGGGCTCGACATGGACATCCTGCGCCGGTTGCAACAGGCGAGCGGCATTGAGTTGCAGGTACGACGGATGCCGTGGGGCAGGGCGCTCAAGCAGATGCAGACCGGTCAGGTCGATCTGATGATTGGCCTCGCCTATACCGCCGAGCGGGCGCAGTTTATCGACTATCTGCAGCCTGCCTACTACCAGTGCTGGCCCGCGTTTTATGGTCAGCCGGTCAATGTGGCCCGGATCCACCAATACCGCGATCTGCAGGGGGTGAAGGTGGGCTATGTGCTCAACTCCGCCTACTTTGAGCCCTTCAACAGTGACAGCCGCCTCGACAAGCACGGAGTACCCACCGAAGATCAGCTGCTGCGCATGGTGCAGCGCGGTCACTTGCCGCTGATGATTGGCACCGACTGTCAGGTGGACTATGCCCTGAGTCAGGGAAATGCCAGCCGGATAGGCAAGGCGGACTACCGTCCCGCCACGCCGGTGACCCTCTATCTGGGGATGAGCAAGCACTCACCTCACCAGTCGCTGCGCCAGCCCTTGCTGGTGGCGCTGCAAAATCTGGTGGCCAGCGGCGAGATAAGCGTGATGGCCAAGCGTTACCAGCCTTGACCTTGGGTGGCAAGCCACTGTTATCATGCCCTTTTCCTGCTTCTCCCCGGCGCTGTGACAGGGCTGGGGGGAAGCCTTGTTATTCGGGGATCATCCTTGTACCTCTCCCTTATCGCCCGCCAGCAGCGCTGGCAGCGGCGCTGGCTCGGTGGCCTGACCCTGCTGACCCTGCTGCTGTTTCTCTTATCCCTCGTCTGGGGCGAGTTTGTGCTGCTGCCCTGGCAGCCCCTTGGCGATCTCGAACAGCGCATCCTGCTGGAGCTGCGTCTGCCGCGCGCCTTGCTGGCCCTCTTGGCTGGTGCAGCCCTTGCCTGTGGCGGTGCCGTGCTACAGGTGATGCTGCACAACCCGGTGGCGGAGCCCGGGCTGCTTGGTGTCTCAAGCGGGGCAGGACTGGCTGCCATGGTAGCGATGGCGGTAGTCAAATCCCTCGGTGTCTATCTGCCAGGCTGGGGGCTGTCACTGGCGGCCTTCGGTGGCGCCCTGCTGGTGACCATGCTGCTCATTCGGCTGGCTCGCCGGGCGCGTCTCGGTCATGCCCGCTTGCTACTGTTTGGGGTGGCTATCGGTATTCTCACCAATGCCGCCATGACCTGGCTGATGTACTTTGCCGACGACGGCTCCTTGCGTGAATTCATGTTCTGGATGATGGGCAGCCTCTCTTACGGCAGCCAGCAGTTTGCCTGGTGGTGGCTGGTGCTGCCGCTCACCCTGGGCTGGCTCTGCTGGCAGGGCAAGGCGCTGCAACAGTTGCTGCTGGGGGAGACCCAGGCCCGCCTGATGGGGATGGATGTCGACAGGATGCGAGTACGGCTGGTGCTGGCGGTCTGTCTGCTGACCGGGGTGGCGGTATCCCTGTGCGGGGTGATCGGTTTTGTCGGGCTGGTGGTGCCCCATCTGCTGCGGCTCTGTGGCGGTAGCGATCAGCGTTTCCTGCTGCCTGCGTCGGCGCTCGGTGGCGGGGCCCTGCTGCTGGCAGCCGATCTGGTTGCTCGATCCACCCTGAGCGCGGGGGAGTTGCCTATAGGGGTCATCACCGCCTCGGTGGGGGCGCCGCTCTTTATCTATCTGCTATTGAGGCAAACTGCTGATGGTTCTGCATGATTTGGTCGGGGCGCGCAGTCACCTTATTTACCCGTTGTTGAGGCAAGATGCCGATGTCGCCCGCTGATCACATGCCGGTTTCTTCTGGTGCTACTGCGCCGCTGCTGGAGGCGCGCGAGCTCGCCATTGCCGGACGGCTCTCTCCCCTCAATATCCGTTGGCATGGCGGCCAGTTGGTGGCGCTGCTTGGCCCCAATGGCAGTGGCAAGTCGACCCTGCTCGGGGCGCTGGCGGGGATTTTACCCGCCGATGGCACAGTGCTGCTGGGGGGGGAAGTGCTTACTGACCTGAGTTGGCCCGAGCTTGCCAAGCAGCGTGCCATGCTACCCCAGCGTCAGCCCCAGCTGTTTCATATTCCGGTGTTTCAGGTGTTGAGCCTGGGGTTCGATGAGGCGGTTGCGCCCGCCAGACAGAATGAGGCGATAAACGCACTGTGCGAGGCATTGGAGCTGGAAGCCTTGCTGGCTCGTGACTTCAGCCGGTTGTCGGGGGGCGAGCAGCAGCGAGTGCTGATTGCCCGCACCTTGCTGCAGGTGTGGCCGAGCCTCAATCCGACCGGCAAGGTGCTGCTGCTGGACGAGCCGCTGGCGGGGCTCGACCTGCATCACCAGCTGGCGCTATTGCGGTTGCTGAAAACCCTGGCCGGGCAGGGCTTGCTGGTAGTGCTCGCCATCCACGATATCAATCTGGCCATCGACTGGGCCGACCGCATTCTCTGCCTGCAAGGGGGCGCGGTGGTGCGCGAAGGGGGTGTAGAGCTGGTGGATGAGGCGCTGCTGGCGCAGGTATTCCAGATCCGCACCGACCGCATCGAAGCGGCGGGGCGCGTGTGGTTTATGCCCCGTTTGTGAGAAACAAGAAAGTCCCTTGGCGTCAGCCGAGGGCCTTTTTGAAGAATACGACTCGCTCCGTTTCGGCAAAGCCGAGTTGTTGGTGCATCTGCTGCGAGTCAAGATTGTCGATGGCGGCATCGGAGGCCAGTTCCCGGCAACCCAGCTCGCGGCCCCACTGCGCCACCTGAGCGATCAAGGCTTGGGCCACCCCACGCTGGCGCGAGGCCGGTTGCACATAGACCCCTTCCAGATACATCACAGGGCTGCTGTTGCAGCCATTCACGTAATCGTGGCGCAGGGCTGCATCGGCAAAGCCTACCGCTTGACTCTGTTCATCCAGCGCCAGAAAGGCGTTGAGATGTGCATTGGCCAACATCTCAACCCCTTCCTGCAGGTGGGCCGAAAGTGCGTGGTGCGGCCACAGCTGCTGGCGCAGGGTTGCCCACTGCGCCAGCAGCGTCTCGTCGAGGGGGACTATCTGCCAGCCGATATTCGTCATCGGGGCTCAGGCTTGCCGCTTGGCAAGGCGTACCAGTGCTGCCTCTGCCAGCATCGCCAGCAGGGTTTCGGTGTCGCTCCATGACAGGCAGGCATCTGTGATGCTCTGGCCAAAGGTGGCTGCGCAGCCGTTCTCCACATCCTGACGCCCTTCCACCAGGAAGCTTTCTGCCATGATGCCGGCGATGCCGGTACGGCCGCGGCGCAGCTGATCGCAGATATCTTGCGCCACCAGCAGCTGACGGCGGTGATCCTTCATGCTGTTGCCGTGGCTGAAATCGACCACCAGACGCTCCGGCAGGCCCACATCGGCCAGCGCTTCACAGGCTTCATCGACACTGGCGGTGTCGTAGTTGGGTCGGTGGCCGCCACGCAGGATCACATGACCAAAGGGGTTACCGGCGGTGCGGTAAATGGTCATCTTGCCGTCTTTGTCCGGCGAATAGAAGATGTGGCTGTGACGGGCGGCGCGCACCGCATCGATGGCGATGCGGGTATTGCCATCGGTGCCGTTCTTGAAGCCAACCGGGCAGGAGAGGGCCGAAGCCATCTCGCGGTGTACCTGGGATTCGGTGGTACGTGCGCCGATGGCGCCCCAGGTGATGAGGTCGGCAATATACTGGCCGGTCACCATATCGAGGAATTCGGTGGCGGTTGGCATGCCCAGTTCGTTGATATCGACCAGCAGTTTGCGCGCCAGTTTCAGCCCTTCGTTGACATCGAAGCTGCCATCGAGGCGCGGATCGTTGATCAGCCCTTTCCAGCCGACGATGGTGCGCGGCTTCTCGAAGTAGGTGCGCATCACGATGCAGAGGCTCTCTTTATACTGCTCGCGCAGGGCGTTGAGGCGCTGGGCATACTCGCGAGCAGCAGCGGGATCATGAATAGAGCAGGGGCCGACAATGACCAGCAGGCGCTGATCGTCTCCGGCTAGAATGGCTTCCACTTCGCGACGGGCATCCAGCAGATTCTGGGCAATGGTATCGGTGATCGGAAACGCGTGTGCAAGCTCGCTCGGAGTGATCAGTGACTCCAGGCGACGGGTGCGCAATTCATCTGTGTGAATGGACATACAACTCAAGTCTCGAGTGGGTGGTGTCAGCCGCAAGGGGCGAAAAAGCAAAGAGATAAAATAAAGCAAAAGTCCCCTGATTGAAACCTTGGGGGGCTCTGATAGGATGTGAGGCCAAAATCGATTCCAAATGAGGTAGATAGCGTGGCAAAGCCAGGGGCAACCGGGGTCACCCGCATCATCAACGCAACCGGTTACAGCATGAAGGGGCTCAAGTCAGCCTGGATTAACGAGGCGGCTTTTCGGCAGGAGCTGATGCTGATCCTGTTGCTGATGCCACTTGCCTTCTGGCTGGGGGATTCTCTCAACCAGATCCTGCTGCTTATCGTCATCAGTTGGCTGGTGGTGATCGTCGAGATCCTCAACTCCGCCATTGAAGCTGTGGTAGACAGGGTTGGCTCTGAGCATCATGAGCTCTCCGGTCGCGCCAAGGATCTGGGCTCTGCCGCCGTCTTTATCGCGCTGGCCCTTAATGCCCTGGTATGGGGCGCGCTGGTGGGCCGCAACCTGTTGGGATGGTGGTAAGCCACTACGCTGCCTTTGGGTTCTGCTTCATACAAAAGCCCGTCATCACGACGGGCTTTTTGCTGCGCAGATAAGGGGCTATCAGTGGAGGATGCGGGCACGGATGGTGCCGTTGATCTCCTTGAGCTTGGCGAGCGCCTTCTCGCTGTGCTCGGTCTCCACGTCGATCACCACGTAACCGATATGGCTGCTGGTTTGCAGGTATTGACCGGCGATGTTGATCCCCTCTTCGGCGAAGATCTGGTTGATCTGGTTCATCACCCCCGGCTGGTTGCGGTGAATGTGCAGCAGGCGGCTGGAGCCCTTGTGGCCCGGCAGCGACACTTCCGGGAAGTTGACGGCGGAGAGGGTGGAGCCGTTGTCGGAGTATTTGACTAGCTTGTTGGCCACTTCCAGCCCGATGTTCTCCTGCGCTTCATGGGTGGTGCCACCAATGTGCGGGGTCAGGATCACGTTCTCCAGCCCACGCAGCGGGCTTTGGAACTCTTCCTCATTGGACTTGGGCTCGACCGGGAAGACGTCGATGGCGGCGCCGGCGATATGGCCGCTCTTGATGACGTCTGCCAGCGCATCGATATCCACCACGGTTCCGCGGGCTGCGTTGATGAAGATGGCGCCCGGTTTCATCATCCGCAGCTGCTCTGCACCGATCATGTTTTTGGTGGAGGCGGTCTCCGGCACGTGCAGGCTGATGACGTCAGACATATTGAGCAGCTCGACCATGCTCGGCACCTGAATGGCGTTGCCCAGCGAGAGCTTGTTCTCGATATCGTAGTAATAAACCTTCATGCCGATGCTTTCGGCGATGATGCCAAGCTGGGTACCGATGTGGCCGTAGCCGATGATGCCGAGCTTCTTGCCGCGGGCTTCCACTGAGCGGTTGGCCAGTTTTTCCCACACGCCGCGATGGCACTTGGCGTTTTTCTCGGGGATGCCGCGCAACAGCAGCAGGATCTCGCCCAGTACCAGCTCGGCGACCGAACGGGTGTTGGAGAAGGGGGCGTTGAAGACCGGAATACCGCGGATCTGGGCCGCTTCCAGCTCGACCTGGTTGGTACCGATGCAGAAGCAGCCGATGGCGACCAGCTTGTTGGCTGCGTCGAGGACTTTCTCGGTGATCTGGGTGCGGGAGCGCAGCCCGATGAAATGGACGTCGCGGATCTGCTCGATCAGCTCCTCTTCGGAGAGCGAGGTCTTGAGATACTCCACACTGGTGTAACCTGCGGCACGAAAGGTCTCTACAGTGTTGGGATGAACCCCCTCCAGCAGCAGAACCTTGATTTTATCCTTGTCCAACGAAAACTTGGCAGTCATGACGATCCCTCTGTATGTGCAAACGTAAGTGCAGATTTGGTGTGCGAAGAAAACCGTAAAGTAGCAAAAACGTTTGGGAGAGGGAATATTTGTGACGAAAGTCAAATTCTTTGAAGTTATCAACGAATGTTGTAAACATCCGTATGCAACTTGTTGAGGGATAAATAAAAACGGCGCCATCAGGCGCCGTCATTTATTCACAGTGCAATGTTTGGGTCATATCCCATCCCGGGGCTCAATCAACGCCGCTGCTGCGTCAGAGGTTGCAGAGTGGCGCTGGCATGCGAGGGAGGATGCCGCTGCACTGTGCTGCCGGTGTCGGGATTACTGGGTAATCACGCCGTCCGGCGTACCGATCAGGACCACATCGGCGCCGCGGGCGGCGAACAGGCCGTTGGTGACCACGCCAACAATGGCGTTCAGTCGCACTTCCAACGCCTTGGCGTCGGTAATGGCCATGCCTTTCACATCCAGAATGTGGTTGCCGTTGTCGGTGACCACGCCTTCACGCCACACCGGGTTGCCACCCAGTTTGCGAATTTCGCGGGCCACGTATTCGCGGGCCATCGGGATCACTTCCACCGGCAGCGGGAACTTGCCCAGCACGTCGACGGTCTTGGTGTTGTCGATGATGCAGATGAACTTGTCAGCGACGGCGGCAACGATCTTCTCGCGGGTCAGGGCTGCGCCACCGCCCTTGATCATGTCGCGGGTTGCGTTGATCTCGTCGGCGCCATCCACATAGACGGAGAGGGCGTTGATCTCGTTGAGATCATATACGGTGATGCCGAAGCCCTTGAGGCGCTCGGTAGAGGCCACGGAGCTGGATACCGCTCCCTTGATCTCGTCCTTCATGGTCGCCAGCGCGTCGATAAAGTGGTTGACGGTAGAGCCGGTGCCCACCCCGACGATGGTGCCGGGAACCACATACTTGAGCGCAGCCCAACCGGCCGCCTTCTTCATTTCATCTTGAGTCATGATCGTTCCTTAAGAAAAAAGCGGGCGCATTATATCCAACCCGGTACCCCGTCGCGACCTTGTTGCTCACGTTCCGGGGCAAAAAGAGGGACTTTGTAAATCGTTTGCCTGTTTATTCTGCGTTTGCGCGCACAAAGCCGGGGCTGCCGGCCAAAAACAGCCTATTCAAAGCGCCAGCAGTGGCTCGGGGTGATGATCTGGGGCAGCGGCACATCCCACTCCTCTTGCGGGACGGCATCTACCTGCTGGCAGTCGTGGGCAATGCCGAGTGGCTTGGGGCCCAGCTTGTGCTCATGCCAGATGGCGAGAGTGCGATCGTAGTAGCCGCCCCCCATGCCAAGGCGATTGCCCTGGGCATCGAAGGCCACCAGCGGGGTGCAGATAAGATCGAGCGTGCTGTGGGGCACCACCTGCAGGATATCCAGCTCCGGCTCTTCTATGCCGTAGCGGTTGCGCACCATGGGACTGGTAGCGGTATAGCGCAAAAAGAGCAGGTGACCCGGAGTAAAGGGGTGGAGCACCGGCAGGTAGACCTCTTTGTGCTGGGCCCACAGCCAATGGATGGTGGGCAAGGGGTTGATCTCCCCGTCATTGGCCAGATAGAGGGCAATGCGTTTGGCGGCGAGGATCTCGGGGTGTTGCTTGAACTGGGCCAGCAGCTGTTGGGCCGCCGCTTGCTGCTCGGCCGGACTCAGATTTTTGCGGCGTTGACGAACCAGTTGGCGCAGGGATTGACGTTCGGGTTGGGACTCATGCATGGGGAACCTCTGGCATAGCTGCGCATCGATGGCTTGAACGCGCTCTACCTTAGCACATTCACTCTTGACGTTAAGGGGGACAGGGAAACCCCGCCCCGGACGGCTGATGCCCGGAACGGTGGGATAAATGCTGGCTGATCCGTTAGTGAGTCAACAAGGGCCAGGGTGTGGCCCCTGTTGACGGCATGTCGGCGCGCCAGCCTCTGGTCTGTTACTTGTCAGCTTTGCCGCGCATCTGGTGCTTCACAAACACTGCAATTAGTGCCGCTATCGCGAGTGCCATCGGGTAGAAGCTCATGCTCACCACGGCTAGCGGCGACAGGGCGAAGATGGATCCCAGCAGCAGCGCCTGTGCGCCCCAGGGGATCAGACCCTGTACCACGCAGGAGAAGATATCGAGCATGGAGGCGGCGCGTCGCGGGGTGACACCGTGGTGTTCGGCCAGATCCCGGGCCACCTTGCTGGCGACGATAATAGCCACCGTGTTGTTGGCGGTGCAGAGGTTGGTGAGGCTCACCACCCCGGCGATGCCGAGCTCGGCGGCTTTCTCGTTCTGTTCACCATTGTGCTCGCGAGTGAAACGGGCAATCAGGGCGCTGATGCGCTCACTGATCCAGGCCAGACCACCCTGACGCTCCATCAGGGCGCCGAGACCGCCGATCAGCATGGAGAGCAGGAAGATCTCTTGCATGCCGGTAAAGCCCTGATAGATATCCTTGCTGAACTGACCGATGGCGTAGCCGTTGATCATGCCCACCACTCCGGCGGCCAGAATGCCGATCCCCAGCACCACAAACACATTCACTCCGGCGAGCGCCAGCCCCAGGATCAGCAGATAAGGCATCACCTTGAACAGCTCGATGGCGCTGCCGCTGGCAGGGGATTCACCCACTGAGCCCAGGGTCAGATAGAGCAGGATCACCGCGATGGCGGCAGGGGCCGCAATCTTGAAGTTCTCGCGGAACTTGTCCTTCATCTCGCACCCCTGACTGCGGGTTGCTGCTATGGTGGTGTCGGAGATGATGGAGAGGTTATCGCCAAACATGGCGCCGGAGAGAATGGTGCCTGCCATCAGTACCGGATCGATACCGGCCGCCTGCGCCACGCCCAGCGCGACCGGCGCCACGGCACCTATGGTGCCCATGGAGGTGCCCATAGCGGTAGCAATAAAGGCAGAGATGAGGAACAGCCCGGGCAACAGCGCCCAGCCAGGGATGAGCGACAGGCCCAGCGCCACGGTGGCATCAACCCCGCCGGTGGCCTTGGCCACGCTGGCAAAGGCGCCCGCCAGCAGATAGATAAGGCACATCGCCATGATATTGCTGTGGCCGACCCCCTTGAAGAAGGTCTCCAGATTGCTGTTGAAGCTCTCTTTGCCAAGCAGCAGGGCGAGCATCACCGCAGGCAGGGCAGCAACCGGAGCGGGCAGCTGATAGAAGGCGAACTCGACCCCCTGCAGGGTCAGCCAGGTACCGGTACCGATAAAGAGTGCGAGAAAAACCAGAAGTGGCAGCAAGGCCCTGGCACTGGGTTGAGTCTGGATCATGTGTTCCTCTGAAATTGAACAATGACCTCCTGTCATAAACTGCTTTGTACCTGTATCGGATAGGGATAGGGGGAAAACAGGGCGGGCATCCTGCCGCATTGGGGTGCCCACAGTAGTGAGTCAACCCCACAAGGTCAAGATAGACGTCCAGATGGATAGGTGTTTTTATCTTTCGATTTTGTCACTCTGACTAAATCCGTTAAATGTTCGGATTAAATTAAATATTTTCGTTTATTTGTCGGTTGTCTCTGCTGGCTCACTGTGGGCTTTTCAAAGCTGGCACAGGCTGGTAAAACGGTCTCTTTCCATAATTAAAAGAGATGAGAGGGTGGAGATGGACAATCCGATCCGTGTGGCTGTGATGGGCTGTAATGGTCGTATGGGCAAGGTGCTGCTGGAGGCCATCACCAACACCGATGGCGTGGTGGTTGGTGCTGCGCTGGAGCGGCCGGGCTCGGCGGTGATCGGTCTTGATGCCGGTGAGCTCAATGGGCTGGGCCATCTGGGTGTGGCCATCAGTGACAGTCTTGACAAGGTGCGTGACGAGTTTGATCTTATCATCGACTTCACCCGCCCCGAGGTGACCCTGGCCAATCTGGCCTTTGCGCTGGCCCACCACAAGCAGATGGTGATCGGCACCACCGGTTTTGATGATGCAGGCAAGGCCGCCCTGAAAGAGGCGGGCAAGCAGATCGGTATCGTGTTCGCCTCCAACTACTCGGTCGGGGTCAACCTGGTGTTCAAGTTGCTGGAGCAGGCCGCCAAGGTGATGGGGGATTACACCGACATCGAGATCATCGAGGGCCACCATCGCCACAAGGTGGATGCGCCATCCGGTACTGCGCTCTCCATGGGGGAAGTGGTCGCCAAAACCCTGGGCCGGGATCTCAAGGAGTGCGCCGTCTATGGCCGCGAGGGGATCACTGGCGAGCGGGATCGCAACACTATCGGCTTTGCCACCATTCGTGCCGGCGATCTGGTGGGGGAGCATACCGTCATGTTTGCCGATATAGGCGAGCGGGTGGAGATCAGCCACAAGGCTTCCAGCCGCCTGACCTTCGCCAACGGTGCTGTGCGGGCGGGCAAGTGGCTTGGTCAGCAGGGTGCCGGTCTTTATGACATGCAGGATGTGCTCAATCTCAAGTGATGCCTCTGTGCGGCACTTTCGTACTACTGCTACCCAGTGAAAAACCCCGGCTTGCCGGGGTTTTTGCTGTCAGTCAGCCAGAGTTTGTGTAAAAAGACACTCTATCGGCAATTTTTATCTGAATGCCTTATAAATCACACTATTGCTTTGTCTGCCAGATTTTTCCTTCCTGAATGTCATCACCAGGTAACAGATTTGAGCATCTTTATGGCGGATTAAGCCATTTTTTTACACGGAATCGGAAAGACTAAAAATTCAAACGCTGAAAAACGTTTTCCATTTTTCACGTTCACTCTTG
The DNA here is from genome assembly GCF_049170315.1 of Aeromonas sp. 604443. Taxonomy (NCBI): domain Bacteria; kingdom Pseudomonadati; phylum Pseudomonadota; class Gammaproteobacteria; order Aeromonadales; family Aeromonadaceae; genus Aeromonas; species Aeromonas sp. 604443. The sequence goes on from NZ_JAAKMI010000003.1 coordinate 371,623, forward strand.
TCATCGTAAAAGCGTTAAATTTGTCATTAATGTTTTTTGTGTAAAAATAAAAGTCATTGTTTTAATTGCTTTTTTTGTTTGTTTTTGTCGCTATTGCTGGCTTGGTGTCATCTTTTGGTGGTGGTTTTTCCTTTTCTTTCACGGGAGGGGGTTGCAAAGCGATTAAGTGCATAGATAATGGGTAATGTTGCCTTTTTATTGAATTTAGATGCATTTCATCTGAGAAAAGACGTTGAAATGCCACTTTTTTTAAGTAGAATGCGCCCAATTTGCCAGAAATCTGCCGGGTTCGAGTCCTGTCCAAGACCGGAACCGAGCCCGCAACACCCAGGTAAATTGCTGAATTTAAAGCTAAATAACTGGAGGTTGTCTTGAATCACACTGCATTGCTAGTGCTGGAAGATGGAACTGTATTCAAAGGCGTGTCGATAGGCGCCGAGGGATGTTCCGTTGGTGAAGTGGTTTTCAATACGTCGATGACGGGCTATCAGGAAATCCTCACCGATCCCTCTTATTCCCGTCAGATAGTCACCCTCACTTACCCCCATATAGGCAACACCGGCACCAACAGCGAAGATGAAGAGTCCAGTCAGATCCATGCTCAGGGATTGATCATCCGGGACCTTCCGATACTTGCCTCCAATTTCCGCAATCAGCAATCCCTCTCCGAATACCTCAAGTCTCACAACATCGTTGGCATCGCCGACATCGACACCCGTAAACTGACCCGCATCCTGCGCGAGAAAGGCGCTCAGGCTGGCTGCATTTTGGCCGGGAAACAGGTCGATGAAGCCTATGCTCTCGAACAGGCCCGCGCCTTCCCCGGTCTGAAGGGGATGGATCTGGCCAAAGAGGTAACGGTTGGTGAAGCGTACAACTGGACCGAAGGGAGCTGGCAGCTTGGCAAGGGGCACGTCACCCCGGATGCCGACCAGCTGAAGTACCACGTGGTAGCCTATGACTTTGGCGTCAAGCGCAACATCCTGCGGATGCTGGTTGACCGTGGCTGCCGCCTGACCGTGGTACCGGCCAAGACCCCGGCCGCCGAGGTACTGGCGATGAACCCGGATGGCATCTTCCTCTCCAACGGCCCCGGCGACCCCGAGCCGTGCGACTACGCCATCGAGGCCATCAAGGCTTTCCTTAATACCAGCACGCCGGTATTCGGCATCTGTCTGGGTCACCAGCTGCTGGGTCTGGCCTCCGGTGCTAAGACCGTCAAGATGAAGTTTGGCCACCACGGCGCCAACCATCCGGTGAAGAGCCTTGATGACAACACCGTCATGATCACCGCTCAGAACCACGGCTTTGCGGTAGACGAGAACAGCCTGCCGGATTGCCTGCGCGCCACCCACGTCTCCCTGTTTGATGGTTCCCTGCAAGGTATCCATCGCACCGACCGTCCGGCCTTCAGCTTCCAGGGGCACCCCGAAGCGAGCCCGGGTCCGCACGACTGTGCCGGTCTTTTTGACCACTTTATTGAATTGATTAAGCAGTATCGCGCCTAAGAAATAGAGGAAAGAGTTTCATGCCAAAACGTAACGACCTTCAGAGCATCCTGATCCTCGGCGCCGGCCCCATCGTCATCGGCCAAGCCTGCGAATTTGACTACTCCGGCGCCCAGGCGTGCAAAGCCCTGCGCGAGGAGGGCTACCGCGTCATTCTGGTCAACTCCAACCCGGCCACTATCATGACCGACCCGGAGATGGCAGACGCCACCTACATCGAGCCCATCACCTGGGAAGTGGTGCGCGAAATCATCAAGAAAGAGCGCCCGGACGCCATCCTGCCCACTATGGGCGGCCAGACTGCGCTCAACTGCGCACTGGCGCTGGAGAAGCATGGCGTGCTGGCCGAGTTCGGTGTCGAGATGATCGGTGCCACCGCCGACGCCATCGACAAGGCCGAAGACCGCTCCCGCTTTGACAAGGCGATGCGCAGCATCGGCCTGGAGTGCCCGCGTGCCGGCATCGCCCACAACATGGAAGAGGCGTGGGGCGTGCAACAGATGGTTGGCTTCCCCTGCATCATCCGTCCCTCCTTTACCATGGGTGGCTCCGGTGGCGGCATCGCCTACAACACCGAAGAGTTCGTTGAGATCTGCGAGCGCGGTCTGGACTTGTCGCCGACCAAAGAGCTGCTCATCGACGAGTCGCTGATCGGCTGGAAAGAGTACGAGATGGAGGTGGTGCGGGATCGCAACGACAACTGCATCATCGTCTGCGCCATCGAAAACTTCGACCCCATGGGTATCCACACCGGTGACTCCATCACGGTCGCGCCAGCCCAGACGCTGACCGACAAGGAGTACCAGCTGATGCGCAACGCCTCCATGGCGGTGCTGCGCGAAATCGGTGTCGAGACCGGCGGCTCCAACGTCCAGTTCGGCATCAACCCGAAAGATGGCCGCATGGTCATCATCGAGATGAACCCGCGGGTGTCGCGCTCCTCTGCGCTGGCCTCCAAGGCGACCGGTTTCCCCATCGCCAAGATCGCAGCCAAGCTCGCCATCGGTTACACCCTCGACGAGCTGATGAACGACATCACCGGCGGTCGCACTCCGGCCTCCTTCGAGCCGGCCATCGACTACGTGGTGACCAAGGTGCCACGCTTCAACTTCGAGAAGTTCGCCGGTGCCAACGACCGTCTGACGACCCAGATGAAGTCGGTCGGTGAAGTGATGGCTATCGGCCGTAACTTCCAGGAGTCCCTGCACAAGGCGTTGCGCAGCCTCGAGACCGGTAAGACCGGCTTCGACCCCATGGTGGATCTGAACGCCCCGGACTCCCTGACCCGCATCCGTCACGAGCTGCAGGATGCCGGTAGCGACCGTATCTTCTACATCGCCGATGCATTCCGCGCCGGTCTCTCCATGGACGGCATCTTCAAGCTGACCAAGATTGACCCCTGGTTCCTGGTACAGATTGAAGATCTGGTGAAACTGGAAGAAGAGGTGAAAGAGCGCGGCATGGCCGGTCTCGATGCTGACTTCCTGCGCGCCCTGAAGCGCAAAGGCTTTGCCGATGCCCGTCTGGCCAAGATCCTCGGTGTGGCCGAAGGGGAAGTGCGCAAACTGCGTGCCCGCAACAACATCTTCCCGGTCTACAAGCGGGTCGATACCTGCGCCGCCGAGTTCGCCACCAACACCGCCTACATGTACTCCAGCTATGACGAGGAGTGCGAAGCGGCCCCGAGCAACCGCGACAAGATCATGATCATCGGCGGCGGCCCGAACCGTATCGGTCAGGGTATCGAGTTCGACTACTGCTGCGTGCACGCGGCGCTGGCCCTGCGCGAAGACGGTTATGAGACCATCATGGTCAACTGCAACCCGGAGACCGTCTCCACCGATTACGACACTTCTGACCGTCTCTACTTCGAGCCGGTGACCCTGGAAGATGTGCTGGAAATCGTGCGCATCGAAAAACCCAAGGGCGTGATTGTCCAGTACGGTGGCCAGACCCCGCTGAAACTGGCCCGTGCACTGGAAGCCAACGGCGTACCGATCATCGGTACCAGCCCGGATGCCATCGACCGCGCCGAAGACCGTGAACGCTTCCAGTCTGCCGTCGAGCGCCTCGGCCTCAAGCAGCCGGAAAACGGCACCGTCACCGCGCTGGAGCAGGCCGTGCTGCTGGCCGAGCGCATTACCTACCCGCTGGTGGTTCGTCCCTCCTACGTGCTGGGTGGCCGCGCCATGGAAATCGTCTATGACGAGCAGGATCTGCGTCGCTACTTCGCCGAGGCGGTGAGCGTCTCCAACGAATCGCCTGTACTGCTGGACCGCTTCCTGGACGATGCGACCGAGCTGGACGTGGATGCCATCTGCGACGGCACCGACGTGGTCATCGGCGGCATCATGGAGCACATCGAGCAGGCCGGTATTCACTCCGGTGACTCCGGTTGCTCCCTGCCTCCCTATACCTTGTCCAAGAAGATTCAGGACGAGATCCGCGAGCAGGTGCGCAAGCTGGCGCTGGAGCTCGGCGTTATCGGCCTGATGAACGTGCAGTTCGCGGTCAAGGGCGATGACATCTACCTTATCGAGGTGAACCCGCGTGCCGCCCGTACCGTGCCGTTTGTCTCCAAGGCGACCGGTGCTCCGCTGGCCAAGATTGCCGCCCGTGTGATGGCCGGTCAGTCGCTGCAAGAACAGGGCTTCACCAAAGAGATCATCCCGCCCTACTACTCGGTGAAAGAGGTGGTACTGCCGTTCGCCAAGTTCCCGGGGGTTGACCCGCTGCTGGGGCCGGAGATGCGCTCCACAGGTGAGGTAATGGGTGTGGGCAGCAGCTTTGCCGAGGCCTATGCCAAGGCGCAGCTGGGTGCCAACCACGCCGTACCGAAAGAGGGTCGTGCCCTCTTGTCAGTGCGTCACAGCGACAAGGCGCAGGTGGTCGACTTGGCCGCCAAGCTGCTGGAGCTGGGCTACGAGCTGGATGCCACTCACGGCACCGCCGTCGCGCTGGGTGAGGCGAGCATCAACCCGCGTCTGGTCAACAAGGTGCACGAAGGTCGCCCGCACATTCTCGACCGCATCAAGAATGGCGAGTACACCTACATCGTCAACACCGCCGAAGGGCGGGTGGCGATCCAGGACTCCAAGCAGCTGCGTCGCGCCGCCTTGCAAAACAAAGTGGCGTATACCACCACCATGAACGAGGCGTTTGCCACCTGCATGGCCATCAGTGTGGATGCCACCGCCAACGTCAACTCGGTGCAGGAGCTGCACCAGAAGGTGAAAAACCGCTAAGAGTTTGCAGCGGGCATCTTGCCCGCCTTGCCAGACGACCAACCCCCGCCAGCGATGGCGGGGGTTTCTTTTTATCAGGCGCTCACCGTTCGGTTCGGGGCGGGTGAGCCATTGAGGAAGGTCATGAGTTCCGCATCGCAGACAACGGATGGCGCGTGGGGTGGCAAAAGCTGGCAAGGGGAGGGGATGCTGCGAGCGCGGGTTTCAACTGCAGCAGGCAATCCTCTACAATGGCCCCACTTTGCTTGTCAGTGCAGTGCCAGCAGCGCTGCCTGTAGGGCCTACAAAAAATGGACATGCTTATGACCGCTTTGCCTTCCTGTCGTCTTCTTGCCTTCTGCTCTGCCTTGTTGCTGGCCGGTTGTGCCAGTGATCCCGCCTCCGCGCCTGCCAAAGAGGCGAGCGTGAGCAACCCCAAAACGCCGCCTGCCATGCAGCCGCGCAAACCGGCGGATATGAAGAGCCGCATCGTGCGCTTCTTGCCCCGTCAGGTGCCGGACAAACAGGGGTGGGCCAACGACGTGGTGACGGCGCTCACCACCCAGGGGGTGACGGTGAATGATCACAATGTCTGTAGCGTGCTGGCGGTGGCGGAGCAGGAAGCCACTTATCAGGCCGACCCCGTGGTGCCGGGCCTTGGCAAGATCGCCTGGAAAGAGATCAACTCACGGGCCGCCAAGCTGCTGATCCCCGAATTTATGGTGCGGGCCGCGCTCTCCATCAACTCGCCCACCGGCAAGAGCTACGCCGAGCGCATCGACAAGTTGCGTACCGAGCGGGAGATGAGTGAAATCTTCGAAGACATGATCAGCATGCTGCCGATGGGCAAGACGCTGTTTGGCAACCTCAACCCGGTGCATACTGGTGGCCCGATGCAGGTGAGCATCGCCTTTGCCGAGGCCAACGCCCGTGGCTACCCCTATCCAATCAAGGATTCCATCCGCCACGAAGTCTTTACCCGTCGCGGCGGCATCTGGTTTGGCACCAAACATATCTTCGGTTATCCCGTCGACTACCCGGATACCCTCTACCGCTTTGCCGATTTCAACGCCGGCTGGTACGCCAGTCGCAATGCCGCCTTTCAGGCCGCCGTCAGCCGCTTGAGTGGCAAAACTCTGGCGCTGGACGGGGATCTGATCCGCTATGACTCGGATCTGCCGGGCAATACCGAGCTTGCCGTCTACACCCTCGCCAACCGGGTCAATATCAGCAAACAGGCGATCCACCAGAGCCTGCGCAAAGGGGATACCGCCGAATTTGCCGAGACCGATCTCTACCATCGCATCTTTACCCTGGCCGACAAGCAAGCGGGCAAGCGACTGCCCCGCGCCATCCTGCCCGGCATTCAGCTAAAGAGTCCGAAAATTACCCGCAACCTCACCACCGCCTGGTTTGCCAAGCGGGTGGATGATAGAGAACAACGCTGCGTGCGGCAGATGGCGACTATTCGCTAATTCGCTAAGAAGCATCAAGGGCGGCCAATTGGCCGCCCTTGATGTCAGGGGACGTTTGCCCTTGTGTGGCAGTTCATGCCTTGCTGTTCCCTGTGAGATTTACAATGAATCTGCATTTGGGGTATCCACTGCATCCCCAAAACCGATTGCCTCGGTTATCCCCACGTTTGGCGGCACGCAATACCATCAGATTGCCGCATCTGGGGCATAGTGGATTTGCTTGGGTGAGCGATTCGGTGGTGATTGGTGCGGCGTTCACCACCTGATTGACGACAGACATTGCAGCTACGGATAAAGGTGGGTGGGGAACCTCGCTGTGGCGGGCTTTCAACTGCGCCACATGCTGTTTATGGGTCTGCCAATTGGCGGCCAGTCGTCCTCGCTGGATGGTGTCGATCACTCTGGTGACTTCGGCAGGGGTCAGCACCTGAGTGGTTTTACTCTTGATATAGCGAATAAGCCCGCGGTTCATCACGTTATCCGGCATGGGGGTTTTAAAGGTGCAGTCGCCAATAAAGTAGATAATCGAATGGAGCTGATGATCAGCAAGACCCAGCAAGGATTTGAGCGTCATCAGGTGCAGATAGTTTTGGCGCAGGGGATTTTGAAAGGTATGTCTGCTGCGATAGAGCTGCTGGGTCCAGCTCTTGTGGGCTGGATTGCCAAATATCCACCCCTTGATGTTCTTGGTCTCGATCACAAACAGCCCGAAGCGCGAGACGATCACATGATCGATCTGGGTAGTGCCCTGCGGGGTCGGCAGGGTCACGTTCTTGAGCAGGTGGTACTCCCGCTTGTCGAGAAAGAGCCGGATGCCCAAGTTGATAAATGCCTCCCCAACCATCCCCTTGAACCTGGGCGTTTTGATCAGGGTGGCCAGCAACAGCAGGGGCAGCAGATACCAGAGCTGGCCCAGCAGAACCGCAATAACGGGTGTGAAGTCCATTTCAACGCTGTCGTCTGATGTGCAATGGCAACATGTTAACAGTGGGTTCAACAAGCGTGTGTGATCTATGCCACTACTACTCTGCAAGCGCCTGCATTGTTCTGTTTGTTACCCGGTGACGAGATAGTTCAATCGCAAAACCAGATTGAATTGAACTTTTTTATTCGGTTTTTTAAGTGACTAGTGGGGGGTAGGCTAGTCTCTACTGCGAAGCGAAGGGTTTCGCCGTCATTATGACCACAATGAGGATCTGATAGATGGACAAACACGCTAGCGGGGCCGGTCAGTGCCCCTTTGCCCACGGTGCCAATACCTCTGCCAGCCAGGAGCATCAAGTCTGGTGGCCCAATGCCCTCAACCTCGACATCCTGCACCAGCATGACAGCAAGACCAATCCGATGGATGAGACTTTCGATTATCCCGATGCCTTCAACAGCCTCGATTACGATGCCCTCAAGGCAGATCTGCATGCCCTGATGACCGACAGCCAGCCTTGGTGGCCGGCAGACTGGGGTCACTATGGCGGCCTGATGATCCGCATGGCCTGGCACTCCGCCGGCAGCTATCGCGCTACCGACGGGCGCGGCGGTGCCAACACCGGCAACCAGCGCTTCGCCCCCCTCAACAGTTGGCCTGACAACGGCAACCTCGACAAGGCACGCCGTCTGCTGTGGCCGATCAAACAGAAGTACGGCAACAAGATTTCCTGGGCTGACCTGATGATCCTGGCGGGCAACGTCGCCTATGAGTCCATGGGGCTCAAGACCTTCGGCTTTGCCGGTGGCCGCGAGGATATCTGGCATCCGGAAAAAGATGTCTACTGGGGTTCCGAGAAGGAGTGGCTGGCACCGAGCGGTAGCGAAGGGAGCCGTTACAGCGGCGAACGGGATCTGGAGAACCCGCTGGCCGCGGTGATGATGGGGCTGATTTACGTCAACCCGGAAGGGGTGGATGGCAATCCCGATCCCCTGAAAACCGCCCACGACATGCGCGTCACCTTTGCCCGTATGGGAATGAATGACGAAGAGACCGTCGCCCTCACCGCCGGTGGCCACACCGTCGGCAAGGCCCACGGCAACGGCAGCGCAGCCAAACTGGGACCAGCCCCCGAAGGGGCGGATGTGCACGAACAGGGGCTTGGCTGGATCAACCACGAGAGCCGCGGTATCGGCCGTGATACGGTGACCAGCGGGATCGAAGGTGCCTGGACCAGCAACCCGACCCGCTGGGACAACGGCTACTTCAAGATGCTGCTGGGCCACGACTGGTGGCTCAAGAAGAGCCCGGCCGGTGCTTGGCAGTGGGAGCCCGTCGCCATCAAGGAGGAAGATCGTCCGGTGGACGTGGAAGACCCCTCTATCCGCTGCAACCCCATCATGACCGATGCGGACATGGCGCTGCGTTTTGACCCCGTCTATCGGGAGATCTCCGAGCGCTTTGCCGCGGATCAAGCGCTCTTCTCCGACGCCTTTGCCCGCGCCTGGTTCAAGCTTACCCACCGCGACATGGGGCCGCGCAGCCGCTATCTGGGGCCAGAAGTGCCGAGCGAAGTCATGGTGTGGCAGGATCCGGTTCCGGCGGTGGATTACCAGCTCTCTGACAAAGAGGTTAGTGAGATCAAGGCCAAACTGCTGGCCTGCGGCGTGGCGCCAGCCGATTTGATCGCCACCGCATGGGACAGTGCCCGCACCTTCCGCGGCTCCGATTATCGCGGTGGTGCCAACGGTGCTCGCATCCGTCTCGCGCCGATGAAAGAGTGGGAAGGCAACGAGCCCGCTCGCCTCGAGAAGGTGCTCAACGCCCTGATCGCCCTGCAGGCCTCCCTGAGCAAGCCGGTCAGCATCGCCGACCTGATTGTGCTGGGGGGCAGTGCAGCGGTAGAGCAGGCGGCCAAACTGGCCGGCGTTGATATCGTCGTTCCCTTTGCGCCGGGCCGCGGCGATGCCAGCGCCGAGCAGACCGATGCCGAGTCGTTCGCCTTCCTCGAGCCGGTGCACGACGGTTTCCGCAACTGGCAAAAGGGACATTACAAGGTGCAGCCGGAGGAGATGCTGCTCGACCGAGCCCAGTTGCTGGGGCTCACCGCCCGCGAGATGACAGTGCTGGTCGGCGGTATGCGGGTGCTTGGCACCAACCATGGCGGGTCGGCCCACGGCGTCTTTACCGACCGGGTCGGTGTGCTCAGCAACGACTTCTTCGTCAACCTGACCGACATGGCCTATAGCTGGCAGCCGACTGGCCGCAACAGTTACCAGATCGTGGATCGCCAGAGCGGTGCGGTGAAGTGGACTGCTACCCGGGTTGATCTGGTGTTTGGCTCCAACTCGGTGCTGCGTGCCTACGCCGAGGTCTATGCCCAGCAAGATGGCAAGGAGAAGTTCGTCCGAGACTTCGTCAAGGCCTGGGTCAAGGTGATGAACAATGACCGTTTCGATCTGAAATAAGTCGCTTCAACCCCAATGAGAACGCCAGCCGCAAGGCTGGCGTTTTTTATGGTGGCGGTGATAGCTGCATGGTGCGACTCGGAGGATGCCCCTCTGGCAGTCCGGGTTAGAAGCTCATGGCCAGCCCAATGGAATAACCGCTGGTGTTGTGGCTGAACATGTAGCGGGCAACCAGCCGGGTACGGGTGACAATGATGTCGTACTTGCTGCTATCCAGCTCCAGACCGGCGCCGATGGAGTTGAGGGAGTCAAAGCCAAGCAACCCCCGTTGTTCCCCCAGATATGCGGTATGGGCCCCCTCCAGTACATAGCGCACCGGTCTGTCGAGCAGGGTCCAGTGGAACAGCGGGGCGCGGCGGCGCAGATAGAGGCCGAGGTTCTCCGCCTCGGCGTGACCACGGACGCTGGTCGAGGTGCCGCCAAAGCTCTGCAGGTGCTGATAGGAGTAGCGCAGTTCGGCATCTATGTCCTGGGCCGGTGAAAAGAGTTCGTAATCGAGCATCAGCGAGCCACCCAGCCCGTACATATTGAGCTGACCCCCATCGAGAAAGTCCAGCGAGTAGCCCTTGGTACGATCCAGCAGCCAGTTGCCGATCCGCAGGTCGCTGGCCATGGTACCGAGCGAGACGTTGGCTATGGGGCGCAGCACCCAGTGGCCGCCACGCGGATCTTTGTGAAGGGTGACATCCCAGCCGATCCCGCCCGAAGCGGTCAGGCTATTCCACTTGGTCGGTATGGTGCGACTCTCGGTACCATTGCTTATCACAAACTGGGGGTCGTAGCGGCTGTAGCCCAGCGCCCCCTCCAGATAGATGGGCACGGCTTCGCTCAGGGTTGCGCCGCCTCCCAGTTGCCCCATGTTGAGCGCAGAAGATTGGCCAGTGCTGCTGCCGATGTCCAGGTTGCTGGCGGTGATGTCCGGCACCACGCTGAAAGTCATCAGCGAGATCACCGCATTGGCCCGTTTTTGCGCCCAGTCCTCCTCCTGATCGTCAAGGTTGTTACTGGCCGCGAGTGACGCCATGGGCAGGGTCGCCGCGAAGAGGGCGCAACCCAGACGGTAAAGCGGGCAGAGCGGGTGTTTCATGGCTGGATTCCCCAAACAAGCGACCTCCTGTCGCCCTGATCTACTGTAGCGAGTTTCTCTCTGGCTGTCTCGACCTGACCATTGGGCTGGGCTATGGGGGGGCTGCGTGGCCATCTACAGAAAATGGTTGATGCAGCTCATGGTTCTGGCCAATGGCAGATGTCGTCAGCGGCATAAGCGAGCAGGCCGGATATAATCAACGCGTTGATAAAAATGACAGGAGTGCGGGATGAACAGACTCGGATTGGCCGGCAAGATGTTGCTGGCAATTTGCCTGCCGTTATTGGCGCTGCTGTTTTTCGCCAGCCACTACGCATACGACAGATATCGGGTGACCCATGAGATGACGCAAGCCCTGCAGCAGCTGGCTGTGGTCGAACGCAGCGCCCAGTTGGTGCACGAGCTGCAAAAGGAGCGTGGCATGTCGGCGGGGTTTATCGGCTCTGAAGGGCGCAAATTTGCAGATGCCCTGCCACGTCAGCGGCAACAGGTTGATGAAGCCATTCATCGCTTTCAGGGGTTGGAGAGGGGGGTTGCCCACGAGCAGGTGGATCTGGCTTTGCGCGAGTTGATGGGGATCCGCAATCAGGTGGACAAACTGGCCATAGAGGCCCCGCGTCAGGTCGCCTTTTATAGCCAGTTGATTGCTTCTCTGCTCAAGGTCGTGGATGAGATTAGTCTGCGTAGCCAGGATGCCGCTATTGCCTTGCAGACCAATGCCTACGCCGCATTTTTGCAAAACAAGGAGCGTATGGGGATGGAGCGGGCGACCCTCAGCAATGTCTTTGCCAAAGGGAGTTTCACCCCGGCTACCTTGCAGCAATTTATGTCCCTGCTCGCTGCCCAGCAGAGCTATCTGGAGCGTTTTCGCGCCGTGGCAAGCGAGCCGCAGCGACGCCTGCTTGAGCAAATTGAGAAGAGTCCGGTGATGGCAGAGGTCGCGAAATATGAGCAGCTCGCCCTGGGCAAGATGACCGAGGGGAGCTTTGGCGTCGATCCGGAGCGCTGGTTTGCCGTGAGCACCGAGAAGATCGACCAGCTCAAACAGGGCGAAGATCAGCTCTTCCAGCAGTTGTTCGAACGGGTTGAGCAGATGCAGGGAGAGAGTCAGCGCAACTTCTGGTGGGGGGCTATGGCGGTTCTGTGCTGCCTGCTGTTGACTACCCTCATCAGTTGGAAGGTGCTGCGGGATGTGCATCTGGGCTTCGTCGCTCTGCATCGCACCTTTTCACGGCTCGTCAATGAAAATGATCTGACGGTGAGGGTCAACTGGCAATCGGGTGACGAGCTTGGGGCATTGGCGCGGGATCTCAACCACTTTCTGCAGCATCTGGAAGGCTTGTTGCTGGAGGTGCGCCGCTCCTGTGAGATATTGACCCGTAGTGCCAGCAACTCCAGCGAGGTGATTGCCGAAGTGAATGAAGGTGTGGTGCGTGGCGTCGGTCAGGTTGAACTGGTTGCCACCGCCGCAACGGAAATGGCTTCGACGGTGGCCGAAATTGCTCGCAATGCGACCCAGACCTCACTGGCGACCCAGCAGGCCATTGGCCGTGCCCGGCAGGGGGACAAGGAGGTGGATCAGACTATCGCCGCCATCGAGCAGGTGGCCGGCACCCTCGACGAGACCCGGCTGTTGGTCAACAACCTGCATCAGGATACCGAGTCCGCCGTCGAGGCACTCAACCTCATCAAGCAGATCTCCGATCGCACCAATCTGTTGGCCCTCAATGCCGCCATTGAGGCAGCCCGTGCCGGTGAGTCGGGGCGCGGCTTTGCCGTGGTCGCCGATGAGGTACGTTCACTGGCTGCCCGTACCCAGCAGGCGGCAGATGATATCGAACAGATGCTCTCCCGTTTGCGGGCTGGAGCCCGTCAGGCGGTGGTGGCCATGCAGTCGGGCAGCGAGCAGGCGGGCCTCAGCGTCAGTGAAGCGCAGCGGGCGGGTCACGAGCTGACCGACATCGTCAATGAGGTGCGCAAGGTGAGTGACATGACGGCGCAGGTGGCTACCGCAACCGAGCAGCAGCGCTACGTAACGGACGATATCCAGCACAACGTAATGACCATCCGCGAAGTGTACGAGGCCCATCGCCAGCACTCGGTCACCCTGCAGCAGAATAGTGTCGAACTGGATCAGTTGGCACGGGAGCTGGCTGGACGAATTGCCAGCTTCAAGTTGATAGAGAGAGCCTCTCCCCACTGATCCATTTGCGCTAAAGCTTGTCCCTCCCTGGCCGATACCCCTTGTGAGATCGTGTGGAGGGCAAGCAATTGAACGCTTGGGTGTTGGGGTTGGTCAGCATATCCGTGAGTATGCAGTTACAGGCTGGGGTCACCGAATTCGGTGCCGGTCTGGATCAATCCGTCTGGCGTTTGACCTCCGATACCCAGATTGAGTGTCGCCTCGAACACCCGATCCCCAACTGGGGAACGGGGGCCTTTGTCAGCCGCGCCGGGCGCAAGATCAACCTCGACTTTGAGCTCAAGGGCAAGCGGCCACAGGCCCAGACCCAGACGGTGAGCCTTGGCATCATGCCGCCGGTATGGCGCCCAGGGATTGCCGGGCGAGAAGTGAGTCAACTGCGCTTCTATCAGCAGTTCGATGGGCTGGTGGAGGGGCAAACCGCCTGGACCATGCTCGATGAGCTGGAGGGGGGACGAATGCCCACTTTCCAGTATCGGGACTGGTATCGCCAAAACCGTGCGGTGCGAGTATCGCTTTCGTCGGTTAACTTTCGGGTCAAATATCAGGCCTTTATCGACTGCCTGAGCGGGCTCTTGCCCTACAGCTTCAACGACATCGCCTTTAGCGTGCTTACCTACGACAAGAACAGCGATCAGCTCTCCATCCCCTCCAAGCGGCGGCTGGCGATGATCAGCGAGTTTATCAAGGCGGACAAGAGCATCGACGTGGTGGTGATCGATGCCTACAGCGACAGCTATGGCGGCCGCTGGCCGAACCTGAAGCTATCCGAGAAACGGGCCGATGCCATCAAGAAGGTGTTTGTCGATCTGGGGATCGATCCCGGCAAGATCTCGGTGGAGGGGCATGGCGAGAAGCAGCACGTTGCCTCCAACGAAACGGAGCAGGGTCGTGCCAAGAACCGGCGGGTGGTGATCAGCATGGGGCGCAATGGCGAGATCTAGCGCCGTCCCCGGCAGCCGGATATAAAAAAGAGCGCATCTGCGCTCTTTTTTGATCCTGCCATTCGGCAGCGGGATTAGGGCTGCTTAGAAGCTGTCACCCAGGCCGGTACCGGCATCTTTCTTGGCAATCAGTTCAATCTTGTAACCGTCCGGATCTTCGACGAAGGCGATCACGGTGGTACCGCCCTTGACCGGGCCCGGTTCGCGGGTGATCTTGGCACCGGCGGCGCGCAGTGCGTCGCAGGTGGCGTAGATGTCGTCCGCTTCCAGCGCGATATGGCCGTAGGCGGAGCCCAGTTCGTACTCACTCACCCCCCAGTTGTAGGTCAGCTCGATCACCGCTTCATCCTTCTCGTCACCGTAGCCAACGAAGGCCAGGGTGTACTTGTACTCGCTGTTCTCGCTCTTGCGCAGCAGCTTCATGCCAAGGACGCGGGTGTAGAAGTCGATGGAGCGTTGCAGATCGCCGACACGCAGCATGGTATGCAGAATTCTCATTGCTCAGTTCTCCGGGTTGGTGATGTGTACTGCTTTCAATCTCGGTTGTGAGGCCATCAGCTTTCTGGATAGACCTTCTCTTTGTATTCGCACAAGTCCTCGATGATACAAGAACCACAACGGGGCTTGCGAGCGAGACAGGTGTAACGTCCGTGCAGGATGAGCCAGTGGTGGACATCCAGCTTGAACTCGGCGGGCACTACCTTGAGCAGCTTCTCCTCCACCTGATCCACGTTCTTGCCCACCGCAAAACCGGTGCGGTTCGATACCCGGAAGATATGGGTATCTACGGCGATGGTGGGCCAGCCAAAGGCGGTGTTGAGCACCACGTTGGCGGTCTTGCGGCCGACGCCCGGCAGGGCTTCCAGCGCTTCGCGGTTCTCCGGCACCTCGCCGCCATGGCGCTCCAGCAGGATGGCACAGGTCTTGATGACGTTCTCGGCCTTGGTGTTGAAGAGGCCAATGGTTTTGATGTACTCCTTGAGCCCGTCCACCCCGAGATCCAGCATCGCTTGCGGGGTGTTGGCCACCGGATAGAGCTTGTCGGTCGCCTTGTTGACGCTGACATCGGTCGCCTGCGCCGAGAGCAGCACGGCGATCAAGAGCTCGAACGGCGAGTTGAAGTTGAGCTCTGTGGTGGGGTGGGGGTTGTTTGCCCGCAGTCGCTCGAGGATCTCTCTGCGTTTCTGGTTATTCATGCCTTGCGTCCGATCATAGTTCGGTCGCCCGGACGCGGGCCGGGGCAACGTTGCAGTGGGCTACGGTAGCGGCCTGTTTGCGGTCCCGCCAGTCGTTGATGGCATTCTTGGCGGCGATCAACAGCCCCAGTCCGATAAAGCCGCCCGGCGGCAAAATCGCCAGCAGCAGGCTGGCATCGGCGTGGAACAGCTCGATGCGCAGGGATTTTGCCCACTCGCCCAGCAGCAGCTCGGCGCCATCAAACAGAGTGCCCATGCCGATGATCTCACGCATGCCACCCAGTACCAGCAGCACCAGGGTAAAGCCAAGGCCCATCATCAGGCCGTCGAGGGCCGCCAGCAGCGGCGGATTCTTGGAGGCATAGGCCTCGGCGCGGCCGATGATGACGCAGTTGGTGACGATGAGGGCGATAAAGATGCCGAGCGCCTGATAGAGGCCATAGGTGTAGGCGTTCATCAGCAGTTGCACACTGGTCACCAGCGAGGCGATGATCATCACATAGACCGGGATGCGAATATCCTTCGGCACCCAGTTGCGCACCAGCGAGACGGCGAGGTTGGAGCAGACCAGCACCGCCATGGTGGCAAGGCCGAGCCCCAGCGCGTTGGTAAAGGTGGAGGAGACGGCAAGGGTCGGGCAAAGCCCCAGCACCTGCACCAGCGAGGGGTTGTTCTTCCACAGCCCCTGACTCATCAGCTCCTTGAGCTCGCCCTTGCGGCTTTCCAGCTCGGCAAGCGGGGTTGTGCCCGTTTCAATCTGTTCCATCTGGTTCATGATGGCTCGACTCCGTTAGTTCGCCGCCGGACAAGCCGGGGCGTTGCTGAGCAGTTCGGGTTGCTCCTGCTGCAGTTTCAGCAGGTTCTTCACCGCCTTGACCACGGCTCGCGGGGTGATGGTGGCGCCGGTAAAAGCATCGAACTCGCCGCCATCCTTCTTCACCGCCCACTGGGGCTCGTTGTCATGGGTCAGGAATTTTCCGGCAAAGCTGTTGATCCAGTCCGATTTTTTCAGCTCGATCTTGTCACCCAGGCCCGGGGTCTCGTTGTGAGCGAGCACGCGCACGGCGGTGATGGTGCCCTTGGCATCAAAGCCCGCCACGATGCGGATCGCCCCGCTGTAGCCGTCCGGCGCGATCGCCTCCAGCGCATAGCCGGTTACCACGCCATTCTTGCTGGCGGTATAGAGAGACTGCGGCTGATCGCTGCCGAGATACTTCCTGCTGGTCACCTGCTTGCAGCTGGCCACCAGATCGTTGTCATAGCTCCCCTCCGGCAGCAATACCGAGAGGGTCTGCTGCTTCTCCAGCTGCTGCTGGTGGGCGATTTTATCCTTGGTCAGCTCGTTGGTCAGTACCACCAGCGCGGTACAGCCCAGCGCGAACATCGCCAGAATAAGGCCGTTCTTGCGCATGCTCTTTAACATGTCCGGGCTCCGTCAGCTGTGATGGGGGAAAAGGGCAGAAACATCATTGGCGACGGGCTCCATACACTTTCGGGCGAGTCAGGCTGTCAATAAACGGCACACAAAGGTTGGCCAGCAGCACGGCGAAGGCGAACGCATCCGGATAGCCGCCAAAGCGGCGGATGATGTAGACCAGCATTCCGATCAGCACGCCATAGACCAGTCGGCCGCGCGGCGTGGTGCAGGCACTGACCGGATCGGTGGCGATAAAGAAGGCCCCCAGCATGGTAGCGCCGCTGAATAGATGGAACATGGGCGTGGCAGTCGCATCCGGGCTCATCAGGTAGCCGAGGGTCGCCGCTGCCAGCAGGGAGCCCAGAATGGCGGTCGGAATGCGCCAGTTGATCACCTTCTGTTGCAGCAGGAAGAGGCCGCCCAGCAGATAGCCGAGGTTGACCCAGCTCCAGCCGATGCCGCCCCAACCCTCGAACAGCGGGCCGCTCAGGATCTCGCCGGTGGTGAGCCCCTGAGTCAGGCCGGTTTTCAGGGTATCGAGGGGGGTCGCCATGGTGAGACCATCCACCCCCTGCTTGAGCTGGGCCATGCTGTAGCCGTCGAGGCTAAAGCCGGTGAAGATCACCGACGCCGCATCACCAAAACCGAGGCTGTAGGCGCGCACGCTCTCCGGCGGCAGCCAGCTGGTCATCTGCACCGGGAAGGAGACCAGCAGCAGCACATAGGCGACCATGGCCGGGTTGAACAGGTTCTGACCCAGTCCGCCGTAAAGGTGTTTGGCGACAATGATGGCAAAGGCCGTGCCCACCACCAGCATCCACCATGGCAGCAGCGGCGGCAGGGAGAGACCGATCAGCACGGCGGTGAGCGCCGCACTGCCATCCATCAGGGCAGGCTTGATGGCGCGGCCACGGAGCTTGAGCACCAGCGCCTCACATAGCAGCGCGGTCACTAACGCCAGCAGGATCTGGATAAAGGAGCCCCAGCCGAAGAACCAGGTCTGGGCCAGCAAGCCCGGCACGCAGGCCAGGATCACCAGCAGCATCAGGGTTCGGGTCTGTTTGCGGTTATGGGCAAACGGCGCAGTCGCAATATTGAACATGAGTCTGTCGATTACCTTGTGGTTGTTCGGTCGGCTGACGGAGCATCTTCAGCGGCGGTCTCGGCGGCTCTGGCCGCCTCGGCCGCCAGCTTCTTCGCCTTGGCGCGGGCCACCGCGGCTGCAATGGCCGCTTTTTTCGGATCAACCGGGGCGTTCGCTTCAGGCACGGCAGTGACGGCAAGTGGTTGCTCACTGCTGGCTGCATCGCTTTGCATCGGCTCGGCCGGTGCGCGCTCCCCCTCAGTTCCGGCACTCTCTAATTGAGTACCGGCATTTTCTACCTCTGCACTGATACGCTCGCTCTGCTGGGCCAGTTTTTTGGCCTTGGCTCGGGCGATGGCTGCGGCGATAGCGGCTTTCTTGGGATCGACAGCTTCGCTTGCAGCCGTATCGCTTTGGCTGGTGGTTACTTCGCTCTTGGCTACCGCCACGTCGCGGGTCTGTGCGCTGGCAGCTGGCTCACTCTGCGCATCCTCAGCACTCTCGCCCTGCTGGGCCAGCTTTTTGGCCTTGGCGCGGGCAATGGCCGCGGCGATAGCGGCTTTCTTGGGATCAACCGCTTCGCTGGCCGCAGATGGCGCATCGCTTTGGGTTGCAGCGGGTTCGCTGGTGCCTGCGGTTGCAGTCAGCGCGCCCTCAGCGCTGTCACCCTGCTGGGCCAGCTTCTTGGCCTTGGCCCGGGCAATAGCGGCAGCAATTGCCGCTTTCTTGGGATCGACAGGTGCATCGCCTTGCGTGCCTGCGTCGGCTGCCGTGCCGTTGGCAGCGCTTACCGCTTCACCATTTGCCTCGGCCTTTTTGGCTTTGGCACGGGCAATGGCGGCAGCAATCGCCGCTTTTTTCGGGTCTGCGTCTGCAATAGGCGCCGCAATGACTTCGGCAGTCACAGGCTCGGCGCTCTCGCCTGCCTGAGCGGCTTTCTTGGCCTTGGCACGAGCAAGAGCCGCGGCGATGGCTGCTTTCTTGGGATCGCTGGCGGGGTCAATCGCCTCGGCGGGTTGCGGCGCAGCGGCTGTTTCGCTGTTTGCGTTCTCTGCCAGCTTGGCGGCGCGGCGCGCCTCCGCTTCCCGTTTGCGGGCTTCGCGGGCGGCAATCACGGCGCTGTTGTCAGGCAAGCCCTCGGCGGTGGCGGCAATGGCAGTGATGGGGGCATCCTGCTTGGCCTTGATGCGGGCCAGTGCCGCTGCCACCGGATCTTCCCCGCCTGCGGCCGTCATGGTCTGACGGCGCTGGGCGGCGGCTTCGGCGTGGCGCGCTTCGCGGGCTGCTTTCTCCCGCTCGAAACGGGCCTGCTTGGCCTCGAAACGCTGCTTGGCGCGTTCGGCTTTTTCGGCCTCGGCACGGGCTTCGCGAATGTCGTCTTTGGCGATCTTGTAGTACTGCACCAGCGGGATCTCGCTCGGGCAGACCCAGGCGCAGGCACCGCACTCGATGCAGTCCATCAGGTTGAGCTTCTCGGCCTTGTCATACTCCTTGGCCCGGCTGTACCAGTAGAGCTCTTGCGGTAGCAGAGTGGCCGGGCAGGCATCGGCGCAGGCGCTGCAACGGATGCAGGGCTGCTCCGGGCCGGGGGCGGGCAGTTCGGCCTGCGTCGGCGCGAGCAGGCAGTTGGTGGCCTTGACCACAGGGACCATGGCGTGGGGCAGGGTAAAGCCCATCATGGGGCCACCCATGATCACCCGCTGCTCCGCTTCCGGTTGCAGCTCGAAACGCTGCAACAGCCAGCGTACCGGCGTACCCAGGCGCACCCAGGCGTTGCCGGGTTTCTTGAAGCTGTCGCCGGTGAGGGTGACGATCCGCTCGATCAGCGGTTCGCCGTCGATAATGGCACGCTTGATGGCAAACACGGTGGCGACGTTGAGCACCATGATGCCGATATCGACCGCGCGGCCCCCCTTGGGTACCTGACGGCCGGTCAGCAGCTCGATGGTCTGCTTGGCACCGCCCGAGGGGTACTTGGTCGGCACCGTCTTGACCAGCACATCTTCATCGGTGGCATGGTGGGTCAGCTGCTCGATCGCCTCGGGCTTGTTGTCTTCCACCCCGATCAGGGTCAGCTTGGGCTTGAGCAGGTGCTT
Organism: Aeromonas sp. 604443; assembly: GCF_049170315.1. NCBI lineage: Bacteria > Pseudomonadati > Pseudomonadota > Gammaproteobacteria > Aeromonadales > Aeromonadaceae > Aeromonas > Aeromonas sp. 604443. The sequence goes on from NZ_JAAKMI010000003.1 coordinate 391,247, forward strand.
GAGCACCCGGATGCCATCCATGATCTCGTCGGCATACTGCTGCATCAGCCGATCATCGGTAGTGATATAGGGTTCGCACTCCAGCCCGTTGACGATCAGGATCTCGGTGAGCTGGCCGCGGCCATCGAGCTTGCTGTGAGTGGGGAACACGGCGCCGCCAAGGCCCGCCACCCCCGCCTGCTGGATGCGCTCGAGCAGCTCACCCCGCTCCAGATTCCAGTAATCGGCTTTGCCATTGCGCTCGCCCCATTCATCTTCCCCATCCGGGGTGAGGATGACACAGAGATCGCCGAGTCCGGAGGGGTGGGCAACCGTGTGGTTGCCAATCTCGGTGATGGTGCCGGAGGTGGAGGCATGGACAGGGACGACCCGCCCCTTGGCATAACGGGTCAGCGGCTGCCCTTTTTTGACCTTGTCGCCCACCTGCACCAGCAGATCGCCGGCGGGGCCTGCGTGCTGGCGCAGCGGAATGATGAGGCGTGGCGGCAGACCGGCGTCTACCACCGGGCTCTGGCTTGATTGCAGCTTGTTGTCGGCGGGGTGAATGCCACCGTGAAAGTCCCAGAGCGTGCCGGCTTTGATACGTTCGAGTAAGGAATGCATGGTTGCTCCGCTGTTTATTCCACTATCTTGACCGGAATCTTGCCCGGAACATGCACGTTATTGAGATCCCACTTCCAGTTATCGACCGTGGTGGGCACCGGGATCATCTCGATGCAATCGGTCGGGCAGGGATCGACACAGAGATCGCAACCGGTGCACTCGTTGGCAATCACGGTATGCATCGCCTTGGTGGCGCCGACGATGGCATCCACCGGGCAGGCCTGAATGCACTTGGTGCAGCCGATGCACTGATCTTCGTGGATAAAGGCGACCTTTTTGACTGGCACTGCGGCCTCGTCACTGCCACCCAGTGGCTGGGGCTCGACCCCCATCAGATCGGCAATCTTGCGCATGGTGGCCTCGCCACCGGGCACGCACTTGTTGATCTGATCGCCGTTGGCGAGCGCCTCGGCGTAGGGTTTGCAGCCGGGATAGCCGCACTGGCCACACTGGGTCTGGGGCAGCAGGGCATCGAGCTGATCGACGATGGGGTCTGCTTCCACATGAAACTTGACGGCGGCAAAGCCCAGGATAATCCCGAACGCCAGCGCCAGCAGGGTGAGCACCAGAATGGCAAAGAGAATATGGATCATGGTTATATCTTGATAAGGCCGGTAAAGCCCATAAAGGCCAGCGACATCAGACCGGCGGTGATCATGGCAATCGACACCCCGCGAAACGGCGCGGGCACATCGGCGGCGACCAGACGCTCGCGCATGGCGGCAAACAGGATCAACACCAGCGAGAAGCCGGTGGCGGCGCCAAAGCCGTAGATCACGCTCTGGATAAAGTCGTGTCGCTCATTGATGCTGAGCAGCGCCACCCCGAGCACCGCACAGTTGGTGGTGATGAGCGGCAGGAAGATCCCCAGCAGGCGATAGAGGGTCGGGCTGCTCTTGCGCACCACCATCTCGGTAAACTGCACCACCACGGCGATCACCAGAATAAAGGCGAGGGTGCGCAGATAGGCGATATCCAGCGGCAGCAGGATATAGTGCTCCACCAGATAGGAGCTGGCACTGGCGAGGGTCATCACGAAGGTGGTCGCCAGCCCCATGCCGATGGCGGTTTCCAGCTTGCCGGAGACCCCCATAAAGGGGCAGAGGCCGAGGAATTTCACCAGCACGAAGTTGTTAACCAGCACGGTGCCGATCAATAAAAGCAGGTACTCAGTCATCAATTACCGTCACTGAAAGTCGGGTTATCGGGGGTTGAAGGCGGGCGGTATTATCTGACGTTAGGGCCAGTTAAACAACCGCAAGGCCGCATGGTTATTATGCAACTGGATAATTTAGCCGGGGTTTTGGGCGAGAATCCGGTGGGTTTTGCGTCATTTTCCCACCGGGTGAGAAGCCTTACTAACCAACAGCCAGTTTGGCGGCCTCTTTCCACATAAATGGCGGCATCGGAGTAGTGAGACGCCATTTAATGTTCATCGGTTGGCTGCCAGTGTGGGATACGTACTCCACCTCACCAAAGTTCACAAAGCCAAGGGTGCGGCCAAATTCATCTTTGCTCTGCTCGCGGACGAACAGAAACAAGCGCTTACCTTCTGCTCTGTGGTTTATGTAACTCAGCCCTTTACCCCGTTCTGGGCGAGCGCTGTTTTGGCTCTGCCAATGAAACAGCGACTCGTTGATGGCGTAGTCGTGATAACGGGTAGTGGGGGAGAAGTGCTGTTCCGTTTTGTTCAAGGTCACGAACAGCAACTCGATATGTTGCTCTGCAATGACATAGACCCCTTCGCGAGCCGTGGGTTGCTGCGCGAAGGTGGTCGCGCCAAAGCCAACCAGCACCTGCTCTCTGGCATAGCGAGCATGCAGTTGCAGCGGATTACCGGGAAGGCTTGGCATGGCGCTTTGTTCGTGCTGCACCCGGTTGATCAGCATGGGTAACAGATCTGCCAGCTCGGCCCTTAACTCTGGTTGATTGAGTTGTTTCAGGCTGTGCGCCAAGGAGCTAAAGCCAGCAGTGGGGCCGCTCTGTTGCCAGAAGTCGTAATGGCACATCAAGGCCATACGTTCATCGTGTTCGGCCGTTAAGGTAAAGGCGTTTTCCACCAAGGTTTGTAAGAATTTCAAGTAATGGAGCGCATTGCAGCCCAATAGCCGGGTTTTGATGGCCCGGGTGTAGAGGGTCGACAGCTTCTGATCGCTCATTTCAGAAATGGTATGGTTGCTAGCCTGTTTGACCAAGGCGCTCCAGTTACCGCGCTTGTAGATCTCCTCTAGGCTGATGTGAGGGTAGAACTTCAAAAAGTTCGCCAGCGTCAGCGGTAAATCACAATCCAGTGAGAAACGGCGGATCAGGCCCATGAGGCGCGAGGTATTGAGGGTCGCCTTTTTGATATTGCTCAGAATTAACTCTTGGGTCTGTTTTGAGAGTTCGATGCGGCAGCCCAAGGGGGCGTGAGGGAAGCCCTGTTTGATTTCGTGGCTGATCGCCTTGTTGGTTTTGCCCACCAGTGCCCGGAATTTCTGGGCAAAGTCATACTCAGCACGGGCATTGCCAACAAAGTCCAACACGGTGCAGCACTCTTTATCGCTCGCCAGCCGCAGGCCGCGCCCTAATTGCTGCAAGAAGATAGTGAGGCTTTCCGTTGGTCGTAAAAACAGCAAGGTATCGACTTCCGGGATATCAACCCCTTCGTTGAAGATGTCCACCACGCAGAGAATATTGATAACCCCAGTGCGCAAATCTTGTTGTTTACTATGCCGCTCGTCTCGATTATCGCTGGTGAGGATGTCAGCCTTGATGCCCTTCAATAAAAATGCCTTGCACATAAAGTCGGCATGTTCACGGCTCACACAAAATGCCAGCGCTTTGATCTTGGTAATATCGGTGACGATCTCATTGAGGCTCTGGACTATTTTCTGTACCCGCTGCTGATTGTGGGTATAGATATTGGTGAGTTCAGTGATGTCATAACGGCCATTTTTCCAAGCCACTTGGCGCAAGTCAGTATCATCATCGATACCAAAATATTGGAACGGACAGAGATGGCGACGATTGATGGCCTCGGGCAAGCGGATCTCTGCTGCGATGACACCACAAAAGTCGGCAAGAATATCACCGCCATCATGGCGCTCTGGCGTTGCGGTCAATCCCAGCAGAATGTGAGGTTCAAAGGCGGCGAGCAGACCGCGATAACTGGCCGCCGCAATATGGTGAACCTCATCAATGACGATGTAATCGAAATAATCTGGGCTAAGACGTAAATTAGCCAGCTGGTTATTCAAGGATTGCACCGAGGCAAATAGTTGACGGTAGTGGGTTGGCACGGCGCCGCCGACTAAGAGTTCGCCAAAATTGGATTGCTTGAGCACACCGCGGTACGAGGCTAATGCTTGGCGCAAGATCTCCTCTTTGTGGGCGACAAACAGGAACTTGGCGTCGGGTTTGGTTTTCAGAAAACGCGCAAAATCAAAAGCGGAGATCAGGGTTTTCCCTGTACCGGTGGCCGCAACCACCAAGTTACGGAAGCGCTGGTGTAAAGCGCGCTCCATCGCCAATTGTTCAAGGATCTCCAGTTGATGGGGAAACGGCGTGATATCAAAAAAATAGGCAGGGCTATTTTTGTCCCCATCCCCACGGGCCTCTTGCAGTGCATGCTGCAATTTTGTACGGCTTTCGAGCTTGCCATCAAACAGCTCAAAATCATCGGATTCCCAATAGGTTTCAAAGGTACTCAGGGATTTCTCGATAATATGAGGGATCTCTTGCGAGGTGATTTTTAGGTTCCACTCCAAGCCGCTGGTGAGGGCAGAGTGAGAGAGATTGGAGGAACCTATATAGCCGGTATGAAAGCCGGTATTTCGGCAAAAGAGATAGCTCTTGGCATGCAACCGCTCGCGCTGGGTGTTATAGCTGAGTTTGACTTCGGTATTTGGGAGGCTGGCTAAAAATTCAACTGCCTTGGCATCGGTCGCCCCCATATAAGAGGTAGTAATTACTTTTAATTGGCGGCCGCTGCGAGTGAACTCTTCCAGCTCATGACGGAAAATCCGGATTCCTGCCCATTTGATAAATGAGACCAGCCAGCAGATGCTATCTGCCGATAAAATTTCCCGTTTAATCTCCGACTCCATCGACAAACCCGCATTGCTGCCACAAAACAGTTCGCTCTGAGTGAGACCTGTCAGAGGGAAAATATCCTCGGCATATTGCTTTAAATTGGCGGAGATGGGGTTATCCAACTGGTAGAGCGCTGTCAGAATTTTTCCCTGACTATCGATGAGGTTCTCGCTAATAAAGTCTGGGTCTTGGGTGCGATCCTTTAGCCAAAGCAATAACTGGTTAGCCAGCTCGATCTGCCGTTGCAGCTGATCCTCTCCAGTTACCGAGCCCACCGCATATTCCAAAACCCGGCTCAGAAATCTGGATAACCAAACTGCCGCTTCGGCAGGTTCAAGCTGGCGTTCCCCTACGTAAAAGCGCTCGCGGTCGAGTCGAGATGTCAGCAGTTGAGTAATGAGCTGTTCATAAATACCGCATTGTTGCATCACGCACGAGCCTCGAACATTGTCTATAGAAGAAAGAGATAATATCATTTTTTTCATCTAAATCAGCATGTTATTGTCGGTGGCATGTTTGGTTATGGAGCCCGTATTATTAATTTTTTCACGTGGCTTACAGATTCAAGATGTGGCAGCATAATTTATTGCTTACCCCCTGCTGGGCTTTTTTACTGCCACTATCTGCAGTGACTGAGGAGTACTGATGTTCAAGAAACCGGTAGCGGTTGAACTGGAGGCCATCAATCAGGAAGGTGAGATACAGGTGGTGCGTGACAGCGGTCTGACCGTTCAAGGCTACAGCGTTTACCTGCGAGTCGAAGAGAGCAACGGCTGTGCCTTGGCAACCTGTGTGGCAGACTACGACACCATCGGCCCTGCCTACGAACTGGCGGAGCGGTTGAGTCAGGCGCTGGCCATCCCGCTTATTGTGATGACTCCAGAAGCATTAATGCCAGTGAAGAGTTAGCCGAACGCGACAACAGCAGCCACTGCAACGCCCAACTGAACACCCCTTAAAAATTACATCATCATTTGCGCCCTCTTTGCGCGCCAAGGCACACATGGGCTTCCCCTTGCCGGGTATGATGGGGTTGCCCGCCGTGGCGGCAGCAGTCGGATGCTTGCGGGCATATGCCGGTCACATCAGCCAGATCACCACCAGGAGGTAACCATGATCAGCCATATCGACCATCTGGTATTGACGGTCAGTGATATCGAACGGGCCGTGGCGTTTTACAGTTCGGTGCTCAATATGGAGGCCATCACCTTCGGTGCGGGGCGCCGGGCGGTAGGGTTTGGCAACCAGAAGATCAATCTGCAACTGCTGGGGCAGGAGCCGCGCAATCGGGCGCAGGTGGGGTCGGGGGATGTCTGCCTTATCACCCGCTGGCCGCTGGAGCAGGTGATGGCCCAGCTTGCCTGCCACGGGGTGGAGATTGTCGAGGGGCCGGTGACCAAAAGCGGCGCCTGCGGGCCGATAGAATCAATCTACTTCCTCGACCCTGACCAGAACCTGATTGAGGTCAGCATCTATCCCTGAGCCCACCAAGCCATCACTCCCATTGCCATCATCAATAGAAAGGGGCCGTCACTTGACGGCTCCTTTCTCGTATCGCTATCGAGCCAAGCACGTCGGCCGCTTGGCCGATGTGGCAGAGACGCCCTAGAAAGGCGCGCTGCTCTCGTCGCTCTCCTGTAAAAACTGCTCCACTTCTGCCTCATAGGCCGCATCAGGTTGACCGCTGCTGGCAGGGGGGACGGCGGCAGGCCGGACGACGGGAGGGGCGGTGAGGGTCTCCATCACCCGCTGTTGCAGATAGGGGTAGAAGGGGTTGGAGGAGGTGCGGGTGAGGGCGCCGGGGTTGACGATCAGCACCCCGCGCTCGCCACGCAGGGCCAGAGCGCCGAGGTTGATGCCGTATTGCTCCCGCTGCTCCGGGCGCGCTGCCATGCCATAGAGGGGGTCGTCCATCGGGAAGGGGAGCGCCACATGGGAGAGGGAGTAGATCTCTTTGGGATAGTCGACATCCAGCGGGCGGAGCTGCTCAGGCTGATCGCCGGTGGCCAGCGTTCTGGCCTGGGTTGCGGGGGAGGTTGGCTCGACATTGCCCACCACGGTGAGGCGATAGTGCCCGGGGGCGTTTGGCAGCAAGCGGTGCAGCGCCAGCTCGGAGGCCGAGCTCATCAGCGGGCCAAACAGAGTGCTGCGGTTGATATCAAACAGCACCAGTTCGCTGCCGTTGGCCGGCAGGTAGTGGTAGAGATCGGCAATGATAGAGCGGGTGCTGACGGTGTAGTCCATCACCGACTGGAAGGTGAGGGCGGGGGGAAACGCCGCCAGCTCGCCACTGGCGGCCAGCTGGCGTACCTGCTGCTGGATGGCGTGGGTCAGGCGATAGGACTGGCGCGCGCCGTTGACCGGGAACGAGTTGTATTTGAACGGGTTGAACTCCGGCATGGTGTCGAGCCAGGCGGCGTTGGCAAAGGCGGGCAGCAGGGCAGGCACGGCCTTTAGCCCGGCGAAGCGGGCAAAGCGGGTCACCCCGATCATCGGGGAGATCAGTACCAGCCGATCCGGTTTTGCCAGTGCGCCGCTCGGGTCGGCCAGCGCATCGAGCGCATATTTCACCGCCAGCGCGCCACCGTTGGAAAAGCCCACCAGATGCAGCGGCCGCTTGCCCGGCGCCAGCAATCTGGCCTCCCGCACCGCCAGTCGGGTGGCGGCCAGCCAGGTCTCCCAATCCACATCCACGAGGCCAGCGGGCACGGAGCCGTGGCCGGGGATCCGCAGCCCCAGCGCGATAAAGCCCTGCTGCTGATAGCGTCTGGCCAGATGGCGCAGACTGTAGGGGGAGTCGGTCAGGCCGTGCAGCAGCACCGCCACCCCTTTGACTTCCCCCTCGGGGCGCAGCAGGTAGGAACGGTTCCAGTTCTGCTGAAAGCGGGCGGGATTGATGGGGGCGTCCTGATAGTAGCGATTGCTGGCCAGTTGCTGCTCCGGCGGTGTCTTGGCGACTACCTCGGTGGCCACCAGCTCGAACAGCTCTGCCTCGCGGGCCAGATAGGCTTGCCAGTCGCTGCGATCGAGCTCATCGGCGCTGAGTTCGGGGGGCACCACTGTGTGCCACAGCTGCAGCGGCGCTGCCTGCCAGGCGAAGTAGGCGATCACCGCCCATGCGGTCAGCAACAGCAGCAACAGGGTTAGCAGAGCACGGCGAACAAGGCGACGAGTGTGAGCCAGCATGGTGCAATCCTTGGCGATAGGGGTGGGGCCGCCTCTGGGCGGGCGAGTTTGGCGCAGCACATTGGGTGCAGCCAATCGGCTTAAAGCCTAATGGAAACAAGGTGATATGTATAGTTGATGGCGTTCGGCCGCGCAGGCTGTGGGCACCGGATCCCGCCGTTGGCATCAGGTTGGTTGTTCAAAGGCTGCATCGCGGGCCATCTGGCGGCGTGAACTTGTTCGCAGATGCCCGCTTGGACGCTGCGACCCTGCAACTATCTGCCCCTGAAAGGGGGCAATTATGCTACTGTAGCGGCGTTTTTTGATGGATAAGCTGGCATTGGCCTTTTTTGAAGATGGAATGGTATGCAGAACTTTGACGTAGTGAATTGGCTGATGCAGCAGACAGCCTCCCCGGCGCAGCCGGAACAGGCGATGGCACAACCGGGCGCGGCCCAGAACCTGTGGCAGGTGACCCATGCTGGCTAACGAATCCATGCGCCTGAACAAATACATCAGCGAGAGCGGCATCTGCTCGCGCCGCGAGGCCGACCGCTTTATCGAGCAGGGCCACGTCTTTATCAACGGCAAGCGGGCCGGGATCGGTGATCAGGTGCAGGTTGGCGATCTGGTCAAGGTGAACGGTCAGGTGATCGAGCCGCGCGAGGCGGACAGTCTGGTGCTGATCGCCCTCAACAAGCCGGTGGGCATCGTCAGTACCACAGAGGCGGGCGAGAAGGACAACATCGTCGATTTCGTCAACCACAGCACCCGGGTCTTCCCCATCGGGCGGCTCGACAAGGATTCGCAGGGTCTGATCTTCCTTACCAACCACGGCGATCTGGTCAACAAGATCCTGCGGGCAGGCAACGATCACGAGAAAGAGTATCTGGTGACCGTCGACAAGCCGGTGACCGACGAGTTTGTGCGCGGCATGGCGGCCGGGGTGCCGATCCTCGGTACTGTGACCAAGAAGTGCAAGGTGAAGAAAGAGGCGCCGTTCGTCTTTCGCATCACCCTGGTGCAGGGATTGAACCGCCAGATCCGTCGCATGTGCGAGTACTTCGGTTTTGAAGTGACCAAGCTGGAGCGCATTCGCATCATGAACGTCAGCCTCAAGGGGCTGCCGGTAGGCGAGTGGCGCGATCTCACCGATGACGAGCTGATCGATCTGTTCAAGCTGATTGAGGACTCCTCTTCCGAGGTGAAACCGGCCAAAGGCGACAAGCCCAAGGCGGCCAAGGCCCCTGCGGCGCAAAGCGCCAAACCGGGGCAGGGCAAGAAGCCGCGCCGCGATGATGATCACGAGATTGGCGGACGTCCCAATGTGCCGGGCCCGGAAGCCTTCGAGAAGAAGCTGCCGGTGGGCAAGGGGGGCGCGGGTAAAGGTGCTGCCAACAAGGGCGGCGCTGGCAAAGGGGCTCCCAAGGGAGGCAAACCGGCCGCTGGCAAGCCGCGCACCGCTAACACAGGGCGGCAGAAGAAGGGGCGCTGAGTTGCCCCTCTGAGTGGCGTCAGCCGACCTTGTCATCCCCAACACACCGGCCTTAGGCCGGTGTGTTGCTTTGGGCCGCAGAGTCGGTTGGGAGGGGCGCTGAAAGGGTCGGTTCGCTGGCGGTCGGTAACCGCATGACGCGAGGGTAGTGGCGCGGGTCGAGGCGTAGCACCAGCAGGCTCATCAGCAGCAATCCTCCCAGTTGCCACTGCCAGGCGGCCGCAAAGTCGCCCACATAGTGATAGAGCCGTGCCGCCACCCAGGGGCCGGTGGCCGCCAGCATAAAGCCGAAGCCCTGCATCAGGGCGCTCAGGGTGCCCGCGCGGCGCGGATCTGGCAGGTGATCGAGCGCAATCACCATGATGAGCGAAAAGCTGCCGCCAAGACCGGCGCCGCACAGCATGCACCAGAGAATGGGGGCACTGGCTGGCGCCAGCCAGAGGCCGCCGAATCCCGCCAGCTGCATGGCGATGGCAAGGCCCATCCAGGGTCGTCGATCCAGACTGCGCGCCGCCAGCAGCGGCAAGCCGAGACCGCTGGCGGTCTGCGCCAGTGCCAGCCAGGCGACCAGCCCGCCAGCCTGTGCAGCGTTCCAGCCCTGCGCCACATAGGCGGGGGCCATCCAGGCCACCACGATGCCGTAGCCGCTGTTAATGATGCCAAAGCAGACGATCAGCAACCAGCTGCGGGGCAGGGTGATCAGCCGTTGCTCGCCGTGGGGAATGGCGACCGCTGCGGTGTTTGGCAGACGCACTTTCCACCCTAGCCAGACGAGGGCCAGCAGCACCGGCAGGCTCCAGAGCGCCAGTGCCCGCGACCAGTCGAGGCTGACTGCAAGCCTTGGGGTGAGACTGGCCCCCAATGCCCCGCCCCCCATCATGCAGGCAGAGAAGATCCCCATCACCAGCGGCACCTTGTGGGCGAAGGCCTGCTTGATCAGTGCCGGCAGCACCCCCTGCACCAGTGCCGACCCCAATCCACACAGCGCCGCGCTGGCGATCAGCAAGGCACCGCTTTGGGCATCGAAGCGCATAGCGCTGCCAACGCCGAGCAGCAACAGGGCCAGCCCCAGCAGTTGGCACGCACTGGCGCGCCGACGCAGGCTGGGAGTGAGCAGCACGCCAATCCCGATGAGCCAGAGCGGCAGCAGGGTAAGCCAGGCGAGGGTGTCCATCCCCAGCGACAGGGCGCGGCCAATCTCGCCGCTCAGCGGGCCGATGGCGGTAAGAAAGGGGCGCAGATTCAGGCCAGTCAGGATCACCAGCACCAGCAGGGCAAACTGATGGCGGCGCGCTTCTGCCGGGCGTTCGAAAGTCCCTTTACTCATGATCAGGCGCTGCTTGTTGCGGCTGGTGGCCGTAGAGATCCGCCGCCGTCATGGTGACGGCCAGTTTGACCAGCGGCAGAGGTGGCGGTGCCAGCGGCAGTCCCAGCGTTTGATAGGCGGCAGTGCTGTCAAAGCCGAACGGGGCCGCATCGGCGTTATCAAAGGCGTAATAGACGGCGGCTATACCGTTCATCACCAGCGCGCCGAGGCACATGGGGCAGGGGTGACCGCTGGCATAGACGATGCCGCCCGCGAGCGGCGCGCTCTGGCTTGCCTTGCGCAGCGCCTCCAGCTCGGCGTGACGGGTGGGATCGCCATCCAGATGAATGCCGTTGACCGCGCTCGCTACCAGCTGGTCATCGCGCACCAGCAGGGCGGCGAAGGGGCGACCGCCCTGCCGGTGATTTGCTCTGGCCAGTTGCACCGCCTGCTCCAGCCATTGTCGGTGAGTCTGGAGTGAGGTTGATGGGGTGAGCGAGCGAAGAGGGGTAGACGCTACAAGAGGCTGTGACATGATGAAAAACCCTGACTTGACAGAACAAATGCCAGCCTAGCGGCGAAAAAAGTCATTTGGAAATTAAATGATAGAATGATTTTCAGTGGTTTTGTAAATGGAGTGCCCCATGCTGGATCCCCTGTTGCTGCGCAGTTTTGTCGCCATTATCGACACCGGCAGTTTTACCCGCGCCGGTGAACGGGTTCATCTGACCCAATCCACCATCAGCCAGCAGATCCGCCGCCTTGAGCAGCAGCTCGGCTGCCCGCTGCTCGATCGCGCTGGCCGAAGGGTAGTGGCGACGGCGGAGGGGGAAAAATTGCTGGGGCTGGCCCGCCGCATTCTGGCGCTGCTGGCGCAGGCCGAAGAACAAGTGACGGAAGGGAGCGTGGCGCTCAGCCTCGGGGTGCCGGAGGATTTCGCCGCCGGTGCCATCACCCCGGTACTGGCCGCCTTTGCCCGCGATTACCCCGAGGTGCGGCTGGAGGTGGAGAGCGGCCTGAGCCACGAGATCTGGCAGCGCTTCGAGGCGGGAGAGCTGGATCTGGCGCTGGTCAAACAGACGCGGGGGCAGGGTTCGCCCCTTGCCAGCTGGCGCGAGCCGCTGGTGTGGGTCGACAGCCGCGACTGGCCCGCCCGGGAACGGGATCCGCTGCCGCTGGTGGTGTTCCCGAGCGAAGGGCTCTATCGGCGCCAGATGACCGAGGCGCTCGATGGTCTGGGGCGGCGTTGGCGTATCGCCTATGTCAGCGCCAGCCTCGCCAGTTTGCAGGGGGCGGTGAGCGCGGGGATCGGGGTGAGCTTGCTGCCCAAACGGCTGATGCCCGCCGATCAGCTGGCCCTGACCCAGTGGCCCAAGGTGGCGCCGGTGGAGCTGGCGCTCCATGCCGGGGGAAGCGGGAGCGAGCCGCTCACCCGCTTGAGTGCGGCCCTAATCGCCCTGTGCGACGAGGTGATGGGGCCGCAGTGAGTGGCTATGTGGGGGAAAAACTTCTGTGGGGAAAAACTGGCGTCGGAAAGATAAGGCAGAAAAAGTGCGGGGAGGGATCAGTGATCCTTCCCCTCCGCCAGCTTGCGCTCGTAATCCTGTTTCACAATGGCCAGTGCCGCCAGCACCAGCTCGGGAGCCAGCTCATTGGTTTCCAGCAGTTCAATCAGATCCACCGCGAGTTTTACCTCGGGCGGGGCAGTTTCCAGTGACATGGGCAGGGTTCCGGTTGCGGGAAGAGGGGGGATTATACAGGGGCGCCGCCGCAGGCCGAAAGCGCCCGCTGTATCGGGAAGGGGAATCACCAAGGTCAGAGGTGCTGGCGCATCTCCTTGTCGATCTCCTCGCGCAGGGCGATCAGCTTTTTGGCGTACTGCTGCAACTGCAGATCGCTCTCGCTCACCGGCTGCCACTGGGGCACTGGGGTCGGCTTGCCGTGCTCATCCATCGCCACGAAGATGATGATGCAGTGGGTGGTTTTGTGGCGCTCGGTCTCGGTGGGATGGCGGCTGTAGACATCCACCGCCAGATGCATGCTGGTGGTGCCGGTGTGGATCACCTGGGCGTGCACCTCTACCAGTTGGCCAATCTGGATGGGGCGCAAAAAGCGGATCCCCCCTACATAGACGGTCACCGCATAGCCGCCACACCAGCCAGCGGCGCAGGCATAGCCCGCCTGATCGATCCACTTCATCACCATGCCGCCATGCACCTTGCCGCCGAAATTGACGTCGGAGGGTTCGGCCAGAAATTGCAGGGTCAGTTCGCGGGGGGGGATCATGCTCTCTCCTTGGTTCGGGGTCATTGACGGTAGCTCTTGCGGTAGGCGTCAGCCTGTTGGCAGGGGGGCAGGTTGTTGAGGTCGGGCCGCTTGTTGCCCTCGCGCTGGCCGAAGCTGGCGAACTCCTGCTGGCACTTGTCGGCCTTGCCGCCCTCCTTGATGCAGGCGTCGATCCGCTGTTGCTTGCCCTGCTCGACCAGTTGCTGCTGAGCTTGCTGGCAGGCGGCATCCAGCTTGGCCTGCTGGGCTGAGCGATCCAGCTCGCTGGCGGCACTGGCAGTGCCGCACAACAGCAGAACCACGAAAGGGGTGATGATGCGCATCCTGATGCTCCTTGTTGACCTGTTTCAGGTATACCGCGAATGGCGGCAGGATGCACAGGGGACGGCGCAATAATGGGGCCCATTCACTCTTGGTTCATGACGCCAGCGCCAGCATGGGGCGAACAATAGCGAGGTGTCACGATGAAACAGATGCTGGAACAGTTGCTGGGGGCTGGCAAAGGCTGGCTCAACGAAGGCGGCGACAAGCGCAAGGGGCAGATGCAGGGAGCGCTGGCCGGTGGCGCGCTCGGTCTGCTACTGGGCAATAAAAAAGTGCGCAAATATGGCGGCAAGGCCGCTGCCGTGGGCGGCGCGGCGGCCCTTGGCGGGCTGGCCTACAAGCTCTATCAGGATTGGCAGGCCCAGCAGGCGGCACCGGCCCAGCCCACCCATCCCATCAGTGGGCTGGAAGGCAATGCGCTGGATGCCCGTGCGGCCCTCTTGGTGCGCGCCATGGTGGCTGCGGCCCGGGCCGATGGCCATATCGACGGCGCCGAGCGTCAGAAAATTCAGGAGTACCTGACCGAACAGGGCCAGAGCGATGTCGCCCGCTGGATTGACGCCGAGCTGGCCCGCCCCCTCGATCCCCATACGCTGGCACGGGAAGTGACCGACATGGAGTTGGCCACCGAGGTCTATCTCGCCTCCCTGCTCGCCATCGAGGTGGATCACTTTATGGAGCGAGGCTATCTCGATGAGCTGGCGCGCGCCCTCAAGCTCGATGACAACCTCAAAGGGAGCATCGAGCGGCAGGTGGCCCAGCTTAACGCCCCCGCCTGATATCCCTCACCGCCATGGATTGCCGATAACGCCCCGCTCAAGGGGCGTTGTTGTTTCTGCGGCTCGTCAAAAGATGCGGATAAGCCTATTTGGATTGCGGGGCACAGCTCCTAAGATGGCGCAGGACTATCACCCTTTTTGCAAGGAGCAACCGTTGGAGATACGCAAGGCAAGCGAACTGGATATCGACGCCATTGTCGAGCTGAACCGGCAGATAGGAGAGATCCACCATCAGCACTATCCCGAAGTGTTCAGCCCCCCTTCGCCAGAGGAGCGGGCATTTCTGCTCGGCGCCATCGGTGCAGAAGGGCGTCTGTTCTGCGTTGCCGAGCAGGATGGCAGGGTGGTGGGCTTTTTGACGGCGCGGATCGACATCAATGAGAGCGTGCCTTTTCTCACCCGTGCGCCGATTTGCCGCATCGGCTCGGTGGTGGTGGATGAGCAGCACCGTTCCCGCGGGATTGGCAAGGCGCTGATCGCCCATTGCGATGAGTGGGCCAAGGCCCGTGATGCTCAGCAAATCCGGCTGGAGGTGATGGCCTTCAACGAGCGTGCCCAAGCGCTCTACGAGGCGCTGGGCTTCAAGGTGCAGTCGCAGATCATGGCCAGATAACCAGTTTCTGATGGCGAGCCAAGGCGCGTCACTCCCCAACTACACAGGCCCGTTACGGGCCTTTGTTCGTTTCGTCAGCGGCTCTTTGCCACGTTACTTTTCACCGAGTTGTGCGGCAATCAGTGCGGCCAGCCGGGTGAGGGCCTGCTCCAGCTGTTCGCTCCAGGGATGGGAGCTGTTGAGGCGCAGGCAGTGATTGTGTTGTCCCTGACTGGAAAAGAGCGCGCCGGGGGCCACTGAAAAACCGCTGCCCAGAGCCTTGGCGTGCAGGGCGCGGCTGTCGAAATGGGCAGGCAGTGCCAGCCAGAGGAAGTAGCCGCCATCGGGGGAGGAGATCCGCACCTCGTCCGGCAACAGCCGTTGCAGGGCCGCCCGCATCTGCTGCTGGCGCTGGGCCAGGGTGTGGCGCAGGCGGCGAAAGTGGGCATCGACCCCGCCCTGGCGCAGCATCTCGGCCAGCGCCAGCTGGCTCGGTACATTGGTGGAGAGGGTGGACATCAGTTGCAGCCGCTGCACCCGCTCGGCATGGGGCCCCGCCACTACCCAGCCGACCCGAAAGCCCGGTGCCAGACACTTGGAAAAGGAGCTGCAGAGCAGGCTGTCACCGCGCTGATCCCAGTGCTTGATGGGTTTGGGGCGCTCGCGGCCGAAGTAGACCTCGGCATAGACGTCATCCTCCACCAGCGGCACCCCATGGCTGTTGAGCAGCGCCATCAGCTGCGCTTTGTGACCATCCGGCATGGTGTGGCCCAGCGGGTGCTGCACATTGCCCATCAGCCAGCACGCCTTGATCGGCATCTGGCTGAGGGCGTCTTCCAATAGCGCCAGATCGATGCCCACCCCCGGGATGACCGGGATCTCCACCGCCTTGAGTTTCAGCCGCTCGATGGCCTGCAGGGCGCCATAGAAGGTGGGGGACTCCACCACCACCCAGTCACCGGGCTCGGTCAGCACCTGCAGGCTGAGGGAGAGTGCCTCCATGGCGCCGGTGGTGATGATGATCTCCTGCGGATTGACCGCCACCCCGTCACTGGCGTAGCGCTGGGCGATGGCGCGGCGCAGTGCCTCGTTGCCGGGGGGCAGGTCGGCCAGCGTGCTGAAGGGATCGAGCTTGCGCATGCAGCTGGCCAGCGCCCGCCCGAGCTGGGGATGGGGGAACAGGGTCGGGTCGGCCACCGACATGCCAAGGGGCACCAGATCCCGTGATTTGCTCGCCTGCAACACCTCGAACACCAGATCGTTGATATCCACCGAGCCGCTGTAGTGGGTCTGGCTCGGCGTGTGCTGCACGACCTGTGGTGAGGCGGCCTTGACGTAGTAGCCGGACTGGGGGCGGGCGAGGATCCGCCCCTGACTTTCGAGCAGTTGATAGGCCTGCAATACCGTCATGGGGCTGAGCCCGTGGGTCTTGCAGCTCTGGCGAATGGAGGGGATGCGCTCCCCCGGTTGCCAGATACCATCGTCAATCTGGCTTTGCAGGCGGTCGGCCAACTGCTGGTAAAGGGACATGATCTGGATCAACTGTTATAGGTGTAATTCAATATAACTGCATCTGTTATAGGTGTCATGCTCCGTGATGTACTTGTCACGCACGAAACGTGCAAGGCAAATACAACAAAAGAGAGTGACGCATGATCAATCCGGATGACGTGGTCAGCCTGTCTCGCCTGCAATTTGGCGCCACGGCCCTGTTCCACTTCCTGTTTGTGCCCCTCACGCTGGGGCTGTCTTGGATCCTGGTGATCGCCGAGTCGGCTTATGTGATGACCGGCAAGGTGATCTATCAGGACATCACCCGCTTCTGGGGCAAACTGTTTGGCATCAACTTCGTCATGGGGGTCACCACGGGGATCACCATGGAGTTTCAGTTCGGCACCAACTGGGCTTACTACTCCCACTATGTGGGGGACATCTTCGGTACTCCGCTGGCCATCGAGGGGCTGATGGCCTTCTTCCTCGAATCGACCCTGGTGGGGCTCTTCTTCTTCGGTTGGGACAAGCTCTCCCGCGGCAAGCACCTGCTGGTGACCATGCTGGTGGCGCTCGGCTCCAATCTCTCGGCGCTCTGGATCCTGATCGGTAACGGCTGGATGCAAAACCCGGTGGGGGCCGAGTTCAACCTGTTGACCCAGCGGATGGAGCTGGTGGATATCGCCGCCGTGCTCTTTAACCCGGTGGCTCAGGTGAAGTTCGTTCACACCGTTGCGGCGGGCTATGTGGCCGCCTCCATGTTCGTGATGGGGGTGAGCAGCTGGTATCTGCTGCGCAAGACGGAAGTGCAGTTTGCCCTGCGCTCATTCGCTATTGCCTCCGGCTTTGGGCTGGCAGCCATTCTCTCGGTCATTGTGCTCGGGGATGAGTCGGGCTATCGCACCGGCGAGGTGCAGAAGGTCAAGCTCGCCGCCATCGAGGCGGAGTGGGAGACCGAGCCAGCGCCAGCTTCCTTTACCCTGTTCGGCTTCCCGGATCAGCAGGGAGAGACTACACACGCCGCCATCAAGATCCCGTATCTGATGGGGATCATCGCCACCCGCTCCATCGACGAGGCGGTGACCGGCCTCAAGGATATCAAGGTGCAGAACGAGGCGCGTATTCGCAGCGGCATGGTGGCGGCCGAGGCCCTCGACCAGATCCGGCAGGGCGCTGATACACCGGCCAACCGCGCCCGCTTCGAGCAGCACGGCAAGGATCTCGGCTACGGTCTGCTGCTCACCCCCTATGCCAGCAATATCGCCAAGGCGGGGGAGGCGGAGATTGCCAAAGCGGTCGATGACTCCATCCCGCCGGTGGCGTCGCTGTTCTGGGGCTTTCGGGTGATGGTGGGGCTTGGCATCACCATGCTGGGGCTGATGGTGGTGAGCTTTGTCCAGCTCTGCCGCAACCGGCTGCAAGACTCGCCACGGTTGCTCAAGACCCTGCTCTGGAGCATTCCGCTGCCCTGGATTGCCATCGAGGCGGGCTGGCTGGTGGCCGAGCTCGGCCGTCAACCCTGGACCATCAGCGACGTGCTGCCGGTCTCGGCCTCGGTCTCTTTGCTTCAGCCGGGCCAACTCTGGTTCAGCCTCATCGCCATCTGTTCCATCTACACCCTGTTGCTGGTGGTGGAGCTGTTCCTGTTGCGCCATGTGATCAGCAAGGGGCCCGCCATTCTCCATACCGGCCGCTACAGCGGTGAACAACCCGAACTTGCGAGGATCGCCTGATGGATTACGCAACCCTGAAACTCATCTGGTGGGCGCTGGTGCTCTTCATGATGGTCGGTTTTATCGTGATGGATGGCTTCGATCTCGGCATCGCCATGCTGCTGCCGGTGGTGTCGAAAGATGATGACGACCGCCGTCTGGTGATCAACAGCGTGGGACCGGTGTGGGAGGGCAATCAGGTGTGGCTGATTGCCGGCGCCGGTGCCCTGTTCGCCGCCTGGCCGCTGGTTTATGCCGCCGCCTTCTCGGGGCTTTACATCCCCATGGTGGTGCTGCTGCTCGGGCTATTTTTGCGTCCGGTCGGTTTTGACTATCGCAGCAAGCTGGCCGATCCGGTTTGGCGCCGCTGGTGGGATCGGGCGCTGGTGGCGGGTGGCCTGATACCGGCGCTCATCCTCGGTGCGGCTATCGGTCTGGTGATGGAGGGGCTGCCGTTTCGCTTCGACACGGCGCTGCGCCTGCACTACGGCGCCTTCGACTTCCAGTGGGGCTGGTTGCTCTCGGTGCTGGCCACTGCCATCAGTCTGTTGCTGCTGCACGGCGCCGGTTTTCTGCAAACCAAGGTGACCGGCACCCCTGCGCTGCGCGCACGGGGGATCGCCATCCTGCTGGCCCCGCTGGTGAGCCTCTGCTACCTGCTGGCCGGCTGGCATCTGGTGGATCTGCAAGGGTTTCAGCTGACCGGTGTCGGCACACAACCCTTTGACCCGAATGCTGCCATCAGCCCGCTGATGAAGGGGGTGATCCCCCACGCCGGAGGCTGGCTGCGCAACTACTTTGACTATCCGCTGCTGTGGCTGGTGCCGATCATCGGGACGCTGGCGCCGCTGGTGAGCGGGATTGCCTCCTGGCTGGAGCGGGGCCGGATTGCGCTGCTGGCCAGCGCCATCGCCTGCGCCGCCATGCTCTGCTCGGTAGCCATCGCCCTGTTCCCCTTCGTGCTGCCCTCATCCCTCGATGCGGTCAGCAGCCTGACCCTGTGGGACAGCACCTCCAGCTACAAGACCCTGGCCATCATGTTCGGCCTCGTGCTGGTGCTGATGCCGGTCAACCTGGGCTACACCGGCTGGGTCTATCGGGTGGTGCGCGGCAAGCTCGACCGTGCCCGCATCAAGCGCGACAGCCATCAACTCTACTGACCTCAAGGGATCTGCTATGTGGTACTTCACCTGGATTTTGGGCCTCGGATTCGCCCTGCTGCTAGGCCTGTGCAACCTGCTCTGGCTGGAAGCGCGCTGGCAGGCGGACGAACGGGACGGTAACTGACGGCGGGGGGCTCGCGCCCCGCCATGGCCGGTGGCTGGCGTTCACTCGTCGCCATCGGCCCCTCTATCCCCCCTCTTTAAACGACACAAACGACACAAACGACACAAACGACACACTTTCAACCGACAACCAACCGACAGGTAATTGTGATGAAACAGAGATTGAAAGCGGTGGCGCTGGCCATCGGGTGCGCGCTCACCGTCGCCCCGGCCTGTGCCGAACCGGTACAACTGACGCCACTGGATAAAACCTTCACCCTGCAGGTGCTCGGCAGTGGCGGCCCCATCTCCGACGACCTGCGTGCCTCCTCCAGCGAGGTGATCTGGTGGAAGGGGAAATCCCGCATCCTGATCGATGCCGGTGGCGGCGTCTACCTGCGCTTCGGCCAGGCGGGGGCCAAGCTCGAAGAGGTCGATTTTATCGGCATCACCCACTTTCACACCGATCATGTGACCGACCTGCCCGCCCTGCTCAAGGGGGCCTACTTCTTCGAGCGCAGCGATCCGCTGGATCTGGCGGGGCCAGAGGCCGGCTCGGCCTTCCCCAGCATGAGCGGCTACTTTGATGCCCTCTTCAACAAGGACAAGGGCGCTTATGCCTACCTGAGCGGCTTCAAGGATGGCACCGATGGCCTCTTCCCCATCACCTTGCACGATGTGCCCTACCAGAGCCCGCAGCCCCACACCGTCTATCAGCAGGATGGGCTGACCATCACCGCGCTCGGCATCCCCCACGGTGACGTGCCCTGTCTGGCCTATCGCATCGAGAGCGCCGAGGGGACCATCGTTATCTCGGCGGATCAGAACGGCAGCAACCCGGCCTTTGTGCCGTTTGCCAAGGGGGCCGACATTCTGGTGATGCCGCTCGCCATCCACGAGGGGGCCGACCCGGTTTCGGCTTCGCTTCATGCCAAGCCATCGGTGGTGGCCAAAATTGCCGCCGAGGTGAACCCCAAGCTGCTGGTGCTCAACCACTGGATGGGGGTCGGCCTCAATCACAAGAAAGAGGCGATGGCCATCGTCAAACAGCAGTTCCACGGTCAGATCGTGGCCGCCCGCGATCTCTCCAGTTACCCCGTTTCATCCGTCAAGGAGTCCGCCCATGAGTAACTCAAGCAGCAACAAAACCACTGGCAAACTGACCCTCTCCATCGCCATGACCAGCCTGATTGCCCTCACTCCGGGACTGGCGCTGGCGGCCACCCCGAGCGATGCGCCGGTCAAGGCCGCCCCCAGCGAACAGCATGGCGGCAAGTGCGCGGCGGGCAAGTGCGGCACCGAGAAGCGCTTTGAAAAACAAGCCCTCGACAGCGATCCGCAAGGCCGGCTGGTGCGCGCCCGCGACGGCAAGTGTGGCGTGGCGGGCGAGGGGATTGATGACGACAGATCCGGTTCCAACAGCGGCAGCAAGATGACGGAGGGGGTATGCGGCCAATAAGCTCCCGCAGTCGGGGGATCGGGCTGCGGCAGGAGCATCTGGATGCGCTCTGCTCCGGCCCCGTCCGCCCCGGCATCGACTTTCTCGAGCTGGCGCCGGAGAACTGGATGGCCATTGGCGGCGCCAGGCGCGAGCAGCTGCATCAGCTGGCCGAGCGTTACCCGCTGGTGGCCCACGGCCTCAGCCTCTCCCTCGGCGATTGTCAGCCCCTCAACCGCACTTTGCTTGGCCAGATCCGCACCTTTCTGGATGAGTTCGGCATCGGGATCTACAGCGAGCATTTGAGCTTTTCCCGCGACCAGCAGGGCTATCTCTATGAGCTCTTACCGGTGCCGCGCCAGTGGGAGAACATCCCCTATCTGGCAGAGCGGATCGCGCAGGTGCAGGAGGCGCTGGCCCGCCCGCTGGTGCTGGAAAATATCTCCTACTACCACGGCTATGACCACGAGATGCCGGAGGAGGATTTTCTCGCCGAGCTGGTGGCGCGCAGCGGCTGCGAGCTGCTGCTCGATATCAACAACGTCTTTGTGAACAGCCGCAACCACGGTTACTGCCCCAAGCGGATGATCGCCGGGCTGCCGGGCAGTGCGATCCGCTATTTCCATATCGCCGGTCATCTGGAAGAGGCGGATGGCACTTTATTAGATACCCACGGCAAACCGGTGTGCGAGGAGGTGGTGGCGCTGGCCCGTTATACGGTGCAGACCCATGGCCTGCGCCCCCTGCTGCTGGAGCGGGATCACCATCTACCACCGCTGGCAGAGCTGGAGGCCGAGCTGGCGCGGGTGCACGGCGCCTGTTGCGAGGCGATCGACAGTCTGGTGCGGGAGGTGCGCTATGGATAGACGGTTATCTCTTATCAGCACGTCCAAAACGGCGCCGCAGCGAATGCAGCAGCAGACCGCCTGGCTGGCGAGCCGGGTGCGGCTGCCGCAGGATGGCATCGCCAGCCACTATGCCCGCAGCGTGCGCGCCAATGTGGAGTCGGTGCTGGAGAGCGCTTTTCCGCTCACCCACGCTCACTGGGCGCCGGTGGACAGAGGGCAGCTGGTGGAGGGCTTTGTTATCGCGCACGGCGCCGAGGCCCCCGAGTTTCACCATATCGCCACCGAGTTTGTTCGCTATGTGCAGCATCGGCACGGAGAGGGCTCTCTCAACTGGCCCAGGCAGCGGCTGGCGCTGCTGGAGTACGAGTGGGCCTGCCTCTGTGTCGAGATTGATGAAGGGGTAGTGCCGCAAGTTATATCGGGGGTTGAGGTGACGGCGGAGAGTTCGCTTGTGCTCAACCCTACCCTGCAACTGCTAGAGCTCCCCTTTGCCATTCGTCGCAGCGGCGTGGTGCCGACCCGGCAGGGCAACCACTTCTATGGCCTGTTTCGCAGTCCGGATCATCAGGTGGTGACCCAGCGGTTGCGCGAATGGGACGTGGCGCTGATCCAATTGCTGCAACAGCAGCCGGGGATTAGCCAAGCCGCGTTCCAGCAACAGGTGCAACAGGTTCGCAGCGACTTTGATCTGATCGAGTGGGCACGCCATTTTTACCGGCTGGGTCTGCTTACCCTGCCCGTCGGTGAGCGCCAGCCTGGCGCGCCCTTGCCCTCATTTAGCAAACACCAAGGAGAATTCCCATGAACAACACCCTTATCCAGTGGTACGAGCGGGCGGTGGCCCAGTGCAAGCGGCTCGATTTTCTGGCCCTGCTGGCCATTCGCCTCTATCTCATTCCGGTCATCTATGTGGGGGCCCACTCCAAGGTGATGGGCTTTGCCGGCACGGTCGCCTGGTTTGGCGCCCCGGTCTCGGAAGGGGGGCTCAACTTGCCGTTCCCGACCCTGCTCGCCTTTCTGGCGGCGGGGACCGAGGTGCTGGGCTGCATCTGCATCGCCCTTGGCCTCTTTACCCGCATCATGGCTATTCCCACCATCTTTCTGATGAGCGTGGCGAGTGCCATGGTGCACTGGAAGCACGGCTGGGACGCCATCGCCACCGGCAGCATGGAGGCCACCTTGCGCCTCAACGGCTTTATCGAGTGGCTGGCCGCCAACTTCCCCGGTCGCTACAACTACATCACCGAGCTCGGGGATCCCGTGATGCTCAACAACGGGATGGAGTTTGCCGCCACCTACTTTGTGATGCTGCTGGTGCTGCTGGTTTACGGCGGTGGCCGCTATGTTAGCCTCGACTACTGGCTCAAGCGGGCGGTGACCGGCAAAGCAGGCGTGCAACAGGCGGCATAATGCTTGCCCACGGATAACAAAAACCATAACGACAGAGCGTGAAAAACAGCGAGCGGCCGAGGGCCGCTCGCTGTTTTTGTGCTGTGTGGGGAGAGTGTCAGCTGCGTCAGCCGCTACTGGTAGCGGCCGACTGCGATGGGGGACTCCTGCTCAATCTGGCCAAGGCGCTCGGCCCACTGAGCGAGCCAGGCTTCCCGCTCTTCTTGCGAGACCCGCACCGGTGCATAACAGATATGGGGGCGCAGCACATCGAAGCCGACAAATTGCAGGATCCCGCGCTGGATGGGGCGCAGCACCCCGTCGATATCGCCGTTGAAGCCGTCGGGCAGATAGGTCTCGGTAGGGCCGCCGGTGGTGAGGCTCAGCAACGCCCGCTTGCCGCGAAACTTGCCGCTCTCGTAGATATGACCCTGACCGTAGACCCGCCCCATGGCAAAGACTCTATCCACCCACCCCTTGAGGATGGCGGGCAGACCAAACCACCAGAGCGGGAACTGGAAGATCAGCAGATCGGCCGCCTCCAGCTTTTGCATCTCCTGCTCCAGCAGCGGGGCGAAGCTGCCCTGCTCGGTGGCAGCCAGCTCTTCAAGCTGCAGCTTGAGAAAATCGGGATCGCTGGCGGCGGTGAAGTTGCGCCGATCCGAGACGGGATCAAAGCCCATGGCATAGAGATCGCTGGTCATCACCGTGTGGCCCGCCTGCTCCAGCGCCCTGATGGCGTGGCAGAAGAGGGCAGCGTTGAAACTTTTGGGTTCGGGATGGGCATAGACGATAAGCACCTTCATAACAGACTCCGTGGCAAATGATGCGAGGGTGACAGGCTTGGTTACTGAAAAAGTGACTGAAACAGTTGCTGAAATAGTTGCCGGGTTGACGCTGTGTCACAGCATAGAAGCCTGCCGCACCGATTGCAGCAGGCGCCACGCCCTTGCGTGACGCCTGCTGGCGCAGCTTATGCCTGACAGGCGGCGAGCCGGACGGCTTCGCGGCGCTCGCTGACATGGGTCAGTCCGTAGGCCAGCAGTACGATAAGGGCGCCGATCCAGGGGGTGTGCATCAGGCCGAGGTGCTCCACCACCAGGCCACCGACGACGGAGCCCAGCGCGATGCCAACGTTGAAGGCGGCGATATTGAGGCCGGAGGCCACATCCACCGCCTTGGGGGTGTGCAGCTCGGCCTGTTTGACCACCAGCACCTGCAGACCCGGCACGTTGCCGAAGGCAAAGGCGCCCCACACCAGCACGGTCAGCACGGCCAGCACCGGATGGGGGGCGGTGAAGGTGAGGGCCAGCAGCACCAGCGCCAGACCGGCAAACAGCAGCTTGAGCGCCGGCAGGGGACCCATCTTGTCGGCCAGCTTGCCACCCCAGATATTGCCGATGGCGACCGATACCCCGTACACCAGCAGGATCAGGCTCACCGCACCGGCGCTAAAGCCGCTCACCTGCTGCAGGATGGGGGCGAGGAAGGTGAAAGCGGTGAAGGCGCCGCCATAACCGAGGGCGGTCTTGGCGTAGACCAGCAGCAGCGGCTTCTTGGTCAGTACCGAGAGTTGCTCGCGGATGGTCGAGGCTGCTCCCTTGGGCAGGTTGCCCGGGATCAGCAGCAGGCTACCCACCATGGCGATGAGGCCCAGCAGGCTTACCACCAGAAAGGTTTCACGCCAGCCAAAGACCTGACCAATCCAGGTGCCGAGCGGTACGCCTGTCACCAGCGCCACGGTAAGGCCGCTGAACATGATGGCGATGGCGCTCGCTGCCTTCTCTTTGGCCACAAGACCCGTGGCGATGGTGCTGCCTACCGAAAAGAAGACCCCGTGCGCCAATCCGGTCAGGATGCGGGCCACAATCAGGCTCTCGTAACCGGGGGCCTGCCAGGCCAGCAGGTTGCCGGCGGTAAAGAGCGCCATCAGCCCTACCAGCAGCCACTTGCGCGGCACCTTGCCGGTCAGCGCTGTGAGCACGGGGGCGCCGATGGCTACGCCAAGGGCATAGAGGCTGACCAGAAGGCCCGCCGAGGGAAGCGAGACATTGAGCTGCTCGGCAATGGTGGGGATAAGCCCCACGATCACAAATTCGGTGGTGCCTATCGCAAAGGCACTCAGGGTAAGGGCAAATAACGCCAGTGGCATAACAACTCCTTGGTTAGGGACTCCCGACGGGAGAATGGCGCCAGTATGCCGATGGGTTTTGTTGGCAAAAATGACGGTGACATCAAATTACTTTTGCCAAATCAGCAGCAATGGCGATGAGTAGGAGGGGAATGGGAGAGACAAGAGTGGCCGCAAAGAGGGGGGAAGAGAGATGAGATCGAAGTGACTGGAAAGCAGAGACAAAGCGTGTTGAGCGAGTAGGGTATAAAGAGGAAACGGGGGCGGGGGTAATGGAAGGAGACAGGGTTGGCTGAACCTGCTGTGCGTGGGGGAATGAGCAACGAGTGAGATGAAAGGGCAAAAAAAGCGGGAGGCATGATACCTCCCGATTTTGCTGAAAAATGTCGTTGAGCGTTATTTGCACCCTTCTCCCGTCGGGAGAGGGGATAGTTCGCAGTTGCAATAGGCTCGTTAGAGTTGCCGGTATCCGCCGTCGAAGCAAGAGAGCCCATGTCTCCCTTCCCGTTTAATCCCAATCTGGTGCAAAGTCCGGGTTGGCGCAGCGCTCACCCCGATCCAGCGTGGCGATGGCGGCCATCTCCTCGCTGCTCAAGGCGATATCGAGAGCGGCCAGATTGGCAGCCTGATTCTCCCGCTTGGTGGAGCTCGGGATCACTGTCATGTCCTGCGCCAGCAGCCAGGCCAGCGACACCTGTGCAGCCGATACCCCGTGGCGTTTGCCAATCTCCATCAGCAGCGGCTCGCTCAGCACCTTGCCATAGGCGAGCGGCATATAGGCGGTGACGGCGATACCGTTAGCTTTGCAGAACTCGACCACCTTGCGGTTTTGCAGCAGGGGATGAACCTCGATCTGCTGGTGGGCGATGGCCCCAGGCCCCAAAATCTCGATAGCCTGTTTGAGCTGGGCCACGGTGAAGTTGGAGACCCCGATCTCCCGGGTCAGGCCCCGGGCCTTGGCCTCGGTCAACTGCTCCAGATAGACTGCCATCGGCACCTCATCCTTGGGGGAGGGCCAGTGGATCAGCGCCAGATCCAGATAGTCAGTGCCCAGTTTTTCCAGGCTTACCTCCAGGCTCGGGAGCACCTTGCCCGGGCCAAACTCGCTGGTCCACACCTTGGTGGTCAGGTAGATCTCGTGGCGGGCAACAGTGCTGCGGGTCAGCACGGCGCCGACTTCGGCTTCGTTGTCATAGATCTGGGCGGTATCGATATGGCGATAGCCCAGCTCCAGACCGTTGGTCAGGGTGGCAAGCAGCGGCTCGCCCTTCAGGCGGAAGGTGCCCAGACCCATGGGTGGCATATTGATCATCTTATTCCTCAATGGGGTGGTGGTTGGCCCTTGATGGGCTGAACAGAAACAGGCTCTAGGGCCAGTCAGGCGCCCAGTGGCTGATAGCGGCGAATGGTGCTGCTGGCAAACCAGGGCTCGGCCTTGGCGACAAATTCGGTAAAGTGGGGTTGGCCCTGATGGGCGGTGAGGGCCGCTTCGCTCTCCCACACTTCGTAGAGCATCCAGCTGTGGGGATTGTCCAAGTCTTGGTGCAACTGATAGCGCTGGCAGCCCGCCTCTTGCAGCGTGGCCGCAATCAGCGGCTCAAGGGCGGCGCGAAACTGGGCGGCGAATTCGGGTTTGGCTTCAAGCTGGGCAATCACAATCACGGGTGATGACATCTGAACCTCCTTGGCAAAAACGAAGGGTCAGTATGCTTGTCGTGACTTGCTGGAAACAGGGCGCTGGTCGCAAAACAGTATTGAGGGGAGAGCAGCAATGGGATCCGATAAATGACACCGACAAAGTCGGTGTCAAGTGATAGTTAGAGCTGTATAGACTTGCGTAGTTATTATGGAATCGCCAAGATACAGCACTTTTTTTCAGTTGTTTAGCTTGATATCTGATGCTGTCTCTCAAAAACAGAAGCATGGTGCTGATCTATCTTTTCATTGACATAGTTGTCGGTGGCCTTCACCAAGTCTTTTATAAATCTGATTACTTTTTCAAGTTCGTCACGTTTAATCAAATGAGCTGATGGAATTCCTGAGTTTATAGGTTTTGAACGATGGGCTGCATCCCCACGCTTCTTAATCCATTGATTCAATGTTGATCTGGCTTTATCTGGCTCGTAATTTGACCACCGCCACCCTTCAGTGACATCAAACCCTAAATAGTCTTGAAAAATTCGTTTTGTTTTATCGGAGCTAGGGTTGTGGAATGTTTTCAAATCTGCATGAAGTTTTTTTAATATAAAATCACCAAGATAGCTACCTTGAACAATCGCAAGCTTTTTATGCATTTCTTCGACAACACGATCTTCTACATAGGTTTCCCATGCAGTGAGTGCCATTACAAGTCCTGCTCGTTTTAGTACTTCGCTGTTTGGTGGAGGTGGGTTTGCATTTACACTATCAAAATGGGCTAATAACTCTTCAGCATCCTTTATTGCGTATTCAAATCCTTGAATTGCTTTTGACATAATCCCTTCCAGATAAAACGGTATTTAAATATTGTATGGTTGGTATTCAATGTATGGATATGAAAAACATATATACAAGAGCAGCATCATGCTAATAACAAACATTAGCATTGAATGTCGATGATACTTCATTGTTTCCAAAGAATTGCATCGGCAAGATCACAAAACAAGTTATTAATTAGTATTTTTAGATATTTGTAAGAGATCACGGCTGATTATGGATATTGTTGGGGCGCATCGTGTGGATGCTTCTCCCACTAACCCATCACGCACAAGCCGGTTCAGCCCAGACGGCAAACTCATTGCCGCTGGGCTCAACGAAGTGGAAACGACGGCCACCGGGAAAATCGAAAAGAGGGCGGTTGATGATGCCTCCGTGTTGGCTCACCTTGGCTTGGGTCGCTTCAATATCTGCGCTGTAGAAGACCAGCAGGGCGCCGCCCTGATCTGTCAGGTTGCACTGATCCGCCCGATAGAAGCCGCCATCCAGCTCCTCATCGGCAAAGGCGCAGTAGTCGGGGCCGTAATCGACAAATTGCCAGCCAAATACGGCCTGAAAGAATGCCTTGGTAGCGGCAAGATCTCGCGCAGCAAACTCCACATAGTCCAGTTTTTCATGGGCTTTCATTCAGTTCGTCTCCCTCATCATCAGCATCGCTGGGCTCAGCAAGTTGTTCCCACGGGGTCAGTTTAAGTTGCTTATGCCGTAACCTGAGGACACTGGCCATAATGAGGCCGATAAATCCCGCAAAAAATGCGGTTTGACGTAGAGCAAATAGCAGATCCATTCCCATGGGTTGCCAGCTGAAAAACCACAACAGTATGCTCCAGATCAGTCCAAGGCCGATGCCAAATACCAGAAAGTTGGTAAGCCAGCTCTCGTAATGTGGCGGTTTGACAGACCAACCCAGTTGGCGCAACAACCAGAACAAGGGGGGATTGTAGTTGGACTGCCATACCCCTTTGTTAGCCAGCTCCTGATGGGCGGCGGCCAGCCGCTCTTCAAATGTCATGGTATTCATCCTTGTGAAATAAGTGGTGTCATACGGTGCTTTTCAGGCTGCATTGTACTGACAAATCGCGGGCATGATGTGGGCTCGCGGTCACGTTCTTTTTCTGTAGAAAAAAGAACTGGCCTCACCGCACGCTTGCCAATCCACAGCGGCTGCGCCTATAAAGGCCCATTACTCTTGTCCGGATAACAGCAATGAAGACCCATTCTGATGAACTGACCCTGTTTGTGGCGGTGGTGGAGGCGGGCAGTTTTCGCCAGGCGGCGGAGAACCTCGGCATGGACAACTCGGTGGTGAGCCGTGGCATCAAGCGGCTGGAGGAGAAGCTCTCAACCGTTTTGCTCAATCGCACCACCCGCCGGGTCAGTCTGACCGAGGAGGGGAGTTGGTTCTATCAGCGGGCGGTGAAGATCCTGACCGAGATGAGCGAGGCGGAGGGGCATCTGCTGATGCGCCGGGAGCAACCAGAGGGGATCTTGCGGGTAGATGCCGCTACCCCCTTTATTCTGCACCGGCTGGTGCCGATCATCGGCGAGTTTCGCCGCCGCTACCCTGCCATCGAGTTGCAGCTGCACAGTTCGGAGGGCTTTATCAATCTGATGGAGCGGCGGGTGGACATGGCCATCCGCATCGGCGAGCTGACCGACTCCTCACTGCGCGCACTGCCACTGGGCCGTTCGCGGTTGCGGCTGCTGGCTTCCCCTGGCTATTTGAGCGAGCGCGGCACCCCGCGCCAACCGGCGGATCTGCTGAGCGGTCACGAGCTGCTCGGCTTTTTGCATCCCGATCACCTCAACCACTGGCCGCTGCTCAGTGCCGAGCAGGGGGATCGCTTTGCCATTACCCCCAGCCTGCGAGCCAGCAGCGGCGAAACCTTGCGTCAGCTGGCGTTGGCGGGGCAGGGGATCGTCTGTCTGTCAGATTTCATGACCGGGCCGGATCGGGAGAGCGGCGCGCTGGTGGAGGTGCTGGCCCGCAGCAACAGTGGCGCCTCGCGCCCCATCAATGCGGTCTTCTACTCCGATGCCCAGCGGGATATCCGGCTGCGGGTCTGGCTCGATTTTCTCAAAGAGCAGCTGGGCAGCCATACCCTGTAGTTCAGGTTGGTTTGTGCGGTTTGTTTGAACGGTTCGTCGTTGCGGTTTGCTTAACGAAAAACAAGCCGCGCCTTCGTTGCGGCCAATCAGCATGAGCCAGGCGGCAGATAAACAGACGGCCGACTTGAGGGTCGGCCGCCGGTTCGGGAAGGTGTGTGAGCTGAAGCGCAGTTAGCGGGGCAATTTGCCCCATACCCGGCTGAGCAGGGCGCCGCCGATCACCGGTGGAATGGCCAGCAGCAGGGTCCACTGCCAGGAGAGGCCGCCGACGGTGGCGGCCAGTACGATGCAGGTGAGCACCACCAGTTGGGCCACCATCATCAGGAAGGTGCCTTCGCGGGGGGTCAGGGTCTCTTTTTGAGTGGCGACGTGGGCTACGGGCGCTTGATTGGTGGTCGGTTTCATGGCGATATCCCTCTGTTGAGTCTGATATCACTAAGCAATGGCCATTCCACATTTTTTTCATGTTAATTATCAATGGCTTGCAAGTCTTGTCGTCATTCCCGTTTCGAGAGCGCAGGCAAAATGATTTGCAAAATGAAAACGCCACCCTGCGGTGGCGTCTTGGTTATTGAGAGGGAGAGGGGGAAGCACCGGGTCTAGCCAATCCGGTATTGGCGGATCTGCTCGTCGATGGCTTTGGCCAGTTCGAACAGTTCGCGGCTGGCGGCATTGCTCTCCTCTGCGTGTTCACGCTGATGCTCGGCCACCATGGCGAGCTCGTCAAGCGCAGCTCTGGCTTGCCCCATCTGTTGATCCTGAGCTTGTGCCAGCGCGCTGATTTCGTTGAGTTCCCTTGCTGTCTGGTTAATTTGGCTGGTGGCATCGACCAGCACCTCTCTGGCTTGATGCATCCGGCTATAGCCCTCTTCGCTCAGGGTGTGGGAGCCTGCCATCGAGCTGCTGGCCTGCCGGGTACCCTCCTGCAGACGCAAGATAAGATCCTGCACATCCTTGGTGGCGGTCTGGGTGCGCACCGCCAGTTGGCGCACCTCGTCGGCCACCACCGCAAAGCCCCGCCCCATATCCCCTGCCCGGGCAGCCTCGATAGCGGCATTGAGGGCCAGCAGGTTGGTCTGGTTCGAGACATCGCGGATGAGGTTCATGATCTGGGTGATGTTGTTGCTGTCCTTGACCACCTCTTCAAGCAGCGCGGACGAGGTGCCGATGCTGCTGCGCAAAGTATCGAGACGATCGGCACTCTGGATCACATCCTGTTCGACACTGAGCATATGGTCAGCGATGCGCCGGGTCACGTCGCTGACCCCCTCGGAACGGCTGGCGATCTGCTCGGCATTGCTGCCGATAGCAGCGACTACATTGGTCAGTTCTTGGATGCTCCTTGCCTGCTGGCACGCTTCTCCCGCCAGTGCCTGCGCCTGATGAAGGGTTTGCGAGGATTGGGCGGAGAGGGCACTCCCCGATTGTTGGAAGCGGGAGAAGCTCTGGTTAAGACTCTGGATCAGCCGGTTGAAGCTCTGGGCCATCTGGCCCAGCTCCGACTCGTCGGAGAAGTCGAGGCGGGTCGCCAGATCCCGATCGGCGGTGATGTGGTGCATGCCATCGGCAGCCTGACGAATCGGGCGACTGATGGAGTGAGCCAACCAGGCGGAGGCCAGCATCGCCAGAGTGCCGATGGCGAGCGACACCATGATGATGAGCTGGCGTGACTCATGTAATCCCTCTTCCAACTCGGCGCTGTTGATCTCGCCAATCAGCAGCCGGTTGAGGGTGGGGATGTAGCGTACAGCAAGAAGGTAGGTTTCTCCCTCCAGCGTCAGTGCCTCAACTGCCACCTGTTCCCCAGCCTTGGGGATAAGCCGTTTGACGGTATCGAGAAAGGATTGTTGATGGTGAGCGGCATCTTTTTGCTCCAGTGCGGGGTGGATCTCGATATTGCCTTCCATGTCCGCCAGATAGACCTGACCGCTCTTGCCGATCCGATAGCTGCTGATGAGCTTGCTCAGGGTGCTCATGTCGATGGAGGTACCGGCCACCGCCAGGGTATTGCCCTCGTGGGTGACGGCGGTGTTGATATAGAGGGAGGCTCGCTGGTTGAAATCGGAGATGTCGAGGTTCAGTTCGTAAGGTTGATTGCGCTGGAGAAAACCGTAAAACCACTCATCTTTCGGGTCTGACTCGCTCAGCGCTTTCTGGGCGGTGGGGCCGTCACTGAAGTTGAGCAAGGTGTTGGTCTGGCGAGGGGCAATAAAGACGTTACCGCCGAGACGTCGTTGCAGAGCCTGAAAGTAGCGCTCCATCTCGGGCCACTCAGCTTCTGGCATGCCAGCGGTCAGCCAGTCGATGACGAAGCTGTTGCTGGCGAGCGCTTGCGCCTCTGTCAGGTGCTGGGTCAGCTGGGCGGTCAGCTGGTTGGCAATGCGGTCCACACTGCTTGGCAGCTCATAGCGTTCGACCCGCTGCTGTGCCTGCGTGTGGGATATCTGCTCGAGGATCAGGGTGATGCAACTGATGGCGATAACCATCAGTATCGCTACGCCGGAGAGGATCCGGGTGCGGATCCCGAGCCCTGACCAGAGTGAGTGCAGTGTAAAACGGTGTATCGCCCTCTCCATATTTCTCTCCTCCATAAAGAAAGGCCGCATATGCGACCCAGATGATGATTATAGATAGAGAACTCAATTGTGTTGTGACGGTTGGTGAGAACAAGATTCACCAGATAAAAACAGGGGGAGCAACGGGAGGGGAGGGTCGGCAAGGGGTAGACAAAAAGAGGCCGACGTGATGGTCGGCCTCCTTGGTGTTTATCTCAACGGAATGTCGGGAGCCCGATCAATCCTCTTCAGCCCAACGGCGTGAACGCTCAACCGCTTTTTTCCAGCCGTTGTAGCGCTTGGCGCGATCGTCTCTGTCCATCTGCGGGATGAACTCGCGGTCCACGCTGAACTTGTCTTCCAGCTCGTCGGAGCTCTTCCAGAAGCCGACTGCCAGACCCGCTAGGAAGGCGGCGCCCATGGCGGTGGTCTCGATGCGGGTCGGACGCACCACAGGGGTGTGCATCATGTCAGCCTGGAACTGCATCAGGAAGTCGTTGGCCACGGCGCCGCCGTCTACTTTCAGCGCAGCCAGCTTGATGCCGGAGTCTTGCTGCATGGCATCCAGCACATCGCGGCTCTGATAGGCGATGGATTCCAGCGCGGCACGGATGATGTGGTTGCGGTTGGCGCCACGGGTCAGGCCGACCATGGTGCCGCGAGCATAGGGATCCCAGTAGGGCGCGCCTAGGCCGACGAAGGCCGGTACCAGATAGACGCCGTTGGTGTCACCCACCTTGGAGGCGAAGTAGTCGGTATCGCGGGCATCGTGAATGATCTTCAGCTCGTCACGCAGCCACTGGATGGTGGCGCCGCCCATAAACACCGCACCTTCCAGCGCGTAGTTCACTTCCCCTTTCGGGCCGATGGCAACGGTAGTCAGCAGGCCGTTGCTGGAGCGAACCGGCTCGGTGCCGGTGTTCATCAGCATGAAGCAGCCGGTGCCGTAGGTGTTCTTGGCCATCCCTTTTTCAAAGCAGAGCTGGCCAAACAGGGCAGACTGCTGGTCACCGGCAATACCGGCGATGGGGATGCGGGAGCCGCCGCCACGGGTGGTGTAGCCGTACACTTCGGAAGAGGGTTTCACTTCCGGCAACATGGACATGGGGATGCCCAGCTCGTCCAGCATCTTCTCGTCCCACTTCAGCTCGCGGATGTTGTAGAGCATGGTACGGGAGGCGTTGGTCGGGTCGGTGACGTGCACTTCGCCATTGGTCATTTTCCAGACCAGCCAGGTGTCGATGGTGCCGAACAGCAGCTCGCCGTTCATTGCCTTCTCGCGGGCACCTTCCACGTTGTCGAGGATCCACTTCACCTTGGTACCGGAGAAGTAGGCATCCAGCACCAGACCGGTGTTTTCACGGACGTACTCTTCCAGACCGCGTGCTTTCAGCTCTTCGCAGATGGCTGCGGTGCGGCGGCACTGCCAGACGATGGCGTTGTAGATGGGTTTGCCAGTGGCCTTTTCCCAGACAACGGTGGTTTCACGCTGGTTGGTGATACCGATGGCGGCGATCTCTTCGCTGCGAAGGCCGGTCTTGGCCAGCACTTCGGTAAAGACGGAGGATTGGGTCGCCCAGATCTCCATCGGGTCGTGCTCTACCCAACCCGCTTTCGGGTAGTGCTGGGTGAATTCGCGCTGGGAGGTACCGACAATGTTGGCATCCTGATCAAACACGATGGCGCGGGAAGAGGTGGTTCCCTGGTCCAGAGCGACGACATATTTCTTTTCAGCAGACATGATGTTCTCCACGTTTCTATTTTCCACGTTTTTATACGTTGGAGGGGGCCGCTCTTATGCGGCAGCCTCTTCTTTGGCGGTTTGGGTAGCTTGCTCGGTGGTGACGACACGGTTGCCCGGGACGCAGGGAGCCAGCACTTTGACATACAGAGCGGTACCAATCTGGGCGCCAACGATGGGACCAAGGATCGGGACCCAGAAGTAGGGGTTGTCACGACCACCGGTCAGGGCAACATCACCCCAGCCAGCAAAGAACGCGAACAGTTTCGGACCAAAGTCACGGGCCGGGTTCATGGCAAAACCGGTTAACGGGCCAAGGGAGGCGCCGATCACCGCGATAAGGATACCGATCAGCAGAGCGGCAGCGAAGCCTTTGGGGGCGCCATTGTTGTTGTCACCCAGCGCCATGATGCCCAGCATCAGGACGGCGGTGATCACCAGCTCGACGGCGAAGGCTTGCATGTTGGTCAGCAGGGCATTGGGATAGGTGGAGAAGATCCCGGCGGTGCCGAGGCTCTCGACGCTGCCGCGCACCACGTTATGGGTCACTTCCCACTGGGTGAAAAGGTTACCATAAAGGAAGTAGACAAGGGCGGCGAAGCAGAAGGCACCGGCCATCTGGGCGATGATGTAGGGCACTACCTTGCGCTTGTCGAACCCGCAGAAGGTCATCAGCGCCAGGGTTACAGCCGGGTTCAGGTGGGCACCTGAAATGCCGCCGGTGACATAGATGGCGATGGCCACACCCAGACCCCAGGTAATGGAGATTTCCCACTGCCCGAAGTTGGCGCCAGCCAGCACCAGTGCCGCCACACATCCGACGCCGAAAAATATCAGCAGGCCGGTTCCGATAAACTCGGCGATGCACTCGCCAAGCAGGGTATTGGGTCTTTGTATGCTCATACTTTTATTCCTTATATCCACCCGTAGAGGTTTGATGTTCCGTTCTATCTTTTTGTGTCTATCCGTTGCTGCCGAAAACGTTTCCTTGTTGTTTTTGCGTCTTGCGCAAACGTTATGCTCGTTTGCGCTCGTTATCGGTCGTGACAGAAAATAACCCTTCCCAATAATTTCACCATCCCCCCTCCATAGGAAATGTGGACAAGATCCCACTCATTGCTAAGAAAATGTGACGTAAAGCATCTTGATAACAGCTAGTTACCACTTAGGGGGTAGCTTGCAACCCTTGCCACACAAGGGCTGGCGCTTGCTGAGCAATTTCTCATTTGGAGCTTTTATTTGTAATAAAACTGCAATATTTGAGCATGCATCACAGATTAAATGAGCGCATATGAGCACAATTGGCTCGCTTGCGAATCGGTGGACTCACATGATTCGTTGGAATGGTCAGGGCATCCTCAACCGCCCATAACAACAATAAGGAAGCAGAACATGCTTAGTCTCTTCAGGCCTGCGGCGCACATCGACAGGCTCCCGGCTGACAAGGTCGACCCCTTCTACAAACGCATGCGTTGGCAGGTGTTTTTCGGGATCTTCTTCGGTTACGCCGGCTACTATCTGGTACGGAAAAACTTCAGTCTGGCGATGCCCTATCTGATCGAGCAGGGCTTTTCCCGTGGTGATCTCGGTTTCGCGCTCTCCGGGGTCTCCATTGCCTATGGTCTCTCCAAATTTCTGATGGGGAACGTCTCTGACCGTTCCAACGCCCGTTACTTCCTCTCCGCCGGTCTGCTGCTCTCGGCTGCCATCATGTTCATGATGGGTACCATGCACTGGGCCACCTCCAGCATTGCCATCATGTTCGTGCTGTTGTTCCTGAACGGTTGGGCACAGGGCATGGGCTGGCCGCCCTGCGGTCGCACCATGGTGCATTGGTGGTCACAGAAAGAGCGCGGCGAAGTGGTTGCGGTCTGGAACGTGGCGCACAACGTGGGTGGCGGCATGATTGGCCCGCTGTTTATCCTCGGGATGGGTTGGTTCAACGACTGGCGCAGTGCCTTCTATGTGCCTGCGGCAGCGGCGGCCGCCATCGCAGTGATCGCCTTCTTCGTGATGCGTGATACCCCGCAATCGGTCGGTCTGCCTCCTATCGAGGAGTACAAGAACGACTATCCGAAGGATTACAACGAGAGCCACGAGCAGGAGTTCTCCGCCAAGGAGATCTTCGTCAAGTACGTGCTGCACAACAAACTGCTGTGGTACATCGCGATCGCCAACGCCTTCGTTTACCTCATTCGTTACGGTGTGCTGGACTGGGCGCCAACCTACCTGAAAGAGGCCAAGCACTTCACCGTCGACAACTCCTCCTGGGCTTACTTCCTCTACGAGTGGGCCGGTATTCCGGGCACCCTGCTGTGTGGCTGGATCTCTGACAAGATGTTCCAGGGCCGCCGTGCCCCGGCCGGTATCCTGTTCATGGTGCTGGTGACCCTGGCTGTACTGGTTTACTGGTTCAACCCGGCCGGCAACCCGACCATCGACATGATGGCGCTGGTGGCTATCGGCTTCCTGATCTACGGCCCTGTCATGCTGATTGGCCTCTATGCTCTTGAGCTGGCACCGAAGAAAGCAGCCGGTACTGCGGCAGGTTTCACCGGTCTGTTCGGTTATCTGGGCGGCGCGGTCGCGGCCAACGCCATGCTGGGTTATACCGTTGACCACTTCGGTTGGGATGGCGGCTTCATGGTGCTGACCGTCTCCTGCGTGCTCTCCATCATTCTGCTGGCGATGACCCTCAAGCATGAGAACATTGCCGTTGCGGCCAAGAAAGCGGCTGCCCATAAGGCATAAAACGTGATCCTCAGCTTATTGATCCCAAAGGGGATCAGGTAAACTGCCAAAAGGCCCCGCATCTGCCGGGGCCTTTTTTTGTCTCATCATCGGAGTGCAAGCGTGAAGCAAACCCAACGACATCTGGAGATCCTGGACGTCCTGACGCGGCAGGGATTTGTCTCGACCGACGATCTGGTGACCCACTTTGACGTCAGCCCCCAGACCATTCGCCGGGATCTGAACGATCTCGCCGAACAGAACAAGATCCGGCGCCATCATGGCGGTGCCTCCCTGCATTCGAGTACCGTCAATACCGCCTACAGCGCCCGTAAAGTGATGCAACTCAAGGAGAAAGAGCGCATCGCCCGCGAGGTCGCGGCCAATATTCCCGACGGTTCATCGCTCTTTATCGACATAGGTACCACCACCGAGGCCATTGCCCGTGCCCTGCTCGATCACCGCGAGCTGCGTATCGTCACCAACAACCTCAACGTGGCCAGCATTCTGACGGCCAAGGATGACTTCACCGTCATCATTGCCGGTGGCGAGATCCGCAACCGCGATGGCGGCATCGTGGGGGAGGCGACCCGTGATTTTATCGGTCAGTTTCGCATGGACTATGGTGTCATCGGGATTTCGGGCATCGACAACGACGGCTCCCTGCTCGATTTCGACTATCACGAGGTGAAGATTGCCCAGGCCATCATCGCTCACTCCCGTCATGTGTTCCTGGCCGCCGACCACACCAAGTTCGGTCGCAATGCCATGGTCAATCTGGGCAATCTCAGCCAGATCCACGCCCTCTTTACCGATCAGGAGCCACCGGAGAAGCTGACGCGATTGATGGCGCAACACCAGATCGCCTGCCACATCTGCTGACGGCTGAAGAGGCCAAGGCTGTGCCGGTCGCCCGTTCGGGCGGCCTCCTTTCTTTTTCTGTCCCCCATCCCTGCACCCATCTCACCCCTTTATAGGTATTGCAAAAACCACTATTCAATCTGGTTTTTTTGGCTATTAACCCGCCGATGTTGGCCCGACGCCATTTGCTCCGCTGACCTGTCCTCTTTGCCACCTCTAGCGGGCTGTGGCGATCACACTTTCATCATAAAATGTTCGTTTGTTGTATTTTCATGTTCTAAAATGAGCGAAATCAAACATTGCTGTTATAGCAATCATAAAAATGAAAGTAGGTGAACATGAGCGAACATTATGATCTGGTCGTCGTCGGTGGCGGCATCAACGGGGTCGGCATCGCAGCCGATGCGGCAGGACGGGGTCTGAAGGTTGCCCTGTTTGAGGCGCAAGATCTCGCCTCTGCCACCTCGTCCAACTCCAGCAAGTTGATCCACGGCGGTTTGCGCTATCTCGAGCATTACGAATTCCGGCTGGTGAAAGAGGCATTGGCGGAGCGTGAGGTGCTGCTCGGTATGGCACCTCACATCGCCCGTCCCATGCGTTTTCGCCTGCCGCACCGCCCGCACCTGCGTCCGGCCTGGATGATCCGCGCCGGTCTGTTCCTCTATGACAATCTGGCCAAGCGCGACAAGCTCAAGGGGAGCTGCGGTGTGCGCTTTCTGCCGCAAGATGGCTTGACCGCGGGGATCAACAAGGGGTTTGAATATTCCGATGCCTGGGTCGACGACGCCCGGTTGGTGGTGCTCAATGCCATGATGGCCCGTGACAAGGGGGCCGACGTGCAGACCCGCACCCGCTGCATCAAGGCGGTGCGCGGTTCCAAACACTGGACGCTCACTTTGGAGCGGGAAGGGGGCGAGCAGTTCACCGTCACCTGCCGTGGTCTGGTCAATGCGGCGGGCCCCTGGGTCAAGACCTTCTATGACGAGAGCCTGCACGAGAAATCCCCCCGCGGCATTCGCCTTATTAAAGGCAGCCACATGATAGTGCCGCGCATCCATGAGCGCGAAGAGGCCTATATCCTGCAAAACGAAGATAACCGTATCGTCTTCGTCATCCCTTATCAGCAGGACTACTCCCTTATCGGCACCACCGATGTGGAGCACCACGGCAGCCCGCGGGAAGCGAAGATCAGCGAGGCCGAAATTAACTACCTGTGCAAGGTGGTCAACGCCCACTTCACTCGCCAAATTGCGCCGAAAGATGTGATCTGGACCTATGCCGGGGTGCGCCCGCTCTGTGACGACGAGTCAGATTCACCGCAGGCGGTGACCCGCGACTACACCCTCGAACTTTCTGGTGAGTCTGACGGTGCGCCGCTCTTGTCGGTGTTTGGCGGCAAGCTCACCACCTATCGCAAGCTGGCACAGGCTGCCTGCAACAAGCTCAAGCCCTGGTTCAGCCAGATGGGGGATGACTGGACTGCGACCAGCCGTCTGCCCGGCGGCGAGTTTGACTGCTCGGTACGCGAGCTGGCCCGCGCCTTTGCGCTGGAGTTTGACTGGCTCGATGATCGCAGCGCCCTGCGCATTGCCGAGGCCTATGGCGCCCATGCCCGTCTCTGGCTGAAAGAGGATCGCGGCATTCACTTCGGTGGCGGTCTCTACGAGTCGGAAGTGCGTTATCTCATCGAGCGGGAGTGGGCCTGTTCACTGGACGATATCCTCTGGCGCCGCAGCAAGCTGGGGCTGCGCCTGAACGATTCAGAGCAGCAGATGCTGCAGATCTGGCTTGACCAATACCATCAGGCTCTGCGCAAGGCGAGCTGATGCGTGACGGTGGGCAGTGCGCTGCTGCCCACCGCTTTCCACCGTAAATGTGCAACAAACCTCTGATAGAACAATTACCTACACACAATAATAAAAGAGCATCACATATGAAAAAACTCGCCGTTTCCCTCATCGCCTTGAGCCTTGGGGCATCCCTCTCATTACCCGTGTTGGCTGCCGATGAAGGCAAGGTGGTGATCGCCCACCGTGGCGCTTCCGGCTACCTGCCCGAGCATACCCTGGAGTCCAAGGCGCTGGCTTATGGCATGGGGGCCGACTATCTGGAGCAGGATCTGGTGATGACCAAGGATGACCAGCTGGTGGTGATGCACGATCACTTCCTCGATGGCATCACCGATGTGGCAGCGCGCTTCCCCGGCCGTGCCCGTCCGGACGGCCGTTACTATGTGGTGGATTTCACCCTGGACGAGGTGCGTTCCCTGCGCATGACCGAGCCGTTCCAGCTGGTGGATGGCAAGCAGGTGCCGGTCTATCCGGCCCGCTTCCCGCTCTGGAAGTCAGACTTCAAGATCCACACCTTCCAGGAGGAGATCGAGATGATCCAGGGGCTCAACAAGAGCACCGGCAAGAACATCGGCATCTACCCGGAGATCAAGGCGCCCTGGTTGTTCCGCCACGAAGGCAAGGATATCTCCAAAGCAGTGCTGAAGGTGCTCAAGGAGTACGGCTATACCGGGAAGGATGACAAGGTCTATCTGCAGTGCTTCGATGCCGATGAACTCAAGCGCATCAACAGCGAGCTGATGCCCGCCATGGGTATGGATCTGAAACTGGTGCAGCTGATGGCCGAGACCGACTGGAACGAGACCATGGTCTACGACGCCAAGGGCAAGGCGACCCCCTACAACTATGACTGGATGTTCAAGCCGGGAGCGATGAAAACCATCGCCAGCTATGCCGAAGGGATTGGCCCGTGGAAACCGATGATCGTCACCGAGCCGGGCACTTTGGGCAAACCGGTCTTCACCGGTATGGTAAAAGAAGCCCATGCGGCGGGCCTGAAAGTTCACCCCTATACCTTCCGTCAGGATGAGGGGCAGATCCCGGCCTATGCCAAGGACTTTACCGATCTGCTCAACATCTTCCTCTATCAAGCCGATGTGGACGGGGTGTTCAGCGACTTCCCTGACAAGGCGGTGGCCGTCATCAAGGCCCATCAAGAGGCGGCCAAATAGCACTCTGGCGCCATTTGGATGCAAAGCGAGGCCAATTGGCCTCGCTTTTTGTTTCAGGTTCCTGTAACGGGAGTGTGCGCCCTGTCAGAAAATAGCCAGATCACGTCATGGTGTGCCGGATCTGCATCATTTTACGCAGTTTTTACGTAGCAGATCGCTGGCATGAAATCGGCAGAGCGGTTAGTCTAGCGGCGTTGAACCAACCCCATGAGGTACAGATGAAAACCGTATTGCGTTTTAGCCTGCTGGGCGCCTTGTTGCTGGGTGGCCATGCCTTCGCCGCCGAGCCGAAAAAATTTGATATCAGCATGTTCCCAGCCGCTGACGTGAATCAGGAACGTGTGGTGATCCGCCTGCCTGAAGTCGAGAAAGAAGCCGACATGATGGTCGAGCTGCAGGTCGGCAAAAAGATGATGGTTGATTGCAACGTACCGCGTTTTGCAGGCAACCTGGAACAGCACAGCGTCAAAGGTTGGGGCTACAACTACCTGAAGCTGGGCAAAGTCTCCGACCCCATCAGCACCCTGATGATGTGCCCGGATAACCAGCAGAAAGAGACCTTCGTCCAGATCTACGGTCAGGGCTTCTTCGTGAACTACAACTCAAAACTGCCGTTCGTGATTTACGTGCCGCAGGAGTATGAAGTGCGCTACCGTCTGTGGCGTGCCGACAACCTGGCCCAACCGGCCATGATTGAGTAAGCATGTTTGAACCAAAGGTTCAGCTGGTTCATCTGATGTGATAAATAAAGCGCCGTATGGCGCTTTATTTTTGCCTGCACAGTCCAAAAAGTGACGTGCAAATTGGCTGCACGTTTACATAAGTTTATTATTTATCAACGTTTTTTGTGTGTTATGCCACAAAATCGGCGTCAGCGATGGGGCAAAGTGACTTCGATAAAAGATATTTATTAACATAGTGAGAAAATTGATTTTGCACTCGGCGATGGCCTGATGATACTTGCCCGCAAAGGTCAAACTAACCAGAAAAAAGAGCACTATGAGCTTCGAATCAGACAAGCGTTTCAACGACTTCAAACATTTTCCCCGTGGCCTGCGTCGCAGTGGTGAATTCACTGTGGCCGAAGCGGACAGTCTGGAAAAGTATGGTACCGCCATGCTGGCACTCTACCAGGGCAACCTTGCACCCCGTGACGATGTCGAGTCCGCCTTCGTCGAGCAGGTCAAATCCGGCGCAGCCGGTGCCAACCCCCATGCCAAGGTGTGGTTCAAGTACCTCAAGGTGATCGGTCCCAAGCGTGTTCATCGCCTCTGCACCGTTGTTGGTGGTGCCAGCGAAGAGAGCAGCGGTGGCGGCAGCTTTGATGTCGGTGGTGGCAGCGGCGGTGGCAGTGACGAGTCCATCGATTAATGGATACCGAGCTGCTTCGGACCTTTATCGAGGTGAGCAAGACCCGGCATTTTGGCCGGGCTGCTGAAAATCTCTACCTGACCCAGTCGGCGGTGAGTTTCCGGATCCGCCAGCTAGAGCAGCAACTGGGTGTCAGTCTGTTTGCCCGTCATCGCAACAACATCCGCCTGACCGCCTCCGGTGAGCGTCTGCTGCCCTACGCAGACGCCATCTTGCACACCCTTGGCCGTGCCAAGCAGGATGTGGCGCTTTCACCGGGATTCAGCCAGCAGTTGGCCATCGGCGCGCCCGCGGTGTTTTGGGAGCTCGATTTCAACGAGTGGCTCAACCACATCTATGCGCTGGCGCCCGGTTTGGCGGTACGGCTGGAAACGGCTTCCCGCGAGCACCTCTGCCGTCAGTTGCTTGAGCGCTCCCTCGATCTGGCCCTGCTCTCCGAGCCCACCAAGATCGACGAGATCGCCCTGCATCCCATCGGTGAGCTGGTATTCGAGCTGGTGAGCCGGGATCCGGCCGCCAATGCCGACAACCTGATGCAGATGCCGCATATCCATCTCGACTGGGGCACCAGCTTCGAGCCGCAACCCAGCCGTTTGCAGAGCCTGCAAAAGACCCCGGTGCTGCACTCCAGCTCCGCCAGCATGGCGTTGCAGTTCGTGCTGGCCAACGGTGGGGCTGCCTACCTGCCACGGCGAATGGTCAGCCCCTTCCTCGAGAAGGGGGCGCTCCATCTGGTGGAGGGGGGCCAGCCGCTGAGCCGTCCGCTCTATCTCGCCTATCTGGAGAAATCCGATCGCCGGGAGCTGATCGATCAGCTGCTGACCCTGCCACTGGGTTGGCACGATGCCGAACTGCGCCTCAACGTCGATTAAGCGTCGAGTGTTATCCAAGGAAGAGCCCACCCCACGGTGGGCTCTTCTGTTTGGGGAAAATTGCAGGGAGCGAGGTCACGTAATTGGCGCGGGAGGCTTGGCGTCATCGGCCTGTAACGGTACCTTTTCAGGCTGTTTATCCGATTGAGCACTGACAGGGATGGATTGTAATTGATCGACTTTAGTCACCCCGAATGGCGGGCGCTGGCGCAGCAGTTGCTGAGCCACTCACCTGTGGTGATCCGTGGCCGCCAGTGGCAACCGCTGGTGGGCCTGCTCAAGGATAACCAGCTGCTGCTCGCCCATGGCAGCCACAGCTATGAGCTCACCCCGGCCGGGCGGCGCTATCTCACCCGCGAGCTGATGCTGGCCGAGATCGCCACCGCGCCCCCCGAGCCCGAGGAGTGGTTGCATGCTCAGGGCTGGCAATTGGGGGAGCTGGTCAACGAACGGGTGCTGGCGGCGCTCTATCGCAAGAGCGAAGTGAACTTCACCCCCAACGAGCAGATTGATTTCGAGGACAAGGGGATCCGGCTCTGCGCCGATCAGCTGTTGCGCTTGCGCGCCGCCCAGCCGTTCAGCCTCTTTTTCAGCGGCGGCACCCTGATCGACGCAGCCCCCTGGTTGCAGGCGCTGGGGGAGGTGGCGCTGCCCGAGCGCACCCTGGCGGGTCTTGGCAAGATCCTGTGGGGGGAGGGGAGTATCGAGCGGGTGATCACCACCGACAGCGTTGGCGCCTTTGCCGAGTTGCCCCTTGATCCCGGCACCTTGCTGGTGTGGGCCCCTCCATCGGCTCCCCTTGCCTTGCAGCAGGTGGTGGCCGCCTTGCCCCCCAATGTGCTGTGGAGTCATCTCACCGCTCTCGACCCCGCCGGGGTGGATCGGCTGCAGGCGCTGGCCCAGCGGCTGGGGCGTCCGGCCAGCTGGTGGTTGCCCCGTGATCTGGCCCCCATCCTTAGCGCGTATGCCCAACCTTTGACTGAAGCCCGGCCCTGGGAACCGAGCCGGATCCCCAAGCCATTGTTAGCAGTTTGTAGCGGTTTAGTTGAGTCCAATGGTGGCTTGTCGGCCGAGGTGTGTGCGCTGGCGCCAGCGTGGCATGCCGTTGGTTGAAATTGGCCTGAAAGCGAGCCAAAAAGCGGTTTTCCCCCATTGAACGCGGTGATATAAAGAGTTGACGAAGCGCTCGCCAGATGAGCGCTTTTGTTTATCAAGCCGCTTTGCCACCCAACGAACTCAACGGAATACAGGGAATACCATGTTTGAAAAGGTTGTTGCCGCCCCAGCGGATCCGATCCTGGGCCTGACCGAAGCCTTCCGCGCTGACTCTCGCAGCCACAAGATCAATCTGGGCGTAGGGATCTACAAGGACGAGTCCGGTGCCACCCCCATTCTTCACTGCGTCAAGAAAGCCGAGCAGAAGCTGCTGACCGACGAGAAGACCAAGAACTACCTCGGTATTGAAGGCAATATCGAATATGGCCGCATCGTGCAGCAACTGCTGTTCGGGCAGCACTCCGCGCTGGCCGCCAGCGGCCGCGCCAAGACGGCGCAAGCGCCGGGCGGTACCGGTGCCCTGCGCATCGCGGCCGAATTTGTAGTGCGCAACGGTCTGGCCAAGACCATCTGGATCTCCGATCCCACCTGGGCCAACCACGTCAGCGTATTCCAGGCCGCGGGCCTTACCGTCAAGTGGTACAAATACTACGACGCCGCCACCAAGGGGCTCGACTTCGCCGCCATGCAGGCCTCGCTCGCCGAAGTGCAACCGGGTGAGCTGGTGCTGCTGCACGGCTGCTGCCACAACCCGACCGGTATCGACCCCACAGCTGATCAGTGGCGCGCGCTGGCCAAGCAGAGTGCTGCCGCCGGCTGGTTGCCGCTGTTTGACTTCGCCTATCAGGGTTTTGCCCGTGGTATTGAAGAGGATGCCGAAGGCCTGCGCATCTTCGCCGAGTGCCATGACGAGCTGCTGGTGGCGAGCTCTTTCTCCAAGAACTTCGGCCTCTATAACGAGCGGGTCGGCGCCTTCACGCTGGTCAGCGCGACCAAGGAGATCGCCGACGTGGCCTTCACTCAGGTCAAGACCGTCATTCGTGCCAACTACTCCAACCCGCCGTCACACGGCGCCGCTGTGGTCACCGCCGTGGTGAGCGATCCGGCTCTCTATGCCG
This sequence comes from Aeromonas sp. 604443, assembly GCF_049170315.1. Classification (NCBI taxonomy): domain Bacteria; kingdom Pseudomonadati; phylum Pseudomonadota; class Gammaproteobacteria; order Aeromonadales; family Aeromonadaceae; genus Aeromonas; species Aeromonas sp. 604443. The sequence continues at coordinate 436,055 of NZ_JAAKMI010000003.1, forward strand.
AGTGGGTCGAAGAAGTGGCGGCCATGCGGGTGCGTATTCGCGAGATGCGCGAACTGCTGGTAGAGAAGCTGGCTGCCCTCGGCGTGAGCCAGGATTTCAGCTTTATCCGCGAGCAGAACGGCATGTTCTCCTTCTCCGGCTTCACCAAGGATCAGGTGGAGCGCCTCAAGAGCGAATTTGCCATCTACATCGTCGGCTCAGGCCGGATCAGCGTGGCCGGGATCACCCGCGCCAATATCGATCCCCTCTGCGAGGCAATCGCCAAGGTGCTGTAATCGCATCACCTTGCGCTCTGGTTCTATGCCATGAAAAAGCCCGTCACCTTGGTGACGGGCTTTTTTGATCGTCAACGGCTGATCACCAAACAAGGGTAAGGGCGGCTCACTGGTGGCGGGCTCCTTGCCACAGTTTGCGCAGTTGCAGCAGCAGCGCGGTCAGGGCGCCGCCGCTCAGGGCGGTGAGTACCGCCAGCAGCAGGCTGCCGAGCAGGAAGGGGGGGACCAGGGTGGCCGCCTCCTGCTCCAGCCAGTGGAGGGTCCAGCTGAGGTGAAAAGGCTCCGGTGTCTGGTGCAGTACCAGACAACCGGTGCGATAGGCGTAGAGATACATGAACGGCAGGGTCAGCGGATTGTTAAACCAGACCGCCAGCAGCGCCAGCGGCAGGTTGAGGCTGAATGCCAGCGCCAGACCGACTGCGATGAGCGAATGCATCGGGATGGGGAACCAGCAGGCGAAGATCCCGGCTGCTACCGCGCCGCTCAGGGCGCGGGTTCCCCCTTGCCAGAGGGCTGGGGCAAGCAGTCGTTCACCAAACAGGGCAAACCACTTCTGCTGGCGCAGGGTATCGGGATCTAGCTTGAAGCGGGCAAACCAGCGACTCAGCATGGGCGTGCCATCTTGCGTTTTTGCCACTGACGTACCGTGCTGATCCGCCAGAAGGTGCGGATCAGGGTGTAACCGATAAGGGAACTGAGCAGGGCCAGGATCAGCGAGCCCAGCAACAGCGGTGGTGCCACTGTGCCCAGTACCGAGACCAGCCACTCCCAGGTGAATTCAATCTCGATCTGCTGCGCCGAATGTCCCAGCAACTGGCAACCAACCAGATAGGCGCCATAGAGCAGGGGAGGCATTGTAAAGGGGTTGGAGAGCCAGACCAGCGCCACCGAGAGCGGCAGATTGACCCGGCACAGGATGGCGCCTCCGGCGGCCAGCAGCATCTGGCAGGGGAGCGGCACCCAGGCCATGAAGAGGCCCACCGCAAAGGCCCCGGCGGCCGAGCGGCGGTTGAGGTGCCAGAGGTTGGCATCGAGCAGCAGTTTGCCGAACAGCCGCAGGTGCTTGTGTTCTTTCAGGGTTTGCTGATCGGGCATCCAGCGTTTAATGAGTCGTTTGGGCATATTGAAACCTTGCTAAATACTTGCTCCATGGATCTGCGTCTGTTGTCGTTTGCCCTGGGGGCAAGCTCCTCACTGTTCTGGCCATGGTTACCTTCACTCGCATGGGGGGGCCTGTTGCTGTCCCTGCTGATCCCCCTTGCATATTGTCGTGCCTGGCGGTGGCTGTTTCTCCTGCTCGGCATCCTCTGGATGCAGGCCAATCTTGCCTATCGGCTGGCCTGGCTGGAGCGGTTGGGCGATCAGACGAGCCACATGATAACCGCACAGCTGCAAAGTGCAGAGCCCGAGGGGGATAAATTTGTCCGGCTGCTGCTGCGGGTGAGCACCCTCGACGAGCAACCGGTGACACCTGAGCCCCTGATCCGGGTCAATGCCTACAAGGCATTACCCGCCATGACAGTGGGCAGCCGGATCACCCTGGTGACCTCGTTGAAACCGGCTCACGGTCTGGCCAACGAGGCGGGGCTGGATGGGCGGCGTCTGCTGCTGGGCAAAGGGATCACCGCCACCGGCAATTTGCGCCGGGTGATCGACATTCAACAAGCACCTGTGGGGTGGCGCGAACGCTGGTTGGGCGCGGCGACCGAGAGTTGGCGTCCGCTTGACCATGCCCCCTTGCTGGCGGCGCTCACTTTTGGCGAGCAGAGCGGCATCACGGATGCCCAGTGGGAGCTGTTTCGCGGCAGCGGCCTGACCCATATCATCGCCATCTCAGGGCAACACATTGCGCTGGTGGCGGTGCTCGGGTGGTGGTTGGGCAGGCTGTTTGGTCTGCGCGGCGCCATCATCACCTCCCTGCTGTTTGCCGCCGTCTACAGCGCGTTGGCCGGGTTTGCTGTGGCCACCGAGCGGGCCCTGATCATGGTGCTGGTGTGGAGCGTGTTGCGCTGGAGTCGGCGAGAGTGGCCGGCCTGGCGCATCTGGCTGTGGGCCTTTGTGGTATTGACCCTCTGGGATCCCTTCGCCCTCTATTCGGCCGGCTTCTGGCTCTCGTTTCTGGCGGTGGCCATCTTGCTGCTGGTGGGATATCTCCACGACAAGCCGGGGCTCTGGCAGATCCAGCTCTGGCTGCTACTCGGTCTGCTGCCGCTGCAACTGGCGTTGTTCGAGGGGATCGCGCCCCTTGCCATGGTGATCAACCTGTTGGCGGTGCCGCTCTTTTGTATCGCCATCATCCCGCTGGCCCTGATCGGTGTGCTGCTTGCACCGCTTTCCACCTCGCTTGCCTATGTCCTGTTCTGGCTGGCGGATCTGGGGCTCGGGTGGGTGCTGACCATCCTGAATTGGCTGGCAGACCAACTGCAACTGTGGTGGCCACTGCCCGGTTGGTGGCTGCCACTCTGCACCCTGCTGTTGCTGCTCTGGTTCGCCGCACAGTGGCGCCCGGCACGCTGGCTCTGGTTACCGGGTGCCCTTGCGCTGGTGTTGGTGTGCTGGCCAACGCCTGCCCGCTGGCAACTGCGGGTGCTGGATGTGGGGCAGGGGCTGGCGGTGCTGATCAGCAAGGGGGAGCGCGCCATCCTCTATGACACCGGCGATCGTTATCCCGGAGGCTACAACATGGCGGACGCTGTGATCCTGCCTCAGCTAAGCCATCTGGGGATCCGGGTGATTGATCGCCTCATCATCAGCCACAAGGATCGGGACCATGCCGGCAATCGCAAGCGACTGCTCAGCGCCATGCCGGTGCGTCACGAGCTCTCCTCTTATCTCTTCAGTGAGGGAACGACGCTCTGCCAGCGTGGGCAACAGTGGCGCTGGCAGGGGCTCTCGTTTGCAGTGCTCTGGCCCGAGCGCCCCGGTGGCGGGCGCAATAATGATGGCTGCGTGGTGCGTATCAGCGATGGGCAGCGCAGCGTGCTGCTGAGCGCAGATATCGAGCGGCAAGCCGAGCAACGGCTGGTGGCGCTGGAGGGGGATGGGTTGGCCAGCACCTTGCTGGTGAGCCCCCATCATGGCAGTCGCACCTCCTCCACGCTCCCGTTTGTCGCGGCGGTGGCGGCAAAGGATGTGATCCACAGCGCCGGTTTTATGAATCAGTGGGGCTTTCCCCGTCCAGATGTGGTGGCCCGCTATCGGGATACCCGCCAGTGGATCACCGGTCAGCAAGGGGCGATGCTGGTCGAACCCACTGCAGCGGGCTTGAGCGTCACTGCCGAGCGAGATCTGGGGCCCTGGTACCGGCGCAGTGGTGAGTGGTGGCGGCCGAGAGTGTGGTTTGAGCAATAATCCGTCATTTCCGCAGCGGATGGATTCTATATCGGTGGCGACGCTTGGTGTAATCCTGCGCTTTGGCTAGAATAGCCCGTCATTTCCATTACTAACGGCTATTCATGCAACAAGAAACCTCACAAGAGAGCTGGCCAGTATTCAAACGCCTGCTCGGTTATGTCCGTGATCGCAAGCTGGGCCTGGTCGGTGGCATCATCGGGATGCTGGGCTACGCCGCCGTGGATACCACCTTTGTCTACTCCATCAAGCCGCTGATCGATCAGGGCATCAATGGCAACGACAGCACCGTTTTGAAATGGATGCCCTTCTTCGTCCTCGGCATCGTTGCCCTGCGCGGTGTCGCCAACTTTCTCTCCAACTACTGCATGGCCTGGGTTGGCAACCACGTCGTGATGCGTCTGCAACAGCAGGTGTTCAATCACATGGTGGCGATGCCGATGAGCTTCTTCGACCGTCAGAATACCGGTCATCTGCTCTCCAAGGTGACCTATGACGCCAGTCAGGTCTCCTCGGCGGCGAGCACCACGCTGGTGACCCTGGTGCGGGAAGGGGCGACCGTAGTCGGCCTGCTCGGCCTGATGTTCTGGCACTCCTGGCAGCTGTCGGTGATTTTCCTGGTGGTTGGCCCACTGGTGGGGGTCATCATCGGCCTTATCAGCCGCCGTTTCCGCCAGATCAGCCGTCATATTCAGCAGGCGGTAGGGGATATCACCACCTCCACCGAGCAGATGCTCAAAGGGCACAAAGAGGTGCTGATGTTTGGTGGCCAGAAGGTGGAAGAGAAGCGCTTCTTCCAGGTCAGCAACAACATGCGCCAGCAGACCATGAAGATGGTCGCGGCTGATGCCATCGGCAGCCCTGTGGTGCAGATGGTTGCCTCCATCGCGCTGGCGGCCTTCCTCTACGTCGCGACCATTGACAGCGTCAAATCAACCCTGACTGCCGGTACGTTTACCGTCATGATCACCTCCATGATGATGCTGCTCAAGCCGCTGAAAAGCCTGACCGACGTCAACAACCAGTTCCAGCGTGCCATCACCGCCTGCCACAGCCTGTTTGGCCTGCTCGACACCGAGCCGGAGCAGGATACCGGCACCCGCACTCTGGAGCGTGCTCGCGGTGAGATCGAGTTTCGCAACGTCACCTTCACCTACCCGACCAAGGATACCCCGGCGCTGCACAACGTCAGCTTCAAGGTGGAGGCGGGTAAGTCGGTGGCGCTGGTGGGCCGTTCCGGCTCTGGCAAGAGTACCATTGCCAGCCTGCTGACCCGCTTCTACGACATCGATCAGGGCGAGATCCTGCTGGATGGCATCAACATCCGCGAATACAAGTTGAGCGAGCTGCGCAAGCAGTACGCGCTGGTCTCCCAGCATGTCCACCTGTTCAACGACTCGGTGGCCAACAACATCGCCTACGCGGCAGAAGACAAATACAGCCGCGACCAGATCGTGCAGGCTGCCCGCATCGCTCATGCCGACGAATTCGTCAGCAAGATGAGCAACGGGTATGACACTGTGGTTGGCGAGAACGGTGCATCCCTCTCCGGTGGTCAGCGTCAGCGTGTTGCCATCGCCCGCGCCCTGCTGCGCGATGCGCCGGTTCTACTGCTGGATGAGGCCACCTCGGCCCTCGATACCGAGTCCGAGCGCCACATTCAGGCGGCTATCGACGAGCTTTGCAAGGCGCGTACCTCGCTGGTGATCGCCCACCGTCTCTCCACCATCGAGAAGGCAGACGAGATCCTGGTAATCGACGAAGGTCATATCGTCGAGCGCGGGAACCACGAAGCATTGATGGAGCAGCGTGGCACCTATGCCCAGCTGCGCGCTATTCAGTTTGGCAACGCGGGAAGCAAGGCCTGATGCTGGAACGGCTCTGGTATCGCAAAAGTGGCTGGCGCTGGTTGCTGGCCCCCTTTGCCCTGCTGTTTGCCATCATCAGCGGCACCCGCCGCTACGCCTATCGTCACGGCTGGCGCAAGGGGTATAGCTCCTCCTTGCCGGTGATCGTGGTGGGCAATATTTCGGTGGGGGGCAACGGCAAGACGCCAGTGGTGGTCTGGCTGGTGGATCAGTTGCAAGCCCGCGGCTATCGCCCCGGGGTGGTGAGCCGTGGTTATGGCGGCAAGGCGCCCCATTACCCCTATCGGCTGGATAAGACCAGCACCACGGCACAGGCGGGGGATGAGCCGGTGCTGATTGCCCGGCGCTGCGGCTGTCCGGTGGTGGTTGCCCCGAAACGTGCCGACGCGGTACGACTGCTGGAGCAGAGCGGTGAGGTGGATATCATCATCACCGACGATGGCCTGCAGCACTACGCGCTGGCCCGCGACATCGAGCTGGTGGTGGTGGACGGAGCGCGCCGTTTCGGCAACGCCTGCCTGTTGCCGATGGGGCCGCTGCGCGAGCCGGTCACTCGTCTCAAACGGGTGGACGCCATCATCTGCAACGGCGGCGAGCCGGGCAAGGGGGAGTACCCCATGCAACTGGTCGCCGACACCCCGCGCCGGGTGCGCGACGATGCGCCGCTTGTAGCCCCTTTGTCGGGGCCGGTTGATGCGCTGGCGGGGATTGGTCATCCGCCCCGCTTCTTTGCCACCCTGGAAGGGCTCGGCTATCAGCTGGATCAGCAGGCAGCCTACGGCGATCATCACCCCTTCGATCGGGATGAGCTGGTGGGGCGCTTTGCCAGCAAGCCGCTGCTGATGACCGAGAAGGATGCGGTCAAGTGCCGCCCGTTTGCCCTCGATAACTGGTGGTATCTGCCGGTCAGTGCCGAGTTGCCAGCCTCCCTGCTCGATGCCCTGCTGCACAAGCTGGGGGCGAAGGCAAAGGGTGCGACCAAGGCGCAAGATTAATCTCCCTTGCCTGAGCGAGGGAGAAGTGGACCAATAGCGGTCCCGTATGGAATATCTGGTTGCTCGACATCCATCGCTGGCGTGATGAAGCCGCCAGCGCGACATCGTTGAAGGAGTATCGTTTTGGCTTTGGACATCAAGTTGCTCGACATCATCGCCTGCCCGGTCTGCAAGGGTAAGCTGCATTACAACAAAGCAGTTCATGAGTTGGTCTGCCGCTTCGACAAGCTGGCCTATCCGCTGGAGGAGGGGATCCCGGTGCTGCTGGAGAATCGTGCCCGTCCGCTCAATAGCGATGAGTTGCCGTCATGAGTTTCGTTGTCGTTATTCCTGCCCGCTATGCGTCAACCCGTCTGCCGGGCAAGCCGCTGGCGGATATCCATGGCAAGCCCATGGTGCAGCACGTGGTGGAGAAAGCCCTGCAATCGGGTGCCGATCGGGTGATCGTCGCCACTGACGATGCCCGGGTACAGCAGGCATTGTTGAGCACCGGCGTCGAGGTGTGCATGACCTCACCGGATCACCAGTCCGGCACCGAGCGTCTGGCCGAGGTGTGCCGTCACTACGGCTTTGCCGCCGATACCATCATCGTCAATGTGCAGGGGGATGAGCCGCTCATTCCGCCCGCCATCATTCGTCAGGTGGCGGACAATCTGGCCGCTGCCACGGCGCCGATGGCGACCTTGTCGGTGCCGATCAAGGATGCGGAAGAGGCGTTCAACCCGAACGCAGTGAAAGTGGTGACTGACAAGGATGGCTACGCCCTCTACTTCAGTCGCGCCAGCATTCCTTGGGATCGGGATCGCTTTGCCAAGAGCCATGAGCAGATTGGTGACCACTACCAGCGTCATATCGGTATCTATGCCTATCGCGCCGGCTTTATCCAGCGTTACGTAGACTGGGCACCGAGCGTGCTGGAGCAGGTCGAGGCGCTGGAGCAGCTGCGGGTGCTCTGGTACGGGGAGAAGATCCACGTCGCCCAGGCCCTTGAAGCGCCGCCTGTCGGGGTGGATACCCAGGCCGATCTGGAGAAGGTGCGCGCCTTTTTGGCCAAGTGATGGCCACAGCACTAACGTCATGAAGAACGGTGTCGCAAGGCACCGTTTTTTGTTTTGAAATTTTATATAATTATTTGATTTTAAACGCTAAACATGGGTTTTCTCAAACTTTTGGCGTGCATGGTTTGCCAAAGCGACGAGTTTGGTTATGATGCAAGACGCCCTGTTAACCCTAACCGGGCGGCTAAAACGAGATAAAACGGGGTGTTTGGGTGATAAATGTATTCCTGGTCGATGATCATGAGCTGGTGCGTACAGGGATAAGACGCATTCTTGAAGATGTGCGCGGGATCAAGGTGGTGGGCGAGGCACAGAGCGGCGAGACCGCAGTCACTTTCTGTCGCCAACACCATCCGGACGTGATCCTGATGGACATGAACATGCCGGGTATTGGTGGTCTGGAAGCGACCCGCAAAATTCTGCGGATCCGCCCCGATGTGCGCATCATAGTGCTGACCATTCATTCAGAAAATCCGTTCCCCACCAAGGTGATGCAGGCAGGCGCCGCCGGTTACCTGACCAAGGGGGCTGCTCCCGACGAGATGATCCAGGCGATCCGGTTGGTGCACTCCGGTCAGCGCTACATCTCCCCGGAGATTGCCCAGCAGATGGCCCTCAGCCAGTTTGCCTCCGCTGACGAGAATCCCTTCAAGTCCCTCTCCGAGCGCGAGCTGCAGATCATGATGATGATCACCAAGGGGCAGAAGGTGACCGATATCTCCGAGCAGCTCAATCTGAGCCCGAAGACGGTCAACAGCTACCGCTATCGTCTGTTTAGCAAGCTGGGGATCAACGGTGACGTGGAACTGACCCATCTGGCCATTCGCTATGGCATGCTGGATGCCGATACCCTCTAATCGGGTGGCGTGTGGTCACAAAGGCGGCGCGTGCCGCCTTTTTGCTTTTCTGCCCTTTTGCTTTTCAGGCGGCGGGGGCAGTATGCTCTGCCCGTCAATTTTTGCCTTTGTGTGAGCCGAGTAGCTGATGACCTTCTCTCCCGAACCTCTCTTCGACAGCAAGGCGTTTCTGAGCGCCGTCACCCATCAGAGTGGCGTCTACCGCATGTATGACAGCGGTGGCACCGTGATCTATGTGGGCAAGGCCAAGGATCTGAAAAAGCGGCTCGCCTCCTACTTTCGCACCAACGTCGACAGCATCAAGACCAGCACCCTGGTGCGCCAGATCGCCGATATTCAGGTCACCGTCACCCACACCGAGACCGAGGCGCTGATCCTCGAGCACAACCTTATCAAGCAGTACCAGCCCCGTTACAACGTGCTGCTGCGGGACGACAAATCCTACCCCTGGATCATCATCACCGCGCACCAGCATCCGCGCATCGGCGTCCATCGCGGCGCCCGCAAGGTGAAGGGGGAGTACTTCGGCCCATACCCCTCTGGCGGTGCGGTGCGCGAGAGTTTGCATCTGATGCAGAAGATTTTTCCGGTGCGCCAGTGCGAGGATGCGGTCTATGCCAACCGCACCCGTCCCTGTCTGCTCTATCAGCTCAAGCGTTGCGCTGGCCCTTGCGTACCCGGGTTGGTGAGCGAGGCCGAATATGCCCAGCAGGTGGAGCTTGCCAAACTGTTTCTGGCGGGCAAGAACCAGCAGGTGATTGGCGAGCTGGTGGGCAAGATGGAGTCTGCCAGCGGCGATCTGCGCTTTGAAGAGGCGGCCCGCTACCGGGATCAGATCCTGGCGCTGCGCCGGGTCACCGAACAGCAGTCGGTGAGCGGCAACGTACTGGACGAGCTGGATGTGGTGGGGGTCGCCTTCCAGCAAGGTGCTGCTTGCATCCACGTGCTCTTTATCCGTCAGGGCAAGGTGCTCGGCTCACGCAGCTACTTCCCGAAAGTGCCGGCTGACACCCCGCTCGACGAGGTGGTGCAATCCTTCCTGCTGCAGTTCTATCTGTCGGGGCAGGGGGGGCGGCAGATCCCGAGCGAGGTGCTGCTCGATGTGGCCCTTGAGGACGAGAGCGTCATCGCCGAGACTCTGAGCCAGACCGCAGGCTACAAGGTGCGGGTGGTGAGCCGTACCCGCGCCGAACGGGCCCGCTTTATCAAGCTCGCCTCCATCAACGCCGAGACGGCGCTGCGCTCGCGGCTGGCTCACAAGAGCACCATCACCGCCCGCTACGACCAGCTGGAAGAGCTGCTGGAGCTGGAGCGCCCCATCGCCCGCATGGAGTGTTTCGATATCTCCCACACCATGGGGGAGCGCACCGTGGCCTCTTGCGTGGTGTTCAACCGGGAGGGGCCGCTCTCATCGGAATATCGTCGTTTCAACATCGACGGCATCACCGGCGGTGATGACTACGCGGCGATGGAGCAGGCGCTGGAGCGCCGCTTTGGCAAGCAGCAGGAGCCGGACAAGGTGCCGGACGTGTTGTTTATTGACGGTGGCCTCGGCCAGTTGCGCCGCGCCGAAGAGATCCTGGCCCGTCAGCTGGAGTTCCTCGGCGGCAAATATCCGCTGCTGGTGGGGATTGCCAAGGGGGTCACCCGCAAGGCGGGGTTGGAAACTCTCATCATGGGGGAGAGCCACGAAGAGCTGCATTTACCGGCAGATATGCCCGCTTTGCACCTTATTCAGCATATTCGCGATGAATCCCACCGTTTTGCCATTACCGGCCACCGGGCCAGACGGGCCAAGGCCCGCACCAGCAGCAGTCTGGAGGATATTCCGGGGGTGGGGCCAAAGCGACGGCAGGCGCTGCTCAAATATCTGGGCGGTCTGCAGGAGGTCAAAAAGGCGAGCGTGGATGAACTGGCCAAGGTACCCGGCATCAGTCAGGAGCTGGCCCAGACCATCCACGATGGCTTGCACAGCGCCTGAGCAGGGTTAGCAGCATGGCACAATCGCTAACTCCTTGATGCACAAGAGCCGTGACGCGGGGGGGGCGTAAATGCCATAATGGCCATCGCATTTTGAGAAGATTGATGGATTAAAAAGACCAAGACGGGCGCCAGCGCGGTTGCATCGCAAATCGGCTTTGGCGCACTATGTAGCGACGTACAAGAAGTGGCTGAAAATAATGACAAATATACCTAACCTGTTGACGTTTTTCCGGATTTTGCTCATTCCCGTCTTCGTCATCCTGTTCTATCTGCCTTATCAATGGTCCTATCTGGCTGCCGCCATCATCTTTATTCTGGCTGCTGCTACCGACTGGTTTGATGGCTATCTGGCTCGCAAGCTCAATCAGTCCACCGCCTTTGGCGCCTTCCTTGACCCCGTTGCCGACAAGATCATGGTCGCCGCCGCACTGGTGGTCATCGTCGAACACTACAACACCATCTGGGTGACCATCCCCGCCATGACCATGATTGGCCGCGAGATCATCATCTCCGCCCTGCGTGAGTGGATGGCTGAGCTCGGCAAACGCTCCTCGGTGGCGGTCAGCTGGATTGGCAAGTGGAAGACCATGATCCAGATGGTGTCGCTCACCGGTCTTATCTGGCAATACAACGTCTGGATGGTGTGGCTCGCCTATGTGATGCTCTATGTCGCTACCGTGCTCACCTTCTGGTCTATGTTCCAGTACATGAAGGCCGCCTGGGGCGATTTGACCCACCACGCCAACCTGTGAGTCACTTGCGCCGCAAGGTGAGGTTTCCGCTGATTTGAGGCAGGAAACGGCCAAAGGCGCTAAAACTGTTCAAAAAGGGCAAAAAATGCCCGAACGATCAGGTAATTAAATATTTCTGGTTGACTGGGCGAGGAACATCGCTAGAATGCGTCCTCGTAGTCAGGCAGTCAGCCAGACCAATGCGGGAATAGCTCAGTTGGTAGAGCACGACCTTGCCAAGGTCGGGGTCGCGAGTTCGAGTCTCGTTTCCCGCTCCAAATTCAGACAATAGAGAGTCAACTCTCTTTTGCATGGCGCGTTAGCAAAGCGGTTATGCAGCGGATTGCAAATCCGTTTAGTCCGGTTCGACTCCGGAACGTGCCTCCATATTGACAAGCCCGCGGCGCGAGCTTGATACCGATTACGGTGCCCGAGTGGTGAAATCGGTAGACACAAGGGATTTAAAATCCCTCGACGTTCGCGTCGTGCCGGTTCGATTCCGGCCTCGGGCACCATTAAAATCAAAGAGTTACGAAAGGTCACTAGAAATAGTGGCCTTTTTCTTTTGCTTAAATGGCGACAAAGTGGCGACAGCGATTGTGTCGAGTCCACTGCTTCTATCTAGTCCTGAAATAGGTTTACACATTTTCAACTAGCATTTCTCTACTCAGAACCCCCTATGTACCGCATCGGGGGTTCTGTATTTCAATGCATGATGCGGCCGCTCCTCGTTGTAAATATCTACCGCTTCACGCACCATTTCCCGCGCTTGCGCCAGGTCCTGTGGGCTTTGCAACAACAACTCTCCTTTCAAAATCCCGTTCACCCGCTCCGCCAACGCATTCTGGTAACAGTCATACCCATCCGTCATCGAGCATTTCACCCCGTACCGTTCATGTAATGACTGATACAGTCCCGAGCAATACTGCACGCCGCGGTCTGAGTGATGGATGAGTTCACCGTCGCCACGCCGTTGCTTCAGTGCTTTCCTGAACGCCATCGCCACCGACTCCGCGTGCATCCCTTCGTGTACGTGGTGGCCCACTATCTTGCGTGAGTAGGCATCCGTCACCAGGCTCAGGTACAGCGGTCCGCTCCTGGCTGGCAGATAGGTGATATCTGCGACCCAGACCTGCTCCGGGGCCACCGGTGTGACCTGCTCTGGCCCCGCCTTGAGCAAGTTGGGATGACGGTAGAAACGGTGAAAACTGTGGGTGGTCTTGTGATAAGCCCGTCTGGGTGGCACCAGCAGGCGGTGCTCGGCCAATATCCGAAACAACCTGTCCCGCCCGACCTTGAGCCCGCCATCATCCTGACCCTGGAGCAGATAATGCAGCTTGCGAGTACCCACCCGAG
>NZ_JAAKMI010000004.1:0-314941 GCF_049170315.1 Aeromonas sp. 604443
GTTGCGGGGGCCGGATTTGAACCGACGACCTTCGGGTTATGAGCCCGACGAGCTACCGAGCTGCTCCACCCCGCGTCTGAGGTCGCCAATAATAGGCGCCAGCGCACAGATTGCAAGTAAATATCTCAAAAAAAGTTTATTCGTAGATTAATCAGACAGAGAGTGAGGACATTAGCAGCATCATGCTGTTTTTTCAGGCAATAGAGTCAAAGCCACATACCAGGCACTACACTCAGTGAGATGAACACTCCTCATTTTGGGTAGGTATGATATGCGCATCTCCGCCGGTCACTGCCGTCAGTTGGGGGCGACACCCGACAACCGCGGCGTCAACTTCGCCATCTGGGCCCGCTTGGCCAGCCGGGTAGAGCTGCTGCTTTTCTCCAGTGCCGAAGATGATAGTCCCGAGGTAATTCCCCTCTCCCCCCGTTTCAACCGAACTGCCTACTACTGGCATATCCATATTGAAGGACTCCCCATCGGGCAACGCTACGCCTACCGTATCCAGGGACCATGGCGTCCCTATTGTGGCACCCGCTTTGATGGTGACAAGGTTCTGCTCGATCCCTATGGGCGCAGTATTGAACTGGGCCCCAACTATGACCGATGGGCGGCTGCACGCCCCGGCAGCAATATGGCTTGCTGCGCCAAAAATCGGGTAGTCGATACCCGCCACTACAACTGGGAAGGAGACAAACTGCCTGCTCACTCTCTCTCCCGCTCGGTGATTTACGAACTCCATCTGGGGGGGTTTACCAACTCCCCGAGCTCCGGGGTTGATCCTGCATTGCGGGGCACCTATCTTGGATTGATTGAGAAGATCCCCTATCTGCAATCTCTCGGAGTCACCGCCGTTGAACTGCTGCCGGTGTTTCAGTTCGATCCTCAGGATGCTCCCAGGGGGCTATCCAACTACTGGGGATACAGCCCCATGTCCTTTTTCGCCCCCCATGCCCAGTACGCCTGTGGCGATGATCCGCTGACCGAATTTCGCGATATGGTCAAGGCGTTGCACAGGGCCAATATCGAGGTGATCCTGGATGTGGTCTATAACCACACCGCCGAGGGGGGAGATGATGGCCCCACCTTCTCGTTTCGCGGCATCGACAACGAGGCCTACTACATCCTCGACAACAACCAGAAGGACACCAACTACTCGGGCTGTGGCAACACCTTCAACGGCGCACACCCGGTGGTACTGCGGATGATCATGGACAGCCTGCACTTCTGGCGCCAGGAGATGCACGTCGATGGCTTCCGGTTTGATCTGGCTGCCATTTTGTCGCGGGATGAATCGGGCCAGCCACAGGCCAATGCCCCGACCCTGCGCACCATAGATACCGACCCCAACATCGCCGATATCAAGCTGATCGCCGAGGCCTGGGATGCAGGGGGGCTCTATCAGGTGGGATCACTCGCCGGCGCCCGCTGGCGTGAGTGGAACGGCCAGTTCAGGGACGACGTACGCCGGTTTCTGCGCGGGGATGACAACAGCGTCACCGCCTTTGTCGAACGGCTGTGCGGTAGCCCCGACATCTACCACTATCACCACGCCGATCCCGAGAAGAGCATCAATTTCGTCACCTGCCACGACGGCTTTACCCTGTGGGACTGGGCCAGCTACAACAACAAGCATAACGAGGCCAATGGCGAGCAGAACCGTGATGGCTGTGATCACAACTTCAGCTGGAACCACGGCCATGAAGGGGTAACGGACGATCCCCAGATCAATGCCCTGCGCACGCGCCAAGCCAAGAACATGATGGTGGCAACCCTGTTATCGGTGGGATCCCCGATGCTGTTGATGGGGGATGAACTGCTGCGCACCCAGCACGGCAACAACAACGGTTACTGTCAGGACAACGCGACCTGCTGGATGGATTGGCAACCAACTCCCCGCAGCCAGGAGATGTTCCGCTTCATGAAGGAGCTGATCCAATATCGCAAACATCTGTTCCAGCGCCCGGAGCAGGAGAGCATGCCACTGTCGCTCACCGAAATCCTGCGGCACAGCGAGATCTGCTGGCACGGAGTCAATGCCATGCAGCCAGACTTCAGTCCCCACTCCCATGCCATCGCCATGTCGGCCCTGTCAAGCGAAACCCGACTGGCCCTTTACGTACTGTTTAACGCCTACTGGGAGCCCCTCACCTTCAACCTGCCCAGCCCGCCCAAGGGAGTTGGCGGCTACTGGCGGCGGATCCTCGATACCGCCCTCCCCTCACCGCAAGATATCTGCACTTTCGGCATGCCACTGGAAGGGTTGACCAGAGAGTATCTGGCCCAGCCACGCAGCAGTTGCCTGTTTATCTGCGGGGCCGATGACTTCTATTGATTCTCGAGAGTCAGATATGAAAAAGCCCCGGGCCTTGGCTCGGGGCTTGCTCTTTTCAGTACCAGTGTCAGATCAGCTGGTACAGCACGCTGGTAGCGGCGATCTGGGCGATAAGCAGGCCACACAGGGAAGTGGAAACCACCACAGGCGCGGTATCACGCTGCAAGTAGAGCGGGCTGAACCAGAGCAGCAGGGAAGCCACCAACAAGGCAGCCTGTGTCACCACCGCCGGGATCAGATCATCGAGATTGGCTTCAGCCCCTTGCCAGCCCACCAGCACGGCCAGCCAGATAAGGCTGGCCATGGCGCCCGCCAGCGCAGCCAGCGGCAGAAGAGTATTAAACGCCTTGAGGCGGTGACGGGCTCGCAACAGCATCAGGTGAGCAAAGGCAGCTCCCAGCATCACCATCTGCAATAAACCGCTCACCCAGCCCTGCAGCTGCAGCAGCCCGAAGCCATAAACAGCGAGTGGCAACGCCGGCAACCAGAGCAGCGTTGAGGGGACTGCACGCTTGCCCTCCAACCGTGACTGGGCCAGCGACAAGCCGACCCCGAGCACCAGTGCGGCACCACCACTCCAGATCAGCCAACTGGCCGCCTTGGCCTCTACCGCCAGCATCAAGGAGAGCGCGGTAATTACCCAGATGGAAAAGAGCTGCTGAGTGATGCGTGAGCGCTGGCCAGGGCAGATATCACCGCGCCACAACACGATACCGAGGGCAATGAGGGCACCAAGCGCCATCAAGCCGGTAAGGGGAAAGAGCCAAAGTGGGAGTTGGACGAACATGACGCCTCCAGCAGCAAGAATTCGGGGGCGCCACCGGGGCGCCGGAGAAGAGTGGGCGAGTATACCCAAACCTGCGGCTATCCCCAATCACGACAAACAGACCGGCAAAAAATGAGCAGATGCCCCGAAGGTCATGATGCTGCCGACAGGCCCATTATCACACCGACTTCACACCTGACCGCGAGCCAGTGCCACTACCCGCGCAAACATCTGACGCAGCACGGGAGGAATATGCTCGGCACCAAGCCGCTCGGCTTCTTCCACCACCGCCAGCGCCATCCCCGGCTTGCTGCGATGATGAATCGCCTTATTGATGATATGACTGGCACTCCACATGGCTCGTCCGCCCACCCCTGCTTCCCGCCGGAACACGGCTTCAAAACCATTGTGATAGAGGTAATGTTCAATGTCAGAGGCTGGCAACTGAGTCAACCGATCCCGTTCCCGCTCCCCTTTGAGTTGGCCCCGGGCCGAAGCAGCATACTTGAGCCCCGCCTCGTCGCCATCGGTCAACAGGTGCCACTCGATACCAAAATCCCGCGCCACCTTGATCAGCGGTGACTGGCCGCACTGGGCAAACTCGATAATCCGCACCCCTTCGGCCCGCAAACTGTAGCCACAGATCTGGGCCAGCTCGGAGAGCAGCCAGATCTCGGTTTCCCCCTCCACCAGCAGCCAGCAGCGGGCAAACAGCGACATGGGGCGGTTGATCCGCACGTGGAAGGCGATCTTGCGCAGATCGTCACTGCTGTAACGCTCGCCGCCCAGCTGGTGACAGAGAATATCCTGCTGACGGCGCACCAGCCGCCGCACCTGATTGAGCGGCAGGGAAGAGAGCAGATCTCCCGAGTTGGTGGTGAGCAGCTTCTGACCCGGCAGCTGTTCGAGCAATCCCCACGCCAGCGCCAGCATGGTGGGGTGCAGGCGGCTCTCAGGATCTTCGAGGATCATGATGGGGCGAGCCCCCTCCTCCAGCTCGCGATTGCCTCGCGCCTGCAGCAGGGTCGCCGCCATCCCGGCCATCGCCAGTTGCAGGGTGCGGTTATCGGCATGGCGCAGCAGGGTGTGCAGGTTGCCAGGATTGCGCAACGTCATGGGACGATTGATGATGTCACGCTGGCTGCGCGGTTTGTTCTTGATGGGGGCCAGAGCGTTGAAATAGTGATCCATCAGCTGGCGCACTGCTTGCAGCGCCTCCTTCAACTCCGGCTCTCCGATGCGCTGGGGCTCATCGATCAGCTTGTCGGCCAGTTCACTGAGTCTGTGCTCCGAGAGATCTCCCCACTGCAGGGTTTCCACCCCGTTGCGGGCACTGCGAGCGTCCCGCAGCCGGAACACCGGGTTCATGGTGATGAGCATGCAGACCAGCTCGTGGGTATTGGCGATGGGCAAGCTCTTGCCTACCCCGTCGAGAAAATCGTGAATGGTGAGCACAGAGCCATCCGCCTGCAGCTCGGCGCTGGCGCGATAGTGAATGCGGTGGAATTTGTCCTTGTGCAGCACCCAGGAGGGGCAAAGACGGGCCAGCCGACGGGAGTGCTGACACATCTGGGGTCTGTGCTCACTGAAGGTGAGCACCAGTTGCAGATGACGCGAAGGGGCCAGCTCGGGATCTTCCGGTTGGTGAAAATCATCGGCGGTGAACTGATAGGGCTCGGCATTTTGCCCCAGCAGACACCAGAGCGCGCGCAACAGGCTCGACTTGCCCCAGGTATTCTCGCCAATCAGCACTGTGGTGTGATCCAACCCGAGCGAAAGACGATTTATACCGCGAAAACCTTTTACTTCAATACGTTCCAGAAACATCCTGCAATGTCCACGTCACTCAGATTGAGCAATAGTGGCAAAGTTAACTGGAAAATCCTATCGGCAGCCGGGCTTTTTCAACGTGAACTGTGAGGCACTGCAGGTTCGGGAGGGGTGACGACAGCGGTGCGATCTTGCGGGGCATTCCAGTGGCTGAACCAAAGGTGACGGGTACGGATTTGACGTTTGCGATAATTCAATGGGCATTCCTTTCAATGGATAAGTGGTAGAGAGTACACCTCTTTTGCCCAAAGTCTCAGGCTTATCTGTGACGGGAAGATGACAATTGCGCCCGCCACTGCCCCGGCGTCAAACCAAACGCCTCGCGAAAACGATTGCCGAAATGGGCCTGGGAAGAGAAGCCACACTGACTGGCGATGCTGGCCAGCGGCTCGGGGCCAGTCAACAGCTGCTTGGCCCGTTTGAGCCGCAGCCCCAGCAGGTAACGGTGGGGCGGGCAGCCGAGACTCTGGCCGAACATGCGGGCAAAGTGATACTCGCTCAGCCCCGCCTGCTGGGCCAGCTCTGCCAGCGTGACCGAATCGGCCAGATGGGCCTGCAGATACTCCTGCACCCGCTTGATCACCACAGGCGCCAGCCCGCCGCGCAGAGGCGGCAGACCGGGAGCCTCCTCGGTGTGGTGGCGATAGGCGTGGAGGATCAACATCCAGGCGCCGTGGGAGAGTGCCAACCGATCGACCCCTTGCTGCCACTGAAGCTGCATCAACTGGCGCTGCACCAGCGAAGCCGCCTGCGGATCGTCGATAAAGGTCTTGTCCACCAGTTGCAGGTGGCGCCCCTCCTTGTCACACACCTCCTCGGCGATACGGGTGAGGTGAGTCGGGGTGAAGTAGAGATGAAAGAAGCGAAACTCTTCGCGCACCAGCCACTCAGATCTGTGGTGATCCGGCATGATGCACACCTTGCCGGTGCCACCGTGGCCACCCGGCCCATCGAGTCGCTCGGTCTGCTCGCCTCCTTGCAGATAGACGCTCAGGGTGTGGTGGCCCGGCTTGTGATAGCGGGTCTGGTCATAGCAGTTGCGCCAACTGGCGACGCCAAGCCCGGGTTCGAGCCAGCAAGCGTCGTCCAGCCGGGCGCCGGTGCTGACCAGAGCATCAAATACCCCTGCTGTTTTCATTCGCCCCTGCCGCCTGTTCCGGTGTAAGTGTTATGTCGCTGCCACCCATCTTACCGACCGCGCCCGCAGATGACAGCGCAGGGCGATGAAAAACCGCAAGATGGTGCAATCCAGCCATCAGGGCTTGCCCCATAGTGGGTCATCTCTCCCTGACTCACCGGAACAGTGATGAACCTGATGCTCTATCTTGCCACCGTGCTTATCTGGGGCAGCACCTGGATTGCCATCGCCTGGCAACTTGGCCCCATCCCCATCGAGGTGTCGGTGCTCTACCGCTTCCTGCTGGCTGCGGTGGCACTGTTTGCCCTGCTCACCGCCAGCGGCCGCTTTCCGCGCCTGCCGTGGCATGGCCAGCGCTATGCGGCGCTGCTCGGTGCCCTGCTCTTTTCCACCAATTTTCTCTGTTTCTACCACGCCACCCGCTATATCCCGAGCGGCATGTCGGCGGTGATCTTTGCCAGTGCCAGCATCTTCAACGGCCTCAACCTCTGGCTGTTCGAGAACAAGCGCCCCACCCTGCGCTGGCTGCAAGGCTCCTTGCTGGGGCTCTTTGGCACCCTGCTGCTGTTCTGGCCGGTGCTGGCGGATGCGCAACTGGGTGCAAACGGCTGGAAGGGGCTGCTGCTCGCCTGCGGCGGCACCCTCTGCTTTTCGCTGGGCAATCTGGTCTCGGCACGGGGCCAACGCCATGGCTACCACGTACTGCAACTGGTGCCCTGGGGCATGGTTTACGGCGTGGTGCTGTTGCTGGGCTGGGTCATATTGCTAGGCCAACAGCTGGTGGTGCCGACCGATGGCCACTATCTGGTGGCCATGGTCTACCTCGCCCTGTTTGGCTCGGTGATCGCCTTTACCGCCTATCTGACGCTGGTGGGGCGCATCGGTGCCAGCAAGGCCTCCTACGCCACCGTGCTCTTTCCATTGGTGGCGCTTACCCTCTCCACCTTCTATGAAGGCTTTGTCTGGCAGCCGGTCTCGGTGGCCGGAGTGGTGGTGAGCCTGATCGGCAATCTGGTGATCTTCGCGCCGCCCTTGAGCGAATGGCGCATTCGACCGGCCAAGGCAGCAAACGACCCTTGCTCCTGAGCCAGTCAGCCCCTAAGGTAGCGCTGATCAATCTGTGACGATCCTGATGGCGATAAACAAGGGGGCGAGATGTTACTGGAAGGGCTGGAGACGCTGAGCCTACTGGCAAGTGAAGGAACCATGGCCAAGGTGGCCAGTCGCCTCTATATCAGCCAGTCGGCGGTGAGCAAGCGGATTGCCCAGCTGGAGCAGCGCCTCGGCAAGAAGCTGATCGAGCCGGAGGGGCGCCAGATCCGCCTCACCCCGCAGGCCAAGGAGCTGCTTGAGCGAGTGGCCCCGAGTCTGGCCGAAATGAAAGGGGTGCTTGCCGATAGTCAGGATCTGGCGGATCAGAGTCCTCTCCCCATCGCCTGCTCCGAAACCCTGCTGGCGGGTTATCTCGCCCACTTCATGCGCGACTATCTGGAGCACGATCCCCACCTTGCCCTCTCTACCCACCACACGCCGGTCATTCTGGCGCGGGTGCGCAGCGGTGATGCCCTGCTCGGCATCTGCGCCGGTCGGCTCCCACCCGGCCATGGCCTCGGCGCAGATCTGCTACTGGAAGAGCCCTTCTATCTGGTTGGCGAGGGGCAGCAGAGCCTGCCGCCAGCCAGCGCAGAAAGCAGGTGCAAGATCCTCACCATGGATCTGGAGAACCCCTCCAACCGCTACCTGCGCGAACCGCTGGCTGATTTGGGGCTGGAACCCGCCATGGAGCTCGACTCCTATCTGGCGCTCATCGAACTCGCTAAGGCAGGTATTGGCCCTGTGCTGCTCCCCGCTGGCCTGCTGGGACTGGTGGGAGAACAGGGGGAGATGGCACGCCCACTGCCCGGGCTGGGCCGCCCCCTGCATCTGGTCTACCGGCCAAACAGCCTAAAGCGCGAGCGGATTGCCCGGCTGGTGAGCGCCCTGCACCAACACTTTCGCCACTGCAGCGATACACCGCGCTAGCGCTGTAAAACACCAGATATGACAACGGGGCCCAAGGGCCCCGTTAACAATTGCGATGCGGCAAGCAAGGCGCACATCAGATCCAGGCAAACAGCTCGGGATACTGACTCCACACCAGTTTGGCGGACATCAGCAGGGAGACGGTCACCAGCAGCGGCTTGATCAGCTTCACCCCTTTTTTCAGCACCATTTTGGAGCCAAAACGGGCGCCCACAAATTGCCCCAGCGCCATACAGAAGCCGACACTCCACACCACCTTGCCACCGAGGGCAAAAAACAGCAGGGAGGCGATGTTGGAAGTGAAGTTGAGCAGCTTGGTGTGGGCGGTGGCCCGCGCCATGCCAAAACCTGCCAGCGCCACGAAACCGATGGCAAAAAACGAACCTGTGCCGGGCCCGAAGAAGCCGTCATAAAAGCCGACACCGCCCCCCACCAGCAGCGCAAACAGCATGGGGGTGAGACGGCGGGAGCTCTCGGCATCGCTCACCCGCGGCGAGAAGTAGAAGTAGCAGGCAAAAGCCATCAGCAGGAAAGGGAGCAGGCGCTCGAGAATGGCGGCGTCTATGGTCTGCACCGCCAGCGTGCCGATAGCCGCACCGATAAAGGTGCAGATCACCGCAGGCCAGATCATGGCCCACTCCAGCAACCCCTTGCGGGCATAGAACCAGGTGGCGGAGAAGGAGCCAAAACTGCTCTGCAGCTTGTTGGTGCCGAGCACCAGCGCGGGGGGCATGCCAGTCGCCAGTAGAGCAGGCACCGTCAGCAGACCACCGCCACCGGCGATGGCATCGATAAAGCCGGCGACAAGCGCCACACCGAACAGGGCAAACAGGGTAACCAGTTCCAATTCCATCCATAGACCTCTCGAGAGTGGGTTGCCCGAAGGATCGAGCAACCGGAGCTAACCAAAGCGACGTTGTGCGGGGGGCTGCACAGGCTGTTCGCTATCCTAGCGGGCCACTGACCATGAATCTAACGAAACAGTGGCAGACAATTGATTCCTGATTTTCATTAATTAGAACGGGCACGTCCCTGGCCCAACCCTCAAAGTGTCCGTTAGCAAGCCGGTGAAGCGACGTTCGCTTCCTTGATGGCCGCCAGTGCCTCACAGAGATGATCCTCATCGGCACCGGGGAAACGGCTGACCCGACCGGCCATGTAGCGGCTGCTGAACAAGTTGAACCAGTGCTGCAGGGCCTGGCCCGCCTTGAGCTCTCCCGCCACTTCCAGCACACAGGCCGCCACTTCGGCGGTGCAGAGGTGCTCCTCGCTGTTGGCGACCCGCATGCCGTAGGTGGAGAGCGCATCGGGTTTGATGGCGAGCACAGGAAAACCGTCCAGATAGGGGCTCTTGTTGAACATCTTGCGCGCCTCCGGCCAGGTGCCGTCGAGCAGGATAAAGAGCGGCTTTTTGCCGGGTGCCAACGTCACCTCGCCGGTCAGGCGGGCAGGCTCCTTCTCGCAAGCGGGAAAGACTACATAGGGCTGCCAGGCAGGATCGGCCAGCAGGGCCAGCAACTCGGGATGGGGCTGGGTACGTGACCAGAGAAACGCCCAGGTGGTATCCGGCAACACATCGGCGATCAGGCGACCGGTGTTGGAGGGCTTCATCGGCTCGCTGTCATACATCAGCAGGCAGAAACCGGCCTCTGCTTTGAGCTCGGGGCGCCACTCGCAGGCACACCAATCCTCGCGCAGCTGACAGGCCGGACAGCGAACCAGGGTGCCGCCACGGGCAAGAAACGGTCGGGTAGAGATACTCTTGCGCCAGGCCCGCAGGCGGTTGACGGCGTGATCAGGAACAGGCTTCATCTAGGTTCACAACTGGAGTCAAAACAGGAACGGCGACGGTGCCAACATGTCTCGGCGCTATAAAAGCGCCCGAAAACAGGGGGGTCTGCCGGAAAAGCGCAAGATTGTACCGAGTTACGCGCTGGCGGAACAGCAATCCCTGCCCCTTTCGCCAGACACAGTGCCAACTCCTCTTGCCTTACGACTCCTGACAGCTGCGCAGCAGCTCCAGCAACAGGCTGCCATCGCGCAGTGCCTTGTGAACCTGCACCGAAGTGGGCTTGGTGGGATCTTCGTAGAAGTGGGTCGATTCAATCTGCAGCCGCACCAGATATTCGGCGGGTAACTGGCTGGCCAGCGACTGGTGCAGCATGGGGAACAGCAGCCGATCGGCACGAGTGATCTCGCCCCCCAGCAGCAGCTTGCCCGGATTGAGCAGGCAGATGAGATTGGAGAGTACCTTGGAGAGGCGGCCCGCCGCCTGATGGAGAATATCCTGACAGAGGCCGTTGCCCGCCAGCGCCAGCTCGCACAGCTCGCGGATGGTGACGCTCTCGGGCAAGTCGTGCTCCTGCATCCGCTCACGCAGATCCCGGTATTGCGCCTCCAGCGCCTGATTGGTCACCAGGGTGCAGGCGCAGCCAAAACCGCCGCAGTAGCAACGCTGGCCATAGGGCTCGAGCTGCAGGTGGCTGAGATCCCCCAGCAGCGCATTCTCGCTCTCGATGAGCTGGCCATTGACCACCATGCCGACCCCGATGTCGTTGTGGACAAACACCAGCACCGCATCGGCGCAATTTTTGGCGGCCCCCCACTCCCGCTCGGCCTGGATCCATGTGCGCACGTCACCGCTAACCAGCACAGGTACCGAGAACGCCTGTTGCAGAGTCGGGCCAAGGGGCCAGTTGCGCAGATCGTAGAAGGGGAAGTGCTTGACCATGCCGGAGTGGCGCTCTACCTGGCCCGGCAGGCAGAGGGCGATACAGGCCAGATTGAGGGACTTTCTTGGCAAAAACACCTTGATGGCGTGCACCAGACTGCCCAGCAGATCGGCGCGCTCCTCCTCGGTAAAGAGGTGGCGCTGGCGGGCCAGCGAGCGACCGGAGAAATCAAACAGCGCCATATCCACGTAGCCACGGCCAAGACGCATGGAGAGAAACTGAAAGCGGCGCTCGTTGATGCGCAGCAAGGTCTGACGACGGCCACGCCCCACCGAACTTTCACCACAGGTGACCACCAGACCCCCATCGAGCAGTTCCCTAGTGATCTTGGTGATACTGGCAGGCGAGAGGCCGGTCAGGCGGGAGAGATCGGTGCGCGACAGCTCCTTGTGCTCTTCCAGGCTGGCATAGACCAGGCCGTAGTTGAGCTGCCGGATCAAATCGATACTACCTTTCACGATCTCATTCATAGGGTATGGGGCAAAGGCTGAAAAAAAGAGGCTGGCAATTTTCACACATTATTGGTCAATCCCCAAATAAAGTGCGGCCTGAACCGGGGGTCAGGCCGCATCTTGTGGTTGCCGTCACGGACCATTACAAGATCAATAACGGAATTGCGATACCAGTTTGCGCAATTTGTCGCCGGTATTGGCCAGATCGCGGGTGGTGCTGTTGGACTCCATGGCTGCGTCGGTCAGCTCGCTGACGATCTGCTGGATCGCTACCAGGTTCTTGTTGATCTCCTCCGACACCGCATGCTGCTCTTCGGCGGCGGTAGCGATCTGGATATTCATATCGTTGATGGTACTGACCGCCATCACCATGCTGTCGAGGGAGCTGGCAATATGGCTTGCCTCCTGCACCGTCTCCTGACTGCGATCCTCGCTCGCCTGCATCACATCCACCGCCTGCTTCACCCCCCCTTGCAAGCGCTGGAGCATCTCATTGATCTCTTTGGTGCTCTGTTGGGTACGACCGGCCAGCGAACGCACTTCATCCGCCACCACCGCAAAGCCGCGACCCTGCTCACCGGCACGGGCCGCCTCGATAGCGGCATTCAGCGCCAACAGGTTGGTCTGCTCGGCAATGCCGCGAATGACCTCCACCACCGAGCCAATCTTGGCGGTCTCTTGGGCCAACTGTGCGATGACGCCAGCAGCAGTATGCACCTCCCCCACCAGTCGGTTGATGCTGTTGATAGCCGTACTGACCACACCACGAGCTGCGTCGGACTCACGGGCGGCATCACTGGTTGCTGTCGCGGCATTGGAAGCACTGGCCGCCACCTCCTGGGCAGTGGAGCTCATCTCGGTCACCGCAGTCACCACCTGATCGGTTTCCCGGCTATGGCCATGCATCTGCTGGTCATAGTGCTCGCTCAGATGGTGCAGCTTGTCAACAGCGGTGAAGAGATGGTTACTGGTCTCGCCAACCTGACTCACCACCGACTGGATCCGCTCGACAAAGCGGTTGAAGGCGCTGGCCAGCTGGCCAATTTCATCGTCGCTCTGCACCTTGAGGCGCTGGGTGAGATCCCCGTCACCATTGGCAATATCGTTCAATGCCAGCACGGCATCAGCCAGCGGCTTGGTAACCCGATTCCCCACGATCACGGTCGCCGCCAGGGTGACACCCAGGATCAGCAAGATCACCAGCACACTGCTCTGCAGCGACTCGTGCATATTGCTTTCGCGCTCGGCGCGCAGGGCCGCCAGCTCGTTGTCGATGTCATCGATATAGAAACCGGTACCGATAACCCACTGGTATTTGTCGAGCGCAATGTTGTAGGCGAGCTTGGGAGCATCACGACCAATGGAAGGTTTGGCCGTCCAGTACTCGGCAAAGCCATCCCCCTGACGGGCCACCTTGATAATGTCCTGGATCAGCAACTTGCCCTTGGCATCCTTGTCGTTCCAGCGATTTTTTCCCTCCAGCTCGGCACGGGTAGGCAGCAATATAGTGTTGCCCTCGAAGTCATAGACAAAGAAATAGCCATCGCTGCCGTAACGCAACGGCCTGAGCAGCTCTTTGACCTTCTGACGATTTTCCGGAGAATCCGGCTGTGCATAAACGGCATCGACGGCGGTTTTGGCCATCATGATGTAACTGCTGAGCAGCGCTTTACGCTCCTTGATGGCATTCTCCCTCGCCACCACCAGCTCAGACTCTAGGTCGCTCTTGGAGACCATATAGTTACTGAGATTGACCACCAGGGCCATCAGCAGCACGGGTACTGCACCCAATAACAGGATTTTCTGTTTTAGCGTCATCTTTCACATCCTTGCAGCTGTTTTTATTGGAATTCCTTGCTTACCCATCAGTATAGGTGCTGGCAGGGCGAGCCCAGCTTTCGTTACAATTCCCTTAAACAAATCGGCCAGAACGTGAAAATCATGAATCTTTGTCCTTGCGGCTCAACCCTTTCTCTCGAATTGTGCTGTGGCTCACGTCACAGTGGCGCGGTGGCTGACACCCCGGAGCAGCTGATGCGCTCGCGCTACAGTGCTTTTGTGCTTGGTCTGGGGGAGTATCTGGTCCATAGCTGGCACCCGGCCCACCTTGGCGGCCTCACCGCCAAAGAGCTCTCTCGCATCGACACCCGCTGGGACGGTCTCGAGATCATCGCCAGCCAGGGCGGCCCGGAGGATGAAACCGGAATGGTGGAGTTCAAAGCCTGGTTTCTGGAGGGGGATGAGCGCCACTGCCTCCATGAGCGCTCCCGCTTCGTGCGTTATCAGGGCCGCTGGGTCTACACCGAGGGAGAGCAGGATCCGGCGCCCCTCAAGGCGGGGCGCAACGATCCCTGCCCCTGTGGCAGCGGCAAAAAGCACAAGAAGTGCTGCGGCTGACCCCTAACACACCCACCAGACTCGTCAAACAGTGACAAGGGGCATCCGATGCCCCTTTTTTGTGCCTGTTATTCGCCACCAGCCCACAAACCGATGCGATAACAAGCGTGACAAATGTCACACAATGCTCATTAACGCGCGAGCAAATGAGCGTTTGCGAGCGCAAATTTGGCCCATATCAAACATTTCCACTCAGAAGTAGGCCACACTGGCCTCATCTGGAAGAGATGAGACGGGCAACAATGAAAAGAATAACTACACAAGTCGTCATCATAGGCGGCGGTGCCACAGGGGCCGGCATCATGCGCGATTGCGCACTGCGCGGCATCGACTGCATCCTGCTCGAGCGCGATGATATCGCCGCCGGCACCACCGGCCGCAACCACGGCCTGCTCCATTCCGGTGCCCGCTACGCGGTGACGGATCAGGAGTCCGCCCGCGAATGCATCCAGGAAAACCGCATCCTCAAGCGGATTGCCAGCCACTGTGTCGAAGACACGGGCGGCCTCTTCCTCACCCTGCCGGAAGATGACATCAATTTCCAAACCACCTTTATGGATGCCTGCGCCCTGGCCGGTATCGAAACCCGCCAGCTCGATCCCGGTGAAGCCCTGCGCATGGAGCCCAACGCCAACCCGGCGATGATCGGCGCCATCCATGTGCCGGACGGCACGGTCGACCCGTTCCGCCTCGCCGCTGCCAACGTGTTGGACGCTAAAGAGCACGGCGCCCGCATCTTCACCCACAGCAAGGTGCTGGGGCTCTTGCGCACTCAGGATCGGGTACACGGGGTCAAGGCGATCAACACCCGCACCGGCGAAGCGTTCGAGGTGGAGTGTCAGGAGGTGATCAACGCCGCTGGCATCTGGGGCCAGCAAATTTGCGAATATGCCGATCTCGGCATCCGCATGTTCCCGGCCAAGGGCTCCCTGCTCATCATGGATTACCGCATCAACCAGTTGGTGCTCAACCGCGCCCGCAAACCGGCGGATGCGGACATTCTGGTGCCGGGCGACACCATCTCCCTCATCGGCACCACCTCCAGTCGCATCGATTACAACAAGATTGACCAGCTCACCGTCGAACCCGAAGAGGTCGAAGTGTTGCTGCGCGAAGGTATCAAGCTTGCTCCCATCATGGCCCGCACCCGCCTGCTGCGCGCCTACGCCGGGGTGCGCCCGCTGGTAGCGGTGGACGGTGACGACACCGGCCGCAACATCAGTCGCGGTATCGTGCTGCTGGATCACGCCGAGCGCGATGGTCTCAAGGGGTTCAACACCATCACCGGCGGCAAGCTGATGACCTACCGCCTGATGGCGGAGTGGGCCACCGATCTGCTGGCCAAGAAACTCGGTAACAGCAAACCCTGCCAGACCGCCGAACTGAGCCTGCCCGGCTCGCGGGATCCGGAGAAGGTCTCCGCCCCCGGTCTCTCGGTGCCGGTCGAAGGCTCCGCCCAATACCGCCACGGCGAGCGGGTCATCGCCTTCTTCCGTGACAATCCCAAGGCCAACGCCCTTATCTGCGAGTGCGAAATGGTCACCGCGGGCGAAATCGAATACGCCCTGCGCGAGCTCGATGTGGACAACCTCATCGATCTGCGCCGCCGCACCCGTCTGGGCATGGGCCCCTGTCAGGGGGAGCTCTGCGCCTACCGCGCCGCCGGACTGATGCAGGAGTACGGCAAGGCCGACGGTCGCCAGGCCTGCGTCATGCTGCGCCAGTTCCTCGAGGAGCGTTACAAGGGAACCCGCCCCGTCCTGTGGGGCGATGCCTTGCGCGAGGCCGAGTTCACCTACTGGATCTACGAAGGGCTGTTTGGCCTGGGGGAATGGACGGCGCCACAGCTGGTCGCCGATACCCCACGCGACCCAACCAGCGAGACCACTCACAAGGAGAGCCGTCATGAAGTTTGACAATATCGTTATCGGCGGTGGCATGGCGGGACTCTCGGCTGCCCTGCGGCTGGTGGAGGCGGGCCAGAAGACCCTGCTGATGGCCTCCGGCCAGAGTGCCCTGCACTTCTCCTCCGGCTCGGTAGATCTGCTCGAAAGCGAGGGGGATCCCCGCGCTGCGCTGCCTGCCTTTATGGCAGCCCATCCGGATCACCCCTACAGCAAAGTAGGAATGCAAAATATCGAGGCGAGTCTGGCCGATCTGCAGCGCCACTGCGCCGAGCAGGGGCTGCCGCTGGTGCACCACGAGACCAACCATGAGCGCCTGACCCCTATCGGCACTCTCAAACGTACCTGGCTCTCCCCCGATACTTGCGCCTGCGTCACCGATGCACCGATCCCGGACGTGCTACTGCTGGCCACCCTCGAGGGCTTTCGCGACTTTCATCCGGCACTGGCGGCGGCCAATCTGGCGACCCATCCGCGTTTTGCCCACTGCCGCATTCTGACTGGTGACATCCGCCTGCCCCAGCTGGCGGAATTCAGCCGCAATCCCCATGAGTTTCGCTCTGCCGACATCGCGCGCCTGTGTGACAAGCACCATCTGGTGGCCGATCTGGCCAGCGAGATCAGTCGAATGGTGCAGGAGAGCGGCGTGCCCGACTGCCGCCATATCGTGCTACCCGCCTGCCTGTCGCTGGGGCTGGTTGGCCCGCGTCTGGCGGAGCTGGAGCAGCGCACCGGCTGCACCATCAAGGAGGTGGCGACCATGCCACCATCGCTGATCGGGATGCGGATGCAGGAGGCGCTCAAGCGCCGCTTCATGGCCCTTGGCGGCACCTTCCTCACCAGCGAGCGGGTGCTGGGCGCCCGTTACGAGGGGGATCGGGTGGTCGGCGTACACACCCAGAATGGCGATGATCAGCTGTTTGAAGCGGACAACTTCGTGCTCGCCTCCGGCAGCTTCTTTAGCCGCGGGCTGGAGTCCCGTCTGCGTGGCATTCGCGAACCCATCTTCGATGCCGATGTGTTGAGTCTGGAGGAGCGCGATGCCTGGGCCGGTCGCCGCCTGTTCGATCACCACCCCTTCATGGGCTTCGGGGTCAAGACCGACGACAAGCTCAGAGTGCTGCGTGGTGGCAAGCCGTTCACCAACCTCTATGGCGCGGGCAGTGTCTTGGCCCATTACGACCCAATTCGTGAAGGTTCCGGCTCCGGTGTTGCCGTTGCCACCGGCTGGCAGGCTGCCGGCCATATTCTGGGCGCTGCCCAATGATTACTACGTCCCATATCCCGTGTCTTCATCATCGCCGGGAGGAGAACTGACATGCTACTGGATCACGCCAACCAAACTTTCGATCAGTGCATCAAATGCACCGTCTGTACCGCCTACTGCCCCGTGGCCAAGGCCAACCCCGCCTACCCCGGCCCGAAACAGGCGGGCCCGGATGGCGAGCGGCTGCGGATCAAGAGCCCGGAGCTCTTTGACAGCGCCCTCAAGCACTGCACCAACTGCAAGCGCTGCGAAGTAGCCTGCCCGAGCGGGGTGCGCATCGGTGACATCATTGCCAAGGCCAAGCATCAGTACAGCGGTTTCAAACCGGGGATCCGCGAGTTCGTACTCTCCCACACCGATCTGATGGGCAGCATGTCTACCCTGATGGCGCCTGTGGTCAACTTCACCACCGGCCTCAAGCCGATGAAGCTGGTGCTGGACAAGGCGCTGGGGGTCTCATCCCACCGTGATCTGCCCAAATACTCCCAGGGCACCTTCCGCGGCTGGTACAAGAAGCAAAAAGAAGCGCAGGCCCGTTATGAGCGCCAAATAGCCTATTTCCACGGCTGCTATGTCAACTACAACCATCCTCAGCTTGGCAAGGAGCTGGTGCAGGTGCTCAACGCCATGAACATCGGCGTGCAGTTGCTGGAGCGGGAGAAGTGCTGCGGCGTACCGCTCATTGCCAACGGCTTCATGGACAAGGCCAAGCAGCAGGCGGCCTTTAATATCAAGCAGATGGAGAACTCCCTGCTGGGCAATGAGATGCCGCTGCTGGCCACCTCCTCCACCTGTGGCTTCACCCTGCGGGACGAATACCCCCACCTGCTGGAGCAGGACAACCACAAGGTGCGGGATCGCATCTCCCTGGTAACCCGCTTCCTGTGGAACGAGTTCTACAAGGGCAACAAACCGGCGATGAAGCCGCTCAATCTGCACATCGCCTACCACACCCCCTGCCACATGGAGAAGATGGGGGGCGTCATCTACACCCTCGAATTGCTGCGCGCCATTCCCGGGGTCAAGGTGACTGTACTGGAGTCCCAGTGCTGCGGCATCGCCGGCACCTACGGCTTCAAATCCGAAAACTACCAGACCAGCCAGACCATTGGCGAGGGGCTGTTTGATCAAATCAACCGCCTCTCCCCCGATCTGGTGATCACCGATTGCGAGACCTGCAAATGGCAGATCGAGATGAGCACCAGCTTCCGCTGCGAGCATCCCATTCATCTGCTGGCCCAGGCTCTGGCATAAGATGAGCGTGACCATATCCGCTGGTGTAAACCCCGAAGCCGGGGTATTCGTTGGTTCACCACCATGCCTTTGGGGCTGCAACCCAAACAGTATCTGATCACGATAAGACCTGAGAGGAGCCGGCATTGCCGGCTTCTCTCATTGATGTTGCCGACCATCTCGCCCATCGGCGGAACGCCCGGCCCGTACAGACTGTAACCGACAGCCCTCTCAAAAAAAGAATATTTATTCATTTATTATTTTTATACCCATAAATAGATAATTGATATGACAGATAACCCTGCATGCCTTGCCAAATAACACAGGCATACCTCAGGTGTCGCTCCGTCCCGCCACAGAGACTCATTACACTTCCAATATTCTGACTTTCTTAATAATTTAACCGGGATCTCATTTCTGTCTGTTGGTGCTCTCGGTAATTGATCTAGCGCAAGCCCCCCTCTGATAAATCATCATTCTTTTTACCCATTTGGTAATATCCAACTCGAGCAATCGCATAAAAACATGGGTTTTATTCACTAATAACAATGAAGCGGCCTGCCTGCTCCTGCTTGGCGGGGGCGAACCAATGCCCACATCCAGGATGGAACTGTCAGGTCTGGCAATGAGATCGATTAGGGAGTGATGATCGTGAGTTCACGCAACAGACAGATCAAGCTGGGCCTCGCCGCCCTGCTGCTGACTACCAGCCTTGGCACCAGCGGCTGGGCACAGGCAGCCGATGACACGCAACCCAAAGGCAAGATCGAGGCGCGCAGCGAGCTGTTCGCCAAGGATCACGCCGATCAGTTCACCAGCTGGCAAGCCACCAGCGAAAGCAAGGAACGCACCGATGCGCTGGCGGAAGATCCCAACATGGTGGTGCTGTGGGGCGGTTACCCCTTCGCCAAGGATTACAACAAGCCGCGCGGTCACTTCTATGCCCTGACCGATGTGCGCGAAACCCTGCGCACCGGCGCCCCGAAAACAGCCGAAGATGGCCCCCTGCCCATGGCCTGCTGGAGCTGCAAAGGCCCGGATGTGGCCCGCGTCATCGACGAGCAGGGTGAGGATGGCTACTTCAAAGGGATGTGGGCCAAGGGCGGGCCGGAAGTAGTCAACACCATCGGCTGCGCCGACTGCCACGACACCGCCTCGAAGGAGTTCAAGGAGGGTAAACCGGCCCTGCACCTCTCCCGTCCCTATGCCGATCGGGCCATGACAGCCATCGGCAAGCCGTTCAAGGAGCAGGGGCGCTTTGAACGGCAGTCCCAGGTGTGCGGCCAGTGCCACGTGGAGTACTACTTCAGCGGCCCCACCAAGGCGGTCAAATTTCCCTGGGACAAGGGCACCACGGTGGAGCAGATGGAGGCCTATTACGATGAAATCGGCTTTGCCGACTGGACTCATGCCCTCTCCAAAACCCCCATGCTGAAAGCCCAGCACCCCGAGTACGAAACCTGGCGCGCCGGCATTCACGGCCAGAACAACGTCGCCTGTGTCGATTGCCACATGCCCAAGGTGCAGAACGAGCAGGGCAAGGTCTACACGGATCACAAAGTGGGGAACCCCTTCGATCGTTTCGAGCAGACCTGCCGCAACTGTCATACCCAGAGCAAGGAGATGCTGCAGGGGATCGTCAAGCAGCGCAAAGAGGCGGTAATCGAAACCAAGCTGAAGGTCGAGAAGCAGCTGGTACACGCCCACTTTGAAGCCAAGGCGGCCTGGGATGCCGGCGCCACCGAGGCTGAGATGAAGGATATTCTGCAGGACATCCGTCACGCCCAGTGGCGCTGGGACTACGCCATCGCATCCCACGGGGTGCAGATGCACGCCCCCGAAGTGGCCCTCAAGGTACTTGGCAGCGCGCTGGATAAAGCCGCTGACGCCCGCACCAAGCTGGCGCGCCTGTTGGCCAGCAAGGGGATCAGCCACGAGATCGCCATCCCCGACATCTCCACCAAGGAGAAAGCGCAAGCCGCCCTTGGCATGGATATGAAGCAGTTCAACAGCGACAAGGCCCAATTCCTCAAGACCACGGTCCCCGCCTGGGATGCCGAGGCCAAAGCAGCCGGACGGCTGGCACAGTAACGGCGCCTGCGGGTCCGGCGCCAAGTCGGGCCCGCAGCGGATGGAGGCTTCCTATGGGTGATTTAACGATGGATTTTTTACGACTGATGCTGATGGCAGCCATGCTGCTCACCAGCCTGCAGGGTCAGGCGGCCGAGCCGGCAGCAGCCCCTGTTCCAGCTACACATGAGGTGGAATTTTTACGCAATCCCGACAAGGCTTGCACCGACTGTCACAAGGAGCAGAGCGAAGGGATGCACGGCAAGCATGGTCAGGCGACCAATCCCAACAACCTGGCACCTGTCACCTGCACCAACTGCCACGGCCAGCCCTCCCCCCAGCACCGGGAAGGGGTCAAGGATGTGATGCGCTTCAGCCACAGCCTGAAGGATAAAGAGAGCATCAAGCTTTATCCCATCAGCGAGCAGAATGGAGTCTGCATGAGCTGCCACGAGCCTAAAGAGCTGCGCGAGGCGCTCTGGGCCCACGACGTGCACGCCACCAAGCTCACCTGCACCAGCTGTCACCAGTTGCATCCGGCCAAGGAGCCCATGGTGGCGATCCCGGAAAAATCCCGCATCAAGCTCTGCGTCGACTGCCACAGCAAGCAACATGAGGCCAGCAAGGCCCGGCAGGAGCAGTCCAAACCGGCTACCGGCAAGGAGGCATCATGAGCTGCTCTCGCCGTGACTTTATGGCGGGCATGGGCGCAGGGGCCCTTATCATGATGACGGGGCCGACTCGCACCCTTGCCACCCCCCTTGCCCACAGCCAGACCATAGACGGGGTCCGCTATGGCATGATCCACGATGAGACGGCCTGCATCGGCTGTACCGCTTGCATGGATGCCTGCCGGGAAGTGAACAAAGTGCCAGAAGGGGTCTCGCGCCTCGAGATCATCCGCTCAAGCCCCATCGGGGAATTTCCCGACGCCGAGTACCGCTTCTTTCGCAAGTCCTGCCAACACTGCGACAACGCCCCCTGCGTCCACGTCTGCCCGACCGGCGCCTCCCATATTCGCAAGGAGGATGGCATCGTCGATGTCGACGCGGATCTCTGCGTCGGCTGCATGTATTGCCTCGCCGCCTGCCCCTATCAGGTGCGCTTTATCAACCCGGTCACCCGAGTGGCGGACAAATGCGACTTTTGCCGCAAGACCAACCTGGCGGCAGGCAAGGAGCCGGCGTGCGTGGAATCCTGCCCCACCAAGGCGCTGGTGTTCGGCAATCTGGATGACCCGGACAGCCCCATCGCCCAACGGCTGGTGAAGGAGACCACCTATCGCTACAAGCAGGCGCTCGGCACCTCCCCCAAGATGTACCGCGTGCCCAAAGGGGAGATAACGTCATGACCATACAAGCGGCATTTCACTTCCCCTCCCTTGTCTGGGGATTTGCCCGATCGCTATCTACCGCAGTCACAGAAGGAGGAATGGACCATGTGGCATGATGCATTTCACTTCCCTTCCCTTGTCTGGGACTGGCCCATAGCCATCTATCTCTTTCTGCTCGGCATCTCCGCCGGGGCCACCACCCTCTCGGTGCTGCTGCGCCGCAAGGGGGCCGGCAGCGAGAGCGGCATCATCAAGGCGACCGCCATTCTGGCGCCAGCGAGCGTGATCCTGGGGTTACTGATCCTTATCTTCCATCTGGTCCGCCCCTGGACCTTCTGGAAGCTGATGTTCCACTACCAGTTCGACTCAGTGATGTCGATGGGGGTCATGCTGTTTCAGCTCTATATGGCGGTGCTGTTCGCCTGGCTGGCGGTGGTGTTTCGCACCGAGATCGAGACAATGCGCAGCCGGTTGTTGAAAGAGAAGTTCGCATTTGTGGATGGGCTGATTGGCTGGCTCGCCCGCATCGAACGGCTGCTGGCACCGCTGTTGCTGCTGCTCGCCGTGCTACTGGGGGCCTACACCGGCTTTCTGCTGTCAGCCCTCAAGACCTATCCGCTGTTGAACAACCCGGTGTTGCCGGTGCTGTTTCTGGTATCCGGTATCAGCTCCGGCATCGCCTCCACCATCTTGCTGGCGGTGACGCTCTTCAAGGAGAACCATCACAGCCAAGGGGTGAGCTTCGTGCATCGCTTCGAGCGGCCGGTGCTGGCGGTGGAGGTGTTGCTGCTGGTCTGCTTCTTTACCGGCCTCTACTTCGGTGGCGGCCAGAAAGAGGTGGCGATGTGGGCGGCCATCGGCAGCGGTTTCTGGGCTCAGGTGTTCTGGCTCGGGGTGGTGGGCATCGGCATGCTGCTGCCCCAGCTGCTGGCTCTGCTGACCCCGGCGCCCCTGCGGGAGCGAAACGGCCATCTGGTGCTGGTCTGCAGCCTGACTCTGGTGGGGATCCTGCTGCTGCGCTACTTCGTGCTCTATGCCGGCCAGATGACTGTAGTTTAAAGGTATGATCACCAGCGCCAGCCACCTTCGGGTGACTGGCGCTGGCTCGTTGATTCGCAAGTGAAATCTAAATGGGGATAACAACGTTGGAATTTCTTTATCGAGGGTTCAACTGCCATATGACAGTGACCGATGCCATGGTTCCCAAATCGCTATCGGATGATCCAGAGCAAGGCGCTGAGTTTGGTGATGACAGAGTTCAATGCGGAGACTCAGATTTCACATGCGGACTCTCTATCACCAATAGCATTCACTCACACGAATACGGTGGGAATGGTGAACCAACTGGAGGGATATCGACAACCCCGCATTTTGAAGTAGCCAAACGCTATGCCTTGGGAAATGGAAGGTTTGCCAACGGCCATGTCATCCGAATGTCCATCCCAGAATTAAAGAAAGCTGGCGTAACCATCTATCGAGTCAATGATTGCCTTGATACCCCCTCAGTCCCTTCGGATGACGAACATTGGATCTATTTCAAAGGCGAGTTTCCTCAAAGCACCATTGTGGAAACGTTCCACGTCTACTCAGAAGCGCCTTCTGAGCCTGAGTTGAAAGACTGAAATTTGTAATTAATTCAATTAATTTCTAATTGCATTTGGAGGTTGTGTGCTGGCGGAGCTCGGCTATCTCTCACTGTTGCTGGCGACCGGGCTCGCCCTGCTGCAAGGGCTGCTGCCCTGGCTGGGGCTGCGGCTCGCCTCACGGCCGCTGCTCGGCTGCGCAACACCGCTGGCCCTCCTGGTCGCGCTCCTGCTGTTGGCCGCCCTGCTGCTGCTCGCCGGCTGTTTTGGCCTCGATGACTTTACCCTGGTCTATGTGGCCCAGCACGCCAACAGTGCCCTGCCCCTGGGCTTCAAGCTGGCGGCGGTGTGGGGCGGCCATGAAGGCTCCATGCTCTTTTTCGTCTTTGCGCTGGGGCTGTGGGGCGCTCTGGTGGCCCTTTGCTCCAGGCGGGTCGATCCGCTTATTACAACCCGGGTATTGGCCATCATGGGGCTGATCGTCGGCCTGTTCGGCCTCTATACCCTGATCTTCTCCAGCCCGTTTGACCGCCAATTCCCGGGACCACTGGAGGGGCGCGACCTCAACCCCATGCTGCAGGATATCGGCCTTATCATCCACCCGCCCCTGCTCTATCTCGGTTACGTCGGCTTTGCGGTCAACTTCGCTTTCGCCATGGCGGCGCTGCACTCGGGTCGGCTCGATGGCGCCGTGGCTCACTGGAGCCGCCCCTGGGCGCTCGGCTCCTGGGTATTTCTCACCGCCGGCATCGTGCTGGGCTCATGGTGGGCCTACTACGAGCTCGGCTGGGGCGGCTGGTGGTTCTGGGATCCGGTAGAAAACGCCTCCCTCTTGCCCTGGCTGCTCGGCACTGCCCTGCTGCACGCCCTGATTGTCTGCGAGAAGCGCGGCGCCTACGGCCACGCCGTGCTGTTACTCTCCATCTTCACCTTCGCCTTGAGCCTGCTCGGCACCTTCGTGGTGCGCTCCGGGGTACTCACCTCGGTGCACGCCTTTGCGGTGGACCCCAGCCGCGGCCTCACCCTCTTGTTGCTGCTCGGTTTGCTATTGACCTGCGCCCTCACCCTGTTTGCCCTGCGCGCAGACATTCGCGCTCCCTATGCCCGCTTTGGCTTGCTGTCAAAAGAGGGGCTGCTCGGCGCCGCCATCCTGCTGCTCTGCGTGGCCTGCGCCAGCGTGCTGCTCGGCACCTTCTACCCCATGGTGTTCCAGTCGCTTCATCTGGGTTCGCTCTCGGTGGGCGCCCCCTATTTCAATACCATCTTCGTGCCGCTGGCCCTCTGCCTGATGACGCTGATGACCCAGCTGCCGCGCCTGCGCTGGCAGCAGCTTGCCGCAGGTTCCCGACTCAACGCGCTGTTACCGCCGCTGTTTGGCCTGCTTGGCGGCGGGCTGCTTAGCCTTGCCTATCTGGAACAGGGATCGTTTTCCGGTAGCTGGATTGGCATCCTCGCCAATATTGTGAGCCTCTGGCTGATGGCCAGTCTGTTGCTCCCGCTCTTGCAACCGACGTCGCTGCGCGAGCTCACCCTCCATCGGTTCGGCAGCCTGCTGGCCCATCTCGGGGTGGCGGTGTGCGCCCTTGGCATCGCGCAGGTGAGTCACCACAGTCAGGAGGGGGGCACTGTGTTAAGTGCCAACCAACCCTACCAGCTCGGCGCGTTCGAGTTTCGCTATGAGGGGCGCGAGCCGGTGATCGGCCCCAACTACACCGCCGAGCGCATCACGCTTAGCGTGCACAAGAACGGTAAAGAGGTGGCGCGGCTGACGCCGGAGCGGCGCCACTACAGCGTGCGCACCATGAACATGAACGAACCGGGCATCGCGTGGGGAATGCTCGGCGATCTTTACGTGGTGCTGGGTGAGAAGATGGGACCAGATGCCTATGCCATGCGGCTGCACTACAAACCGCTGGTGCGCTGGATCTGGCTCGGCGGCCTGTTGATGATGGCGGGTGGCACCCTGCGTCTGCTCGCCCGTCGCCCCTTGCTCGCCTCCCGTTCCGTTACGGTTGGCACCTCCCATCCCCGGCTCGAACAGGAGGCGTTATGAGATCCCGCCTGCGCCTCTTTCTTCCACTGCTCCTTACCCTGAGCCTCGGCATCCTGCTCTGGCTCGGCCTTGGCAACAATCCCTACAGCCAGGATGAGGCGACGCTCGGCCGTACCCTGCCTGCGTGGCAAAGCAACAATCTGCTGGATGGGAGTCCGATCCAGACTGCCAGCCTCAAGGGCGAGCCCTTTGTCATTAACGTCTGGGCCAGCTGGTGCGCCAACTGCCGCGCCGAGCATCCGCTGCTCAGCGAGCTCGCGGGCACCGTGCCCCTCTACGGTCTCAACTACCGGGACAAGGGGGATGCGGCCCGCGCCTGGCTTATCCAGGCGGGCAACCCCTATCGCGCCGTACTGGCCGACCCTGACGGCAAATTGGCTCTTGAGCTCGGCGTCTACGGCACGCCAGAGACCTATCTGTTTGATGCCGATGGTGCCCTGCTCGCCCGCCACACCGGCGAACTCACCAAAGGGATCTGGCAACGCCAGTTTGCCCCCCTGCTCGACAAGGCGCGAGCGGATGCGCAGATAAAGGCCGCCACAATGGCACCCGCGATTGCGCCATCTATTGCGCCGTCTATTGCAACATCAGCTCGGGAGACACAGCCATGATGTGCCGTTCTCTTGCTTGCGCCCTGCTGGCCCTCGGCATGCTGCTGAGTGCAACTGCATATTCCAGCGGGGTCGATACCTATCAATTTCGCCATCCCGAGCTGCAAAATCGGGCGCAAGAGCTGGCCCGCGCCCTGCGCTGCCCCCAGTGCCAGAACCAGAACCTGGTGGAGTCCAACTCCCCCATCGCCCGGGATCTGCGGCTAGAGGTCTACCGCTGGGTGGACGAGGGGCAGTCTGATGAACAGGTGATCGCCCGCATGACGGAGCGCTTCGGTGATTTCGTCCGCTACGATCCCCCCTTCAAGGCCAGCACGGCGCTGCTGTGGGGCGGTCCCCTGCTGCTGTTGGGGCTGGCGCTGTTGATCCTGTTTCGCCGCCTGACACGCACAAAGGTGCAACCCATCCCTGTCGTTAAGGCAATCGATGAGTCAATCCATCAACCCGCGGCCGATCCGCGCAGCGAATTGAATCTGTTGATCATGCGTGGAGAACAAGTGGGCCTCTCCCCAGACCAGCCACTCTACAGGGAGCTGAGCGCCGCCCGCCTGGCCAGCGCCATCCCGGCGGCTGAGCTGGCCCTGCGCGCGCAACTGGCCAACCAGCATGACAATCGCGGCCGCAATAACTGGCACGGGCGGGCCCTGTTGCTGCTTGGCATCATGGCATTCGTAGCCGTTGCAGCTGTCTATCTGAGCAGCGGCCGCTATCAGGCGTGGCTGGCTTATCAGTCGCGCCCCGATCCGCTGGCGGGGTTGAGCCCGCGGGATCTGCAGGACAAGGAGCTGGGGAGTCTGCATCAGAAGCTTCAGCGCAACCCCGCCGATCTCGACAGCTGGGCGGCGCTCGGCCAGCTCTATCTCTATCGGGGCGAATATGACAACGCCCTGCTCGCCTACCAGCGTCTCGCGCTGCTGGAGGGGGGCGCCAGCGCAGCGACCCAGGCCGCGCAGGCCACCGTGCTCTACTATCAGGCAGGCCAGCAGCTGACTCCCGAGGCAACCCGCCTGCTGGAGAGCGCCCTCAAGCAGGACGCGGGGGAAGTGAGTGCCCTGATGCTGCTCGCCTCCGATCACTTCCTGCATGGCCGCTACAGCCAGGCCATTGCGCTGTGGCAACAACTGCTTGATGGCGAGCGCCCTCGCATCAACCGGGCCGCGCTGATCGAGGCGATCCAGACGGCAAGCATCATGGGCGGGCAACCCCTTGATTGAAGGAGGGTAATCGTGGTGATATGGCGCCGCGACCACGCAAGTGGCTCAGCACTCTCTTTCAATAGACAAGGATGTCTGGATGCAACTCACCCTGTTAAACGACTCGGGCAAATTCGATGGGCTCGATGACACCATTCGGCACGTTTTTGCCGAGACTGCGCACAAATTGAATGCCTTGTTCGATCTCTCCCAACTGGATGTCACCTTCAGCCCTTTTGCCGAAGGGGATGCTCCCGACTCGGGTATCGGTGGCTGGGCCATCAACATGTATCGAATAGAACTCCAGCTTGATCTGGAACGGCCTGATATCAAAGAGGTGATCATCACCGAATTGCCTGCCGTGCTGGCCCACGAAGTCCACCATATCGTGCAAAAGAAGAACAAGGTGGAAGCAGAAACACTGGCCGAAAACCTGATTTTTGAAGGGCTGGCCTGCTACTTTGAACAGAGGTTCAATGGTGGCACACTCCCCTCGCTGTTCAAGGAGTCTCATCATCATGACTGGCAATCGCTCCTGGCAGAGATGACGCCCCATCTATCCAGCAAGCAGTTCAACTTTTTAGACTTTTTCTACTGCCGTGATAACCGGCCATTTCCCAAATATGCCGGTTACTGGGTGGGGTTCAATCTGGTGGCCAACTATCTGGCCAAAAATGGCCTGAATGAAATAGAGGTCATGGGCCTGCCCCCCGAGGCGTATTTCAATTAACACGCCTTCACACTGTTCATGGCTATCACAGAGCCCAAATCCGGAGAGAAGATCATGATCCCCATTCGCTGCAAGGCCGTCTCTGGCGTTGCCCTTACCACTGTCGATGGCGAAACCAAATTGCTGGTGATGAAACGGGTCAAGGGGGGCTTCTGGTGTCATGTGGCGGGCACGGTGGAGGCGGGTGAAACCGGCTGGCAGACCATTATTCGGGAGTTTGGCGAAGAGACGGGTATCCGGGTCACCGAACTCTACAACGGCCAGTATCTGGAGCAGTTTTACGAGGCGAGCCTGAACACGATAGAGATGGTGCCGGTCTTTGTGGTCTATTGCCCGGCCAATCAGGCGGTGACCCTCAACGATGAGCACACAGACTATCGCTGGTGTTCCCTGGCCGAGGCCAAGGCGCTGGTGAGTTTCCCCGGCCAGAAGGCGCTCTACGACCATATCTGGCACCACTTTGTCGACAACGCCCCCTATCCCCTGATGCGGGTCGATATCCGCTGACTGCGCACGGCTTCCCCCTGTAGATGCAACACGCCCCCGGATGGGGGCGTGTTGTATCTAAAGCCAGCCAAGCGCTTTTGTTAGACCCCACCAATGGCCTACGGCCGCTCGCCAGCGGCCAGACGGCGGTTGATATCGGCGATAACCGGGGCGATGTCGGCCAGGGTATCAATCACATAGTGTGCCCCCGCCGCCCGCAGTTTGGCCTCGGCCGGTGCACGCCGGGCGGCGATCTCAGCCTCGCTCATGGCGGCAAACTCGTCCCAAGTGGCACCAAACTCGTTGCCGGAAACCGACAATCCCACCGTCCACATGCCCGCGTTAAGCCCTTCGCTGATGCCGGGTACGGCGTCATCCACCTTGATGCAACGATACACGGCGCTCAATCCGAGCTCAATTACGTTGGCCAGCGCCATCCAGGGGCCGGGGCGACCACCAGCCTTGAGATCGTCGGTGGCGACCCAGTGATCCGGGCGGTAGCCGTGATCGGCCGCAGCAGGTACCAGCGCCTCCATCACCGGACGGGGATAACCGGAGCAGGAGCCGATTTTCATCCCCTGACCCCGCAGAGCGTCCAGCACCGGCAACACGCCGGGGATGGGGTCGGCGAAGCGGGTCACGGCGGCAATCTGCAGCGGCATAAAGGTGTGATAAATGTGGTCAACCTCGGCGTGGCTCATGGGGTGGCTAAAGCGGGCCTGCCAGCGCGCATCCACCGAAGGCAGACGGCCCAGCGCGGCAATATGATCCCACTTGCCAAGGCCCATGGGCTGGCGTGCTTCGTCCAGAGTAACGGGGAAGTCATAGGCGCGGGCGAAGGCCTCGACGAAGATGGAGGTGGGGGCGAAGGAGCCGAAATCGACGACGGTGCCGGCCCAGTCGAGGATCAGCGCCTCTACGTCAGTGGTCGGGTCTACAGCAATCTGCAAGTCAGTCATGGTGGTGTTCCTGTTTCGGTGAAAGTGCGATCTCGCCCAATGCGCGATCGAGAATGGAAATGGCGCGCACCAGATCGGCACGGGCGATATTGAGCGGTGGCGAGAGCTGGATGACGTTCCCTTGGGAGACCTTGAAGCTGAGCCCCAGCTCCAGACAGCGGTAGAGCAGCCGCTCGGCGGCCTGGCTATTGCGGGTGCGACTCTGGTGATCGACCACCAGATCGAGCGCCCACAAAAGACCGATACCCCGCACCTGCCCGATCAACGGGTAACGCTGGGCAAGCGCCGCTAGCTCTGCCGCCATAAAGCGGCCATCCTCCTGCGCTTTTGCCAGCAATCCCTCTTCACGGATGGTAGTGATGGTGGCGAGGGCCGCCGCGCAGCCGATGGGGCTCTTCTCGTGGGTGTAGTGACCGAGCGAAATAGCTGCGGCCTGATTGAAACGGTCGCGGGTGATGAGCGCCGCAAACGGCACCACCCCGCCCCCCAACCCCTTGCCCAGGCAGATGATGTCGGGCTCGATGCCGAACTCTTCAAAGCTAAACCAGTGGCCGGTGCGCCCCAAGGCATTGGGGATCTCGTCGACAATCAGCAGCACCTTGTGGCGTTCGCAGATCTCCCGCACCCGCTGCCAGTAGGCCTTCGAGGGCACCTGTACATCGGTATTGCGGATCGGCTCGGCGATAAAGGCGCCGATCCCTCCCTCCTTCTCGATGACGTACTCCAGATAATCGGCGTAGTGCAGGTCATCCCCCTCCCCGCGATACCAGACGCCGCGATAGCGGGTGGGGGGTGGGATGCGCTCCACCCCGGCCATCAGCGGGCCCATGCCGGCGCGAAAACAGGCCTCGCCACCGACCGAGATGGCATCGAGGGAGGCGCCGTGAAAGGCATCCCACAGGGATACCACCTTGCTGTTGCCAGTAATGAAGCGGGCAAGCTTCAGGGCAATCCCCACCACCTCGCTGCCACCGGGGGCGAACAGCACCCGGTTGAGATCGCCGGGAGCCAGTTCGGCCAGAGTGCGGGCGCAGTCGATGGCAACCTGATGGGTGTAGCGGCGGGGTGCGAACGGCAGATCGGCGAGTTGCTGCTGCACCGCGGCCACCACCCTGGGATGACCGTGGCCCAGCTGATGGACGCTGTTGCCGTGAAAATCGAGGTAACGCTTGCCCGATACACTGGTCAGCCAGCTCCCCTGCGCCCCCTCAATCAGATCGAGACAGGGGGTGGAGAGGGCCTGATGGAGAAAGTAGCGGCTATCTTCCGCCAATCCGGCCTGTACATCTTCGCTCTGACCCGCCCACCAGCGCGCCCGCCCCTCGCCGAGGTTGATATCCCCTTCGCTGTCGGCGCGGCCGCTGCCGTGCAGCTTATGGTCATGCAAATCGCGGCCACGCAGATCACGACCCTGAGCCAGCATGCTGGTCATCGCGCGTCCCCTTGCCAGTAGCAGGCGCTGGCCATGGCGGCGAGCAGATCGCGCACCCGCTCAGGGGTCA
The DNA here is from genome assembly GCF_049170315.1 of Aeromonas sp. 604443. Lineage (NCBI taxonomy): Bacteria > Pseudomonadati > Pseudomonadota > Gammaproteobacteria > Aeromonadales > Aeromonadaceae > Aeromonas > Aeromonas sp. 604443. The sequence goes on from NZ_JAAKMI010000004.1 coordinate 30,597, forward strand.
CGTCGCCGATATTGCCGATACGGAAGCAATCGGCTTGGGAGACCTTGCCCGGATAGATGACAAAGCCCTGCGCCTTGAGCCGCTGGTAGAAATCGGCGAAGCGGTAGTCAGGGTGGGCCGGAGAGTAGAAGGCGGTGATGATGGGAGATTGCCACTGCTCGGGCAGCAGCGGTGCAAAGTCTAGAGCGGCCATCCCCGCCACCAGCGTGCGCTGATTCTCGCTGTAGCGCTGATGACGGGCTTCAATGCCCCCCTCCTCGTCCAGCTCGCGCAGGGCCTGGGCAAAGGCAAGCACGGTATGGGTGGGCGAGGTAAAGCGCCACTTGCCCCCCTGCTGCTCCATGGTCTGCCACTGGGCATGCAGGTCAAGGGAGACCGAGCGAGCACGACCGGCACAGGCCGTGAGCGCCACGCGGCGAGCGATGACGAAGCCAAAACCCGGCACCCCCTGAATGCACTTGTTGGCCGAGCTGATAAGAAACTCGATGCCAAGGCGCCCCATGTCGATGGGGATGCCGCCAAAGCTGCTCATGGCATCGACGATCAGGCGAATGCCGCAACGCTGGCAGAGCGCAGCCACCTCCTCAAGGGGGTTGAGCATGCCGGTGGTGGTCTCGCAGTGCACCATGGCCAGATGGGTGATCTCGGGGTGGCGCCCCAGCATCGCCTCGATGGTAGCGGGCTCCGGGCGGGTGGTCTCGCCGCAGTCCAGCTCATGGTGACGCAGGCCAAGACAGCGGGCCATCTCCCCCATGCGGGCACCGTAGGCGCCGTTGTTGATGATCAGCAGACACTCATCGATGCCTATCGCCGAGCCCAGCACGCTCTCCACCACATAGCTGCCACTCCCCTGAAGCAGCACAGCTCTGTAGTCACTTTGATATTCAGGGCCAGTTGCCAGCCGCACCAGCTCGCGGCGAATGGGCTCCACCACCCCCTGGTTGTAGTCCGCATCCCAGGTGCAGCTGTCTTGCAGCATGGCGGCGCGCACCGTGGCGGTGGTCGAGAGGGGGCCCGGGGTCAGCAGCAGGTAATCGACGGCGGCGGGGGCCGCAAGAATATGGGTCATGACTTCGCTCCTTTTGGTATATACCAGAATGAGCGCATTGTGGGTAACTGCCCCGCCAAGGTCAAAGGGGTGGCGCTATGTGCAACAAAAAATTCATTTTCAGCGCCGGGATCGCGATAATCTAGGAAATCTGAACAACAGGGGCGATGCTGGTATCTACCAACGCATGTTGATGTCGCCGTGTAACGACCGGGCAGATGACCTGCCCTGTGCCCAGCCCATTGCCCAACTCATTGCGCAACTTATTGCAAAACCAGGGATTTTCATGAGCAAACCGCAATATCTGCAGATCAAGGATGCCCTCGCCAACCAGATCCTGGCGGGGGGTCTGGCCCCCAACGACAAGCTCCCCTCCGAGCGGCTGCTGGGGGAACTCTATGGCACCACCCGGGTTACCATCCGCGAGGCACTGGTTCAGCTGGAGGCAAACGGCCTTATCTATCGGGAGGATCGCCGCGGCTGGTTTGTCACCCCGCCGCGCTTTCGCTTGAACCCCAGACGCACCTCCAACTTTCACCAGATAGTGCGGGAGCAAGGGGGTGAGCCGCGCACCGAGCTGCTGGAAAAAAGCCGCCAGGCGGTACCGCCCGCGTTGATGGTGCAGCTGCAGCTCAAGCCGTTCGACAGCCTGTTTCTGCTAAAACGGCTGCGCTACGCCAACGGACGCGCCATCTGCTACTGCGAGAACCACTGCCTGCCAGAGCGGGTGCCCGGCCTGCTGGAGCTGGATCTCAACGGCAGTCTGACCGAGATCTACCAGGCCCATTACGATCTCCACTATGCCCGCATGCAGGTGCGCTTCTTCCCCACCGCCCTGCCGGACGAAGTGGCCAAGGCGCTGGGGGCCACCGCCGGTCTGCCCGCCCTGCGCCTCGAGCGGCTCAACTTCGATCAGCACGGCCGGGTGCTCGACTTCGATCTGGAGTACTGGCGCCACGACAGTCTGGAGATCGAGGTGGATACCCAGGATTAGTCACGGGCAGATCAGGAACGGCAAATCGCACACGGGAAAACGTCACGGGGCTGTCACGGTCACGTCATAAAGATCCCCTAGCCTCTCTCGACCAATCTGGTTTATACCAAGCCAACTTATATGGAGAAGAGGATGAAACAGGGAACCCATCTGCTGGCCACCGCCGTGCTGGCTGCCATGACCGCCCCGGCACTGGCCGCGACCGATCTCACCGTCTACACCGCCTTCGAACCGGAGCAGCTCAACGAGCTGAAAACCGCGTTCGAGCGCCAGCATCCGGACATCAACATCAAGTGGGTGCGTGACTCCACCGGCGTGGTCACCGCCCGCTTGCTGGCAGAAAAAGCCCAGCCCAAAGCGGATGTGGTGTGGGGACTGGCCGCCACCAGCCTGATGCAGCTCGATCAGCAGCAGATGCTCAATGCCTATGCACCGAAAGGACTGGATAAGCTCGACAGCCGCTTTCGCGACAGCAAGGCCGAGCCGCACTGGATCGGTCTGGACGCCTTCTTCAGCGCCATCTGCTTCAACAAGGTAGAGGCAGAAAAACAGGGGATCCCGGCCCCCACCAGCTGGGCCGACCTCACCAAGCCCATCTACAAGGGCAAGGTGATCATGCCCAACCCCAGCTCCTCCGGTACCGGTTACCTGAGCGTTGCGGGCTGGCTGCAGACCATGGGCGAGCAGCAGGGCTGGCAATTCATGAACGGCCTGCATCAGAATATCGACCGTTACACCCACTCGGGCTCAGCCCCCTGCAAGCTGGCCGCCAGCGGCGAGACGGTGATCGGTATCTCCTTCGACTTCCCGGCTACCAGCCTCAAGGCCAAGGGTGCCCCCATCGAGGTGGTGTTCCCGAAAGAGGGTTCGGGCTGGGATATGGAAGCCGCCGCCATCATCAAGGGCACTCCCAAGCTGGAAGCCGCCAAACAGCTGCTCGACTTTGCCGCCACCGAACAGGCCAACGCCCTCTACAACAAGTCGTTCGCCGTGGTCGCCATTCCCGATGTAGCCCAACCGAGAGCGGGCTATCCGGCGGATATCAAAGGCCAGATGATCGACAACGACTTTAGCTGGGCAGCCCGCGAGCGCAACGCCATCCTGGCCCAGTGGAGCGCCAGCTTCGACGGCAAGACCGAAGCCAAACAGTAAGCGTGAAGGGCGGCGGTTTGTTCACGCCAGACACACCACCGCCAATAAACTGCCAGTCGAAGGCCAACAGCTGTTGGCCTTCGCTTTTTGGTTTTAACTTCCCAAGTTTGTATTGCCTTCAATTAGCGATGCTTAGTCCATTCGCACAGTGCCCAACTACTTGCTGGCGACCCGATGTCATTTGACTGTCATCAAGCTGTCATCCCCCGATCACCTGACCGTCACACTTCACCCGCAAACTGGTATATACCAAATCAGTAGCGAGTCGAACCATGACCCAGCCCTATCTGGACATTCAACATCTCAACAAGCAGTTCGGTGCTTTTCAGGCCCTTAAAGGGATCTCTCTGACCATTGAGCCAGGGGAGTTTATCTGCTTTCTCGGCCCCTCCGGCTGCGGCAAGACCACCCTGCTCAGAGCCATCGCCGGCTTGGATCTGCCGGACAGCGGCGAGATCTGGCAAGGGGGACGCAATATCTCCCAGCTGCCGCCCCAGCAGCGCGACTTTGGCATCGTGTTTCAGTCCTACGCCCTCTTCCCCAACCTGACGGTGGCGCAGAACATCGCCTTCGGCCTTGAGAATCAGGGGTTGGCGCGGGATCTCATCAAGGAGCGGGTCGATCACTGGCTGGGGCTGGTGGATCTCACGGCCCAGTCCCACAAATACCCGAGCCAAATCTCCGGCGGCCAGCAGCAGCGGGTGGCGCTGGCCCGGGCGCTCGCCCTTTCCCCCGGTCTGTTGTTGCTGGACGAACCGCTCAGCGCACTGGATGCGCTGGTGCGCACCCATCTTCGCAGCGAGATCCGCGCCCTGCAGCAGCGCCTTGGCATCACCACCATCATGGTGACCCACGATCAGGAAGAGGCGCTGACCATGGCCGATCGCATCGTGGTGATGGAGGGCGGCCGCATCGTGCAGGTGGGCACCCCGCAGGAGATCTACCACCAGCCTGCCAGCCGCTTCGTGGCAAGCTTCGTCGGCACCATGAACTTCCTCGAGACCCTGGTGCTGAGCCCCACTCAGGTGCGCCTTAACGAGCAGCCGCTGCAACTTGCCAACCGGGCCGCGGCCGGCAGCAAATTGCAGGTGGCGATCCGCCCCGAGGCGATCACCCTGAGTGCGCCGAGCGAGCTGTCTCTTGGGCAGCACGGCATCGACGCGCAGATCGATCAGGTGGAGTTTCTCGGCGCCGCCCAGCGCCTTATCTGCACAGCCGACACCTATCTGGGCCCGCAGCAAATTCTGGTGGAGCGCCCGACCCACGAGCTGCCCCGCCACGAACAGGATGGCTGGCGCAGCGGCATGCGCTGCTCGCTGCACTGGCCCGCCGCGGCCATGCAACTGTTTGAGGGAGAGCGCCCATGACTGCCCCCTTCGCAACCTCCTCCCTGTTGTCGACAGCGACAGTCCGGCAAGACGCCCGCTGGCAGCGCCTTTGTCGCGGCTGGAGCCGGGATCAGCTGCTGCAACTGATCCTGCTAGTGCTCGGCATCGCCCTGCTCACCGGCGGTCTGCTGTTGCCGCTGCTCACCATGCTGCAAAAGAGCCTGCAGGATGAGAACGGCCTCTGGGTGGGGCTTGCCAACTTCAGCGCCTACTTCGACTCCCCTCATCTGGGGCGCACCATCGGCAACACCCTCTGGCTCGGAGTGCTGATCACCGCGCTGGTAGTGACCATCGCCTTTGGCTACGCCTATGCCCTCACCCGCACTTGCATGCCGGGCAAGCCCCTGTTTCGCCTCATCGGCCTTATCCCGCTATTGATGCCCTCCCTGTTGCCCGCCATCAGTCTGGTCTACTGGTTTGGCAATCAGGGGATCGCCAAGGGGCTGCTCGGCGGCGAGAGCATCTACGGCCCCATCGGCATCGTCATTGGTCTGGGCTTCTGGTGCTTCCCCCACGCCCTGATGATCCTTATCACGGCTCTCGGTCAGAGCGACGCCCGCCTCTATGAAGCCTCCCGGGTGCTGGGCAGCAGCGGCTGGCGCACCTTTGTCACCGTCACCCTGCCTACCGCCCGTTATGGCCTGCTCAGCGCCGCCATCGCCGTCTTCACCCTCACCATCTGCGACTTCGGGGTTGCCAAGGTGATTGGCGGCCAGTACAGCGTGCTGGCTACCGATATCTACCGGCAGGTGATCGGGATGCAGAACTTTTCGCTGGGCGCCGTTGCCAGCGTCACCCTGCTGCTGCCGGCACTGTTGAGCTTTGCGCTGGAGCACAGGGTACGCAGCAAGATGCAGGAGCAGAGCAGCACCAAGGCGGTGCCCTATCAGCCCAAACCCCATCGGCTGCGTGACCTGCTGGCGCTCGGCTGGTGCACGCTCTGGGCCCTGCTGTTTCTGGCGCTGGTGGGGATGGCCATTTACGGCTCCCTGGTGCAGTTCTGGCCCTACAACCTCGAGCTGACGCTGGATCACTACGCCTTTGACAGCAACAGCGTCTACGGCTGGCAGCCATTTACCAACACCTTGCAGTTGGGCCTCTATACCGCGCTTATCGGCACCGTGCTGGTGATGGTGCTGGCCTGGGCGCAGGAGAAGGGACGCCACTTCGCGCCGCTGCGCCAGCTGCTGCATCTGCTCGCCATGCTGTCGCTGGCAGTACCCGGCATGGTGCTGGGGCTCGGTTACATCTTCTTTTTCAACGGCAATCCGCTCTTTGGCAGCCTCTATGGCACTCTGCCGCTGATGGTGCTCTCCTGCGTCATCCACTACTACACGGTGGGCCATATGACGGCGCTGACCAGCCTCAAGCAGTTGCCCAAGGAGCTGGAACTGGTGGCCATCTCATTGCGCATTCCGCTCTGGAAGGCGTTCTGGCGAGTCACCCTGCCCGCCTCCCTGCCCGCGCTGCTGGAGATCTTCATCTATCTGTTCGTCAACGCCATGACCACCACCTCGGCAGTGATCTTCCTCTATTCGAGCGACAGCGTGCTCGCCTCCATCGCCGTGCTCAATATGGAGGATTCCGGCGATACCGCCACGGCCGCCGCCATGGCCACCCTGATCCTGCTGGCCGCCGCCACCGTCAAGCTGCTCCAGCTCTTTTTGAGCCGCGCCCTGCTGGATCGCACCCAGCGCTGGCGCCACCAATAACCTTATCGAGGAGTCATCATGTCCACTCTCCCCTTCTGGCTAGCCGAAGCGCTCGCCGCCGAACAACCCGCGCCGCCCACGCCACTTCACGGCAACCACGAGGCCGATATCTGCATCGTCGGCGGCGGCTTTACCGGGCTGTGGAGCGCCATCGCCCTTAAACAGGCCGAGCCCCACCTGCACGTCATAGTGCTGGAAAAAGATCGCTGCGGCAGCGGCGCCTCCGGGCGCAACGGCGGCTGCCTGCTCACCTGGTCGGCCAAATACCTGACGTTAAAGCGCCTCTTTGGCGAGCAGCAGGCCGCCTGGCTGGTACAAAGATCCGAGCAGGCGGTACACGAGATCGCCCACTTCTGCGAAACGCACAACATAGAGGCAGAGCTGAGGGTCGAGGGCACCTGCTACACCGCCACCAGCGAGGCCCAGCGCGGCCTGATGGAGCCGGTATTGCAGGAACTCAAACGCGCAGACCTTAACCAGTGGCAGGCGATTGAAGAGGGTGAACTGGCGAGCCAGTGCGGTTCCCACGTTCATCTGGAGGGGCTCTACAGCCCTCACGCGGGCTCGGTGCAACCGGCGCTGTTGGTGCGCGGTCTGCTGCGGGTGGCGCGGGAACTGGGGGTCGAGGTCTATGAACACTCCCCCATGCGGCGCCTTGAGGCGGGCCAGCCTGCGCGGGTGCAAACGCCACAGGGCGAGGTGCGTGCCCGCAAGGTGGTGCTGGCCCTCAACAGCGCCATGGTGCAGCACTTTCGCGAGTTTCGCCGCAGCATAGTGCTGGTCTCCTCCGATATGGTGATAACCGACCCCGCGCCGGATGCACTGGCTGCCCAGCAGCTTGAGCACGGCCGCTCCGTGGTGGATGGCCGCACCTTTGTCCATTACTACCGCTCCACCCCGCAAGGACGGCTGATGCTGGGCAAGGGGGGCAACACCTTCGCCTTTGCCAACCGCCATCTAGCAGAGTTCGATGCGCCGAGCCGCTATCTTGCCCCCCTCACCCGCACCCTGCGCCGCTTCTTTCCGGCGCTTAAAGAGGTGCCCATCGCCGCCAGCTGGTGCGGCGCCTCCGACCGCTCGGTCGATGGCCTCCCCTTCTTCGGCCACTGGCGAGGGCAGCCCAATATCGTCTATGGCCTCGGCTACTCCGGCAACGGGGCGGCGCAGAGCTGGATGGGCGGTCAAGTACTGGCGGCTTTGGTGAGAGATGAAGTGCGGGAGGAGGATAAACCCTGGCGTGAATGCGCGCTGGTCAGCGGCCCGCGCGGCTACTTCCCGCCAGAGCCATTCCGCTGGCTGGGCGCCATGGCGGTACGCAATGCCATCCGACGCAAAGAGCGGGCGGAAGATGAGAACCGACCGGTAGCCTGGTATGACAAACAGCTGGCCAAACTTGCCGATGCGGCGGGCAAGGCGGATAAATAATCGCGCTGACTTCGCTCTTGCACGGTTCAGCCACGTCTGGCTACAACAAGCAAAGCGCCGACCCGCACACCTTGCGGCGCCTGTTATGGCGCCGCCTTTGCCTGTACTTCCGTGCCCATAAGCAGGGCTGGCCTTGCCTGCCACACCCGTGCCGGGTCGGACTCGGCAATAGCGGCGGCGATCAGCTGCTCGCTCCAGCGACGATGCAGCAACCACATCCTCTGGCCCGCCTCCCCATCACCACGGGTGCACTGCTTGGTCACATCAGCGGTGCGATAGAAGTAGCGCACCAGACTCGTGAGCTCGGCCTCCGGCCAGCGGCAGCCAAAGTCGCGCAGCAGGGATGACCAGAAGTCAATCTGGCGCCGCTCGTGCTCCTGCTCGACCACGTGCAGTTCGGGGATGAGATCCATGGCGTGCCACAAGGCACCATAGCCGACAAAGCGACGATCAAGCTCTTCAAGCGCCAGATCCAGCAGCACCAGCACGTGCGGCCAACTGGTCGCCTGGGTTCGGATCTGCTCTTGCGCCTCACAGATAGCTGCCAGCCACCCCATAGCGAGACGGCAAATGATCGCCTCCTTGTTGGGATAGAGGTGGTAGAGCGATTTGATCCCGACACCGGCCCGATCAGCAATGGCATTGGTGTTGAGGGCGGCAAAACCTCGCTCCTGCAGCAACAGCAGGGTGGCCTGTTCAATGCGACTTGCCACCTCCTGACTGCGCTGCTGCCGGGGCTGACGCCGCATATGCAGGGCGGCAGGCACTCGTTGTTCTGACATCTTCTCTCCTTCGAACCACTGAGGTCCCCTCTTTGCCCGGGTCACGACCGGTAGTGGCTCATTGACATCCATGAGACAAGGTAAACAAAAAGCTAAATAAATGCAGTAATTACTGGATTTTTTCAGAATAGCTGCAATAAACATATCTGCTCAGATCTGCAGTAATTACTGCATTTAACCCAAGGAGAGCAGTGCAATGGATAGCAAACATACCTCAACCCGATTTGGCATCACCCTCCTGTTGGCCGCAGGCCTGCTCGGTGGCTGCCGAAGTGACACCAATGATACGAATGGGGCAACGACCCTCTATCTCAACGGCAAGATCCACACCCAGGATGGGCAGCGTCAGGTAGCCGAGGCCATGATGGTCAGTGACGGCCAGTTTATCTATGTGGGCAACCAGGAGGGGGCCGAAGCGCTCAAGCACCCCACCACCCGGGTGGTGGATCTGCAAGGCCGAATGGTACTGCCCGGCCTGCATGACAACCATATCCATCTGCTCGGTACGGTGGCGCTGGACATGTGCGATCTCGATGGCAAACCCGTCACTCTGGATCAGCTGGCCGCCAAGATCAGCACATGCCTGCCCCGCTATGCGGCCAAACCGGGGGAGTGGCTGGTAGTCAACCAGTGGTCTCCCTACGAGGGCAATACGGCAACCGCCAGCCATGCCACCCTGCTGGCAGCCCTCGATGCCGCCGCCCCCGACAATCCGGTGGTGCTGGCCGGGGTCGATGGCCATGCCAGTGCCTACAACTCCCGCGCCCTTGCCATGGCGCAGGATAACGACGGCAACACAATCGGCTTCAATGGAACTACGCTGGCCCCCGGCGGGGTCTTCGAGCCCTTTATCCCCTATGTCGACCTGACCAGCGGAGTGGTGCGTGACACGGCCCGCAGCGCCATTCCAGTGCCCGATAGTGGCGTTCTGAGCGCCAGTGATGAGCAGGCAGCCAGCCAATACGACCAGATCCTGCCCGCCATTGCCGAGCTGATGGCCTCTCGCGGTATCACCAGCATTCAGGATGCCTGCGCCACCGACTTTATCCGCCAGCGACTACTCACCATGCAGTCACGGGACCTGCTGCATATGCGTGTCACGGCCGCCACCTGCTTTAGCGATGATGATTATCAGGGCAAACTCGATATAGAGGGGCATCTTGCCAAGGCCAGCCAGGTGAGAGAATCCTTTGCCAACAACCCGCTGATCAAGGCCGATGCGGTCAAGATCTTCCTCGACGGTGTGCTGGAAGGGGATCCCTTCACAACCCCCCCCTTCCTGCCCAATGCCGGCATGCTGGCAAACTACCACACCCCCCATCTGGCCAGAGACCCGGCTACCGATGAAGTGACCATCACAGCCGACAGCGAGGAGTCCGGCAACAACGGGATCGTCAACTACCGGGAGGCCGACCTCACCCGCTATATAGGGGCGCTGGACAAGGCAGGCTTCAGCATCCATATGCACAGCATCGGTGATCGCACCACCCGCACGGCGCTGGATGCCCTCACCGCCGCCCGCGCCAGCAACGGTGATAGCGGCATTCCCCACACCCTGGCCCACCTGCAGGTGGTCCATCCCGATGATCAAAAACGGCTCGGCGAGCTTGGGCTCTACCTCACCTTTACCTATGCCTGGACCTCCCCCCAACTGGCCTACGACATGCTGGTCGCCTCCTTTATCCAGCCGACCCGGGTGGGCCAATCCCTGAGCGATGCCCTCTACGATCCCCTCGGTTATCTGCACGACGCCCTCTACCCAGTCGAGAGTTCACGCAAGGCGGGCGCCATACTGGTCGCTGGCAGCGATGCCCCGGTCGACAGCCGGGATCCCCGCCCCTTCGAAAATATGGCGACCGGGATCATCAAGGCTCCCCAAAGCGGCGATGACTATCGCGCCAGCCAGCGCATTACCCTGGACGAAATGCTGGCGGCCTACACCATCAATGGCGCGCGCGCGGTGCGCCAGCAGGCCATCAGCGGCTCCATCGAAACGGGCAAATCGGCCGACTTTATCGTGCTGGATCGGGATCTCTACCAGCTGGTCGCCGCCGGCAAGCCGGAGCAGATCGCCGATACCCAGGTAGTCCAGACCGTCTTTCGCGGGCAGACGGTCTTTAGCCAATAGGCTCCAGCACAATGGCGAGTGTGAGCATCTCGTCAGCGGCAAGCGAAGCCTATATGCCCCCTGCCCGATGCCTCTAGCAGCAAAATGCCGACCCCTAGGTCGGCATTTTATGCCTCAGTGCTATTACACTGGCACACCCAAAAATGATATTTTTATCACTTAAAACCAAGAGATTCGTGGCATAATATCCACACCAAATTCGGAGATTTTAAATATGATTGAGAGTTTTGAAATGCCATTGAAAGATATAATAATGACTGTTGCCGTAATTTTAGGTCCAATACTAGCAGTTCAGGCTCAGAAATATATCGAGCGAATACAGGATAAACGTAATCGTAGAATGGCCTTATTTAAAACTCTCATGTCTACTAGGGCAGAGCGTTTAAATAGAGATCATGTTCAAGCATTAAATATGATTGATATTGAGTTTTATGGTCGTTTACTACCATTCATTAAAACTCGTTACCAGACTAAAACTGAGCAAGCTGTTACTCATGCTTGGAAAATTTATAATAATCATCTCAACCATAAAGATGATTACGAATCACTCGACCAGTGGATTAAGAAAGGAGATGAATTATTTACAAACATGCTATATGCAATAACACAATCACTGAACTATGACTATGATAAAGTTCAACTGCAAAGGGACTGCTATCGACCTATAGCCCATGGTAATATTGAAAATACGCAATTAGCTATACTTGACGGGCTAGATCAACTTGTAAATAAAGGACGACCATTGCCAATGTATGTTGTTAATTTGCCAACTCAAGACCAACCCACCAGTGATGAGCAGTACAATAAGCATGATTAATCAAAAAATCACTTTACGGTATGGCCAATCCGACAACTTCTCCACCAAGAGTGCCACCCTATGGGCGGCATTCTAATTAAAAATGGTAAGTTTAATATAATTTAAACTCTATTAATTAGAACTTAAATGTGGACTCCCCATCGCTAGCCTCACACAAAAACAAAAATTAAATCAAGCTGTTATAATTATAATGTGTCATATTTTTGCATGTGCTCTGGGCATCTAACCTTTAGACCTCGGCCATTAATAATTTCAAATATGTCATCTTCATAACCATCAAGATCTACATACTCAATGGCATACTTACTCCAAAAATACTCTAGTATTGGATCTATAACATTATAAATAAAATACGTTGTTTCCGTTCGTAGATCTCTATCCGGCGTTGCAAAATGCTGAATACAGTTTCTTAACTTACCAAACCTATTAAATAAATCTATAGCCTCAATTTTGTAACCTGTTGCAGCCCATAATCTTTCTGGCAAATCAACATATTGTATTGTTTTCCCACTTTCAAATAGATCATTTAATGACAGAAATCCATCTTCTTCTTTAGTTGATTTAGGCAAGCTAGAAAAAATAAGTAAAGGATGCTGTTCTGCAATAGCTGCTTTAATTATCAACTCAGCTGCATGCGCAGCTTGAAGCACTCCATACACTCCCTCATCCAATCGAGAATCATAACCATAGCTTGTATAAAAAACATTCTTTTGTGCTTGGGATAAGACTCCAATCCCCATAGCCAATATATGTTCTGATATGTTTTTCAACTCAGGGTTCATAAAAACCTCTCATCACATTACATCTTAAAATCAATACTGGAACTATTTCACCCAAAAACCATTTTCCGAAATGTACGTTAAAAAACGAAGAAATGGGAAAATTTTTCAAACTATTCCCATAAAAAAGCCGCCCATTGGGCGGCTTTTTTATTAGAGATAACGGGCGATAAGGAATTACCAGCCGGTTACTTCGCGCAGGGCCTTGCCGATATCGGCCAGGGAGCGGACGGTTTTCACGCCAGCATCTTCCAGCGCGGCAAACTTCTCGGCGGCGGTACCCTTGCCACCGGAGATGATGGCGCCAGCGTGGCCCATCCGCTTGCCGGGAGGTGCGGTAACACCGGCGATATAGGAGACCACCGGCTTGGTGACGTGGGCCTTGATATAGGCGGCCGCGTCTTCCTCGGCGTTGCCGCCGATCTCGCCGATCATCACGATCGCTTCGGTCTGCGGGTCGTTCTGGAACATCTCCAGAATGTCGATAAAGTTGGAGCCCGGGATGGGGTCGCCACCGATACCGACGCAGGTGGACTGGCCAAAGCCTTCGTCAGTGGTCTGCTTGACCGCTTCGTAGGTCAGGGTGCCGGAGCGGGAGACGATGCCCACCTTGCCCGGCTTGTGAATGTGGCCCGGCATGATGCCAATCTTGCACTCACCCGGGGTGATCACGCCCGGGCAGTTGGGGCCGATCATCCGCACGCCGGTCTCTTGCAGCTTCACTTTGACGTCCAGCATATCCAGCGTCGGGATGCCTTCGGTGATGGTGACAATCAGCTTGATGCCTGCGTCGATCGCTTCCAGGATCGCGTCCTTGCAAAACGGTGCCGGAACATAGATGACGGAGGCGGTAGCACCGGTCGCTTCGACCGCGTCACGGACGGTGTTGAACACCGGCAGGCCCAGATGGGTGGTGCCGCCCTTGCCCGGGGAGACGCCGCCCACCAGCTGGGTGCCGTAGGAGAGCGCCTGCTCGGAGTGGAAAGTACCCTGACCGCCGGTAAAGCCCTGGCAGATGACTCGGGTGTCCTTGTTGATCAGTACGCTCATCAGTTGGCCTCCGCTGCTTTGACGACTTGCTGCGCGGCATCGGTCAGACTCTTGGCCGCAATGATGTTGAGGCCGCTCTCGGCCAGCTTGATACCACCCAGCTCGGCGTTGTTGCCTTCCAGACGGACCACGACGGGCACCTTGACCCCCACTTCCCTGACCGCACCGATAATGCCTTCCGCGATCATGTCGCAGCGAACGATGCCGCCGAAGATATTGACCAGCACCGCCTTGACGTTGCTGTCGGAGAGGATGATCTTGAACGCCTCGGTCACCCGCTCCTTGGTGGCACCACCACCAACGTCAAGGAAGTTGGCCGGCTTGCCGCCGTGCAGGTTGACGATGTCCATGGTGCCCATGGCCAGACCCGCGCCGTTCACCATGCAGCCGATGTTGCCATCGAGGGCCACATAGTTCAGCTCCCACTGGGCGGCGTGCGCTTCGCGGGGGTCATCCTGTGACGGGTCGTGCATTTCGCGCAGCTTGGGCTGACGGTACAGGGCGTTGGCGTCGATGTTGATCTTGCCGTCCAGGCAGTGCAGGTTGCCCTGCGCGGTGATCACCAGCGGGTTGATCTCCAGCAGCGCGAAGTCGCAATCCAGGAACATCTGGCCCAGACCCATGAAGATCTTGGTGAACTGTTTGATCTGATCGCCGACCAGACCCAGTTTGAAGGCCAGCTCGCGGGCCTGATAGGGCTGCGGGCCAACCAGCGGGTCCAGGGTGGCCTTGTGGATCAGATGGGGGGTTTCGTGGGCGATCTTCTCGATGTCCACGCCACCTTCGGTCGAGGCCATGAAGACCACGCGGCGCGAACCACGGTCAACCACGGCGCCCAGGTAGAGCTCTTTGGCGATGTCGGTGCAAGATTCCACCAGGATCTTGGTGACCGGCTGGCCGTTGGCGTCGGTCTGGTAGGTCACCAGATTTTTGCCAAGCCAGTTTTGGGCAAAAGCACGGATCTCATCCTTGCTCTTGGCCACTTTCACGCCGCCCGCTTTACCGCGGCCACCGGCGTGTACCTGGCATTTGACGACCCAGGTATTGCCGCCAATCTTGTCGGCCGCTTCGGCCGCTTCTTGTGGGGTAGCACAGGCATAACCTTCGGAGACCGGCAGGCCATACTCGGCAAACAGCTGTTTTGCCTGATATTCATGCAGATTCATAGATGCTCTATCCGTGTTGTAGGTATTTCCGTCCGGGGCTGGTGTTTCTCAATCCCCTGTGAATGGGGGCCTAGGCGGCCCCTCGTTATCTTTCAATCGCTCGGGTATTACTCAAACGTCCAGCAGCACATCCGGCTCGGGGCGCAAACCCCTTGCCCGGGTGCCACAGGCTTAGACGTCCAGCAACAGACGGGTCGGGTCTTCCAGCAGCTCCTTGACGGAGACCAGGAAGCCTACCGATTCGCGTCCGTCGATGAGACGGTGATCGTAGGAGAGCGCCAGATACATCATCGGCAGGATCTCGACCTTGCCGTCAACGGCCATCGGGCGATCCTGGATCTTGTGCATGCCCAGAATGGCGCTCTGGGGCGGGTTGATGATCGGGGTGGACATCAGGGAGCCGAACACGCCACCGTTGGTGATGGTGAAGTTGCCGCCAGTCAGTTCATCCACGGTCAGCTTGCCGTCACGGCCCTTGCCCGCCAGATCCTTGATGGCCTTCTCAATGTCCGCCAGGCTCATGTTGTCGCAGTCGCGCAGCACCGGCGTCACCAGACCACGGGGGGTAGAGACGGCGATGCTGACGTCGAAGTAGTTGTGATAAACCACGTCATCACCATCGAGCGCCGCGTTCACTTCCGGATAGCGCTTGAGGGACTCCACCACCGCCTTCACGTAGAAGGACATAAAGCCGAGCTTGATGCCGTGCTTCTTCTCGAAGATCTCGCCGTACTGCTTGCGCAGATCCATGATGGGCTTCATGTTGACCTCGTTGAAGGTGGTCAGCATGGCGGTGGTGTTTTTCGCTTCCAGCAGACGCTCGGCGATGCGCTTACGCAGACGGGTCATCGGTACCCGCTTCTCGCTGCGACCGGCCAGTGCGGCAACCGGAGCGACCGGAGCCGCAGCAACGGGAGCGGCGGCTGCAGGCTTGCTCAGGGCCTTGATGTAGGCTTCCACATCATCCTTGGTGATGCGACCGCCCTTGCCGGTGCCGGTCAGCTTGGCCACGTCGATGTCGTGCTCGCCAATCAGACGACGCACCGAGGGACTCAGGCCATCGGCGCCATCATCGGCCACCGCTTCGGCCGGCTTCTCCTTGGTCTCTTCACCGGCTACGGCAGCCGCCTTGATGGTGGCAATCAGCTGGCGGGAGAGGACGGTCGCCCCCTCTGCCTGCAGGATGTCGCCCAGCACGCCAGCTTGCGGTGCCGGTACTTCCAGCACCACCTTGTCGGTCTCGATGTCGACCAGCACTTCATCACGGGCAACCAGATCACCCGGCTTCTTGTGCCAGGTGGCAATGGTGGCATCCGCCACTGATTCCGGCAGATCCGGTACCTTGATCTCGATAGTCATCTAATCAGTTCCTTGTTACTTCTTGTTCAGGGCTTAGGCCAGAGTAAGGGCATCTTCCACCAAGGCTTTCTGCTGCTTGGCATGGACGGACATGTAACCAACCGCCGGTGAGGCGGACGCCGGACGACCGGCATAACGCAGGGTGGCTCCGGTCGGCAGCACGTCATCGTAGTTGTGACGAGTGCAGTACCAGGCGCCCTGGTTTTGCGGCTCTTCCTGACACCAGACAAAATCGGTGACGTGGCTGTAATCGTCCAGAATGGCGCGCACTTCCTCTTCCGGGAAGGGGTAGAGCTGTTCGATACGCACGATCGCCACATCCTTCTGCTCCGCCTTGCGACGGGCTTCGAGCAGGTCGTAGTAGACCTTGCCGGAACAGAAGACCACCCGCTTGACTGCTTTCGGATCCAGCGCATCGATCTCGCCAATGGCGTTCTGGAAAGTACCTTCCGCCAGCTCTTCAAGCTTGCTCACCGCCAACGGGTGGCGCAGCAGGGATTTGGGGGTCATCACGATGAGCGGACGGCGCATCGGACGTACCACCTGACGACGCAGCATATGGAACACCTGCGCCGGGGTAGAGGGCACGCACACCTGCATGTTGTGCTGGGCACACATCTGCAGATAACGCTCCAGACGAGCGGAGGAGTGCTCCGGGCCCTGCCCCTCGTAACCGTGCGGCAGCAACATGGTCAGGCCGCACATCCGGCCCCACTTCTGCTCACCGGAGGAGAGGAACTGATCCACCACTACCTGGGCACAGTTGGCGAAGTCGCCGAACTGGGCTTCCCAGATGGTGAGGCCAGCCGGCTCGGCGCTGGCGTAACCATATTCAAAGGCCAGTACCGCGTTCTCGGTCAGCACAGAGTCATACACCTCGAACGGGCCCTGCTCGTCGTGCAGGTTGCACAGCGGGGTGTAGGTGCTGGCATCGGTCTGGCTGTGGAGTACGGCGTGGCGGTGGAAGAAGGTGCCGCGGCCGGAGTCTTCACCGGTAAAGCGGATGCGGGACCCCTTGTCCACCAGAGTGGCGTAGGCCAGGGTCTCGGCAAAGCCCCAATCCACCAGCTTCTCGCCAGCGGCCATCAGACGGCGGTCTTCGTAAATCTTCTCGACCTGACGCTGCAGCACGTGGGTGGCCGGATACTGGCTCACCCGCTCGCCGAGGCTCTTGAGGTGATCCATCGGCACAGCACTCTCATAAGCCATGTTCCAGTCGTGGCCCAGATAAGGGGTCCAGTCGACGGAGTGCAGCTCCATCGGCCGCCACTCTTTGCTTACGCGCTCGCCGCGATCCAGCGCTTCGCGATACTCGTTGACCAGTTCGGTCGCCCGCTCCTGAGCGAGGCTCCCCTCGGCCACCAGCTGATCGGCGTAGATCTTGCGCGGAGTCGGGTGCTGCTTGATCTTCTGGTACATCAGCGGCTGGGTCGCGCTCGGCTCGTCCGCTTCGTTGTGACCGTGACGACGGTAGCAGACCAGCTCGATCACCACGTCGCGTTTGAAGGTATTGCGGTAATCCAGTGCAATCTGGGTCACCAGCACCACGGCTTCCGGATCATCCCCGTTGACGTGCAGCACCGGCGCCTGCACCGCCTTGGCGATGTCGGTGCAATATTCGGTGGAGCGCAGGTCACGGATATAGGAGGTGGTGAAACCAACCTGGTTGTTGATGACGATGCGCACCGTCCCGCCCACGCCATAGGCACGGGTCTGGGACATGTTGAAGGTCTCGGCCACCACGCCCTGACCGGCCATGGCCGAGTCACCGTGAATTGTGATGGGCAACACGCTGGAGCCATCCTTGTCACCGCGACGATCCATGCGGGCACGGACCGAGCCGATGACCACGGGGTTGACGATCTCGAGGTGGGAGGGGTTGAAGGCGAGCGCCAGATGGACGTTGCCACCCGGGGTGGCGAAGTCGGAGGAGAAGCCCATGTGGTACTTCACATCACCGGTACCCCAGGATTCGCCATGCTTGCCTGCAAACTCGTCGAACAGATCCTGAGCGCGCTTGCCCAGCACGTTGATCAGCACGTTGAGGCGGCCGCGGTGGGCCATACCGATAACGGCCTCTTTGCAGCCCTGCTCACCGGCGCGACGGATCAGCTCCTTGAGCATGGGGATCATGGCGTCGCCCCCTTCCAGCGAGAAGCGCTTGGCTCCCGGGAACTTGGCGCCCAGATATTTCTCCAGCCCTTCGGCGGCGGTCAGGCTCTCGAGGAAACGGGTCTTCTCTTCGAGGGTGTAGCTCCCCTTCCCTTCAATGGATTCGAGGCGCTGTTGCAGCCAGCGCTTCTCTTCCGTGGAGGTGAGGTGCATGTAGTCGGCACCTATGCTGCCGCAATAGGTCTTCTTCAACGAGGCGTAGAGGTCGGAGAGCACCATGGTCTCGCGACCGATGGCGTAGGAACCCACATTGAAGGTGGCCTCCATATCTGCGCCCTGCAGGTTGTGGAACGCAGGATCCAGTTCGGCAACGGTTTCACGCTGCCACAGGCCCAGCGGGTCCAGATTGGCATTCTGGTGACCACGGAAACGGAAGGCATTGATCAACTGCAATACCCGCACCTGCTTGGCATCCACTTGCGGATCGGAGACGGGGGCACTGTAGCGAGAGGGATCCTTGGCCAGACGACGGAAATAATCGCGGACCTGGGAGTGGGGTTGTTCGACCGCATGGCCATTGACCTGGGGCAGCTCGCTAAACAGGCTGCGCCACTCATCGGATACGGAGTCAGGATTTTCCAGGAAGGATTCGTACAAATCCTCGATATAGCTTGCATTCGCACCAGCCAGGTGAGATGACTCCAACCAGGCCTTCATCACGCCGTTATGCATTTCTATCCCTTGTACTTCTTGTTACTGCTACGCAGCTTGTAGGGTTCAAACAGCCATCCTGCCACGGGTGGGATGGCTATCCGGAAGTCGGGCCAGCACAGGACCGGCCCAAATACTAAACAGCCCGATTGAGCAACATCGACTTGATCTGGCCAATCGCCTTGGTCGGGTTCAAGCCTTTCGGACAGACGTTCACGCAGTTCATGATGCCGTGGCAGCGGAACACGCTGAAGGCGTCGTCCAGATTACCCAGCCGTTCGGTGGTCGCGGTGTCGCGGCTGTCAGCCAGCCAGCGGTAGGCGGCAAGCAGCCCGGCCGGACCGATGAACTTGTCGGGGTTCCACCAGAAGGAGGGGCAAGAGGTGGAGCAGCAGGCACAAAGAATACACTCGTACAGGCCATCCAGCTTGGCACGCTCTTCGGGGGATTGCAGGTGCTCACGCACCGGCGGCAACTTGTCTTCATTGATGAGGAAGGGTTTGACCTTCTCCCACTGGGTGTAGAACTGGGTCATGTCGATCACCAGATCACGGATCACCGGCAGGCCGGGCAAGGGGCGGATAACGACCTTGTTGCCCTTCTTCAGCAAATCGGAGAGCGGGGTGATGCAGGCAAGACCGTTCTTGCCATTCATGTTGAGACCGTCAGATCCACAAACCCCTTCGCGGCAGGAGCGGCGGAAGGCGAGCGTGGGATCCAGCTCTTTCAACTGGATCAGTGCATCGAGCACCATCATGTCGGAACCTTCAGGAATATCAAGATGATAATCCTTCATATGGGGGACGTTATCAACATCCGGATTGTATCTGTAGACAGAGAATGTGACGTTCATAGGGCTGGCTCCGCAATCAGTAAGTCCGAACCTTGGGCGGGAACGCCTCACGGGTCTTGGGTGACATGTTGACAGCACGACGGGTCATGGACTCGGTGTCCGGATGATAGAGGCTGTGGCACAGCCAGTTCTCATCGTCGCGATCCGGGAAGTCGAAGCGGCAGTGAGCACCGCGACTCTCGGTACGGAAGTTGGCGGCAACCGCCGTGGCAAACGCCGTCTCCATCAGGTTGTCCAGCTCCAGGCACTCGATGCGCTGGGTGTTGAACTCTTTGGAGGTGTCATCCAGACGGGCTGACTTGAGGCGCTCGCGGATAACCTTGAGCTCGGCCAGCCCCTCTGCCATCGCAGCCCCTTCGCGGAACACGGAGAAGTTGTTCTGCATGCAGCGCTGCAGGTCTTTGCGGATCTGCACCGGGTCTTCCCCGTCACGGCAATTTTCCCAGCGGTTGAAGCGGGCCAGTGCGGCATCCAGATCCGACTCAGAGGCATCGCGACCATGTTCCATCTCGCCCAGAGTGTTGACCAGATGCATGCCGGCCGCGCGGCCGAACACCACCAGATCCAGCAGGGAGTTGCCACCCAGACGGTTGGCGCCGTGCACCGAGACGCAGGCAATCTCGCCCACCGCAAACAGACCGACCACCGGCACATCGTTGCCGTTCTTGTCCTGGGTCAGGCACTGGCCATTCACGTTGGTCGGCACGCCACCCATCATGTAGTGGCAGGTCGGGATGATCGGGATCGGCTCTTTGACCGGATCCACGTGGGCGAAGGTGCGAGAGAGCTCGCAGATCCCCGGCAGACGGGATTCCAGCACCTCTTTGCCGAGGTGATCCAGCTTGAGCTTGATGTGCGGGCCCCAGGGACCGTCGCAGCCACGGCCTTCACGGATCTCGATCATGATGGAGCGGGCCACCACGTCGCGGCCGGCCAAGTCCTTGGCGTTCGGGGCGTAACGCTCCATGAAGCGCTCGCCATCTTTATTGAGCAGATAGCCGCCTTCACCACGGCAGCCTTCGGTTACCAGCACCCCTGCCCCGGCGATACCGGTCGGGTGGAACTGCCACATCTCCATGTCCTGCACGCCGACGCCGGCACGCAGCGCCATGCCGACGCCGTCACCTGTGTTGATGTGGGCATTGGTGGTGGACTGGTAGATACGACCGGCACCGCCAGTCGCCAGCACGGTGGCCTTGGCCTTGAAGTAGACGACTTCACCGCTCTCCATATCGATGGCGGTACAACCCACCACGTGGCCATCCTGGTTTTTCACCAGATCCAGCGCATACCACTCGGAGAAGACGGTGGTCTTGTTCTTGACGTTCTGCTGATAGAGGGTGTGCAGCAGGGCGTGACCGGTACGGTCGGCGGCCGCTGCGGTACGAGCAGCCTGCTCGCCACCGAAATTCTTGGACTGACCACCAAACGGACGCTGGTAGACAGACCCGTTATCGAAACGGGAGAAGGGCAAGCCCATGTTCTCCAGCTCATAGATAGCCTCGGGACCGGTTTTGCACATGTATTCAATGGCTTCCTGATCACCGATGTAATCGGAACCTTTTACCGTGTCATACATGTGCCACTGCCAGTTGTCGTCGTGGGCATTGCCCAGCGCAACCGTGATCCCGCCCTGAGCGGAAACAGTGTGAGAACGGGTTGGAAAAACCTTGGACAACAGAGCGCAGCTCTTGCCGGACTGGGCAATCTGCAGCGCGGCGCGCATACCGGCACCACCGGCACCAATCACCACAGCATCAAATTCACGAGTTGGAATAGTCACCTTACACACCCCACAGCACGACGAAACCCGTCATCAGATAGACAAACAGCACCACGACCAGGGCAAATTGCAGCGCCCCGCGCAGCCCTACCGGCTTGATATAGTCGGTCAACACCTGCCACAGACCGATCCAGGCATGGATCAGTACGCAGAGCAGGGCCAACAGGGTGAATACCTTGGTGAAGGTATTGGCGAAGAAACCTGTCCACACCTCGTAGGTGATGTCGTTGAACGCGACAAAACTCACCAGATAGAGGACATAGCAGGTCATGATGAGGGCGGTGGCGCGGATCAGGATGTAATCGTGAACGCCGCTGCGCCCGAAAGTTGCAGAATTGGTTACCATACAAGCACTCCCGCTAATACAGCCAGGATCGCGGTGATCACGAAGGCCACACGGGCACTCTGATTACCGGATTCCAGCTCTTCCCAATAGCCCATGTCCATGACCAGATGACGCAAACCGCCCACAATGTGGTAAGCCAGCGCAGTCAGGATCCCCCACAATACGAATTTGACCAGGAAGTTGTCCATGATGGACACCACGGTCTCAAATCCTTCGGGAGAGGCGAGTGAAGTGCCAAGCATCCACAGCAAGATGCCCAGTGCAACAAAGGTAATAACCCCTGAAACACGGTGCAGGATGGAGGCGATGGCAGTGACAGGAAAGCTGATCGTTTGTAGGTCGAGGTTGACCGGTCTCTGTTTGTTTTTCACGCTTGCCCACTCAGCTCTATTGAGCACGTTAGTTATTGTTTTAACTCACACTTGAGGGCACGGGATGGTGATTGTTGGCTATTTGTTACCAAAACACTCTGAAAAAGCCAAAACGCGAATTTTTGGTTTCACATCAGGCTTTGCCAAAGCGTTTCAAACACCAGCAGCCATGACCCACGTGGCGCAGTATATCGACGGCCTTAACCGAAGACAATCAAACAGCTACAAAGAAAACACAAAACCGCAAACTTGATCGCATATTTAATTTAACATTCCGTTAATGCCTTTAATGCCGCCCCAGCAAAATTGACATTGATAGGGAACTCTGTTTCAAATAGGGCGCTCCAGCCACCTCGGTATGGGTAACAACCTTTGCCAGCGTCATAAAAGTCGTAATAGAGTAGGACTGGAACCAAATTATAAAGAGCAAAGGAGACGTGCTATGGCTGATAAGATAGCCACCCTACACCTGCCCGGGAAAGATCCGGTTGAACTGCCGATCCTCTCTGGAACCGTTGGACCGGATGTTGTCGATGTTAGAAAGCTGGGTGGGCAAGGGTATTTCACCTTTGACCCGGGCTTTATGGCGACCGGTTCTTGCAAATCTGCCATCACCTACATTGACGGGGATCAGGGTGTCTTGCTGCACCGTGGCTACCCCATCGCCCAGTTGGCCAAAGAGTCCAACTACCTCGAAGTCTGCTATATCCTGCTCTACGGCGAGGCGCCCACCAAGGCACAGTTTGCCGATTTCCAGCGTACCGTGACCCGCCATACCATGGTGCACGAGCAGATTGCCTTCTTCTTCCGCGGCTTCCGTCGTGACTCCCACCCCATGGCCATCATGTGTGGTGTGGTGGGCGCACTCTCTGCCTTCTATCACGACGCCTTGGACATCAACAACGAACAGCACCGCGAGATCTGCGCCTTCCGCCTCATCTCCAAGATGCCGACCCTGGCGGCCATGTGTTACAAGTACTCCATCGGCCAGCCGTTCATGCATCCGCGCAACGCCCTCTCCTATGCAGGCAACTTCCTGCATATGATGTTTGCGGTACCGACCGAGGAGTACAAGGTCAATCCGGTGGTCGAACGCGCCATGGACCGCATCTTTACCCTCCATGCGGATCACGAGCAGAATGCCTCTACCTCAACCGTCCGTCTGGCTGGCTCCTCCGGTGCCAACCCGTTTGCCTGTATCGCCGCAGGTATCGCCTCCCTGTGGGGTCCGGCCCATGGTGGTGCCAACGAAGCCTGCCTGCGCATGCTGGAGGAAGTAGGCTCGGTGGATCGCATCCCCGAGTACATCGCCAAGGCCAAGGACAAGAACGATCCGTTCCGTCTGATGGGCTTCGGTCACCGTGTCTACAAGAACCATGACCCTCGTGCCACCGTGATGCGCGAAACCTGCCACGAAGTACTGACCGAGCTGCAGATCAAGGATCCGCTGCTGGACGTGGCCATGGAGCTGGAGCGCATCGCGCTCTCCGACCCCTACTTCATCGAGAAGAAACTCTACCCGAACGTGGACTTCTACTCCGGTATCATCATGAAGGCGATCGGTATCCCGATGAACATGTTCACCGTGATCTTCGCCATCTCCCGTACCATCGGCTGGATTGCCCACTGGAACGAGTTCCACTCCGATCCGGATAGCAAGATCGGCCGCCCGCGCCAGCTCTACGTGGGCCACCCGCAACGGGACTTCACGCCGCTTGATCAACGCTAATGAACTGAATCAACATGGTTTGTTACAAAGGCGGTCATTGACCGCCTTTTTGTTTGCCGCTTTAATGCCCTTTTCAGCTCAAGGAGCCCTTATGAAACCTCTGCTTGCCAGCGCCGTCCTGCTGCTCACCGCCTGTCAGGGCACCACGGTCCAACAGGGTGAGACCCTCTATATCAACAGCCAGCTGGTCGATTGCGTCGGGGTTGGCCCGATGCAGTGCATGCAGGTTCGCAGTGATGAGCAGCAGCCCTGGACGCTGTTCTACCAGAATATTGAAGGTTTCCAGTTCGAGCCGGGCTACCGGTATCAGCTCACAGTCAGCAAGGAGCAGCTCACCGATGTACCAGCCGATGCCCCCTCCCTGCGCTATCAGCTGATCAAGGTGGTGAACAAGGTCGCCAGCAAGTAACAAACACTATCAAAAAACGGGGGATGGCTGATGCCATCCCCCGTTGGTTTATGGGTACTGCGCCTCATCAGGCACGATCAGGTCGGCGCCAGCGCCATATGTAGCAGCGGATAGGGCTTGCCCTGACCATCCAGCGGCGAGCGGCCCGTCACGGTGAATCCCATCTTCAGATAGAAGCCCACCGCCTGTTCGTTCTGCTCGTTGACGTCAACCAGCGTCGCGCCGCACTGGCTGATGGCATGTGCCACCAGCAAACGCCCCACGCCACTGCCGCGCACCGCCGGTGCCACAAACAGCATCTCTATCTTGCCATCGCATAGCCCGCAAAAACCGGCAATACGCCCCTCTTCTGTGCGGGCACAGTGCAGTGTCACCGCATCGAAGTAGTGCTCCAGAATAAGCGGCTTGAGCGCGAGGATCTCGGCCTCGGGCAGGAAGTGGTGGGACACCCGCACCGAGGCCTCCCACAGCGCGATCAGGGCCGGATAATCGGCCCGCGTTGCAGTATCAATCTTCATCAATGACTCTTTGTTGCAGCCCGCAGGATGACTGTGACCTCCCCGCGAGCCAACCTGATTAGCGCGCCTGTACCGCTTGCAGCAGCACCGACATATCAGCATCAAAGTGGCGGCTGCGGATCGCTTCGCGAATATCCGCTTCGCTATAACGGCTGCCCGGGTAGACCACCACGCAGGAGGTGTCGCCCGGTTTGAGGAAGTGGGTCTCGCCAAACGGGGTATAGCGGGTGGCACCGATACTGATGAGCGCATGGGGAGGATGTCCCGCCTGCGCCAGCAGTCCCTGAATGTGCTCCGCCGGCCCCTCATCCTGCTGATGATTGAACTTGTCGATGGCCCAGTCGAGCAGCTTGCCGTGGAAGTAGCTGTAGTCGATGGCGGCGCTGTCTACCCCGTAAGCGTGCAGCTCGCCATCGCGCTCCAGATAGCAAGCGATGCGATAGTCATCGAGCTCGCAACCGGCGGCAAAACCGGAAAGCGGCAGCAGATTGGCCGCCAACCCCTTGCTCTCTTCGCCCCAGTTCTTCTTCTCGCTGATCTTCTTGGCATTGGGACGACGGATGGAGCAGTCGTTATAGGCGCCAAAGGCACGGGGATGGATCGCTACCACCTGCTTGCCGGCATACTCCAGCTCGCACCAGAGGGCCACTTCCGGCTCGATCTGCACCTTCTCGTCACCACTGACCGCCGCCTCCGGCAGGAAGATAGCCTTGTCGCTCAACGGGAATACCCCGAGCTGACCCGGATGGCCCGGCACGAAAAAGGGGAACAGCGCCTTGGGCGCCGTGGTATCCCGCACGACTACCGCCACGAAATCCGACGCTTCACCCGCCTGCTCCAGATGACCGGCGAAATTCCCCGCGACCCCGAGTCCGATAAATTTGCTCTCTGCTGCTATCTGCATCTTGCTCACCTGCATCTTGACCACGCAAGGTAGCAGGCCCGTCGCCCACTACCGCTAAAGTGGCAAGATTAAACCACAAGGGCCCCGCCTTCGCCCAGTCCGGCCCTGTCGTGGTGTGCGCCAGTCCACTTTTTTAGGGACGAGAAGGCTGTGGTGAAACAGCCATTGCGTACTCTTCCAGCTACGCTGGTCACCACGCAGGAAACAGTGCGTTTCCTGCCTCTCCCCTCTTTCTCCTTGGGACTCAACCTCATCTTTGTTAGGCTGCCTGCATGCAAAACAACGGTGCGCTTGAGTGCGCCACTGCTCATCACGGTAACCCCATCGGAGAGAAAACGGATGATCGACAAACTCGCCTGGCTCACCTTTAAAGATCGGCAACTGCTCTGCGCCCGCTCCCACGGCAAAGCCATCTACTACATCCCCGGCGGCAAGCGGGAACCGGGTGAGAGCGACGAGGCGGCGCTGATCCGCGAGATTGAGGAGGAGCTGGCTGTCACCCTGCAGCCCGATACCCTGCGCTTTGCCTGCGAGTTCAGCGCCCAGGCCGATGGCAAACCGGCAGGAGTCGAGGTGCGACTGCGCTGCTACACCGGCGAAGCGAGCGGCACCCCAATCGCCTCGGCCGAAATTGCCGAGCTGCGCTGGCTCGATAGCTCTCACCTCGATGAGCTCTCCCCCGTCTCTCGTCTGCTTTTTGCCTGGCTGGTTGAGCAGGGGTTGATCCGCTGACCCCATAGCCGGGAGCGATACAAACAAAAAAGAGGTGAGCCAATGGCTCACCTCTTTTGCTTCAGACATGGCAGCAATCAGGGCAGTATCACCGCTCGCACCTCCACCTTCGGCGAATCAAACGCATCTTGCGCGGCGATCAGTTGCAGCTCGTAAGCCTGCTGGCGCCAGGTCTCCTGCAGCACCGCATCCACCGAGGCGTTGGTGCGCTCGAACGCGCTGACCGCATCGTGACCGGCCAGCAAATTCGCCAGCATCAGGGCGCTGATAAGATCGCCCACCCCCACCGGCTGGCGGGCAAAGTCATAAAGCGGACGGGCAATCAGGTAATCCCCTTGCGGGGTGGCCAGCAGCATCTCGAAGCGGCTGGAGTCCTGCGCCGCACGACCGAGATGCTTGACCAGCACCAGCTTGACGCCGCGAGCCAGCAGTTGATGGGCAGCGGCGCGGGTTTGATCCAAATCCGCCAGATGAGTGTCGCAGAGGGTCTCCAGCTCCAGCAGATTGGGGGCCATCATGTCGGCCACCGGCAGCGCCTGCTCGGTCAGGAAACGGGTGACGCCGGGAGCAACGATACACCCCTTCTCCGGGTGACCCATCACGGGGTCGCAGAAGTAGATGGCATCGGGGTTGGCCGCCTTGACGGCGTTGACCACGGTCAGGATCTCGTCCCCCTGCTCGGCGGAGCCAAGGTAACCGCTCAGCACGGCGTTACACTGGCTCAACACCTCGATATTGCCCAATCCGTTCACCAGCGCACTGATATGACCCGCCGGCATCGCCATCCCCTGCCACCCCTGGGCATATTGGGTGTGGTTGGAAAACTGCACCGTGTTGATGGGCCATACATCCATGCCGAGGCGGCGCATGGGGAAGACGGCCGCGCTGTTGCCAGCACAACCAAAGACCACGTGGGACTGAATAGAGAGAACGGATTTCATCGGGAATACCACAGCAAAGGATCAGCAAGGTGGGCAATATATCGGATGAAGATAACGATGCGCCACCTTGGCGCGGGATGAACAGGCAATTTCCTGACTAAAGACAGGTTTTTTGCGCCATTTGGCCCGCATCGACAGGATGAGCAGCGCCATGATGTGCCGCGTCCCCGTCGTCACATGCCGTTGTGCTCAACGCCATGACGGGCAAAGTGATAGACCCATCCCTCATCACACGGCATGTCACTGGGTGGCGAAATCAGCTCAGGCAATACCGTCACCTTGCCACCAGCGGCATATTGCAGCGCCATCAGGGCGCAGAGCGCCGCATCGTAGCGATCGGTGCCGACCTGCACGTCCGCAGGCAGCAGCGCCGCCAGCTCGGGCCGTGCCGGGGAGGCCTTGCCGCCCACTTTGGCCAATGCCGGATAGACCTCCAGCACGGCACGACTGGCCTTCGGGGCAACGGTCGGCACCAGTTGCAGATCCGAGAGCCGCGGCAGCATGGAGAGCGCCAGGGTGGCGTTGTTGCCGAGCCGATCGAAGGTGGCCGACAGCGGCTTCTTGCCGTACTGCTGATACAACCAGCGCTCGCAGTCGCGATAGGCGTAGTGGTTGTCTATCTCCCGCTCGGGCACGGCGCAGCTGTGTGGCTGGCCGTTGAGCAGATCCCGCAAGGCACGGGGAAAGGCGAGCGGCGCATCGATACCGAGCGCCAGTTGCGGGCAGGCTTCTACCTGCACCTGGGTCAGCTCGTTTTGCAGGGCCGGACGCAGCAGGGCGGCCAGATCCGGCGCCACCCGCGAGCTCAGGCGAAACAGCGGCGACACCCCGAGCCAGTGCAGGCTGTTGGAGTAGGCCTGCCAGCCCACCACGGCCACCGCCTGGGCACTGCCCTGCCAGCCACGCACATCCCAGCCGATCCCGATTGCACTCATCTGCCCTGCCGTCATCAATTACCTCTGTTCGCCTGTCACAAGTTGCAAGAGGCACAGGGTAATCAGCAGATGCCTTTAACGCAAAGCGAACCGCCCACTCAGAACGATTTCTGGAAGTTCACCAGCGGCAAAATGGGGAACACGCCGTTGGCGGCATAGTTGGCCAGCCCGATCTGCAAGCCATCGAGGTGCTTGGTCGCATTGATAAAGCCAATCTGGAAGGTGGTACGCTCGGCATAGTTGACGAAGCCGACGTTGGCCAGCGCATTGCCCTTGGCGATATTGACCGCCCCCCAGTTAAGCCCCTGTACATTGTTGGTCAGGTTGACCAGCCCCAGATTGACGCCGGTATCCTGCCCTTCGTGCCAGTTGATGGCGTTGATGGCGACCCCGCCAAACTGGTGGCGCACCCGACCAGCACCCAGGAATACCCCGAGCTGCAGGCCGCTGAACTGATCCACATCGGAGAGGGCGAAGATCGGCAGATCAATGCCCTTCACCTGACCGGTCCGACCGTAGAGCAGCGAGGCGCGCGCCCCTTCCACCTGATGGGACGCGGGCAAATTGACCCCGGGCAACGAGACCTGCACCGGAGTACTGGCCTGCGCGACACCGCACAGAGTAAGGGCGCTGCATGCCAGCAGCAGGCGGGAGAGTGTCATGGGAAGTTCCTTGGGCCATAGAGAGTGGCCCGATCCTAACAGTCAGGGGAGAGTGTGGGCACACCAGCAGGGACGAGGTGCGTCACGATACGTCACGGTTGGCCCTCTCACCTCTCCATCAGGACTTGCGAAAGCGCCACCTCAAGAACAATCGGCCACTTTTTCACAGCGAGTAGTCCCTCTTCCTTTCTTTGCCTGAGCGAACTGCCTAAAATAGTCGCCCTGCTGTATCCGGCATTCATCCATCTAGAGGATTTCCCATGGAGACGTTTCTGCTCGAAGGTCACCCCTTCGTTGCCTTGTGTGACCTTATCAAACATCAGGGGTGGGCCGATTGTGGCGGCGCCGCCAAAGCCCTCGTTGCCGAAGGGCTGGTCGAGGTGGACGGTCAGGTCGAGACTCGCAAGCGCTGCAAGATCGTGGCCGAACAGGTGGTCAACTTCAACGGCATGAAGGTCGTGGTGAAAGAGGGCGTCAGCCCGGAGATTGGCTAATCCCGTCTTGGGGAGCCACTGTCCGGCAACCCGCTAGCTGGCCTTGATCGACAGGGTCAGCACAAAACGCGCCATCGCCTCATCCCCGTTCAATGACGGACAGGTGGCCACCACCCGGATGGGGCGATTGATGCGCTGACCGCTCGCCAGCGATTCGTCGATCATGGCGTCAATCTCCTCCCCCGCTGCGCAGTCGAACTGCACATCCCCCTCAGGTCGTTTCAAAAACTCCCCCTGCACATCCTTGAAGGCGAAGTGCACCTTCTTGCGCCGCTGCCGCCCCTTCTCCATCACCAGCAGACCACCTACCAGATCGGCGCCGGTCGCCAGCGCGCCAAAATACATGCTGCCCAGGTGGTTACGGGTACGCCAGCCAAGGGGAATGCGAATGCGCAGCGCCTTGGCGTTCATCTCTTCGATGATCGGGGCACAAAAACCGATGATGGGAATATAGCGCCAGGCAAACAGCCGAAGCGCCAGATTGGCTTTGAAGCGTTGCAAATCCATATGCGAACTGATCCGACGAGTTAATGTAAACAACATGTTGCCTGCATCTGCGCCATTCGACAAGCACAGGGATCACGGTTACGACCTTTGCCCAACCCAAAAAAACAGAGGGAACCGCACCGGTTCCCTCTTTTCGTTCATGTCGCTGTTACAGCAAATGTGCCGCTCAGGCGCGCTTCTCTTCCAGCCAAGCCCCCTGACTCTGCATCTCGAACAGCTGGGCATAGTGACCGCCGAGGGCCATCAACTCACCATGGGTACCCCGCTCATTCACCTGACCGCGGGAGAGCAGCAGGATCTCGTCCGCATCGACGATGGTCGAGAGGCGGTGGGCGATGGCGATGGTGGTGCGGCCACGACGGGCAGCAGAGATCGCCTGCGACAGCGCCAACTCGGTCTGGGAGTCCACGCTCGCCGTCGCTTCATCCAGAATGAGGATACGCGGATCTCCCACCAGTGCACGGGCAAAGGAGAGCAGTTGCCGCTGACCGGCGGAGAGGTTCTTGCCACCCTCCTCCATCAGGGTGTTGATCCCCTGTGGCAAGCTGTGCACAAACTCGGCCAGCTGCACCTCGCTCAGCGCCTGCCAGAGTCGCGCGTCATCTATGCCGGCGCGGCCGAGACGCAGGTTCTCCGCCAGAGTGCCGACGAAGATAAAGGGATCCTGCTGCACCAACCCGATGCTGCGGCGCACCGCCGCCAGCGACAGGGTATCCAGTGCGTGATCATCGAAGCGGATCTGCCCCTGATCCAGCGGATAGAAGCCCATCAGCAAGCTGATGATGGTGGACTTGCCGCTGCCGGTATGGCCCACCAGCGCCAGCATCTGGCCCGGTTTTGCGGCAAAGCTGACCTCCCGCAACACCTGCTGCTCACCATCGTAGGAGAAGCTCACCCGCTCGAAACTGACCCGCCCTTCCAGCGGGCGCAGCACGCCCTCGGTGCTTTCGCGGGTTTCATCGAGCAGGGCAAAGACCCGCTCCCCCGCCACCATCGCCTGCTGCAGCTGGTTAAGCTGGTTGGTCATCTCGATGAGCGGCTCGATCATCCGCCCCAGATAGCTGATAAAGGCGTAGAGCACACCCACCTGAATGGCACCCGCGTGGCTCCCCCCCTCGTGGGCGAACAGCGCCAACAGGCCGATCAGCACCATCATGTAGAAGAGATCGATGAGCGGACGCAGCAAAATGCCGTTGATCTTGAGGCTCTTGATCCGTGCCGACCAGTGTTGCTGGTTCACCTCGGCAAAGGCGTTGGCAAAGTGGCGCTCCTGCACCATCGCCTGAATAACCGGCATCCCCTGCAGCGACTCGTTGAGGCGGCTGTTGATGTCGGAGAGCAGACTGCGGGTCGCTCGCACCACTGGCACGCTCAGTTTCTGGTAGAGCCACATCACCCCACCCACTGCGGGCAGCAACAGGGAGCAGACCAGCATCAGCCGCAGATCCAGCAGCGCCATGGAGATGAGGATGCCGCACAACAGCACCACCTTTTGCACCAGCAAGCCGATCACCTGCACATAGAGGTTCATGATCGCCTCGGTGTCGTTGGTGATGCGGGAAATCAGCGAGCCGGAGCGATGCTTGTCAAAGTAGCGGGCCGGCAAACGGATGGCGGTAGCAAATACCTGCTCGCGCAGGGTTTGCACCACCGCCTGAGCGATGCGATTGAAGCGCAAGGATTGCAAATAGAAACCCGCCGCCGACAGCACCTGCAAACCCAGATAGCCCGCTGCAATCAGGGCTATGGTGGGCAGCACGATATTGCGAGGCGCCAGATAGTCATCGATAAAGAGCTTGATCAGCAGCGGCCCGGCCACTTCGGCGCCGGTGGCAAGCAGCAAACAGATCCCCGCCTGAATAAGCCAGCGAGGATACTGGGCGCAGTAAGCGAGCAGTCGTTTAATGGTCGGATTCACAGGCTCTCCTCCACCGCTTCTTCGAGACGCTGATAACGCACCATATCTGCATACCAGCCATTGTGCGCCATCAGGGCACCGTGATGACCCCGTTCGCTAACGGCCCCCTGCTCCAGCACCAGGATCTCGTCTGCCTGCTCCACCGCTGTCATGCGATGGCTGACCAGGATCAGGGTGCGACGATGGGCTTTGAGAGCGTGCAGAATTTGCTGCTCGGTGTGGGCATCCACCGCCGAGAGCGCATCATCGAGCACCAGAATGGGCGCATCCAGCAGCAGGGCGCGGGCAATGGCCAGCCGCTGTTTCTGGCCGCCGGAGAGGGTCACCCCTTTCTCCCCCACCTCGGTCTCATAGCCCTTGGGGAAACGCACGATATCATCGTGGACACAGGCAATGCGCGCCACCCGTTCGACCTCCTCGCGGCTCGCATCGGGTTTGCCCAGGGCGATATTGGCGGCGATAGTGGTGGAAAACAGGAATGGCTCCTGCGGCACATAGGCAAACTGGCTGCGCAGTGTGGCGAGCGGCAGCTGGTCAATCGGAACGCCACCCATGACAATCGAACCGTGAGTCGGATTGGCAAGGCGCATCAACAGCTTGAGCAGGGAGCTCTTGCCTGCCCCGGTGCGCCCCACCACCCCGAGCATCCCCCCTTGCTTGAGGGTAACGTCGATATCCGCAAGCAGGGTGCGCTGCTCAACTTGATAGCTCACCCCTTTGATCTGCAAAGGAAAGGCAGAGGTAAACGCGGCCGGCTGGGCGGGCTCTTCGATATCGCTGCGCTCCCCCAGCAGGCTTTCGATACGGGAGTAGGCGGCGCTGCCCCGCTCGATGATGTTGAACAGCCAGGCGATGGCAAACATCGGCCAGATCAGCTGGCCGAGGTACATGGTGAAGCTGGTGAGCTCACCCAGAGTCAGCTCATCGCGCAGCACCAGCACACTGCCCCCCGCCACCGCGAGGAAGTAGGAGCAACCGATACAGAGATAGATGACCGGATCGAACTTGGCATCGATGCGGGCCACCGCCATATTGCGCTCCCCCGCCTGTTTGGTCAGCTCGGCAAAGCCTTCATCTTCCAGCGATTCAACCGCATAGGATTTCAACACCCGCACGCCGGAAAGGGCCTCCTGGGTCTTGTTGTTGAGCCTGGAGAAGGCCCCTTGCGCCGCCTTGAACTGGGTGTAGATCTGGGTGCCGAAGCGGTTCATGAAATAGGCCATCACCGGCAGCGGCAGCAAGGAGACCAGCGTCAACTGCCAGGAGTACTGGCTGCACATGATGGAGAGCACCAATACCCCGACCATGATGGAGTCCACCAGGGTTAGCACCCCTTCGCCAGCGGTCATCTCCACAGCCTGAATGTCATTGGTGGCATGGGCCATCAGATCGCCGGTACGGTGGCGCTGATAAAAATCTGGGCTCATCCGGGTGAAATGGCTGAACAGGCGATTGCGCAACACATAGGCCAGACGGTAAGAGGCACCAAACAGCATCACCCGCCAGACGTAGCGCAGCAGATAAATCAGCACACCCAGACCAAACAGCCCCGCCAGATAGCGCATCAGGGTACCATTGTCGAGACCGCCCTTGGTGATGCCATCCACCACCCAGCCCACCACTTTGGGTGGAATAACGGTCAACAGGGCCACCATCAGCAGCAGGGAGATGGCAGCCAGATAACGGGGCCACTGCTCCTTGAAAAACCAGCTCAATCGTAGAAATACGCTCACACCACCAACCTTTAGCGCTCTCTGCCCGTGACCGCTCCAAGGAGCGGCCATCAGAGAAGCCACGCAGAAATAGAACAATGAAAACAATCGCCTCCGGCTGGAGGCGATTTGAACGAAAGCTCATCATATCCCGAACCGGGATGGTTGAGAATAATTACTATTTAATTCACTGTGACATGCGATCATCCCCTGATGAATAGGGATTATACGAATTTTCATGCTGCTCACCGGTCAACAGGAAGTGTGACACCTCTTCCCGGGTCTGGCTGAAGACCTGTTGCAACTGCTCCAGATCCGCCTCGCTCAGCACCTCGTTTTGCCGCAGGCGCCACTCCAGCTCGCCAGCCACCAATTGCAGACGGGCCGCCGAGATATTGGCAGACACCCCCTTGAGGGTGTGCAGTAGCTTGCTGGCCACCTCGGGCTGCTGACGGCGCAAGGCGGAACGGATCTCCCACAGATCGTCCTTGTGCTCCGACATAAACAGCTTGAACAGGATCTGCAATGCCTCCTTGTCCTGCTCCAGCCGCTTGAGGGCATCCTGCAGATCGAGGATCCCCATCATATCCGGCGGTTTCACCTCCATGATCCCCGCCTGCTCCACCCCTTGCGGCTTCACCCACTGCAGCAGGTTGTTGTAAAGATCCAGCTTGCTCACCGGCTTGGTGACGTAACCATTCATCCCCACCCCCAGGCAGCGCTCCTTGTCTCCATGCATGGCGCTGGCAGTGAGGGCTATGATGGGCACATCGTGCTTGTCGACCATTTTGCGGATCTGGCGGGTGGCATCGAGTCCGTCCAGCACCGGCATCTGCAGGTCCATCAGGATCACGTCAAAAGGCTGCTCGGCAACCCGCTCCACCGCCTCGCGACCATTGTTAACCACGCACACTACCGCATCGACCCGACGTAGATATTCGATGATGAGCTGCTGATTGACCCGGTTGTCTTCGGCCAACAGCACTCGGGTACCCTGCAACAGGGATTTGAAGTGCTGCTGATCCCCCTGAGCCTCTGCCTTGCGCAGATTGAGTTCATAAGAGCTGCCATTGAGCAACTCGTCCACCTTGGCCAGCAGGGCATTCTCGGTCATCGGCTTGGGCAGAAAATGGGTCAGCCCCATGCTGTCCATCCGGGCGTGCAGCCCCTCTCTGGCCCAGGCGCTGATCATCAGGATGGGTATCCGCCGCCACTGGCTGTGCTGATACATCTCCAGCGCCAGATCGAGTCCATCCTCCTGCCCCATGCGCCAGTCGAGGATTGCCAACCGCAGATTGGGCCCCTCTTCACGCAATAATTGACGGGCACGGGAAAGGGAGTTGACCGGCAGCACTCGCACACCCGCCCGAGTCAGGATGTCCCGAGCCAGATCCAGCACCAGTTCGTTGTCATCCATCACCATCACCAGCGGCTGGTTTTCGAAGAAAACTTTCCGTCCAGCCACACCGTAGACCGCCTGCGCCATCGGGATATCGAACTTGAACAGAGAGCCGACGCCAGGCTTGCTCTCTACGGTGATCCGCCCCCCCATCAGCTCCACCAGCCGCTGGGAAATATTGAGCCCAAGACCCGAGCCGCCATATTTGCGGGTATTGCCCGCCTCCAGCTGGGTAAACGCCTGAAACAGTTGGGTCTGCTTCTCTTCGGCAATGCCGATGCCGGTATCGCGCACACTGAAGCGGATCCGCATTGGATGGGAGTTGGCCAGATCGATGGAGACTTCGACCTCACCACGTTCGGTGAATTTGATGGCATTGTTCACCAGATTGACCAGAACCTGCCCCAGCCGCAGAGGATCCCCACGCAAGAAGACAGGCACCTCCGGCGATTTGCGAATGATCACCTCCACATGTTTGCGCTCCGCCAGATCGGCAAACATGCCCGCCAGCGAGTCGAGCTGCTCGCTGAGATCGAAGTCGATCTCCTCCAACGTCAGCTTGCCGGACTCCACCTTGGTCAGATCGAGAATGTCGTTGATAAGCAGCAGCAAGGTATCTGATGAAGACTTTATCTTGCCCAGATAGTCCCGTTGTTGCTGATCCAGCTCGGTCTGCAGTGCCAGTGAGCTGAAACCGATGATGGCATTCATGGGGGTGCGGATCTCGTGGCTCATATTGGCCAGAAAATCGCTTTTGGCCTGTGCCAGCAAGGCCGTCTGACGGGACAACTCGCTCAACTTCTGATTACGACGCCATAGGGTATAGGCCACCAGCACAAAACTGATCAAGGCACCGCCAAGCACCATTAAATAGAAGCGGTTCAGCAATGATGAAGCCCGCTCCAGCTTATCCATCTTCCAGCGCACCAGGTTATCGCTCACCTGCATATCGATGAGACGATGGCGCAGGGTATGATAAGCCATCACCTGACGACTCAAATCCTTGCTCAGGTTAACCAAGGTGATCACCTCGGGTTGCGAGCCGTAATGGGAAGCAAGAGCACGCTGCAACAAGCTCAGCTGTTGCTGATACTGGTTATCGGCGCTGTGTTGCAAAAAATGGCTGAGTTGGGCCAACTCATTGAGATCACGATGCAAGAGGCTCTCTGCCGGCGTGATAGCGCGTACCTTCTCAAGCTGATGCTGAAAGGGTTGCACGATATATTCCACCGCCTTTTCCATGCTGTACAGTCTGGCCAGCTCCATCTGGTAGAGATCCAAATCCTGCAGCAACCTCTGTGAAAGAGGCGTTTGCTCAACCTCAGCATCACTACGAACCCTGTGAACAAAGCTATCGAGGATACCGGATAACTGGACGAGCCGTTGCTGAACATTGCTATCATTGGCACTCTCACGACCAAGCAGGTAAACACTGTCGGTGTTGATCCGGTTCAGCACTGCCTCCGCTGCCTGATTCAGGCTGTATGCACGCTGCTGTTGACTAAGCAGTTGCCAGCAAAGAACCAAGAAGCCGAGCAACAAGGCAGCAACAAGCAGCAGTACCACAGGGCTCTTCCGTGATCCTTTATTCATCCCGTTTTGACTCTCTACTTATAATGGCCGCTGAATTGTCCGGCTTGAGCAGAGCTCGGAGTGGAAGTGTCCACCCCAGCCGAGCGCTGTGTTAACGTTATTTCACTATTTTAACTCTGGCACTATTTTCATCACAGCCACCAGAACCGATCTTCAAGGAGACTATTATGTCATTTATCACTACTTATTGTAGCCACTGCTTTACAAGAAACCGCCTGCCCTCCACCCATGTAACCCACTCCGCCAAATGTGGGCACTGCAAGGCGTCCCTGTTCAGCCAAACCCCTTGCCTCGGGAAGGCGGATAACTTCGATACCCTGATCAACTCCGATATTCCGGTCGTTGTCGATTTTTGGGCCAGCTGGTGCGGCCCTTGCCAGCAGTTTGCTCCAGTATTTCATGATGTTGCCCATGAACTCGAACCACGGATGCGCTTTGTCAAAGTCGATACCGAGCAGCAGAGCACCATTGCCGCCCGTTACGCCATTCGCAGCATCCCCACCCTAATGGTCTTCAAACAGGGTAAAGTGGTGAACCAGATAAATGGATCCCTGCCCAAGAACATGTTCAAGCAGTGGCTGGAACAGTTCATGGATGTTTAATTTATGTTTCAGAAATGTTTGATTTATGTATTTATTTCCTCATTTTTATCAATGAGTGTGTGAGTAGAGACTGATTTTCAATATGTGAGCCTGTTTCAAACAAGTGAATGGATGTAATCTCGGCAACACAAAAACAACCATAAATTAACCGAGAGAACGATATGCACACATCGGCTGTACCCGCTACTCCATCTCGTTGGCTGGATATCAAGACCGGGATCGTGATCCTGGATCTGCTCCTGCTATGCATCATGCTCGCTTGGCTCCCTTTTGATCCTATGGTCAACAAGGGGCTGGGCATTCTGGTCTTTATAGCTATTCTCTGGCTGACCGAAGCGGTCAACATCACTATCACCGCGATCTCCATCCCGGTACTTGCCACCCTGCTCGGGGTGTTTGATATGAGCAAGTCGTTGACCGACTTCGCAAACCCGGTGTTGTTCCTCTTCTTTGGCGGTTTTGCCCTGGCGGCAGCGCTATCCAAACAGGGGCTAGACACCCAGATTGCCGGTAAGGTGATGCAGCTCGCCAAGGGACACCTCGGCTGGGCTGCCATCGTACTCTTCAGTATTACTGCGGCACTCTCCATGTGG
Source organism: Aeromonas sp. 604443 (assembly GCF_049170315.1). Taxonomy (NCBI): domain Bacteria; kingdom Pseudomonadati; phylum Pseudomonadota; class Gammaproteobacteria; order Aeromonadales; family Aeromonadaceae; genus Aeromonas; species Aeromonas sp. 604443. Next base: position 68,221 of record NZ_JAAKMI010000004.1, read on the forward strand.
ATCAGCAATACCGCTACCGCCGCCATGATGATGCCGCTGGCCCTTGGCATGCTCAAAGGTCTCGACAGTCACAAGGAGCGCCGCACACTGGTCTTCGTATTGCTTGGTGTTGCCTACAGCGCCAGTATTGGCGGCATCGGCACCCTGGTAGGCAGCCCGCCCAATGCCATTGCGGCCGCCCAGATGGGGCTGGGCTTCACTGACTGGCTGAAATTTGGCATTCCTGTTGTCCTCATCTTCATGCCAGTAGGCATCGGGCTGCTCTATCTGGTAACCCGCCCCAACCTCTCACATCAGGTCAGCACCGAGCGAGTGACCATAGAGTGGACCGGCCAACGCAAGGTGACCATGCTGATATTTCTGACCACAGTGCTGTTGTGGATTGGCTCCCAGCCTATTGCCCAGGCGCTGGGAGGAATACCTCAATTTGATACACTGATCGCCATGGGAGCCATCATCGCCATCGCCGTCAGCCGGGTGGCCAGCTGGGATGACATCAACCAGAACACCGACTGGGGAGTACTGATGCTGTTTGGTGGCGGCTTGACCCTGAGCGCCATCCTTAAGCAGACCGGGGCCAACGCCTTCCTGGCGGAGCACCTATCCAACGGTCTGGCCACCATGCCGATCTTCGTCATCCTGCTCTGTCTTGCCACCTTCGTGGTGTTCCTGACCGAGCTGGTATCCAACACCGCTACCGCCGCTCTGCTGGTTCCACTGTTTGCCGGAGTCGCAGAGGCACTGGGAGTCTCTCCCATTGTCGTATCCGTGCTGATCGCTGTCGGTGCCTCCTGCGCTTTCATGCTGCCAGTGGCTACCCCGCCCAACGCCATTGTCTTCGCCAGCGGCCATATCCAGCAGCGTGAAATGATGCGGGCCGGCCTGGTGCTGAACCTGGTCTTCACCGTCATTTTGACCCTGCTTGCCTATTTTATGGGCGACATACTGCATTGATGGCTGGTGGCTCGCTCGCCGGGCTCCTCAATCAACACCAGGTTCCAACAAAGCCCCGTATCATCGGGGCTTTCTCTTTTCCTGCACCCCAACGGCCATCTGTCACATCCCTGACCATCGTCAGCTTGTGCCATGCGACAGCAGCGAGAGTACACATGATGATGACTTCAGACTTATGAGCGATACGGGTGCCATGAGATGAGGTGTTCCCGGGAAAGGCTGGTAATAACGACATTAAAATAATATGTGATGCCCTGTACATCTATCACAGATGATCAAGCTTTTTGCAAATGGTGTACAAATATTTACGAATCCAAGCAGCTATAAAAAAACCCCGCATAGCGGGGTTCTCATATTAAGAGGTGATCAACCGATGTTGCAGGGTTTCAGCTTCCAGATACGATCCACATAGTCCTGGATGGAACGGTCTGAGTTGAACTTACCCATGGTGGCCGAGTTGATGATAGCCTTCTTCGCCCACAGTGCCGGATCCCGATACCAGGTATCGATCAGCTTGTGTGCATCCGAGTAGGACTGGAAGTCCGCCAAGGTCAGGTAAGGGTCTCCCCCTTCCAGCAAAGAGCGCTTGATGGAGGCCAGCTCACCCGGACGACCCGGCGTGAAGTAGTCGGTATCAAACCAGTCCAGCACGGCCTTGAGCTCGGAGTTGGCATAGTAGAAGTCGTACGGATTATAACCGCGCGCCTTCAGCGACTTCACTTCGTCCACGTTCAGACCGAAGATGGCACAGTTTTCGGCCCCCGCCTCTTCGGCGATCTCGATGTTGGCTCCATCCAGCGTCCCGATGGTGATTGCACCGTTGAGTGCCATCTTCATGTTGCCGGTACCGGATGCTTCGTAACCAGCAGTAGAGATCTGCTCGGAGACATCTGCCGCCGGGATCAACTTCTCGGCCAGACTCACGCGGTAGTTCGGCATGAACACCACTTTCAGCTTGCCCTGGATACGAGCATCGTTGTTGACCCGATCCGCCAGCTTGTTGATGGCATAGATGATGTCTTTGGCCAGCTTGTAACCGGGCGCCGCTTTGGAGCCGAAGATAAACACACGCGGATGCATGTCATAGTCCGGGTTGGCCAGCAGACGACGATAGAGTGCCATGATGTGAATAAGGTTCAGTTGCTGGCGCTTGTACTCGTGCAGACGCTTGATCTGAACGTCAAAGATCGCCTCGGCACTGACATCGATACCGGTTTCGTCTTTGATGACCTTGACCAGCTTCTCTTTGTTATGACGTTTGATGGTCATGAACTGCTGCTGGAACGCCTTGTCGTCGGCAAATTTCACCACGCCACGCAGTTTGTCCAGTTGCAGCGGCCACTCCTTGCCCACCACTTCGTTGTAGAGACCCGCCAGCTCCGGGTTGCAGGCCAGCAGCCAGCGACGCGGGGTTACCCCGTTGGTCACGTTGCACATTTTTTCCGGCCACAGCTCGGCATACTCGGGGAAGAGATCTTCCTTCACCAGCTTGGAGTGGATCTCGGCCACACCGTTCACCTTGGACGAACCGATCACGCACAGGTTGCCCATGCGAACCTTGCGCACGGCCCCCTCTTCGATGATGGAGAGCTTGGCCTTGATGGCGTCGTTGCCCGGCCACTTGGGCTCCACCAACTCGTTCAGGAAGCGGGCGTTGATCTCGTAAATCACCTCCAGATGGCGAGGCAGTACTTTCTCGAACAGGCTGACCGACCACTTCTCCAGCGCTTCCGGCAGCAGAGTGTGGTTGGTATAAGAGAAGACCTGATAGCAGATGGCCCAAGCGGCATCCCAGTTCAGATCTTCCTCGTCAACCAGTACCCGCATCAGTTCCGGGATGGCGACAGTCGGGTGAGTATCGTTGAGCTGAATGGCAATTTGCGCGGCAAAGTTGCTGAAGTCGGCGCCATGCACCCGCTTGTAGCGGCGCATGATGTCCTTGATGGAGCAAGCACAGAAGAAGTACTGCTGGATCAGACGCAGCTCTTTACCGGCATCGGTCTCATCGTTCGGATAGAGTACCTTGGATATGGTCTCGGCCTGGGCTTTCTCAGCCTGGGAGTCGATGTAACCACCGGCGTTGAATACGTCCCAGTCGAAAAACTCGGAGGCGCGGGATTCCCACAAACGCAGGATGTTGACGGTGTGACCGCCAAAACCGACCACCGGAATATCCCAAGGCACCCCTTTAATCTTGCGACCGGCGTGCCACACCTTCTTCAGGCCGCCATTGTCACCAAACACGGTCTCGACGTAGCCATAGAGCGGCACTTCTTGCACCGACTCGGGACGGCAGATCTCCCAGGGGTTGCCATATTCACGCCAGGAGTCTGGGCGCTCAATCTGGCGACCATCCTGAATTTCCTGACGGAACAGACCGTGTTCGTAGTGGATACCGTAACCAACCGCCGGATAGTTCAGGGTGGCCAGCGAGTCGATAAAGCAGGCAGCCAGACGACCCAGGCCGCCGTTGCCAAGTGCCATATCCGGCTCTTGTTCGCACAGGTCGGTCAGTTCCAGGCCGAGTTCGCCCAGCGCCTCTTCGCAAGTCTTGTAGAGGGAGAGGTTGTGCAGGTTGTTGGAGGTCAATCTTCCCATCAGGAATTCAGCAGAGAGGTAGTGAATCGCACGAGTATCTTTCTTGAAATGAGTCTGCTGAGTGCGGGTCAGGCGCTCGTACACCTGTTCATTGACGGCCGCCGCAGTGGCTTTCCACCACGCTTCGGGAGAGGCTTTCTGTTCGCTTGTTCCCAAGGTAGAACGCAGGTGACGCACGATACTCGCCTTGAGCTGATCTTTATCCAGTTGGAGATCCTGGTCTGTCTTCTTCTTGGTAGCCATAAACCATATTCCTTCGTTACAAATAAAATTGTTATCCCGCTTGCGGGACCGGCGCTGTTGTTATCTCAAAATATGTACCGGCGTGAGAATACTAACTAAAGCGGCAGAATTAAAAGTTAACGCAAGTCACACTTTAACCGATAAAAACAGCCTGAAAAGCTTGAAAACCCTTTCCTTAAATTGATCGCACAAAAACAAACATTCCCTTTATTATCATAAGCTTAATGAAAAAATAAAAATATTCTGGCATGAATAGGTTTTCAGAGATTGCCAAGCCTTGAAAATCCCTGAAAATAGGCAGCAAGACGGCACATTGAAACCGGTTTCAATGTGCCTGAAAAATTACCGTATAAATATGAAGCAATCATTGCATCCTTAAAGATGTGCTTTGAACTGATTGCTCAATGGATCGTAATGGTACCCAATCTGATCCAGACGCCCTGCCAACTGCTCTTCACTCATATCGTAATAGGCCAGCAACTCCTCCAACCCGTCACACTCAAGCCTTAGCTTCTCATTGATGATGCCCAGCAAGATGTTGGCATCAAGACGTTGCAAGGTACTGATATCCATGGCGGCACCTCCTGTAAATGACCTGTATAACCATGGGCGGTTACGCAAGGTTTGTCCATAGTACGAAAAACACCCAGCCAGTTTTATATTAAATAACTTTTAAAAACATAGTCTTACTAACGTCACATGCTAACACCATCACATTTTTCAGCAAAAACACCTTGTCACTGCCACAGGATATAACTACTGTATGCACATACAGCTTGGATATTCATACAGGAATCCCATATATGAACCAGCCCCTGCACTCACTGCCCTTTGCGATGAATCGTGTCATGAGCAAGCCCTGGCCAACCAGAACCGCCTGCAAAGCGGAGTTGGCTCATGATGGTGTGACTATCCAGTCTGATGATCAGTTTCTGAGCGAACTGAGCAAGTTAGGTGACTCTCATACCGGCTGGATCTTGTTGATCGCCCCGCCGGGACGCCCCACAGTCAGCCGTCTGGAAGAGCGAGGTATCGATCCCAAGAGAGTGCTGGTGGTACATAGCCCCAAAATCAAGAACTGGCAGCAAACCCTGGAGCGCAGTCTGGGCAATGGTCACTGCGCCGCCGTATTTACCTGGCTACCCGAGCAGATCGAGCTGGATCACGTCAAGCTGCAGCGACTGGGACAGCAATCTGGCGTACTCACCCGCTTCTTTGGCGCAAAACGGACTAACCTCGGCACACCTCTGCTGGCTTATTCAGAGCAAGATATCTATCTCAATCATTAAGACAAAAAACGAACGCCTACGCAGGCTCTCCCGCGGGTCGCAGTGACAGAAGGGCGCAAACAATATGTGACCAGCGGCTTTATTTGAAAGACAAGCTTGCAACAGCCTGACGGTAGGCATCGGAGATCATTTGACCCTGCTTGCTGCAAGCAGACAAACATCAAAAGATGTAACGGATAAAGAAGCAGAAAATAAAACCTGAACTGGACAATCATGCAGCCCAAGTATTCAAACCTGCGGGACTTCCTGCCCACCAGCGAACCCGTTTGAGCAATATGATGAGGCTGAAAGTCATTGCATTCATTTGAGCTGATCACGACAATTTGCCCACCGGAGTGACCCTCTCCTTGAAATACCGGGTAACAAGGGGTATAACCACGCGTTTTATCAGGTGTAATAAGTGAGCGGTATGATGCAAGCCCCCTTTTGGCAGACCAAGAGTCTGCAGCAGATGACTGAATCCGAATGGGAATCCCTCTGCGATGGTTGCGGAAAATGCTGCCTCAACAAGCTGATCGATGAAGATACCGACGAACTGGTTTTCACCAATGTCGCCTGCAATTTGCTTAACACCAAGACCTGTCAGTGCTCTGATTACGCCAATCGTTTCAAAAAAGAGCCTGACTGTCTGCAGATCACCCATGACAAGATCACCGAATATGACTGGCTCCCCTCAACCTGCGCATATCGCCTGCTGTCTGAAGGTGACGCTCTTCCAGAATGGCATCCTCTGCTGACCGGCAGTCGTTCCGCGATGCATCAGGCTGGTCAATCCGTCCGTGGCAAAGTCATTCACGAGGATCAGGCGGGTGAATGGATCGATCACATCATCACCTGGGCCAGCTGACACGCTCAACCCGCTATTCTCCAAAGACAAGGGCTTATGGGTATTGCTTGATACCCGCGATGGCGCCTCTGTTCACCCCTTAAACCTGATCAGCTGTTCCACGAGCCATAGCAACACTGATGCAATGGCAGGCAGAGCAACCGCCTATCCCCTTAGAGCGCGAATAAAGCATAATCGCATTACAGACGGGGCCCAGGTCAATCCTGGTGAGCCCCTCCCCTTGATCCTCTTCAAATCCCCAGTAACAACTGTTGTGGTTGCGATGGAACTGGGGGCGATTCACAGGGGATGATTACTCCCCCTGAATCGCACGCATAAAAAAACCGGCGCCTTGGCGCCGGTTTTTGCTCACTATGTCTCGATTACAGAGAAGCAGTGAAGGTACGGGTGATGACGTCTTGCTGTTGCTCTTTGGTCAAAGAGTTGAAGCGAACGGCATAACCGGATACGCGGATGGTCAACTGCGGATATTTCTCCGGGTTTTCCATGGCGTCCAGCAGCATTTCACGGTTCATCACGTTAACGTTCAGGTGCTGACCACCTTCTACGTTGGATTCGTGGTGGAAGTAACCGTCCATCAGGCCAGCCAAGTTGGCTTTCTGGGCTTCCATATCTTTACCCAGTGCGTTCGGAACGATGGAGAAGGTATAGGAGATACCATCTTTAGCGTAAGCGAACGGCAGCTTGGCTACGGAAGTCAGGGAAGCAACAGCACCCTTCTGGTCACGACCGTGCATCGGGTTGGCACCCGGGCCGAACGGAGCACCAGCACGACGGCCATCCGGGGTGTTACCGGTCTTCTTGCCATATACCACGTTGGAGGTGATGGTCAGAACAGACTGGGTAGCAACAGCACCACGGTAGGTGTTCAGCTTCTGAATCTTCTTCATGAAGCGCTCAACCAGGTCACAGGCGATATCATCGACGCGAGCGTCGTTGTTACCGAACTGCGGGTATTCGCCTTCGATTTCGAAGTCGATGGCAACGCCATCTTCGTCACGAATCGGCTTGACCTTGGCGTACTTGATGGCAGACAGGGAGTCAGCGGCTACAGACAGACCAGCGATACCACACGCCATGGTGCGATATACGTCACGGTCGTGCAGCGCCATCAGAGAGGCTTCGTAGCTGTACTTGTCGTGCATGTAGTGGATGATGTTCAGCGCAGCAACGTATTGCTTGGCCAGCCAATCCATGAAGTGGTCCAGACGATCCATTACGTCGTTGTAGTCGAGGTACTCGGACTTGACCATCTCGGTTTTCGGACCGACCTGGATCTTGAGCTTCTCGTCCATACCACCGTTGATTGCATACAGCATGGTCTTGGCCAGGTTGGCACGAGCACCGAAGAACTGCATCTGCTTGCCAACGATCATCGGGGATACACAGCAAGCGATGGCGTAGTCATCGTTGTTGAAATCCGGACGCATCAGATCGTCGTTCTCGTACTGAACGGAAGAGGTCTCGATGGATACCTTGGCACAGTACTTCTTGAAACCGACCGGCAGCTTCTCGGACCACAGGATGGTCAGGTTCGGCTCAGGGGACGGGCCCATGGTGTACAGGGTGTTCAGCATACGGAAGCTGTTCTTGGTGACCAGAGTACGGCCATCAACGCCCATACCAGCCAGGGTCTCGGTCGCCCACATCGGGTCGCCGGAGAACAGTGAATCGTATTCCGGAGTACGCAGGAAGCGAACCATACGCAGCTTCATGACCATGTGGTCCATCAGCTCCTGGGCTTCTTGCTCGGTGATCAGGCCTTTCTGCAGGTCACGCTCGATGTAGATATCCAGGAAGCTGGAGGTACGACCGAAGGACATGGCAGCACCGTTCTGGGACTTGACTGCCGCCAGGTAGGCGAAGTAGGTCCACTGTACGGCTTCTTTGGCGTTCTTGGCCGGTACGGAGATATCGCAACCGTACTTGGCAGCCATCACCTTCATCTGTGCCAGGGCACGGTGCTGCTCGGAGATCTCTTCGCGCAGACGGATGGTGGCTTCCAAGTTGACGCCGTTTTCCAGGTCAGCTTGCAGGGACTTGAACTGGGCCAGTTTGTCGGCCATCAGGAAGTCAACACCGTACAGAGCAACACGACGGTAGTCACCGATGATACGGCCACGGCCGTAGGCATCCGGCAGACCGGTGATAACACCAGACTTGCGGCAGTTCAGGATGTCTTTGGTGTAAACGTCAAACACGCCCTGGTTGTGAGTCTTGCGGTATTCGGTGAAGATCTTCTCGACCATCGGGTCCAGTTGACGACCGTACACTTCGCAAGAAGTTTTAACCATCTTGATACCGCCGTTGGCGATGATGGCGCGCTTCAGCGGCTTGTCAGTCTGCAGACCAACGATCTGCTCCAGGCTCTGATCGATATAACCGGCATCGTGTGCGGTAATGGTGGAGGGCAGGTCAGTATCAAAATCAACCGGCGCATGAGTGCGGTTTTCGATTTTGATCCCTTCCATGACCTTGTCCCACAGCTTGGTGGTCGCTTCGGTCGCGCCAGCCAGGAAGGACTCGTCACCTTCATACGGGGTGTAGTTCTTCTGGATGAAGTCACGGGTGTTGACAGAGGTCTGCCATTCACCGGCCGCGAAGCCTTCCCATGCTTTTTGGAACTGTTCGTTAAGTTCTGCCATTTTTCATTACCTCACACGGTATTGATGTAGTATCCCGCAATCATCCTTAATGATGACGACGGAAGATAAACCAGTAAGTCAGACCAACCATCACGCCACCACCGATGATATTGCCGATGGTCACGGGGATGAGGTTGTGTAGGACGAAGTTGGATACGGTCAGGTCAGCAAAGGTTGCCGGATCCTGGCCGATGGCCTGCCAAAATTCCGGACTAGCCACGCTGTGGATAGCGATACCAACCGGAATCATAAACATGTTTGCGATGCTGTGCTCGAAACCTGAGGCAACGAACATGGCAACCGGCAGCAGCATAACCACTACCTTGTCAGTCGCGCTGCGGGCACCAAAGGCCATCCATGCAGCAAGACATACCATCAGGTTACAGAGGATACCCAGCGCCACCGCTTCGAAGAAGGTGTGGTGAATTTTGTGTTGGGCCACTTTGAGGGCGTTAAGGCCCCACTGACCGTCTGCTGCCGTGTACTCGGCAGAAACGATGATCAGCGCCACCATCAGCAGACCGCCAATCAGGTTACCGAAGTAGACCAGACCCCAATTCTTGAGCAGCTGAGCCCAGCTGATGCGATTGGCAGCCTTGGCCACCAGTGTCAGGGTGGTGGAGGTGAACAGCTCGGCACCGAGCAGCACACAGAGAATAAGTCCGAGAGAGAAGCAGAGACCGCCCACCAACTTGGCCATACCCCAAGGCATGGAGCCGGTTCCGGTCGTCACTGTGATGTAGAAGATAAATGCGATGGCGATGAAAGCGCCTGCGGTAATGGCCAGTGGAATGACCTTGTATGCCGGCTTGGTAGCCTTGGCATAGGTGATGTCTTCAGCCAGTGCAGCGATGGCTTCGGGCTTGAGACAATCGAATGGAGATTCAGCTTTCAATTATTTTCTACCTGAATGTTTTGCCTGTTGAAATCATAACAAAGGGCCAAATAGCCAAAATTGACATTGATCAAGTTTATCAGAGTGCGAATGTAATTTTACTACAAATATTTTAGTGCGATGGCTACGCCACTTTACACCAGGTATCAGCTGAAACAGAAATATCACATTTTTAATGCAATGATTTTAAAGAATTTATTTTCGATCATGGAAATATGGTATTGGCAAGATATCTTTGCAGATCGACAGCACATCCCCTGCCCTGCCATCAACCCCCTTAGGGGTATTTTTTGTTTTTTATTTCATCTTTGAATAACTATCCCGTGCCTTGCCGCACGATAAACAGAAGGGGCCACACGGCCCCTTCCTTTACAGCAACGATCACGCCCAGTGATGGGCTCGCTTGGCCTTCTGCAGCTTCTCGTAGGCCGCCAGCAGCTTCTGGTGCAGTGGGAACTGGGAGAGCGACAGATCGGCCGCCTCCAGCCCGTGGAAGCGTGCTTCGCCAGTGGCGTTGGCCCATGCCTGTGCCAGCGTCTCTTCACCATACATGCGAGTGAAGACGGCGCGATACTGCTCCGGATCCCGCTCCTCGTCGAGGAACAACTCGACGCAGGCACGCAGGGCGCGGTAGTAGCTGGCACGCTCGGCAGTAAACACCGACTGGTTGAACTCCATGGTCCAGTCGATGAGATCCAGTGCGGTCTCCAGCTCACCGGCGGCCAGCGCCAGCATGGCTTTCAGCTCGCCAACGCGCAGGGTGTGCAGCGCGGTCCCCTTGGCAGCGGCGATGCCCAGCAGCTCGCGTACACGGGTACGCTCGTCGTGCCCCTCTTCATCCAGTTGATCAAAAAACGCCATGTACTGCTCGGCATCCCAATCAAGTGATGGCAGTGCCAGGATCACTTCGCGCAGGTTGGCGCCCATATTGTTGTTGGCCAGCAACAGATCTTCGGCCGGATAGATGTCGGACATGCCCGGCACCAGAATGCGGCAGGCGTAGACACCCAGATGCTCGTAGTCGGCGATATAGACCGGCTGCTCCAGCTCATGGAAGATGCCGATCAGGTGATCGAACTCCTCCTGCGAGGTGCCACGGAAGTCCCAGTCGGCAAACTCGAAGTCCGCATCCTGCTTGAACAGATCCCAGCTGATAAGGCCCGAGGAGTCGATGAAGTGGGTCTCGAGGTTGTGGTGATCCGCCACCTGCTCGTTGTCGAATGACGGCGGCACAAACACGTCGAGATCCTTGAGACCACGGCCCTGCAGCAGCTCGGTGACGGTCCGCTCGAAGGCCACTTCGAAGCGCGGGTGGGCACCGAAGGAGGCAAAGCAGGTGCCATTGCTCGGGTTGAGCAGCACCACGCAGATGACCGGATAACGGCCACCCAGTGAAGCATCGAAGCTGTAAATGGGGAAGCCTTCCGCTTCGAGGGCGGCGATGGAGGCGGCAATCCCCGGATAACGGGCAATGACCTCGTCAGGGATCAGCGGCAAGCTGATGGCCTCGGCGATGATCTTGTTCTTCACGTGGCGCTCGAACACTTCGGAGAGCGCCTGGGTGCGCGCTTCGGTCTTGGTGTTGCCAGCGCTCATGCCGTTGGAGACATAGAGGTTGCCGATGATGTTCATCGGGATGTAGACGGTCTCGTGATCGGACTGGCGCTCGAACGGCAGCGCGACGATACCGCGCTCTTCGTTGTTTGACTGCAGATCCACCAGCATGTCGGCGGTCACTTCACCGTCCGGGTTGTAGAACTTGCGGGTGAAGCTGTCGAGCAGACCGGCCGGGAACTGGTCACCCTCGATGGGGAACCACTTCTCGTTCGGGTAGTGAACGAAATCGCCGTTGGCGACCTGCTCGCCAAGATAGAAGTCGGCGAAGAAGTAGTTGGTGGAGAGGCGCTCGAAATATTCGCCAAGGGCAGACGCGAGGGCCGCCTTCTTGCTGGCACCCTTGCCGTTGGTAAAGCAGAGGGGGCACTCTTTGTCCCGAATATGCACCGACCAGACGTTCGGCACGGGGTTGAGCCAGGAGGCCTCTTCGATATCAAACCCTAAGGCTTGCAGCTTGGTCTGGAAGCGTTCGATGGAGTCTTCCAGCGCCGCGTCCTTGCCGGGAATAAAAGTGTGGTCAGTCATCACGATATCCTGATTTTTATTGGCTCATGTTCGGCCGCAGATAATAGCAGGGGTCGCCGGCTTTGGCAGGACAAAAATCAGCAAACAGGGGTGAGTCGCACGGTGAGAAACCGGCTTGCCCCCTCTCCCCCGCCACAAACAGCGCGGGCCCGGGGATTGCCCGGGCCCGCTGGTTACGCGACGCGATACATCGTCAGAGCTGCTTGCCCTGGCTCGCAATCACCTGGCTGTACCAGTGGAAGCTCGCCTTCTTGATCCGGCGAAGGGAGCCCCCCTGCTCGTCACGCTCCACATAGACGAAGCCGTAGCGCTTCTGATAGCCGTTGAGCCAGCTCAGGATGTCGGTGAACGACCAGGCGCAGTAGCCGAGCAATTCCACCCCATCCTGCATCGCCTCCTGGCACGCCTTGACGTGGCTGCGCAGGTAATCGATGCGGTACTCATCGTTCACCTTGTCGCCCGCCTCCAGCTTGTCGAACTCGCCAAGACCGTTCTCGGTGATCATCAGCGGCAGGCCATAGCGGGAAGAGAGGCGACGCAGCGCGATGCGCATCCCGGTCGGGTCGATGGCCCAGTCCCAGTTGCTGGTCTCAAGGTGCGGATTGGGTGCCGTCTTGTAGAGGCCGGGGATGCCGCTGGACGGGGTAGTGCCCTTCTTGCCGGTGGTGTTGATCCGCTGCAGGGTCTGACCGCCCAAGGGGTTATCTGTGTAGGTCAGGGTGTAGTAGTAGTTGACGCCGATGTAGTCGGGCGTCCCCTCTCGCAGCAACTCCATATCGCCCGGCAGGATCTCCGGCGCCTCGCCGTTTTCCCGCAAGTAAGCGAGCGCCGCCTGCGGATAGCGGCCGAAGCAGTAGGCATCCAGCCACCAGAGGTTGTTGAACTCCTCGGCGTTCTCGTAGGCCAGCATATCTTTCGGATCGCACGACGCCGGATAGGCTGGGGAGTAAGCAAAGCTCGGGCCGATGAGGCCATTTGGCACATGCTGGCGAAACGCCTTGATCACCCGGGCGTTAGCCAGAAAGGCGATATGGTTGGCGGCGAAGAAGCGCTTGCGATCCTGCACAGCGGGCGGATGGGTACCGAGCTGATAGGCGTTAGTCAGGTTGTAGTTCTGCTCGTTAAGCGACACCCAGTACTTCACCTTGCCGGCAAAACGCTGATAGAGGGTCACGCAGTAGCGCTCGAAATCCTCGATAATGCGTCGGTCTTCCCAGCCGCCGTACTCATCTTGCAGCGCCTGCGGCAGATCCCAGTGATAAAGGGTCAGCACCGGTTCGATTTTGTGGGCCAAGAGGGTGTCGATCAGCTTCTCGTAGAAGGCCAGTCCCGCCTCGTTCACCTCCCCCCGACCGGTGGGATAAATGCGCGGCCAGCTCACCGAGAAACGGTAAGCCTTGAGCCCCATCTCGGCCATCAGCGCCACGTCCTCTTCCATGCGGTGGTAGTGATCCACCGCCACATCGCCGTTGCTCCCCTCAAAGGTCTTGCCCGGCAGCTTGGTGAAGAGATCCCACACCGAGGGCCCCTTGCCATCGGCATTCCAGCCCCCCTCCACCTGATAGGCAGCGGAGGCGGCGCCCCACAGAAAATCGCTCGGGAAGTCGTTGAACTTGTGGTGATGCATCTGGTGTTGCTCCTTCTGCGCTGATGGTGTCAGCCATCTCTGATAACTCGGCGCCCCCTGTCGGGGCGCCCGAAATGAATTGGCATAAGCATCCATCACTTCTAAAATTCCGTCCAATGACAAATATGACCACTCAACATTCCCAACAGGAATGAAAGGAGCCCTGATGGAGCTACGGGATCTGAAAGCCTTCGTCACTCTGGGGGAGGTGCTGCACTTCGGCCAGGCGGCGGTACGTCAGCACGTTACCCAGTCGGCCCTGAGCAAACAGATAAGGCGGCTGGAGGAGGAGCTGGGCGGCGAGCTGTTCGAGCGCAACGCCAGTACCACTCGCCTCACCGGACTGGGCAGGGCGCTGTATGAGGATGCCCGCGCTGTGGTCATCCAGAGCGAGCAGCTCTCGCGCACCGCCCGCGACGTGCTGGCGGGCAATGTCGGCACCCTGCGCATCGGCTTTGGCGTGGCCACCAAAATCCTGGTGCCCGCGGCCATCGCCCGCTTTCGCGCCGAGCGGCCGAAAGTGACCATAGAGCTCAACGATCTCTCTACCCACCACCAGCTGCTGGCGCTCAGTGAAGGCAAGCTGGATCTCGGTTTTTGCCGCCTGCCCGCCCCCAAGGGGTGGCACGCCCTGCCAGTGGTCGAAGCACACTTTGTCGCCGTGCTGCCCGCCAGCTACCGCGATGTGAGGGAGTTGGCGGATCTGGTGGACAAGCCGCTGGCGATCCTCCGTCGGGACAAGGCCCCGTCGTTTTACGATCACCTGATGAACTATCTGGCCCAGAGCGGGCTGCGTTTTCGCGATATCCAGTACGTCAACGACTTTGCCGCTGGCGTCGCCACCGCGGCAGCCGAGATCGCCTGGACCCTGGTCCCCTCCTCCACCACCATAGAGCACCCGGATGTGCTCACCCTCCCCTTGAGAGACGGGGAAGCCTGTTGGACCATTGGCCTTATCCGTCCGCCCCACAGCAAGGGGCCCTTGATCGATGCCTTCTGGGCAACCATCGCCGATATGACGCCAAGATAGACACGCCCTTGGCAAACCGCAGATGGCGGCAACGCATCAACGATAGCGTTCGACGATACGCGCCAACTCGCCGCTTTGTCGCAGCTGTTGCAGGGCACGGTTGAACTCGGTTATCCGGGTATTGAAGCGGGAGTGCTTGCCGATGCAGAGATTGAACGGGGTAGAGGCAAGCTGCAGCGGCACCTCGACCACCTGCCCGGACAATCCCAGCTGGTTGAGTTTGAAACGTGCCACCAGTGGGTCGGTCACCATCAGGTCCCCCCGACCCGCCGCCAGCATTTTGAAAACATTATCGACATTGATGGTGTGATGAACGGTGAAGCCCGCCAGGTTCTCCTTGCCCCAGCCGTTACCGAAATAGTCGAGAAAGGTAAGTGATTTGAAGTCGCTCAAGCGGCTGGCACGCTGAAAATCGCTCATCCGGGGGTGGCCAAGCCGGGTAAATACCGTCAAAACCGTCGTGGTAACGGGCTCCTCCACCACCAATGTGTAAGAGCGGCGCTCCCGGGTGGCGATGGTGACAAAGCCATCGGCCTGCGCCATCCGCACCAGTTTTTGCGCCCGTTGCCACGGATAACCTTCATGGCGCACCCGCAGCCCCATCTGCGCTGCCACCCGATCCATCACGTCTATCATCAGCCCGCGCATCCAGCCCTGTTCGTCACGCCACGAATATGGGGCAAAGTCGTCAAAGTAGACCATCTTCAACTCGGCCGCTGGCGCCGCCCATGCACTCTGCCACATCAGCAATCCCCACAGGATTGCGCTCCCCAGACTGACTCTCATGGCCGCGACTCCATCCACTTCTGCCAACTCTGAGCCTAGTGCAAAGCGGGCTGCGGCAAGGTTCAGGATCCAGTGGAAAAGTGGCCAACGAAAAAAGAGAGAGGAAGCAATGGCTTCCCCTCTCTCGTTCGTTTGTCAGCACGCCACCTTACCGATGGCGGTCACGGCTAGCCGGTTACGCCAGCTCGGCCCGCAGCGCCCTGGTGGCATCGACCATCACCTTGAGGGCGGCCTCAGTCTCTTCCCAGCCCCGGGTCTTGAGGCCGCAATCCGGGTTGACCCAGAGCCGCTCGGCCGGGATCTGCTTGGCGGCTTTGCGCAGCAACCCCTCAATCCAGCTCTGGCTCGGCACATTTGGCGAGTGGATGTCGTAGACGCCCGGGCCAATCTCGTTGGGGTAGTTGAAGCGCTCGAACGCTTCGAGCAGCTGCATCTGGCTGCGGCTGGTCTCGATGGTGATCACATCCGCATCCAACGCCGCCACCGCCTCGATGATGAGGTTGAAATCGCTGTAGCACATGTGGGTGTGGATCTGGGTGCTGTCCGCCACCGGGCTCGCGCTCAGACGGAAGGCGCGCACCGCCCAGTCGAGATAAGCCTGATGATCCTGCTTGCGCAGGGGCAAGCCTTCACGGATCGCCGGTTCGTCGATCTGGATGATCTTGATGCCGGCGGCTTCCAGATCTGCCACCTCGTCGCGAATAGCCAGCCCGATTTGCAGGGCCGATTGCTCGCGGCTCACGTCTTCGCGCGGGAAGGACCAGCAGAGGATGGTCACAGGGCCAGTCAGCATCCCCTTGACCGGCTTGTCGGTCAGGCTCTGGGCAAATCGGGTCCATTCGAGCGTCATGGGGATCGGGCGGTCAATATCGCGGGTGATCACCGGCGGCTTGACGCAGCGGGAGCCATAGCTCTGTACCCAGCCGAAGCGGGTGATGGCAAAGCCATCCAGCAGCTCCCCGAAATACTCCACCATGTCGTTGCGCTCGGCCTCACCATGAACCAGCACGTCCAGCCCGATGGCCTCCTGACGCGCGATGGCATCGCGGATCTCCGCCTTAATGCCCGCCTCGTAGGCGCTGTCATCGATGCGACCAGCGCGCCAATCCTGCCGCAACACCCGGATCTGAGAGGTCTGCGGGAAGGAGCCGATGGTGGTGGTGGGCAGCAGCGGCAGTTTGAGATCCGAGCGCTGCAGCTCGGCCCTGACCGGATAGGGGCTGTGGCGATCAAAATCGCTGTTGGTGAGGCTGGCGAGCCGTGACTGCACCGCTTTTTTGTGCACACGGCTGTCGGACTCCCGATCGACGATGGGCTGGCTGTAGGCGGTGATTTTGTCGAGCTCGCCCCCATCCAGATACTCTCTGAGCAGTCCCAGCTCGAAACATTTTTGCAAGGCGAAGGCGAACCAGCTGAGGGTCTGGGGATCCAGCTCCTGCTCCAGTGTCAAATCCACCGGGCTATGCAGCAATGAGCAGGATGAGGCCACCCAGAGCCGCTCGCCGAGTTTGGCTTTCAGTGCACTCAGGGTCGGTGCCAGCTTGGCCAGATTGGCACGCCAGACGTTGCGGCCGTTGATCACCCCGGCTGAGATGACCCACTGGGCGGGCAGATGCGGAACCAGGGTCTCCAGTTGCTCGGGGGCGGCCACCAGATCCAGATGCAGGCCATCTACCTTGAGGCTGGTGATAATGTCGCGCTGATGAGCCACTGAACCGAAATAGGTGGTGAGCAGCAGCTTGCAGGGGCCCGCAAGGCGCTCGTAGGCGTTGAGGTAGGCCAGCCGCCACTCGTCTGGCAAATCCAGCGTCAGCGCCGGTTCGTCGATCTGCACCCACTCCACCCCTTGGGCGGCCAGTTTGGCCAGGACCTCCTGATAGACGATGAGCAGGCGATCGAGCAGTTCAAGGCGGGAGAAGCCGCTCTCTTTCTCCTTGCCGAGCCAGAGGTAGGAGACTGGTCCCAGCAGCACCGCCTTGACCGGCAGCCCCAGCGCTTTGGCCTCTTCCACCTCGTCAAACAGCTGGCTCCAGCCCAGCTTGAAGCGCTGATCACGGCTGAACTCCGGCACCAGATAGTGATAGTTGGTGTTGAACCACTTGGTCATCTCGGCGGCGGCCGCCGCCGGGCCGGTCGGCGCACGGCCGCGGGCCACCCGGAACAGGGTGTCGAGATCGGTCTCGCCATGACGGTGGCGGGCAGGCACTGCATCCACCAGCAGGCTGGTACCGAGCACCTGATCGTACCAGGCAAAGTCGCCCACCGGCAGCAGATTGACCCCGGCGCCGTGCTGGGCCTGCCAATGGCGCTCACGCAGCGTCTTGCCCACGGCAACGAGTTCGGCCTGAGTGGTCTCACCACGCCAGTAGGATTCGAGGGCAAATTTCAGCTCGCGCTTGGCGCCGATACGGGGGAAGCCCAAGGTGTGTGCTCGTGTCATAGGTTCATTTCCTTATGCTCATTCATCTGATGGGAAACTGGATGATTTAGCCATCCAGATGTTTACACATCCAAAATGACAAGATAAGGTGACGCTGGCTATTGAATCCTCTTCAAGTGGCTCTCAAATAATCCTCAACTGACCGCCAGTCAGGTTCACCGCGAGGATACAGAGGCCGATTTTTACAGGTGCAAGAGGTGCCGGAGTCAAGAAGCGCAGCTGGCCACCGCCGACCGCAACCTCAGCGCCAGACGCAATCTCACAAGGAGCCATCTTATGGCAGTGCCAAGCAATGCAGGGATAGAGATCAAACACTTGAAAACATTGACCGCGCTGGCCGAGCAGGGCTCGCTGGCCGGTGCGGCGCTGACCCTCAACCTCACCCAGTCCGCCCTCTCCCACCAGCTCAAAGAGCTGGAGACCCGCCTCAATCTGGAGCTCTACCTGCGCAAAAGCCGCCCGCTGGTGCTGACCGCAGCCGGCAGCCAGCTGCTCGCCCTCGCCCGTCAGGTACTGCCCGCCCTGGCCCAGACCGAGAAGCAGTTGCAAGCCCTGCAGAGCGGCGATGCGGGCAGGCTGCATCTGGCGCTCGATTGCCACAGCTGCATCCAGTGGCTGCTGCCGCTGTTGCCCGATTTTCGCCGCCAGTGGCCCGGGGTAGATCTGGAGGTGGAGTCGGTGCCGGGCTTTGATGCCATCAATGCCCTGCTAGGCGGCCAGCTCGACCTGCTGCTCACCTCGGACGTGCAGGCCCGCGGCGATCTCCACTTCGAGCCGCTGTTTGCCTTCGATCTGACTCTGGTGATGGCGCCGGATCATCCCCTCTGCCACCAGAGCCACATCGAGCCAGGCGATCTGGGGCCGGAGGTGCTGCTGGTCTATCCGGTGGAGCGCAGCCGCATGGATATCTTCAGCCGCTTTTTGCAACCCGCCGGGGTGGAGCCCGCTCGCTGCAAGCCGGTGGACAACACTTCTGTGATGCTGCAAATGGCCGCCGCAGGACTCGGGGTCGCCGCCTTGCCGCGCTGGGCCAGCGACGAGTTTGTCAGACAGGGGATGCTCTGCGCCCGCCCCCTCGGCGGCGGTATTCGCCGCCATATGTACGGCGCGGTGCGGGCCGCCGATCGGGATCAAGCCTGCCTGCAGAGCCTGTTCGAGCGCATTCGCACCAAGATGGAGGGATAACCCTCCTCAGCGTGGCTGACCAACCTCTGCCAGCAGTGCAGGCAACTTTGCCTTGATAAAGTCGATGAGGGCCCTGACCGCCGGTGACAGGCCGCGCCGCGCTGGGTAGAGCATCACCAGCTTGCCATCTTTGGGACGCCACTCGGGCAACAGTTGTTGCAGCCGCCCATCCGCCAGCTCATTCACGCAAGCGTAAAGTGGCAAGCCCACCATTCCTAGCCCCGCCAGCGCCGCCTGCTTGAGGGTTTGCACATTGTCGCTGCGCAGCAGCACATTGACCGCTACCTCCTCACTCTCCCCACTGTCGTGCCGCAGCCGCAACAGATCGGCCTGACGCTCCAGCGAGCTGAAAAGCAGGGCATCCTCTCCTTCCAGCTGGCGTGGATGCGCCAGCGCATTGTGGCGCGAGAGCCACGCCGGGGTCGCCAGCACGCCCCACTGCACCGTACAGAGCGGCACCTGCACCAGACTGGAGGGGGCCTGCTCGAAGGCCACCCCGCGGATCACCACATCCAGCCCCTCCTCCAGCAGATCCACCTGCCGGTTGCTGGCTTGCACGGCGAGCCTCACCTTGGGGTATTGCGCCATAAAAGCGGGCAGTAAACGGGCAAGCAGCGCATCGGCAATGGTAATGGGCACGCTGATCCGCACCAGACCGCTCGGCTCCTGCTGCCGTTGCCGCACAGCCGCCTCTCCGGCCTGCGCCTCGGCCAGCATCGCCTGACAGTGGCGATAGAGCACCTCACCGGCATCGGTCAGGCTGAGCTGGCGTGAGGTACGTTGCAGCAGCCGGGTATCCAGCCGCTCCTCCAGCAGCCGGATCCGGCGCGAGATCCGCGACTTGGGTACGCCAAGCGCCCGCGCGGCGGCAGTGAATCCCTGTCGCTGCACCACATGGGTGAAGAGATAGAGATCATTCAAATCAAGTTCCAGTGGTGTCATCGGGCAGCCTTGGTCAGGGTGAGGTGCATTCTTATCGTTCCATTGATGGAACGATAAGAACCTATTTCACCAGATTGTCGCCGTTTTTGCAGCCATCATAATGGCCCTGTCCCCATCAGACGGTTGCTGCGCGGGCAATCCGCCCCACCAGCAAGGGCCGTTTGACTGTTCCGATATCACAAGGAGTTCACCATGAAACTGCGACAAATCTGCTCTGCCACCCTGCTCGGTCTGGCGACCCTGACCGCCACGCTTGCCACCACAGCGACACCGGCCATGGCCGCCGGGGCTGCCAGCCATCCGACCGTATCACCCAACCGCTATTTGGAGATGCTCTCCCGAGACAATGCGGTACTGCTGCTGGTCGACCATCAGGTCGGCTTGCTGAGCGGCGTGCGCGACACCACGGTGGGCGAGCTCAAGCACAACGTGGTGGCGCTGGCCAACGCCGCCCGCGCCCTCGGCGTGCCGGTGATCGTGACCGCTACCATGCCCGATGGCATGTGGGGCCCCACCATGCCTGAACTGACCAGTGCCCTGCCGGATGTGAAGGTGATCAACCGCACCGTCATCAACGCCTGGGACGATCCTGCCGTACGCGCCGCCATTGAGAAGACCGGCCGCAAACAGCTGATCATCGCCGGGGTATCCCTCGAGATCTGCGCCAGCTTCCCGGCCCTCTCTGCCAAGGCTGCCGGCTATGATGCCCGGGTGGTGCTCGATGCCTCCGGCACCTTCAACGAAGCCAAGCGCACCACGGGTCTGCAACGCTTGCTGGGGGCCGGTATCCCGGTCACCGACTACGCCTCCGCCGCGGTCGAGATGCTGCGCAGCAACGTCGACCCCAAGGCGCACGATGTCTACAGCGCCCTCGACATGCCTTTCGCCACCTTGGTGTGGCAGATGCAAGAGGGTGCCAAGAAGTCGTAACTCGCCCCGCCTTCGGTCAGATGACCGAAGGCTTCTTTTGTCTTCAAGAGGTTATATCGATGACCAGACGCCTGACTCTCTCCGCCCCCGTCAAGGGCCAACCGCTGCGCATTGGCAGCGGCTTTGAAGCCAGCCATTTTGGCGAACACTTTTTCAACGGTCTGATAGACCCCGTGGTGATGGTGGATAACTTCCAGATGACCGCCCCCACCTTCGAGCCCCATCCCCATGCCGGGATCTCTGCCGTCACCTATCTGTTCGAGGATTCGACGAGCCCCCACGTCAACTACGACTCCCTCGGCAATCAGGGCCCCATCGAACCGGGGGCGCTCCACTGGCTGGCGGCCGGGCGCGGGGCCGTGCATACCGAGCAGCCGGAAGGGGCATCGCCCTATGTCCACGCCCTGCAAATCTTCGTCAACCTGCCTGCCCGTCAGAAGATGGCGTCGCCTTTTGCCATCCACGCAGCCGCTGCCACCATCCCCGAGTTTCATGACGAAGGGGTGCGAGTACGGGTGGTCGCAGGCCACAGCAACGGGATAACGGCACCACACTCGGAAGAACTGCCCCAACCCTTTACCCTGCTCGATGGCCATTGCGCGCCCGGCAACCGCTTCACCCATCTGCTGGCGGCAGGCTGGAATGCCATGATCTATCCCCTGACCGGATCGCTGACCCTGCAGGCGGAGGGAGAGCGGCACTTCATCCCGGCAGGTCACGGGATGGGTGTCAGCCTGCCTGCCGATGGCGGCGAGGCGGTGGCTCTGCAGCTTGAGGCCACCGAGCGCTGCCACTTCGTGCTGCTCTCAGGCCAGGCGCTCAATGAACCCCTGGTCAAACATGGCCCCTTCGTCATGAACAGCCACGACGCCATTGCAGATCGGCTGCATGCCTATCAGCGCGGCGAATTTGGTCAGCTCAACGATGAGTGGCTGCGCAACGGCCAATATCGGCCATGAGCACGCTCGCTGGCCACCAGCCACAAAGCACGCGCTGGCCTCTGGTCTTCCTCGCCATTTTTGCCGGTGCCAGCGGCGCCCTCTGCCTTGGCAAAGTGCCCGCCGTACTCGGCATACTGCGCAACGAGCTGGGGCTGACACTGGTTGAAGCCAGCTATCTCGCCTCAGCTTTCAATACGCTGGCGATCCTCTGCAGCCTCTTTCTCGGCCTGTTGCTGACCCGCTGGAGTGGGCGGCAAACCGGGGTTGTCGGGCTTTTGGTTATCGTCACAGGCGGTGCGTTGGCGCTGCCCGCCACCGGGCTGGCCATGATGCTGCTGTCGCGCATTGTCGAGGGGATTGGCTTTTTGCTGGTCTCGGTGGCTATGCCCGCCTTTATCGTGGCGGTGACCCGGGAGGAGGATAAACGGCTGGCCTTGAGCCTGTGGGCGGTCAACCTGCCTCTCGGGGCGGCGGCGGGTATGCTGCTCACCCCCTGGCTCACGGCGCAAGGTGGCTGGCGGCTGGCCTGGCTGCTCCTGATGATCCCGCAACTCTCTGCCCTGCTGCTTCTGCTCGCCAGTCGCTCAGCAGATAAACTGCGGGTCTGGGCACCCCAAAACTCGATCAACTCGGGCCACCCGCTGCGCCAGCTCACGGTGCTCCGGCAGAAGGCACTCTGGCGCTACGGGTTGGCGTTCACGCTCTACAGCCTGATGCTCTGGGCGCTCTTTGTCTGGCTGCCAACCATGTTGCAAGGCAGCCCCGGGATTGGCCAAAGCCAGATCGCCCTGCTTTCGGCGCTGGCGGTGGTCGCCAATATTCCCGGCAACCTGATGGGGGCATGGCTGCTGCGCCGGGGCGTAGCGCGAGACCGGCTCATCTGCTGGGCACTGGGTCTGATGGCGCTGTGCGGCATGCTCGCCTTCTGGCCCGGCCTGTCGCCGTGGTGGGCCTATGGATTGTGCCTCGTCCTCTCCCTTTCGGGTGGCATGGCGCCGCCGGCGATCCTCTCGTCTGCGCAGGGAGTGAGTCAGGGGCCGGTGCAACTGGCCATCGTGCAGGGCTTTTTTGTCCAGCTCGCCAACCTCGGTCAGCTGCTGGGGCCCTTGCTGCTGGCGGCCCTGATGACGGACAGCGGCCATTGGGGGAGCGCTCGCTGGCTCTTTCTGGGCGGCTTGCTGCTGGCAATCGGACTCTATCTGTGGCGCCGCCAGCCCATTGGCGGGCAAGAGCCCAACTGACAGCTAGGCCAAGCTGCATTGATATGTGTCAGGAAGTGCCTGCGAAGTAGCTGCGCAGCGCCTCCACCACCCGCCGAACCTTCTCCGGGATCTCCCGCTGCGGCGTGATGGCGTGGATCTCCATCGGTGCCACCCGAAAACCGGGCAGCAGTTCGAGCAGACGCCCCTGCGCCAGATCCTCGCCAATCTCCCCCTCCGGTTGCAGCGAGATCCCCTGCCCCGCCAGCGCAAACTGGCGCAGGGGCAACACGTTATTGCAGAGCACCTTGGCCTTGAACCTCACCCTGTGTTCGCCCCCCTTTTCATCCTGCAGCAGCAAACCGTTGCCCAGCATGTCGCCGCAGAGCCAGTCGTGGGTGGCCAGATCGGCGGGCATGCGCGGCGTCCCCTTGCGCGCCAGATAGGCGGGAGCGGCGCAGAGCAGCATCCGGGTCTGCCCCAGTTTGCGGGCCACCAGGGTCGAGTCAGGCAAGGTGCCGACCCGCAGCGCCACGTCGATCCGCTCGGCAATCAGATCCCGCTTCTCGTCGTCGGCGATGATCTGGATGGTGAGGCCGGGATGGGCCTGCAACAGCGGCGAGAGGGCCAGAGCCAGCGGCTGGCCCGCCATCCCCACCGGGGCGGTGATCCGCACTTCCCCGAGCAGGGCGTCGCGCACCTCCGAGAGGCGCAGCTCGGTCTCGCTCAGAGTCTGCTGCAACGCCCGGCACCCTTGCCACACCACCTCTCCCGCCTCGGTCAGACTGAGGCGACGGGTGGAGCGATGGAGCAGGGGCAGCCCGAGCAGGCTTTCGAGCTGGCTGATATGCTGACTGACGGCGGAGGGGGTCATGCCAAGGGATTTGGCCGCCCCTGTCATGCTGCCCGCTTCCACCACGGCGGCGAAGATGGCGTAACGTCTGAGCTGTTCCATTGTTAAATCCAGCTTATAAGTGAATGCATTTTTGAGGTTATTATTAAATCATAAATGGCGGCGTAGGATAGCCCCATTCCAACAGTGAAGGAGAGTTCCCCATGAAGATTGCCCTGATCGGTGCCAGCGGTTTTGTCGGTTCAGCCATCCTGAACGAGGCCATCAGCCGCGGCCATCACGTCACCGCCATCGTCCGCGATGTCAGCAAGGTGGCCGCCCATCCGCAGGTCACCGCCGTGGTTGTGGATGCCCAAAACCCGCAGGCATTGGCCGAGGTGCTCAAGGGGCACGATCGGGTGATCAGCGCCTACAACCCGGGCTGGACCACACCGGATATCTACGACCAGTACCTCAAGGGCGCCAACGCGATCGTCGCAGCAGCCAAAGCGGCCAACAGCTGGCTGCTGGTTGTGGGTGGCGCCGGCAGTCTGGAGGTTGCCCCCGGCGTGCAACTGGTGGATACCCCTGAGTTCCCGGCTGAGTGGAAACAGGGGGCACTGGCGGCCCGCGACGGTCTCACCGCCCTGCGTCGTGAAACCACCCTCGACTGGCGCTTTGTCTCTCCCCCGGTGTTCCTCGAACCGGGCGAGAAGCGCGGCGGCTATCGGATTGGTGGCGATCAGGTGCTGTTCAGCGGCGAACAGCCTGCCGGGATCACCGCCGGTGATCTGGCTGACGGTGTGCTGAACGAGGTGGAAAAACCGGCTCACCTGCGCCAGCGCTTTACCCTGGGTTACTGAGAGCCAGCAAACGGTTAAGGCCAGAATGCGCGGTCACTCGCCTGTGCTTTCGGTCAGGTGAAAAAACGCTCAACCAGAAGGGAGGCATCCGCCTCCCTTCTGTTTTGGTCATTTTTGCCGCTGGTAGCTTGCCTCTGGTTATCACTCTCCCCCTCATCGTTGCCCCTTTACCCCGCAATGGCTGCGCAAAAAACCTTCAACCCATCAGGCACCGAATTCCATTTCGAATTTTGTATATAACTAAGAATAATTTGTTGTTTCCGTCTTGTAACACCGAACAGTAGCATCCCCTTCATTCCAGATGGCGCCACACTGTCGCGCCATCCCGTTTGCCGCTTATCAGGTCTGCCAATAGCGGAGGCAGTGCAAGAGATGGCGCCAGAGATAACGAAAGAGTGAGGAGGTGCACATGGAACATTCACCGCTGCCGATCATCGATCTGGCTGCCCTCAACGGGGCGCCCGAGGTGCGTCGCCCTATGCTGGCCAGGCTGGCCGCGGCCGCCCGTGATGTGGGCTTTTTCTATCTGGTCGGCCACGGCTTGAGCAAGGTTGAGATGCTAGAGACCCTGGCGCTGGCAGCGCGCTTCTTTGCTCTGCCAGAGCAGGAGAAGTTGGCAGTGCAGATGGTCAACAGCCCCCACTTTCGCGGCTACAACCGGGTCGGTGCCGAGCTGACCCGCCAGCGGCCGGATCTGCGAGAGCAGTTCGATATCATGAATGAGGCGCAAGCCCTGCCTGCGGCCCTGATCCGTGAACCTTGGCAGCGGCTGATCGGCCCCAACCAGTGGCCGACTACTTTTCCCGAGATGAAAGGCCATCTGCTGGCGTGGCAAGATCGGCTGAGCGATATCACCCTCACCCTGCTGGCCGCTTTTGCCGAGGTGCTGGAGCAACCGGCCCAAGTGTTTGACGACAGTATTCGCGGCGCCCCCTACCAGCACATGAAGCTGATTCACTACCCGGGGCAAGAGGCGGGCAGCAGCAGTCAGGGGGTCGGCGCCCACAAGGATCCCGGCTACCTGACGCTGGTGATGCAGGACAATCACTCGGGGCTTGAGGTCGAGACGGCCAACGGCTGGATCTCTGCGCCCCCCCTGCCGGGAGCGCTGGTGGTCAATATCGGCGAACTGCTGGAGCTGGCCTCCAACGGCTATCTCAAGGCGACCCTGCATCGGGTGGTAAGCCCGCCGCCCGGTGTCTCGCGCCTCTCCTGCGCCTTCTTTATGGCGGCGCGGCTCGATGCCACCGTGCCGCTGCTCAGCCTCTCCCCAGAGCTGGCAGCGCAAGCGCAAGGGCCGGAGAGTGACCCGACCAACCCGCTCTTCTATCAGGTGGGGGAGAACGTGCTCAAGGGGCGGCTGCGCTCCCACCCGGATGTGGCGGCGCGGCACTATGGGCCGGTGGAATCCACTCGCCTCCCACGCACTGAAAGCGAAGCGATACCGGCCTAAGCAGCGCAAAGATCCGCAGGCGGGTATATGCATAAGCCACAAGCAGCATGGATATACCCGCCCTGACTAAACAACAAGCAACGAACTACAAAACACAACCAGTCATGGCCAGAGCCTGGCCATCACGGAGCAACACGATGAAATTCAAGACCATGAGCGTACATAGCGGCCAGCGGATCGACCCCCAGACCGGCGCCCTCACCACCCCGCTCTACCAGAGCAGCACCTTCAGCTACTTCAGCGCCCAGGCGGGCAAGGAGCGCTTTGCAGGTCAAGCCCCCGGCTTTATCTACAGCCGCTTTGGCAACCCCACCACCGCCGAGCTGGAGCAGAAACTGGCGGCGCTGGAAGGGGCCGATGAAGCGCTGGTGGTGGCGAGCGGCATGGCGGCGGTGAGCGCCATCATGTATGCCCTGGCCGACAGCGGCGATGAGGTGGCCTATATCGGCCCGCTCTACGGCGGCACCGATGCGTTCCTCAAGCAGACCTTCAGCCGCGCCGGTATCAAGGTCACCGCTTACGAGAGCGATCGGGATCTGCTGGCCAACATCCGCCCTGCTACCAAGGTGGTACTGTTCGAAACCCTGACCAACCCCACCCTCAAGGTGGTGGATCCGCGGCTGGTGGTGGAAGCGGCCCGCAAGGTGGGCGCCATCACAGTGTGTGACAACACCTTCCTCACCCCCTACCTGCTGCGTCCGCTGGAGCTCGGGGTCGATGTGGTGATGCACAGCGGCACCAAGTATCTGGGTGGCCACGGCGACATCATCGCCGGGGTGGTGGCGGGCTCTCACGCCCTGATGAAGTCGATCCGCACCGTGGCCCTCAAGCATATCGGCTCCCCCATCGGCCCGCAGGAGGCCTACCTGCTGCAGCGCGGGGTCAAGACCCTGCCGCTGCGGATGGATGCCCACCTGCACAATGCCCAGAAAGTGGCCGAGTTTCTGGCCGCCCACCCGGCGGTGAAGAAGGTGATCTACCCGGGGCTTGCCAGCCATCCGGGCCACGATGCTCTCAGCGCCTTCGCCAGCGGCTTTGGCGGCATGGTGAGCATTGAGCTGGCAGGCGGGTTTGAGCGCTGCGCTACCCTGCTCGACAACCTGCAGCTATTCGTGCAGGCGGTGAGTCTGGGGGATCTCGAGAGTCTGGCCTGCCATCCGGCCAGTACCACCCACGCCGCCATGGACGAGGCGAGCCGCCTCGCCGCCGGGGTCAATGACGACCTCATCCGCTTCAGCATCGGGGTGGAAGATGCGGACGATCTGATCGCCGATCTGGCCGCCGCGCTGGCGCAGATCTAACCGGACACGCTTTTTACTCCCCGACAAAACAGCGGCGAGTGATATGCCTCAAACACAACAACGGCCCATCAAGGGCCGTTGTTGTTTGTTGCGCTATGGAAAGACGGGAGTTACTCCTCCCACACCACCACCTGGGATGAGGGCCAGCGATCCCCGACCTGGGCGTACTTTTGCTCCAGCAGGTGACGCTTGATCTTCATGGTGGGAGTCAGCACACCGTTTTCGATATTCCAGGGAGTCTTCACTACCAGAATGCCGCGAATTTTGGCATGGGATTCCAGCTGATCGTTGACCCGCACCCGCGCCGCTTCCAGTCTGGCGTTGACCTCCTCCCGATTGCCCTTCATGGCACTCTCGGCCAGCTGCACCAGCGCAATGGGCTGCGGCATGCCGTAACCAATCACGCAGAGCTGTTCGATGATGGGTTCCTGCCCCAGCTGCCCCTCGATGGGCACCGGCGCCACATACTTGCCCTTGGCGGTCTTGAACACATCCTTCATCCGGCCGGTGATGGTGAGATAACCCTCCTTGTCCAGCTTGCCCATATCGCCGGTGTGGAGCCACCCCTCGGTATCGATGGCCTCGGCGCTGTGCTCGGGATCCTTGTAGTAACCCAGCATCATCCCTTCGCAGCGGCAGAGGATCTCCCCCTCGTCAGAGATCTTGATGGTCACTCCGATCCCCGCCTTGCCGACGGTGCCGATCTTGTCGGCGCGGAATGGGTAGTTGATGGTGGAGTAGGCGTGGTTCTCGGTCATGCCCCAGGCTTCCGTCACCTTGAGGCCGATGCTCAGATACCACTCAAGCAGCGCAGGGGAGACAGGCGCGGAGCCGCAGCCGAGTACCCGTGCCTGATCCAGCCCCAGCCCCTTTTGCAGCTTGCGTTTGATAAGGCCGGAGATAAGCGGGATCTTGAGCAGCAACGCCAGTTTGTTCTGGGGCAGCTTCTCGTGGATCTTGATGCGGAACATGGCCCACAGCCGTGGCACCGAGATAAAGACGGTGGGACGGCAGCGTTTGACATCTTCGATAAAGGTGTCGAGGGATTCGGGGAACGCGATGGTAGCGCCGCCATAGAGGCTGCCGCCGTAGATGTAGACCCGCTCGGTAATGTGGGCCAGCGGCAGGTAGGAGAAGCCCCTATCGGCCTGGCTCAGGCTCACCGTCTCCACCAGCTTCTCGCACGACCAGGCGTAACGCTCGACGCTCAACATGGCCCCTTTCGGCTTGCCGGTACTGCCGGAGGTGTAGACCAGACTCAGCAGGGAGTCAGGGGCCTGCACCGGGCTGTCAGGGATCGGCTCATGCGCCTCCAGCAGATCGTCCCACTGGTGGCTGGCCGGCATGGTATCGTAGGGGAAGGCGATGCGCAGCAGATCGGCGGGTACGCCCGCCTCCTGACTCTTCCAGTCATCCAGCTTGCCGACGAAGATCGCCTTGGCTTCGCTGTGGCGCAGCACATATTCGATGGTGTCGACGTTGGCAGTCGGGTAGATGGGCACGCTCACATACTGCCCCATCTGCATCGCCAGATCGGCGATAAACCACTGGGCGCAGTTCTTGGAGAGCAGCGCCACCTTGTCACCGGCCACCAGACCGAGGTGACGCAAGGCCGTCACCATCCGCCGCGCTTCATCGGCCACTTCACCCCAGGTGAAATCGACATATTCGCGGTTGATGGTTTGACGCAGGTAGGTTCGATCAGGACACTGCCGCTCCCAGTGATAGAGCATCTCGAGCGGCAGTTTATTGGCAATGCGTGAGGAGGAGGCCATAGTTTAATCCCTGAAACAAAAGGCGAAACTTATTATTAACCTTTCACTAACTTCAGGGGAAGGATAAACTCAAACTTCAGTTTGAATTGTGTATCCGATCAAGCTTCTGCGTCTTGTTGCAAACGACTCCACATCGCCTGCACCAGTTTTTCATCCTCTTCAGATAGCTCACCTTGCAAGATCGCCTCGTTGAGGCTGCGCAGCACATAGCTCTTGACGTCCCGCACCAGGGTCTTGCCTTCCAGCTCGGCCCGGGCAACGGCCAATGAGATATGACCTCGCAGGTAACCCCCCGCAAACAGCTCATCGTCGGTCGCGGTAGCAACCATGCTGTCGATCAGTCCCAACAACTTGTGCTCAAAATCGTGAATCGTCATGTAACGCAGCCTCATTTGCGGCAAAAAATTCGGGGGTATGGAACCGCAATCCGGTTGATTGCAGCTCTCTGGCGCCAGGCCAGCAGCGTCCTTGGCGTCCTATTCCGGGTTGGCCACCGGGTAGATGACCTGATCCTTGTATCCCGTGGTTATTCGCAGATAACCACGCAACGCCCGGTTTAATTCGGGATCATCGGTGTCCACCAGCAGCGGCCTGCCCTCAAGGGCGGCAAGCTTGGCTTTGGTTGCCAGCACCTGGATATTCTCCAGCCCGACACACCGAATCACCTCAGGACTCAATTGCTGATTTCCGCGCCCGAACAGATGTCCCTGTCCGCCTATCAGGGTAATGATCAGTCGGCAGCGACGGCCGCGGATCCGGGTCAGGATCTCGGCGGCGCTGAGATCCTGCCCGATAAGTCGGCCATTTTCCACCAGATCCACACCGAGCAAAGTATTTTCCAGACCGAGCTCTGCCATACAGGCTGCCACCGTGCTGCCGGAGCCCATCAGATAGAGGGTATCGGGCTCCATCTGCTCCACCACACCGGCGGCGAGATCCGCCAACACCAGCTCTTCGGACTCCTTGCCCCCCTGTTTTACCGCCTGTACGTAACGCAGATCGCCGGGCACCTTCAGCTGGCCGTAGTGGCGGGCCCGCACCTTGCCCGCGCGAAACGCCTCCTCGTCGATGTCGCGCACCTCGGCATCGATCAGGCTGAGCAGTTCCCCTGCGATCATCCGCGCCACCACCCGTCCGCTGGCGGCGGGCGTCACCCCGTAGACGCCGGAGTGGATCTTGCACCCCGCGGGAATGCCAAGCACATGGCAAGACTCCCCCACCGCGGCGCAAATATCCCGCGCCGTGCCATCGCCACCGGCAAACAGCAGCAGATCGACCCCGGCTTCGCGCATCAACTCGGCGGCGTGGCGGGTATCATCGGCCGAGGTGCTCTCCCCGACCGGTTGATAGATGACCCGACAGGGCAACCCCAGCTCGCGGGCCACCGCCTCCCCCATCTCTCCCGCCACCGTCAGCAGTTCGAACGGGATGCTCAGCTCGCACAGTGGCAACAGAGCTTGCCGCGCTCGATCTTGTGCTCTGGGCACGGCACCACGAGCAAGCGCCTCATCCACCACGCCGTCACTCCCCTTGAGCCCCACTGCGCCGCCAATCCCGGCGACAGGATTAATAATGAACCCTAATCGAAACATGCCTGCCTCCCTTGCGATGGCCCCCATTTTTATCTTTTCGCCCCTCTGGGACAAGCAGTGGCACCCCTGCTAGAATTCGCATCTTCAATTTTCCAACCAATGTTCAATCAAGGTTCAATCATGCTGGAATGGGTTCTTGATCCCTCCGCCTGGGTCGCTCTCGCTACCCTTACCCTGCTCGAAATCGTGCTGGGCATCGACAACATCATCTTTATCTCCATCCTGGTAGGTCGCCTGCCGGAGGCTCAGCGCCAAAAAGCGCGCATTCTGGGTCTGGGGCTCGCCATGGGCACCCGGATCCTGTTGCTGCTCTCGCTCGCCTGGGTGATGCGTCTCACCGAACCGCTCTTCACAGTGCTGAACGAGGCTATCTCGGGCCGCGATCTCATCCTGCTGCTGGGTGGTCTGTTCCTTATCGGCAAGAGTACCCACGAGATCCACGCCACTCTGGAAGGCGCCGCCGAGCCGGAGAACGTCAGCAAAGCGGCCTCGGGCTTTATCAGCACCCTGATCCAGATCGCCATTCTGGACATAGTGTTCAGCCTGGACTCGGTGATCACTGCGGTCGGCATGGCCGATCACGTGCCGGTGATGGTGCTGGCCATCATGATCGCCGTCTTCATCATGATGTTTGCCGCCAAGTCTATTGGCGATTTCGTCGATGACCACCCCACCATCAAGATGCTGGCCCTCTCCTTCCTCACCCTGGTGGGGTTTGCCCTGATGGCGGAGGGGATGGATCTGCACATACCGAAAGGCTACATCTACTTCGCCATGGCCTTCTCGCTGGTGGTGGAGATGATCAACATCCGCTTGCGCAAGCACAGCGAGGTCGACACAGGGAAGTAGTGTCGCCGGATCAAAAAGAGCGCCTCTCGGGGCGCTCTTTTGTTATGCACACGGCATGCTGCCGGATAGAGATCACTGGTTGGCAATCACAATGGCAACCCGGCGGTTTTCTGCTCGTCCGGCTGCGCTCTTGTTGTCCGCAACCGGGGCCGTCTCACCGCGGCCACGGATCTCAAGATTGGCGGGCATCATCCCCACCGAGATCAGCACATCTGCCACCGATTGGGCTCGTTTCAGAGAGAGCTGCTGGTTGTAGCTGCTCTCGCCCGTATTGTCGGTATGGCCATCCACCCTCGCCTTGTCGAGCCCGACCCCAAGCAGGGCCTTGCCCAGTTTTTCCACTATCAGCCGGGTCTGCGGATTGAGTTCACCCACATTGTTGGCAAACAGCACCCGGTTGGCCAGATCCAGTGTCCAGCCCTCATCGGTCAGATAGAAACCTTGCTCCTTCAATACTGCCAGCTGTTCCGGGGTCAACCCCCTGGGGGTGCTCTGACAACCCACCAGCAGAGAGAACAACAGGCCCAGCACGACAGCCTTGATGGAGAGGGATAGTTTCATTGTTATGACTCCTTTACACCTTGACTCACGCCGATTTGGCGGCCTCAACCTCCTCACGGCGTGTACGTTTTGCCAAATACATGGCTTTGTCTGCCAGCTCGCACAGCTCGCTGGCGCGGGTCCCGGGTTGATGGATGGCAAAACCGATGCTGATCCCTGCCACCAGTTGCTGTCCATCCCGCAATACCACAGGATCACTCATCGCCTGCTGAATGCGGTCGATCACCTCTTCCACATCCTGCCCCAGATGCACAGGTGTCAGCAGTATGGCGAACTCATCCCCCCCCAGCCGGCAGACCAGATCTCCGGGGCGCAGCTGATGCTGTACCCGCCGGGAGAGGGTCACCAGCACATCGTCACCGGCGTTGTGCCCCAGGGTGTCGTTAATCTGTTTGAAACGATCGCAATCGAGATAAAGCAGGGCGAACGGGGCCCCCCCCTCGCTTACCTCCCCAATGGCATGCTCGAGGCGAGCTTCGAATAACGCCCGGTTGGGCAACCCGGTCAACGCATCATGGGTCGCCTGGTGGAGCAGACTGGCGTTCTCCCGCGCCTGATGAGCCTGCCAGGCTTGCAGCTCATCCAGCAGGGCGTTGAAATCCTCTCCCAGTTCATTGAGCTCGACGATATCGGCCGGTGGCGCCCGCATCCCCAGAGTGCGTTGTCGACGCACCGAGTGGGCGACCTGTGCCAGTTGTCGCAGTGGCGAGGTGATCGCGACCTGCATCCGCCCGGCGACATAGAAGGCGCCCATCACACTCAACACCAGGCAAATCACCATCACCAGCAGCACCGAGAGCAAGAACAGCAACAGATACTCGCCATGACCGCGCAGCTCTATGGTGGCAATCAGCTCACCGCCCCGCAGCATGGGATAGGTGACCGGCCCCGGTAACAGCAGGCGGGCAAGATAATCTTCGACTGTGGCCAGCGGATTGCTGACGGGACGAACCCATTTAGCGAGCTGTTGACCATTGGCCAGCACGATACTGGCTTCGGCCACCTCCTCATGGGCGACAATACCGCCAAGCGCCTCGCTCGCTGCCTCTTCATCGTGGAACACCACCGCAGCCTCGGCGCTGTAGCTGATGGCGCGGGCCACCAGCTCCAGATTGTGATCGGCGTAGAAGCGTACTACCAGCAAAGCAACCAGGGTAAAGAAGAGTCCCGCCACGCTGACGGCCGTGATGGCGGCCACCAGATGGGTTCGCCCCAGGCTCTGACGTAGGGTCGGACGACGGGGATCCGCGCTGACCTGTCGTCTCATGGGACCCCCTTGTCGGCACGGGCCAGCTTGAGCACAGCGGGATGTACTCGTACGCCGCTCAGGGCCAGGGCATCGAGGTTCACTTTAAACCGCACTCGCACGCTGTCCGGCGAGGTCTGCAGGCAGAACACCGAGCTGGTGGAACAGTCGTGGTTGTATTCGCTGATGCTGAGCACTGAATGACCCTGCAAGCGCGCAAACAACGCAATCCGGGTCGGCTCGTCGACGACTCCGAGATAGAGCACATCGCAATTATCACTGATGGCCGGATCACTCGCGTCGTAGCGATTGACCTGCACGGCACGGCCATTGGCCTGACGATCGATGGTAAAGAGGGCTCCGGCATACTCCGTCGGCGCCGCCACACATAGGCGCAGCACCGCAGGCTCGGTGGGCCAGCGAGTGTAACTCAGGATATCGAGCACCAGCTCCCTGACCGCCGTCGCCCGGCTCTCTGCGGCCGTTTCCGCCAGCGCGTGAGGCAACAGCAGACCAAACCCTAACAGCAAGGGCGCCAGGCGAGCGGCGAAACGGGGAGAAAAGAGTAACAGCATGATCGGGAAGTGGCCGCCTTGACAACACCGCTGCAGTGGCATAGCGGTTCGGGTACATGTATCCAGATAGTAAGTTGGTGGACACTGGCCTGACAAGTCTCCCGAAGCCCTCCCGCCCGGAAGCCGTGTAAAGAAAACAGAGAGCCCGTCTGGTGACGGGCTCTCTGTTGGCTGGCATCCGGAACAACTTACTTCTTGCTGATGCCATATTCCCGCAGCTTGTTGGCGATGGCGGTATGCGACACACCCAGGCGTTTGGCCAGCTGACGGGTCGACGGGAAGGCGGGATAGAGCCGGGCCAGCAGCTGGCTCTCGAAGCGCTTCACCGCATCGTCGAGATTCCCCTCAAACCACTCGTCGATCAGCGGCATGGTATCGGCCGCCACCGGCAGGTCGATCTGCTCAGGCCCCAGCTCATCCCCTTCCAGCAGGGTCATGGCGCGGTAGAGACAGTTGCGCAGCTGACGCACGTTGCCCGGCCAGCGGTAGGCGGTCAGGTAGTCGGCCATGTTGCGGGTAAAGCGCGGACGGGGTCGCTGCAACTCGCTGGCAAAGCGGGAGACAAACTGCTGGGCCAGCACCATGATGTCTGCCTTGCGCTCGCGCAGGGGGGGCAGCGCCAGACTGAGCACGTTGAGGCGATAGTAGAGATCCTCGCGGAAGGTTCCTTCGTGCACCAGATCCAGCAACTGCTTCTGGGTGGTGCAGATGAAACGCACGTTGACCTTCACCTCTTGCTCGTCACCGACCCGGCGGAACACCCCATCCTGCAGCACCCGCAAAAACTTGGTCTGCAGATGGGGAGACATGTCGCCAATCTCGTCCAGCATCAGGGTGCCGCCGCTCGCCAGCTCCAGCACGCCGCGCTTACCCTCGGTGTTGTTGCCAAAGGCGCCGGGGGCATAACCAAAC
The DNA here is from genome assembly GCF_049170315.1 of Aeromonas sp. 604443. Lineage (NCBI taxonomy): Bacteria > Pseudomonadati > Pseudomonadota > Gammaproteobacteria > Aeromonadales > Aeromonadaceae > Aeromonas > Aeromonas sp. 604443. Next base: position 102,873 of record NZ_JAAKMI010000004.1, read on the forward strand.
AGCTCGCTCTCGGCCACGTTATCGGGCATGGCGGCGCAGTTGAGAGCCATAAAGGGGTGGCTGGAGCGCAGGCTGGCCCCGTGACAGGCGCGGGCCAGCAGCTCCTTGCCGGTACCGGTCTCACCGACAATCAACAGCGGCGCGTCCTGCATCGCCAGTTTGCGCGCTTGCGACAGCACCTCTTTCATCTTGGGGCTCTCGGCCTGCAGATGCTCGAAGCCCCCCACTTCCACCGCATGAAGCGCGCTGAAGTGCAGGCCGACCCGACGGGCAGATTTGAGCACCACCACGGCACCGGCCAGCGCCTGCTTGCCGCGGGCTTCTGCCACGAACAGCGGCATCAGATCTGCCAGATACTCTTCGCCATTGAAACTGAGCTTGCAGGTCTGCGGCTTGATCTCGCTCGCCTCCAGCCAGCGGGTGAAGGAGAACCCCTTGACCAGCGAACCGAGCGCCACGCCGCGCACCTCCTCCACCGGCAAGCCGAGGGTGGTGAGGGCCGACTGGTTGGCCTGGGTCACCTTGCCCTTGCTGTCGAGGGAGAAGACCAGATCCGGCAGCGCCTTGAGCAGCGCCTCGATTTCGTGGTGCTCTCGCTCGGAAGGCATGTAGGGGATGGTCTTGACGTCGTAGACGCCGGGAATACGGCGGATCTCCGGCATCAGGTGCTGAAAATCACTGAACTCCAGCTCGGGAAAGTTGAGATAGATGATGCCTGAGGTATCGATTTCGATGCCGCGCAGATCGATATTGTGCTCCACCAAGCGGTCGAGCAGTTCCCGGGTCAGGCCCAGGCGGTCTTCACAGCTGACTTCAAGACGCATTCGGGACACACTTCCTAGCTAACTCTATGAATGAGCGGATAATACAGTCTCGATCCCCCCAGTGCGAGCGCCAGCCCATAAAAATGCGGGCCCGCCCCACTTTCGCAGGCAGGCCCGGGCCAACCGATGACGCTGGTGTGGGGTGCGATTACCGAAGCAACTGATCGGTGCGCGCCGCCATGATGAAGTCGTTGCGATGCAAACCGCCGATCTTGTGGGTCCACCAGCTGACGGTCACCTTCCCCCATTCGGTCAGAAATGCAGGAAGGGGGATACTCCGCCTCAACCTGTTCTCAGATTATCTGGGCAATTGGTCTGTACGCGCAGCCATGATGAAGTCGTTGCGGTGTAATCCGCCGATCTTGTGGGTCCACCAGCTGACGGTCACCTTCCCCCACTCGGTCAGGATCGCGGGATGATGGAACTCTGCCTCCGCCAGCTCGCCCAGGCGGTTGGTAAACGCCAGCGCCTCCTTGAAGTTGCGAAACGTAAATTCCCGCCGCAGTTGCAGCGCCCCCCCCTCCACCAGCGGCTGCCAGTCGGGAATAAGCTGCATCAGCTCGCGCAGCTCCTCATCGCTCACCTTGGGGGCATCGGCGCGACACGCTTCACACTGTTGGCTGGCCAGTTCGGACATAAGTTACTCCTGCTTAAATTAATGAAAATGAAATAAGGTTGTTTGCTTTTGGTCAGCTCGCCTGTTTGCCAGCAGGAACCTCAAAACGTGGCGGATAGAGGCCAAGCCGACTGGCCTCCGCCAGAGCTGCCATGATCTCCTCCCCGGTCAGCCGGTAGAGATGATCGAGACTCGGCAGCACAAAATAGGTGGGCTGCATGATGTCGATGCGATACGGGGTGCGCAGCACGGTCAGTAGATCGAAGGGTTGCAGCAGCGGTTTGCCACAGAGGGCATAGGCGGTCTCGCCGATGGAGGAGAGAATGCCGCCACCGTAGATACGCAGCCCGTCAGGCGTTGCCAGGAGGCCAAACTCCACGGTGAACCAGTAGAGCCGCGCCAGAAAGACCCGCTGCTCCTTGCTCGCCTGCTGCCCCAACTGGCCGTAAAGATGGGTAAAGTGAGCAAAGGCCGGATTGGTCAGCATGGCGCAGTGGCCGAAGATCTCGTGAAAGATATCCGGCTCTTGCAGGTAGTCGAGCTCGTCCCGGCGCCGGATAAAGGTCGCTACCGGAAACTGGCGGTTGGCCAGCAGGGCGAAGAAGCGATCGAACGAGATAAGCGCAGGCACCGCCGCCACCGACCAGCCGGTCGCAGGCTGCAAGACGGCGTTGATCTCGGCCAGCTGGGGGATGCGCTCACGGGGCAGCCCCAGTCTGTCGAGACCGGCCAGATACTCGTCACACCCCTTGCCATCGAGAGCGGCGAACTGACGTTCGATCAGGACCTGCCAGGTACCATGCTCCTCGTTGCTGTAGTGGATCACCCCGTCAGCATCCGGCTGGTGGGCGGTGTAAAAGGTTGCCATAGCGGTTCCATCCTCTGGCGCCACATCAGGCGCCTTGCCGTTTCATCACGGTTTCACTGTAACGAAATGGCAACAAAAAAAGCAGCCGACCCATGAGCCGGCTGCCGGAAACAGTTGTAAATAAATTGTGACAACCCGCTAACCAGTCCCCACTACAGCTTGACCATGATATGGCGCGGCACCGTGTAATCCTCCAGCGCATAGAGGGAGAGATCCTTGCCGTAGCCCGACATCTTCATGCCGCCGTGGGGCATCTCGGAGGTGAGCATGAAGTGGGTGTTGATCCAGGTGCAGCCATATTGCAGGTGGCTGGCCACCTTGCTGGCGAGGCTCAGATCTTTGGTCCAGACCGACGAGGCGAGGCCATAGTCCGAGTCGTTGGCCCACTGCACCACCTGCTCGGCATCGTTGAAACGGGTCACCGACACCACAGGGCCAAACACCTCGCGGCGCACGATCTCATCCTCCTGACGGGCCCCGACAATCAGGGTCGGCTCGAAGAAGAAGCCGTTGCCTGGGCGGATCTTGCCCCCCGCCGTCACCTCCACATGACCGCTGCTCTGGGCCCGCTCGACAAAGCTGGCGACCCGGTTGCGCTGTCTGTCCGAAATAAGCGGCCCCATCTCCACCCCCTCCTCGTACTGGCTGCCCACCTTGATGGAGGCCACCGCATCGGTCATGGCGGCGACGAACTTGTCGTAGATCTTGCCCTGGGCATAGATACGGCAGGCGGCGGTGCAGTCCTGGCCGGCGTTATAGAAACCGAAGGTGCGAATGCCCGCCACCACCGCCTCCAGATCCGCATCGTCGAAGATGATCACCGGCGCCTTGCCCCCCAACTCAAGGTGGGTGCGCTTCATGGTGCGGGCAGCGCTCTGCAGGATCTTCTGGCCGGTGGCGATGTCACCGGTGAGCGACACCATCCGCACCAGCGGGTGTTCCACCAGCGGCGCCCCCACGCTTTCGCCTCGCCCGCAGATGACGTTGATAACGCCGCGGGGGAAGATCTCGCTGGCCAGTTCGGCAAGGCGTAAAGCAGTGAGCGGGGTCTGCTCGGAGGGTTTGAGCACCACCGTATTGCCCGCCGCCAGCACCGGCGCCATCTTCCAGGCCGCCATCATCAGCGGGTAGTTCCAGGGGGCGATACTGCCCACAACACCTATGGGGTCGCGGCGGATCATGCTGGTGTGCCCCTCGAGATACTCCCCCGCCAGCGGCCCTTGCAGGCAGCGGGCCGCCCCGGCAAAGAAGCGGAAGCAGTCCACCACCGCGGGCAGCTCGTCGTTGAGCACTGCCAGATAGGGTTTGCCGCAGTTGAGGGATTCGAGCGCCGCGAACTCCTCGGCGTGGCGCTCGACGAGATCCGCCAGACGCAGCAGCAGGTTGCTGCGGCTTGCCGGGGTGGTGCGGCTCCACTGGGCGAAGGCGCGCTGGGCACCGTTCACCGCCCGGTTCACCTGTTCGAACGAGGCTTCGGGCACGGCGGCGATCTGTTCGCCGTTGGCCGGGTTGAGAATGGGTTCGGCCTGCCCCTCGCCGGTCACAAACTGGCCATCAATCAAGAGTTGGGTAGAGAGTTTCATGGTTGCATCCTTGCGCACGCGTTGAGTCATCATTTGCCACTGCCAGCGACATCATGGGTGTCGCGAGTGAGGTAGTAGGCAAGCAAAATAGGGATAGTGGTGAAGGCCACTATGATGAGGGCCACCACGTTGGTGACCGGCCTGTCACGGGGACGGATCAGCTCCTGATACATCCAGATGGGCAGGGTGGTCTGCTGGCCCGCCGTAAAGGTGGTGACGATCACTTCGTCAAAACTCAGGGCAAAGGCCAGCATGCCCCCCGCCAGCAGCGCCGTGGCCAGATTGGGCAGGATCACGTAGCGCAGGGTCTGGAAGCCGTCTGCCCCGAGATCCATCGACGCCTCGATGAGGCTCTGGTTGGTGCGGCGAAAACGGGCCAGCGCATTGTTGTAGACCACCACCACACAGAAGGTGGCGTGGCCGATAACGATGGTCCAGAAGCTGAACGGGATCTCCATCAAGCCGTAGGCAGAGCGCAGCGCGATACCGGTGACGATACCGGGCAGCGCGATGGGCAGCACCAGCAGCAGTGACACCACCTCCTGACCGAAGAAGCGGCTGCGAGCAATGGCCCCTGCTGCCAAGGTGCCGAGGATCATGGCCGCCAGTGTCGCCAGCCCCGCGACCTCCAGTGACAGCTGGATGGCACGCCACACATCGGGGCGATTGAGGGTCACCTCGAACCACTTGAGGGTGAGCCCGGGGGGCGGAAACTGGTAACTCTTGCTCTCGCTGGTGAAGGCGTAGAGGAAGATAAACAGAATGGGAAAGTGCAGGAACAGAAGGCCACCGATGGCGGCGTACTTGAGCAGCCCCGAAGGGCGCTCTCCCTGACGGCTCACTGAGCTAGCTGACATGACGGCCTCCTTGCTGCCGGTTCAAAGCGATTGATTCAAAGCGCATCAAAAGCCCCCAGTCTTTTCGCAATCGCCAGATAGATGGCGATGATAAGGATCGGCACCAGCGAGAAGGCGGCGGCAAAGGGCAGATTGCCCGCCGTTCCCTGCTGCATGTAGACCACCTGACCGATATACATGGTCGAGTTGCCGATGATGCCGGGGATGATGTAATCACCGAGGGTCAGCGAGAAGGTGAAAATGGAGCCCGCCACCACACCGGGCAACGCCAGCGGCAGGATCAGGTTGCGAAAGGTCTGGGCGGGTGTCGCCCCCAGATCGCTGCTCGCCTCCAAGAGGGATCGCGGTATACGCTCCACCGCCGCCTGAATGGGCAGGATCATGAAGGGCAGCCAGACATAGACGAACACGATAAAGGTGCCGAGCCGCGAGAAGGAGAGCGACGGGCCACCTATCACCGGCAAGGAGAGGATGGCATCGAGCAGCCACTCCAGCCCCATGCTGTCGGCCAGCCAGCTCACTACCCCCTCCTTGGCCAAAACAAGCTTCCAGGCGTAGACCCGCACCAGATAGCTGGACCAGAGCGGCAGCATGATCCCTACATAGAACAGCGCCCGGGTCTTGCCACTGGTGTAGCGTGCCATGTAGTAGGCCACCGGAAAACCGAGCAGGGCACAGGCCAGGGTCACCAGCAGCGACATGCCGACGGTGCGGCCGATCACATCCAGATTCTCCGGTCGCAGCAGGGCGACGAAGTTTTGCAGGCCCAGCTCGTGGCGCACCTGACCGCTGAACTCGTCCAGCCCGAACAGAGAGTTGGAGAGCAGCATCAGCAAGGAGCCGACATAGATGATGCCGAGCCACAGCAGCGGCGGCCCCAGCAGGATCGCCAGCAGCAGGCCGGGTCGACCATAGAGCAGGGTCGAGAGGCGCCGCAGCGGCCTGAAACGGGCAGGTTCGGGCTGATGGTTCATGGCAAGACTCGCACTGTGAGGGGTACTCATGGCAGAGCCCCTTGATGGGCGGCGCTCAGGCGATGGATGGCCTGCTCCGGCCAGCTGAGGCTGACCCTGCTGCCACGGGCCAGACGGGCCTGCCCCTCATTGGGGTGGTTGACGATGATCTCGAGCTGCTCCCCGAGATCAACCCGATAACGGACGAAGGGGCCCAGATACTCCACCTCGCGGATCTCTCCCGACCAGCCCGGCGCACCCGCCTCAGCGAGCCGGATCCGCTCCGGGCGCACCATCATCTGGCTGCCGTCACCGCACAGCCGTCTGGCCTGCTCCCCTTCGAACAGATTGACGGTGCCGACAAAGCGGGCCACAAACGGCGTCGCCGGAGCGTCGTAGATGGTATCGGGGGCGGCTATCTGCTCAATCTTGCCCTGACTGAAGATGCAGATCCGGTCGCTCATGGAGAGCGCCTCCTGCTGATCGTGGGTGACGAAGATAAAGGTGATGCCCAACTGGCGTTGCAGCGCCTTGAGCTCAAGCTGCATCTGCTCGCGCAGTTTGAGATCGAGGGCCCCCAGCGGCTCGTCCAGCAGCAGGATGCGTGGCTGGTTGATAAGCGCCCGGGCGATGGCGATGCGCTGGCGCTGGCCGCCGGAGAGCTGGCTCGGGCGGCGCTTGCCGACCCCGGGCAGTCGCACCAGCTCCAGCATCTCGTCCACCTTGCGGTAACGCTGTGCCTTGGCGACCCCCTTGAGCATCAGGCCATAGCCGATGTTGTCGCGCACATCCATGTTGGGAAACAGGGCATAGTCCTGAAACACGGTGTTGAGGTTGCGATCATAGGGCGGCACGGTGGAGCAGGGTTCGCCAAACAGGCGGATCTCCCCGTCACTCGGGTACTCGAAGCCCGCGATCATCCGCAGGCAAGTGGTCTTGCCGGAACCGCTCGGCCCCAGCAGGGTAAAGAATTCCCCGGAGGGGATCTGGAAAGAGATGTCATCGACCGCCTTCACCTCGCCATAGTGGCGGCTGACCCGGTCAAATTGTACGGCGTTCATGGGGCGTCCTTGTCTGTGCTGGGATGGGCCGGACTCCTGTCCGGCCCGCTTGATTATCCGCTCTCGGCAGTCGTGCAGAGTCGGAGCGCCTTAGCGACCGCCCAGAATGGCGATATAGTCGGAGACCCAGCGGTAATAGGGCACGCAAGTTCCCTGGCTCTTGCACTGGGAGACCGGAGTGCGCCAGAAGCGAACCCGATCGAAGTTGTCGATACCGTTGGTTTTGCACCCGGTCGGGCCCAGCAGGGCATTGCCTTCGCAGGCGGCAGGCACTACAGGCACCGAGCCAAACCAGGCGGCGAGATCCCCCTGCAGCTTGTTGCTCAGGGAGTGCTCCAGCCACTTGTAAGCGCAGGTGAGGTTCTTGGCATCGCTGTGCACCATGCTGGTATCGGCCCAACCGGTCACTCCCTCTTTCGGCACAGTGGTGGCGATGGGCTGCTTGTCGGCAATCAGGGCATTGGCCTGGAACGGCCAGGAGCCTGACGCAACCACCCCTTCGTTCTTGAAGTCATCGATCTGGACGAAGGCATCATGCCAGTAGCGTCCCACCAGCTGGCGCTGCGTGCGCAGCAGATCGAGGGAGGCCTTGTACTGCTCCTCGTTCAGCTCGTAAGGGTCTTTGATGCCCAGGGCGGGCTGATGGGTCATCAGATAGAGGGCGGCATCGGCGATGTGGATCGGGCCGTCAAAGGCCTGCACCCGCCCCTTGTTGGACTTGCCATCCGCCAGGATCTGCTCCTCGAACACCACGTTCCAGGAGTCCGGTGCCTTGGGGAACACCTTGGTGTTGTACATCAGGATATTGCCGCCCCACTGGTAGGGCACGCCATAGTGCTTGCCATCCACAGTGTGCCAGGGGGCATTTTGCAGCCGGGGATCAATCTTGCTGTAACTCGGGATGAGCGCCAGATTGAGCGCCTGCACCTTGCCACCGGCAATCAGACGCAGACTGGCATCGCCGGAGGCGGTCACCAGATCGAAGCCCCCCTCGTTCATCAACGCCACCATCTCGTCCGAGGTGGCCGCCGTTTTGACGTTCACCTTGCAGCCGGTCTCTTTCTCGAAGCCGGTCACCCAGTCGTAGTTCTTGTCGGTCTCGCCACGCTCAACGTAGCCAGCCCAGGCCACGATATTGAGCTGGCCTTCACCCTTGCCGAGCTCGGTCGGGGCAGCCTGGGTCTGGCCTGCCAGCAGCGCCGGAACAAGAGCCAGCATCAGAGGGGTCAATTTCATCATGCACTCCTTGCATTGTGTTGACTTGCATCAGGTGAAGGAACGCCACCATAGGCGTTAACATCCTGTTAACCAGCAATGAGCTTAGGGGAGTGGCAATACGATGAATATTTCAATTTTTGGTGGCTCAGGTATCAGCTAAATCGATATCGAGTGCAGATGAATCTGATTTTTGGTGGCTACCCCGCAAGAGATGGCTAGCGAGGGAGCGCCTGACGGGCCCGCAACCGGCTCTGATCCCGCGCAATATCGATAAATTCCCGCGCCGTCCAATCCAGCCGAGAGCCACGGCGCCACACCAGCCCGATATCGATGGCGGGAATGGGCTCCTTGATGGGGCGCGCCTCGACCCGCTCCTGCTCCAGCGACCAAGGGCGATAGGCAAAATCGGGCAGCAGGGCGACCCCGAGCTGACTCGCCACCAGACTGCGCACCGCCTCCACCGACGCGGTGCGCAGTACGATGCGGGGGGAGATGCCGTAGCGGCGCAGGCCGCCACCGATGATCTGATCGAGCTGATCGGCGGTCAGCGAGATCATCGGCTCCTCCCCCAGCGCGGTGAGCGAGAGGGTCGACTCGGCGCAGAGCGGGTGGTTGGCGGCCAGCCAGAGCCGCAGCGGCGAACGGGTCAGCAACTCGGTATCAAACGCCTCTTGCCGGATGGTGCGGTTGGTCATCAGGATCCCCACATCCACCTCGCCGTTGACGATCTGGTGCTCCAGAAAAGGCTGTTCATCCTCCTTCACCTCGATCTGTACCGCCGGAAAGGCACGGCGAAAGCGGCCAAGCGCCTCTGAGAGGTAGTAACCCGCCACCAAGGTGGTCACGCCGATGGTGAGTCGCCCCTGATCCTGCTGGGCCACCGCTTTGAGGGAGTGGCTCGCCTCGGTCATGGCGCCGAGAATGCGGCGGGCGTGGAGCAAAAACTGGTGCCCCTGAGTGGTGAGGGTGACGCCGCGCGGATTGCGCTCGAATAGCGGGGCGCCGAGCTCGGTCTCCAGCTCGCGAATGGCGCTGGTGACCGCCGACTGGGAGATATGCAACTCGGCGGCGGCACGACTCACTGAGAAGCTGTCGGCCACGGCCACAAAATAACGGATCTGGCGAAAGGTAAAGTTCATCGGGCATCCTTGCCGATTGGTACTATTGGTGTGATTGGTAAGATTGACTGCCAGCTTAACCGTAAACGGGCGTCTCGCCAAAACCGGGCACTGCTGCCAACTCAATGATCTGCCGATTAAAACCATGCCCCTGCGGCTTGGCGAGCACGACAGGGGCATGGGTCATCGCAGCAAGGTGCAGACAGGGCTATCAGGATTTGTTGAGATACCCCGCCAGCTGGCCGATCAGCCGCTTGCGCAGCTCGCCGAGTTTGGGTTTCTCGTCCGCACACCAGGGCAGCGGGCGGCACGCCTCTATGGTGCGCAGGCCAAGGCGAGCGGTGAGCAGCCCGGCCCCCACCCCTTGTGCGGCGCGGGCAGAGAGCTTGGCGGCAAACTCGGCGCCCAGCAAGTCCATCCCCACCTCGGTCACCAGCTCGGTGGCACCGGCGTAGAGCATGTTGCGAAACACCTGACGAATAAGGCGAATACGGCTCCAGTAGCCAAGTTCGATGGCATAGACATCGGCGATATCTTCGATCATCCGCAGGTTGCGCCACAGCATCAGCATCATGTCGACGGTGGCGAGCGGGCTGAGCGCCACCAGCACGGCGGCCTCCCCCGACCATTTGGCCACCCGCGCCTGCGCCAGCTTGTCGCGTTCGCTCAATACCAGCTGACTGTAAAGGGTCAGCACCTCCCGATCGCTGTGGCTCTCGTCGAGCTGGGCCAGCCAGGTTTGATACCCCTCGCGCCCCTTGTCGCCACTTTTGACCGCCAACCCTTCGCAAAAGGCCTGCCCCTGCCCGACTCCCTGATGGGCCAGCAGATCTTCTGCCCGCGAGCGCACATCCTGGCGCCGCTTGAGGGTGCGCAGCCGCAGCCACTCGCGCCCCACCACGCTGGCGGTCCCCGCCGCCACCAGCGCCGAGGCCGCCAGCCAGGCGCTGCCCCAGAGCGGGGTGGTGAGGAATTGATCGTAAAGAAAGGCGCCATACTGGCCCAACGAGAGCAGACCGACTGCCCCAAGCCCCCAAGCCAGCAGCCGATGGCGGCGGCGCGGTTTGCTGACGAGGGCGCTCTCCACCTCGGTGAACTCGTCCAGCTCGTCGAGGCGCTCGAAGCTCGCCTCCTCCAGCCGCTGGGCCGGTGCGGGCGGTCGCTCGTCACTGGCCACCGTCAAGGCTGGCTCAAGGATCACCTTGCCCTGCAACGGTGGCCGCTCTTTTATCTGATCGTTCATCGCCTTATTCTCCTGAAAACAGTCTCCTGCGGGCGGCGCAGGAAACAAACCCGAGCCGCACACCGTTATTCGAGGTGATCCCCGAGCAGAAACTCCAGCGCCGCATCGAGCCGGATATGGGGCAGCGCCTGATGGGCGCTCATGGGCATGGGGCGAAACGCCTGAAAATCAAAGCCCTGACTGTTCCACCACTGCGCGGGCGGAATATGGGGCGGCACTTCACCCGGGAACAGCAGCAGCGGCTCACCGCTCAGACTGGTGCCGCGGATGGCGGGGAACTCGCGGCCATTGGCCACCCCCTTGCCCACTTCGGTCGCCTTGATGGCGGCAAGCGCCAAGCACTCAGTGGTGATCCCCTCAAAACGGGCTTGGCCGCGGCCGCTGCGCACCAGATGCTGCAGCAGTGAGACCATGGGCGCATGTTGTTCGGGGGTGACGTGATCGGCCTTGCTCGCCACAAACAGCAGCTTGTCGATACGGGGCGAGAAGAGTCGCCGCCACCAGTTGCTCTTGCCGTAGGCAAAGCTCTCCATGATGCGGGCGATGGCCTGCTGCATATCGCCAAAGCTGGCTGCCCCTGCGTTAAGCGGCTGCAGGCAATCCACCAGCACGATCTGGCGATCAAAGCCGGCAAAGTGCTGCTCATAAAAACCCTGCACCAGATGCTGTTTGTACTGCTCGAAGCGCTGCTTGAGAGTGGCGTAAAGAGTGCCATCGGCGGGATCGCTGGCAGGCATCTCCCACACCCAGGGGACAAATTGCAGCATGGGGGCACCGGCATACTCCCCCGGCAACACGAAGCGACCGGGTTGAATAAGGTGCAATCCCAGCTCCTGTTTGCAGGCATGCAGATAGGTGGTGTAGCGCTCGGCCAGCTCAGCCACCGGCCGCTCTTCGAAGCGCTGATCGACCTGCCACCCGGGTGTCAGCCAGCTGGCGGCAAGTGCCTGCAGCTCTGGGCGACGAAGCTGCTCGCGCACCTGTTCGCTCCACTGCTCGTAGCTCATCTCAAGGAGCGGCAAGTCGAGCAGCCACTCCCCGGGGTAGTCCACCAGATCCACGTAGAGGGTGGAGATCTCCCCCAGATGCTTGCGCAGAGGATGACGGGTGCGATAGCGAATTTCGAGACGCACTTCGGCCACGCCGCGGGTGGGCTCGGGCCAGGCTGGTGGAACGCCAAACAGGGAGTCGAGGCCACGTTCGTAGGCAAAGGTGGGAATGTGGGCATTGAGCTGCGGCACCCGGCGGGCGCCGAGGATACGCCCCTGACGCAGGGCATCCCACAACGGCAAACGGCCGTCGATGGCCGCGTGTTCCAGCTGGTTGACCAGTGCCGTGATAAAGGCGGTCTTGCCGCTGCGAGAGAGGCCGGTCACCGCCAGCCGGATATGGCGATCCCGCACCCGGTTCACCACGTCGTTCGCCTTGTGTTGCAGGCGAGTCAACTTCTGTTCCAGTTTATTGAGTATCAAGGCTTGATCCGTTCTCCCTTGGTGGTTGCATCCGGCGTGATTGGCCGTGCGAGAGGTCTACCGCTTATCCACGTCTGGATAGTTGTCGTCGATGGTGGATCATCACAGAAGATTCCACCATCGACATTGAGTGTTTTGGCAAGCACTACAGCTTGCGAAACTCCCGCTGCAGGGTGAACTCCCTGGAGGTCACCAGCTTCTCGATCCGCTGAACTCTGGGCTCCAGCGCGTCAAGTTCCTGCGCGATGCGGCCCAGCGCCTGATGAGGGGTGATCCCCGCCTGCCAGCTGCGCGCTTTCATCCGCACCTCGGCAAAGTCGGCATCCTCTTGCGAGTAGAGGGTGACCGGCTTTTTATCGAGCAGGAACCAGGCAGCGATATAGGCGGTGAAGGTGATGAAACCGGCGAAGATAAGGCCACTGATGGCGAGCAGCCGCACGATCCAGGTCTCCACCCCGAAATACTCTGCCAAACCGGCACAGATCCCGGCTATCTTGCCGCGCTGGGGATCGCGATAGAGGTTACGCCCTTCACGACTGACACTGCTCATACCTTGTTCCTCCAACCGGGTACTTCCGCGTCCAGAATCGACTCCAGCGCGCCCACTCGCTCCTGCATCTTCTCGGTGCGAGCCAGCAGCCCTTGCAGCTGTTCCCGCTCGCTATCGGCAAGACCGGCGCCAATCCGCCCCTTGGCACGATAGTGCAGCACCAGCCAGATGGGGGCCACCACCACCATGAAGACCACCATGGGAACCATCAATACGCCCAGCAGATCTTCCATCTGTTACTCCCCCTGTTTGCCTTCGCTTTTGCTGTCGCCCTGACCCAGCTTCTGGCGCATGGCTTCCAGCTCACGGCTTATCTGATCGTCCACTTCCAGCTCGGCAAACTGCTGCGCCAGCGCCTTGTCGGACTGACCCAGATCGGCGCGCGCTTCCATTTCGTCGATGCGACGCTCCATCCGCTCAAACTTGCTCACCACAGCCTGGCTCTCGCCACGGGCTACCTGGCTCTGCACATTGAGACGGCTGCTGGCCGCTTCGGTGCGAATGGCCATCGCCTTTTGACGGGCGCGGGCATCTTCCAGCTTGGCTTCGAGCTGGCGGATCTCCTCACCCAGCTTCTCGATACCGCTGTCGACCGCTTGCTGCTCGCGGTAGAGGGTCTCTGACAACTCGGTCTGTTTCTTCTTCTCGATAAGGGCGGCGCGGGCCAGATCTTCACGCCCTTTGGTCAGGGCCAGCTCGGCCTTGGCTTGCCACTCGTCGACCCGCTCCTGATGACGGGCGACCTGACGACCAATCTCTTTCTGGCTGGCGAGGAAGCGGGCCAGATTGGAACGTTCCTTGACCAGCTCGTCCTCCATCTCCTGGATGATCAGGCGCACCATTTTCTGGGGATCTTCTGCCTTGTCGAGCAGAGCCGTCAGGTTGGAATTGATGATGTCGGCCAGACGGGAAAAAATACTCATGATTGCACTCCTGTTATTGGCATGGCGTTGTTTCTCCATTGACAATGGCAACTTGTGTGCCAATCTGGAACAAAATTTAACTTGTTGATTTATATGGGGCAGAATAGCCGAATTGCAAGATGCCTCGCGCAAGAGATGATTAAAATCACCAACTTTTGGTAAGATTGACCAGCTTTTACAACTGACAGGGATCACTATGACCACGGCCACGGAAAGCCTGCTGGGGGAATCCAACGCATTTCTCGAGATCATTGAGCAGGCCTCACGGCTCGCCCCGCTGCGCAAACCCGTGCTGATCATCGGTGAGCGGGGGACGGGCAAGGAGCTGATCGCCCACCGCCTACATTATCTCTCGGCGCGCTGGGATCAAAGCTTTGTCACCATCAACTGCGCCACCCTGAGCGAGAGCCTGCTGGAGACCGAGCTGTTCGGTCACGAAGCGGGATCGTTTACCGGCGCCGCCAAGCGCCACCAAGGCCGCTTCGAGCGGGCCGATGGCGGCACCCTGTTCCTTGACGAGCTGGCCACCACCAGCGCCCGGGTGCAGGAGAAGCTGCTGCGAGTCATCGAGTATGGCGAGTTCGAGCGGGTGGGTGGGGCCAAGCCCCTCAAGGTGGATGTGCGACTGGTCTGCGCCACCAACGAGGATCTCCCTGCGCTGGCCGACAAGGGGCAGTTTCGCCACGATCTGCTCGACCGGCTCGCGTTTGATGTGATCACCCTCCCCCCCTTGCGGGAGCGGCGGGAAGATATCCTGATGCTGGCGGAGCACTTCGCCCACACCATGACCCGGGAGCTGGGCTATCCGCTGTTTGCCGGTTTCTCGCGCAAGGCAACCCAGCTGCTGCTGGATTACCACTGGCCGGGCAACGTGCGGGAGCTGAAGAACGTGGTGGAGCGAAGTATCTATCGTCAGGGCAATCCCCAGCTGCCGCTCTCGACCCTGGTGCTCAACCCGTTTGATTCCCCCTGGCGACCACAGGTCACGCAACCTGCGCAAGAGGCCCGAAGCGAGGTACAATCTGCATCCCCCCTCGCCTTACCGCTCGATCTCAAGCAGGCGGTGGCGGAGTACGAGATTAATTTACTCAAGCAAGCAATGCAGCAATCCCAGTATAATCAGCGCAAAGCCGCTCAACTGCTGGCCTTAAGCTATCACCAGTTCCGTGGCATGCTACGCAAATATCAGCTGCTGGATGGCGATAACGATGCAGAACAAGAGTGAAGGAGCGCGGTTGATGCCGACTCCAGCAACACGCCAGCCTTCGCGCTGGCACATTTGTATCAAAACGTGCGTACAAAACCCCTATAAGAACATGGTTCAACAATGAGAATGCTCACACCCTTGCTGCTGGGTATGCTGGTGCTGGTCACCGGCTGCCAGAAGCAACCCGAGGCCTCCAAAACCGGACTCATCTATTGTGCTGAGGGATCCCCCCTCTCCTTCAATCCCCATGTTTCCAACTCCGGGGTGACACTGGATGCCAGTGCCCGTCCGCTCTACGACCGCCTGCTGGAGGTGAACCCCAACACCCTGGCGCTGGAGCCGGCGCTCGCCACCAACTGGCATGTCAGCGAGGATGGCCTCACCTATACCCTGACCCTGCGCAAGGGGGTGACGTTTCACCATACCCCCTGGTTCAAGCCCACCCGCACTTTCAATGCCGATGACGTGGTCTTCACCTATGCCCGCCAGCTGGACGAGCAGCACCCCTATCATCAGGTTTCCGGCGGCGATTACCCCTACTTCTACAGCTTGGGGCAAGATCTGCTGATCAAGCGGGTGAGCAAGAAGGGGCCGCAGACGGTAGTGTTCGAGCTGAACCAGCCAAACGCCTCCTTCCTCGCCACCCTGGCCAGCGACTATGCGGTGATCCTCTCCGCCGAATACGCCGAGCAGATGTTGCAGGCGGGCACGCCAGCCCTGCTGGATAGCCGCCCCATCGGCACCGGGCCGTTCAGCTTCAAGGAGTATCGCCACAACGAGTTCATTCGCTATCTGCGCCACCCCGGCTACTGGGGCGGCGATGCCAAGATTGAACAGCTGGTCTACGACATCACCCCCAAATCCGCCAAACGGCTGGCCAAGCTGCTGACCGGCGAGTGCGACGTGATGAGCACCCCTTCCGCCAGCCAGCTCTCGGTGATCAAGCAAAATCCGGCGCTGAGCCTCTCGGTCCAGTCGGGGATGAACGTGGCCTTTTTGGCCCTCAATACCCGCAAGCCGCCATTCAACAACGTCAAGGTGCGTCAGGCCATTGCCAGCGCCATCAACATCGACAACCTGTTGCAGGCGGTCTATTTCGATACCGGCCTGCCCGCCAACAGCCTGCTGCCGACCCTCTCATGGGGGTACAACCCCAGCCTGCCCGAGCGCAAACCCGACCTGAAACGGGCGCGCCAGCTGCTCAAGGAGGCGGGTCTGGAGAAAGGGTTCGAGATGCAGGTGCTGGTACAGCCAGACGCCCGCCCCTACAACCCGGATGCGGTCAAGACCGCCCAGCTGATCCGCAGCGATCTGGCCAAGGTCGGGATCAAGCTCAAGATCGTGCAACGGGAGTGGCCGGTGATCGAAGGCCGCCTCACCAAGGGGCAGTACGACAGCCTGCTCTCCGGATGGATTGCCGACAACGCCGATCCGGACAACTTCTTCCGCCAGCTGCTGAGCTGCTCGGCAGTGGAGCGCGGCAACAACTACAGCCGCTGGTGTAGCCCGGCCTTCGATCAGCTGCTGGATGATGCGGTCACCACGCCCCAGCTCTCGTTCCGGCTGCGTAACTACTACTATGCCCAGACCCTGCTTAACGAACAGCTGCCGCTGATCCCGCTGGCACACGCCTTGCGTACCCAGGTCAGCCGCAGCGACATCGAGGGGCTGACGCTGATGCCCTTTGGCGGCACCTCCTTCAACCAGGCTCACAGGGAGTAAGCATGCTTCTATACACCTTGCGCCGCATCAACCTGCTGCTCATCACCCTGCTGGCGCTGACCTTTGTCGCCTATCTGCTGGACTATCGGCTGATCGGCAATCAGCTCAGCTTCTGGAGCGGCTATCCCGACTTCCTGCGCCGCATTTTCGCAGGTGACCTGGGGCTCTCCAGCGTCTCCGGGCTACCGGTGCTGGACGAGATCCGCCACTACTTCCCGGCGACCCTGATCCTCTGTCTGGCGGCGTTCGCCATCTCATTGCTGGTGGGCATTCCTCTCGGCACCCTGGCGGCCCTGTCCCAGGGCAAGACGCTGGATCTCTCCATCATGGCTGCCGGTCTTATCGGCTATGCGGTGCCGGTGTTCTGGCTGGCGCTGCTGGTGGTAATGCTCTTTTCGCTGGATCTCGGCTGGTTGCCAGCCTCCGGGCAGATCAGCCTGCTCTACGACGTGCCCCCCATCACGGGCATCGCGGTGATCGATGTGCTGCTCAGCAACGAACCCTGGCGGCAAGCGGCGCTGCACGATGCCCTGCGCCACCTCATTCTCCCATCACTGGTGCTGGCGGTGGTGCCCACCACCGAGGTGATCCGCCATGTGCGCAGCTCCCTCATCGACGTGATGAAGCAGAACTACATCAAGGCGGCGGCGAGCCGGGGCCTTTCCAAGGCGCAGATCGTCTGGCGCCATGGTCTGAAGAACGCCCTGCCGCCGGTACTGCCGCTGCTGGGTCTGCAACTGGGTAGCGTGCTCACCTCCGCCATGATCACCGAGGTGGTGTTCGAGTGGCACGGGATCGGCCGCTGGCTCATCAGCAGCATCGCCCTGCAGGATTACGCCGCCATTCGCGGCGCGACTCTGGTGGTGGCCAGTTTCGTGATCCTGACCAGCGTCAGCACCGAGTTGCTGACCACCCTTATCTATCCGGCACGGCGCAAAGAGTTGTATGCCAAACAAGATTGAACGCGCTCATGGCGTGACCAGGAGCCAGGTATCCTATGCAAGATAAATCGAACATCTATCCCGAGCTCAAGATCCTCTCGCCCCTTGAGCAGACGTGGGCCTCCTACAGCCGCAATCCGTTGGCGATGGCGGGGCTCTGGTGCTTTTTGCTGTTGCTGCTCATCACGCTGGTGGGGCCGCTGGTCGTCCCCTACGGCATCGATGAACAGCACACCGACAAGCTGCTGCTCGCCCCCTCGTGGGCGGCGACCGGCAACATCGACTACTTCCTCGGCACCGATGATTTGGGGCGCGACATGCTCTCCCGGCTGGTGGTGGGGGCACGTCTCACCTTCGGCTGTGCCCTTGTCGTGGTGGTGATCGCCATGGTGGTGGGCTCCGCCATCGGCATACTCGGCGGCATGAGCAAGGGGCTGAAATCGAGCGTGCTGCACCACCTGCTCGATACCCTGCTCTCCATCCCCTCCCTGCTGATGGCCATCATCATGGTTGCCATTCTGGGGCCGGGCCTTGGCAATACCCTGATCGCCATTACCCTGGCATTGATCCCCCCCTTTATCCGGGCCACCTACAACGCGGTGCATGCCGAGATGCAGAAGGAGTACATCATTGCCAGTCGGCTCGATGGCTCGCCCCCCTTCAGGATCATGCGGCTGGCTATTTTGCCCAATATCGTCGAGACCCTGGTGGCCCAGACCACCCGCACCTTGTCGGCGGCCATTCTCGATATCTCGGCGGTCGGGTTTCTCGGTCTCGGCGCCCAGTCTCCCCAACCTGAGTGGGGCACCATGCTGGCCGATTCGAGCGATCTTATCTATCTCGCACCCTGGACCGTCACTTTGCCGGGCATGGCTATCCTGTTCAGCGTGCTGGCCACCAACCTGGTTGGTGAAGGCATCCGCGAAGCACTCAAAGAGGGGAATGACTGATGCCGCTGCTCGATATTCGCAATCTCACCATCGAGATCGACACACCGCAAGGCAAGGTCAAGGCGGTGGACAAGGTGAGCCTGACCCTGACCGAGGGGGAGATCCGCGGTCTGGTGGGTGAATCCGGCTCAGGTAAAAGTCTGATCGCCAAGGTGATCGTCGGCATCGAGAAGGACAACTGGACGGTACGTGCCGACCGGATGCGCTTCAACGACATGGATCTGCTGAGCATGCCTCCCAAGGAGCGCCGTCGCATCATGGGTCGCGAGATCGCCATGATCTTCCAGGACCCCATCAGCTGTCTCGACCCCTCCGAGGAGATCGGCACCCAGCTGGAAGAGGCAATCCCGACCGATTCGTTCGAGGGGCAATTCTGGCAACGCTTCCAGTGGCGCAAGAAGAAGGCCATCGCCCTGCTGCACCGGGTCGGCGTCAAGGATCACCGCAAGGTGATGCGCGCCTATCCCCATGAGCTGTCGGATGGCATGTGCCAGAAGGTGATGATCGCCATGGCCATTGCCAACCAGCCGCGTCTGCTGGTAGCCGACGAGCCCACCAGCGCCATGGAGTCCACCACCCACTCCCAGATCCTGCGACTCCTGGACAAGATGAACAAGCTGGGCAATACCACCATCCTGATCATCAGTAACGACATCGCCGCCATCGCCAACCTGACCGATACCATCAACGTGATGTACTGCGGCCAGATGGTGGAAGTGGGCACCCGGGAGCAGATCCTTGAGACCCCGCATCACCCCTATACCGATGCCCTGCTCAAATCGATCCCCGACTTTGACAAGCTGGTGCGCCACAAGTCGCGCCTCGAGACCCTGCCCGGCGTCATCCCGCCACTGCAACACCTGCCCATCGGCTGCCGTCTGGGGCCGCGCTGCCCCTACGCCCAGAAGCAGTGCGTGCAGACTCCTTTGATGAACAAGATCAAGGGCCATCAGTTCAGCTGTCACTTCCCGCTGAACATGGAGGAGCCCAAAAAATGATGACCGTTAATGCCCCCATGAAGGAGCCCCGCTTGTGATCGAGCCATCCCTGTTGCAGGTCAGAGGCCTTAGCAAAACCTACCAGAACCGTACCGGTCTGTTTCGTCGTCAGGCAGTAGAGGCGATCAAGCCCCTCTCGTTCGATCTCGAAGTGGGCCAGACCCTCGCCATCGTCGGCGAAGCTGGCTCCGGCAAGAGTACCCTCGCCCGCATTCTAGCCGGCATGATCGAACCCACCAGCGGCGACATCGCCATCGACGGCCAACTGATGGTGCATGGCGATTACCAGACTCGCTGCAAACTGCTGCGGATGATTTTTCAGGATCCCAACACCTCGCTGAACCGCAAGATCCGGGTCGGCCAGATCCTGGAAACCCCGCTGCGTCTCAACACCGAGATGACCGAGGAGGAGCGCCGTGAGAAGGTGGTGCAAACCCTGCGCATGGTGGGGATGCTGCCGGACCACGCCCTGTTCTATCCGCAGATGCTCTCCTCCGGTCAGCAACAGCGGGTGGCGCTGGCACGCGCGCTGATCCTCAACCCCAAGATAGTGGTGGCCGATGAGGCGCTCTCCACCCTGGATATCTCGGTACGCTCCCAGATCATCAATCTGCTGCTGGATATGCAGGAGACCATGGGACTGAGTTATGTGCTGGTAGCCAACGATCTGGGCATCGTCAGCCATATCAGCGACGAGGTGCTGGTAATGCACGAAGGTCGGGTGGTGGAGCGCGGCAAGACTCTCAAGGTGTTTGCCGATCCCCAGCATGAGGTGACTCGCCGTCTCATCCAGAACTACAACAACGAATACCGCAAATAGAGAGGCGCTGGCCGCTCCCTTGCCGCTGTGTTTCGCCGAGCTCACTCGGCGAGATCAAAAAAGCCCACTGCATGCAGTGGGCTTTCTGTTACCGGCGTTGCTGCTTAGGCTTGCAGCAGCAGACGGTTGATACGGGAGACGAAGCTCGCCGGATCGTTCAGCCCGCCCTGCTCGGCCAGCTGGGCCTGTTCGTGCAGCAGGGTGACCCACTCACCGAACAGAGCCTCGTCTTCAATGGTGTCGAGTTTCTTCACCAGCGCATGGTCAGGGTTGAGCTCCAGAATGTACTTCTGCTCCGGTACCGGCTGGCCGGCCGCACGCATGAGCTTGATCATCTGGGTGCTCATACCGTAGGCGTCAGTGACGATGCAAGAGGGTGAATCGGTCAGACGGTGAGTGACACGCACCTCTTTCACTGCATCGCCCAGGCTCTTCTTGACCCGCTCCACCAGACCGGCGTTAGCTTTTTCGGCCTCTTCCTGCGCCTGCTTGGAGGCTTCATCTTCCAGATCGCCGAGATCCAGTTCGCCACGGGTGACGGAGATGAGCTGCTTGCCGTCGAACTCGGTCAGGTGGCTCATCAGCCACTCGTCCACTCGCTCCCACATCAGCAGCACTTCGACACCCTTCTTGCGGAAGATCTCGAGATGCGGGCTGTTCTTGGCAGCGGCATAGGAGTCGGCGGTGATGTAGTAAATCTTCTGCTGACCTTCCTTCATGCGGCCAACGTAATCCTCGAGAGAGACTGTCTGGGCTTCGCCCTCGCCAGCGGTGCTGGCAAAGCGCAGGAGCTTCGCGATCTCTTCGCGGTTGGCGTAATCCTCGGCCGGGCCCTCTTTGAGCACGTTACCGAACTCTTTCCAGAACTTGGCGTACTTCTCGGCATCGTCTTTCGCCAGCTTGGAGAGCATGGTCAGGACGCGCTTGGAGCAAGCCTTGCGCAGGGAGGCGGTCACCTTGTTGTCCTGCAGGATTTCACGGCTAACGTTGAGCGGCAGATCGTTGGAGTCCAGCACCCCTTTGACAAAGCGCAGGTAGGTCGGCATAAACTGCTCGGCGTCGTCCATGATAAAGACGCGCTGTACGTAGAGCTTCAGACCGTGCTTCTGCTCGCGGTTATAGAGGTCAAACGGTGCGCGGGCCGGTACGTAGAGCAGGCTGGTATACTCCTGCGCCCCTTCCACCCGGTTGTGACCCCACAGAAGCGGGTCTTCAAAGTCGTGGGCGACGTGCTTGTAGAACTCCTGATACTCCTCGTCCTTGATATCTTTCGGGTTACGGGTCCACAGTGCAGTCGCGCGGTTGACCTGCTCCCACTCGCCCGGGGTGCCGACGATGGTCTCACCATCCTCTTCCCGATCCGGGGTACCCTCTTTGTACATTTCCACCGGCACGCTGATGTGGTCGGAGTATTTGCTCACCACGGAGCGCAGACGCCAGTCGTCGAGGAACTCGTCCTCTTCGGCACGCAGGTGCAGGATAACATCGGTACCGCGACCCTCTTTGGTCACGTCAGCCACGGTGAAGGAGCCTTCCCCTTCCGATTCCCACTGTACGCCCTGCTCCGGCGCGGTGCCGGCGGCGCGGGAGACCACGGTCACCTTGTCGGCCACGATAAAGGCGGAGTAGAAACCGACCCCGAACTGACCGATCAGCTGGGAATCCTTACCCTGATCGCCGGAGAGGTTTTTGAAGAATTCGGCGGTGCCGGACTTGGCGATGGTACCCAGATGCTCGATCACCTGATCACGGGTCATACCGATCCCGTTATCGGAGATGGTCAGGGTACGCTTCTCTTTGTCCACCACCAGGCGCACACGCAACTGGCCGTCGTTTTCAAACAAAGAGGCATCGGAAAGCGCCTTGAAGCGCAGCTTGTCCGCCGCATCGGATGCGTTGGAGATCAGCTCGCGCAGGAATACTTCTTTGTTGGAGTAGAGGCTGTGAGCCATCAGGCTCAGCAGTTGTTTGACTTCAGTCTGAAAGCCGTGGGTTTCGGCATGAACACTTTGGGTCATGGACCAATCCTCAGAAACATCGGGTTGAACATATGCCCAACCTAGATGGGGACGGCCAATCAAATATCAAGGGGGCGAATGTGCAATCCTGCTCATTCGCCCCCTTTTTCCATTCAACTGCCGATTTTCTGATCAAGCCGCAATGATACAGCCCTATCCCGCCCCTTATTTGAGGCGCTGACGCCCCATCAGGGAGTGGGAGAGCGTGGTGCCATCCACCAGCTCCAGCTCTCCGCCCACCGGCACACCGTGGGCGATGCGGCTCACCTCTACCCCGGCAGCACGGGCCATATCAGCGATATACCAGGCGGTAGCATCCCCCTCGATGGTGGGATTAGTAGCGAGGATCAGCTCACTGATGTGCTCTTCCTTCAGACGGCGCTCGAGAATATCGAGCCCCAGCTCCTCCGGGCCGATGCCGTCCAGCGGCGACAGATGGCCCATCAGCACAAAGTAACGACCGGAAAACTGACCGGTCTGCTCGATGGCCGCCACGTCCGCCGGGCTCTCCACCACGCAGAGCAGGCCATTCTCTTCCCGCTTGGGATTGGCGCAGATATCGCAGCGGTCGTTCTCGGTAAAGGTGCGACAGTGGCTGCAGTGACCAATCTCGGTCAGGGCGCGAGAGAGCAGCTGGGCCAGACGCAAACCGCCGCTGCGCTCACGCTCGAGCAGGGTAAAAGCCATCCGCTGGGCAGACTTGGGCCCCACCCCCGGCAATACCTGCAGGGCTTTCATCATCTCATCGAGCAGGGGACTGAACTTCATAACACTCCTTACACGGGCCTGCCCCTCGCCACCACCAGGGCCACGACGGGTCAGCAAAACAGGATAACGCCAATGGCGCAGGACTATACCCGAGCCGGCCCATGACTGCCATTTGCTTTGCTGGCCAGCGCAAAAACGCGGCGCTTATACTTGGTCAAAGACAAACGGGTGGTGTAATAAAAGATCGCTCCCCTCATCAGGACAAGGAGGTTAAATGGAGACACAACATATAAAGCCTCTGGTCCGCCGAAACGGACTAACCCTGATCTGGGCCGGGGGGCTCATCACCAGCCTGATGCTATTACTACTCTGGTTGCTTGTGGAAGGCCCGGTGCTCCCGGCCTATATATTGTTGCTACTGAGTGGCATGATGATAACCTTGATAGGCTGGTTCAAGCTCAATGAGCCCCCGATCAGCCTATCCCTATGCCAGCACTCCCTCCACTATCACCACAAATATGGCGGCTGGGCACTGAAGTGGCACAACATCCAGCGTATCGATCAACCCAGAATCCATGTTGGTTGGGATCTCCAGCCCCTGCCCTATATCGGTTTCAAGATAAAACAGTATGACGAGTTTCTGACACTGATCACTCCCAGACTGGCCGTGCATCTGTTGACAGAGCAGCGCCCTGTGTTGCTGCATGCCCTGCATAATGAGCAGCTCCATGGGCAGCCAGTGCATACAAATGACCCCTTACAAGGCATCGACTGGCTGGAGGAGAGTCACTTTTGCTCCCCGCAAGGGCTGCACTACGATGGCGCATTGGCCATGCTGGCTCAACGGATGATTCGCATGCGCCACTTGCTCGGTTATGACCTGTTGATCCCGGTAGGCAGCCTGGATCGGGAACCGGATGATTTCCTCAAACTGCTGCGCCAATACAGGCAGGAGGCGATCGTCTCTCCACTACCTTCATCAGAGCCACACGCTCAATAACCCCCCTGCCAAGTGGTTGTCGCTACGTCCCAGGCACTGAACGGTGAGCTATCCAACGCGGTTGTAACACCCATTAGACGATTGCAGAGAGTGCTGATGAGAACTACCGATTCCCATAACACTAAATACTCATACCCTGAAGTAACCACCCTTCACCATGTGGTGCGGTGTTTATTTGAACAGTTAACTGCCATGGGTCATGGCAGTTAAAGAGGCTCATTTTTCGACATTGGATGCCAAAACGCTCAAGCGCTCTTGGCAACACGTTTTTATTTGTAATGGCTAACCAAAATCTAATTACCATACAAGTAACCCGAATTGCCGACGCACCTCCTACAGCGAATCATCACTTTTATTTAAGCCTTATTTTTTATACACTTAAATACATGTCGGGAGATTATTGGATGGCTTTTCCCTCAGATAACGAAGGATGTCGAGCCGAGTAAAACCAATCAGGAAGCAGAACACGTGTCCTCGAGAAGCAAACAAACCGTCAAGCTTGATGATGTCGCGGCCCTGGCCAAGGTGTCCCCCTCGACAGTCTCACTTTATGTACGTCATCCAGACAAGGTAAAAGCCAATACCGGCCATAAAATTCAGCGTGCCATTGATGAATTGGGTTATGTGCACAACAAAATTGCCAGTCAGTTTACTGCCGGGCGAAGCTCGGCAATGGCAATTATCGTTCCTTCCATTTCCAATATTACCTTTAGTACCTTTGTCCAGCAGATTGAACATATCGTGAGTGATGCAGGTTTTCAGCTCTATATCGCATCTCATGATCACTCAATGGAAAAAGAGGAGCAGCAGATCCGCTCCATTTTACAATGGTCTCCTGCCGCCATAACCCTCACTGGCGCGAAGCACAGTGATACTACGATTCGTATGCTGGAGCACAGTGCGGTGCCTGTGGTTCAAGCATGGCAAATCGGTGAAGCCAGTCCGTTTGTCGCGCAGGTCGGTATAGATCATTTTCAGGTGGGTTACGATGCCGCATCTTACCTGATACGCTCCGGCTGCCATAAAATTGCCTATTTCACGACCCGTTTTAACGATGACGTGCGTGCGCAGAGCCGCTACAGCGGCTTTTGCCAGGCACTTGAGACGGCGGGTATGGATCCCTTGTTGGTCGAAATCCCTTACAGCGACAATATTTACCCCGCCACACGCGAACTACTCATCAAGACACTGCTCAAAGAGCGCAAACTCGACGGCATTTTTGCATCAAACGATACCATTGGTACTGCATTGCTGATGGAGGCGATTGCACGCAATATCCCGGTACCAGAGCAACTATCTATCATCGGGTTTGGCGATTTTCCAGGCAGCGGCTATCTGGCCCCCGTGACCTTGTCCAGTATCAATATCAATATTCACTCTGTTGCCAGCCAAGCTTCATCTATGATGTTGCGGATGGCTCGCGATCCCGATTATAAAGGCGAGATCATTGATGCCGGATTTGACTTGATCCCCAGACAGAGTACCCGGTTTGTTTTGTGACCAAGCCAATATAGTCACACCATGAACCATCACAAAACCATGGCCTTGATAAATAGCCCATAAAGATAAATGCCCCCCATGTATCTACCAGAACACTATCCATTGCGTCAGATATTTTTAAGCAGGGCACCAGTCACTGCCAGCGCTACAAGATTTTGGTTAAGTAATATCGCTGATGAAACACCGGGCACTTTTCCAACGTCATCACGACGGAATAACCCCTCGCTTGGTAAAAAGGCTTTGCTTGAAAACTAAAAGTATCGAGCTGTGAAAAACGGCAGCCGCGCTCTAGGGCAGCCTGCTCCATTGCTGCCAATAACCGGCCTCCTACACCGCGCCCCCGCAGGCTACTGGCCACCCACAGATACTCGATATAGAGCCAGTTACCGTAGGTATGGCCACTGCATCCTCCGGCACGACGCATCTGCTCATCCTGATAGAAGATGGCAAGTGGGCGACGTATCTGTTCACCGACAAACTCACGATTGGTTTTGATCAGGTTGTCTCGTAAAAAATCGATGTCGTCCTGGCTGGGGTTTTGCACAACGTCAAGAGTGTCAATCATGCTGCTCTGCTCCTCTGGTGAAACATAATGGCCGTGAACATTGTCACGGCCATGGGTTATCTGGGTCGCATCCTCTATGGCGAACGCCGGTGCGATTTACGCCAGATCCTTTAGCTCGGCAAACAGCGAAGCCCAGGGACTTTTGGCACGATAGAACACCGGGGGCTGGCCAATCGGTGCAGGCAGAGTGACCCGCTGGCCCCCTGTAAAGCGCTGGCCGCTCCAGACATGCGTCCACTGCTCACCTGCAGGCAGGTAAGTTGTCCACTCACGCACATCCCCTTGGTGAACCGGTGCCACCAGCAACTCTGACCCATAGAGGTATTGATCCTGTATGACGTAGGTCTCGGGATCATGTTCAAAATGCAGCATCAGGGCACGTTGAACCGGATACCCTTTCTCGGCCGCTTCATCCACCAGGCTACGCAAGTAAGGAGTCAGGTGGCAATAAACTCGGGTCATCCGGGCAAAATGCGCCAACGTGCTGCCATCCTGGTCAAACTGGAAATTCTCATCAGGGCGGTTACCTTCGTGGGTACGCATGACTGGGGTAAAGGCAGCCATTTCAACCCAGCGGTCAAACAGCTCCTTGGTTCGACGGTTGCCAAACAGTGAGGTGTAGCCACCGATATCCGAGTGGTGATACGCGTTCCCCAACATACCGGAGGAGAGCGCCCCCGAGATCACCGTGACCAGACCGTCGTGACGGCTGAAATCGACACATTGATCGCCTGCCCACAGTAGCGGGCAGTATTGCTGCACCCCGGTGTAACCGGCTCGCATAAAGAAAAGGGCATCACCGGTTTGGCCGTTCATCGCGATCGCTTCTGCGTTGCACTGTGCCCACAGAGTCGGCCAGGCATTGTGCATCAGCTTGGCATCGACACCGTTGTGCAGGTAGATGTTATCGGTCGGCAGGTACTCGCCAAAGTCAGCCATCCACCCCTTGATCCCCATGTCCAGCATGTTTTTACGCAGCACGGTATCACGGAACCAGGCCATGGCGTCTGGATTGGTAAAGTCGACACAGCCGCAATAGAATTCGCCAAAGTCGACCAGCGCAACTTGACCATCCTTGTCCAGCGCCATATAGCCGAACTCTTTGGCGATTGGAAACAGCTTGCCATCTTCACACAGGTAGGGGTTGACGTAGGCCATGAACTCGATGCCCTGGTCATTGAGCGCCTTGATCCTGGCGGGCAGATTGGGGTAGCGATCCTGATGGTGCTGCCAATCCCAGTCCCAGAACAGGCGCTTGCCAAACGAGGTGACCCGCAAGCCGCACCAGTCTTCACTCCACAGACCCGAAACCTTGATACCATGGTCAAGGGCGTTTTCCAGACGACTGAAGGTATTGACCTCCCCCCCCTTCAGACCAAGGATCGCCCCCTTGTAAACCCACTCAGGCAACCTGGGCTGGCGGCCAAACCGGGCAGACAGTTTTTCGATAATGCCCAGATAGCTCTCTGCGGTGCGCAACTCGATGGCCTGCGGGATCGCCCACACTTGCAGCTCATGAAACCCTTCGTGACGAAAATCGAAATCGGCATAAGCGGTGGTGTCGATATGGCAGCTGTATTTACGAGAGGAGACAAACGTGGGTTGCGGATAGTTGGTGTGGTAGTAATCCCCACCGGCTTTGCCCATCACATCGGCTTTCCATTTGATCTCGCTGTGGGGATGGCGACCAACACCGGGCTCTGAGGTCCACAACGGAAAGTGACGGCCACGCAAATCAAAATAGGACATCTGCTCGCCACAACCCCAGACATGCTCTTTACGTTCGGCCGGCAATCTGACCCAAAAGCGGTTATATGCCTCGTTCAGTATGGTCGGATAAAGCATCACATCATCGCCATCACACACCACAGCCACCTGTAACAAAGCCGGGGTCAAGGCATTCGGGGCAAAAACAAACAGGTTGTTGTCAACCTGTTCGATATGAGTCAATGCGACGCGAGACTCGATATAGTCTTCGATATCAAAATTGCCGCGATAAATTTCCATTTTTTCCCGGCCCTTACCTATATAAAACGCCGGGGCATCCGCTTGATGAGAAAATAACAACTGCTGCTGGTGCTGAATCGTTAACGCCTGTGACGAAAATTCGAGTTGCATTGCATAAGCTCCTGTTTAGTCGGGCCATCCCCGCTTGCTCGCAAACACAATAATAGCGCTACGATTTCATTTCAATCGCGTAAAACCCAAACAGCGATCTCGATCACCAATCAACATCCGCCACATGAAAACGCTTGGCCCATTTGTAAACACCATTTTTAAGAGAATCCTTAACCACCAGCGCAATCTCTCGATCTGGATCCCACTTTTCAACAATCACCCTTGCGCCAACAATCGCATCGCTACGATTATTGGCAGGCCGGATGGGTTCCACACTATGGAGAATAAAATGGTTGTTCAGGCGCATATCGAAAGCAGACTGCCTTTTAGGGAAAAACTTGCCTATGGCGTCGGCGATTTTGGTTACAACTTTGTATTGAATATCACCACCCTCTATCTGCTTAAATTTCTGACCGATGTAGCAGGTATCAATGCGGCGTGGGCAGGCGTCATCTTTTTGGTGGCGAAAGTGTTCACCGGCTTCACCGACCTGGGCACCGGCATTTTCCTCGACACCCGCAAGAGCTTCGGACCTCGCGGCAAGTTTCGTCCGATGCTGCTCTGGACCATAGTGCCCCTGTTTGTCTGCAACATGTTGCTGTTTTGCAATTTTGAGCTCGACAGCGAGACCAAGACCACCCTGTTCATTGTCTGCTTCATGGCCTTTGGCCTGTTTTTTAGCCTGGGCAATGCCAGCTATGGCGCCATGGTGCCCTCTATGACCAAAAACGTTCAGGATCGCGCAGAGCTGGCAGCCTGGCGTCAGGGCGGAGCCAACACTGGCTTGTTGCTGGCCACCGTCGGTTTCATGCCCATCGCCATGTTGTTTGAATCCCAGGAGACCGGCTACATGGTGGCAGCCCTGGCCTACACCTCGGTCGGCTTGGCGGCGGTGCTCTTTTGCTACCTCAACGTCAAAGAACACCACACCATCATAGGTAATGACCCTGACCAGATAGTCGAGAAGCCCACCATCAAGGAGGGGCTCAAGGCGGTACTCAAGAACAACCAGTTGCTGGTGCTGGCAGTAGCCAACCTGCTGACCCTCTCCGCATTCAACGTCAAACTCACCGTGCAGGTCTTCTACGCCCAGTACATTCTGGGTGATGTCTCCATGGTCTCTTACATGAGCTTTGTCAGCATGGGGTGCATCTACCTCGGGGTGTTGTCTGTGCCTGCGCTGGTACGCCGCTTTGGCAAAAAACCTGTCTATCTGGCCGGATTGTGCCTGTGGATCTCCGGCGACATTGCCAACTACCTGTTCGGTGGCACCGTCATGAGTTACGTGCTGTTCACCTCGCTGGCGTTCTTTGGCACCTCTTTCGTCAACAGCCTTAACTGGGCGTTTGTCTCAGATACCGTTGAGTACGGTGAGTGGAAAACCGGTACCCGTACCGAAGGCTTGGTCTACTGCGGCATGACCTTCTTTAGAAAGTGTTCGCAAGCTATCGCAGGGTTCGTCCCCGGGTTTGCTCTGGCACTGGTTGGCTACATGCCCAATGTGGAGCAAACCGATGCCGCCAAAGCCGGGATCACCGGACTGATTTTCATCTACCCGGCAAGCCTGGCCATCGTAACGGCACTGGTGATGGCCCTCTTCTACACCCTCAACGAGCAGCGCTATCAAGAGATCATCGCCAGCCTTGGTGCCCGCCGTGTGGCGACCACCCAAAGCTGACTCTCATGCAACTGGCAGCGGCGTGCTGGCCACGCTGTTGCTCTCTTCAAGGATGTGATCCCATGACATATCGCAATGTGGCAAGTGACCGTCTGGCATGGCAGGAAAAGATGGCCTACGGAGTGGGTGATCTCGGCTATAACTTCCTGCTCAACTGCACAACTCTCTATTTGCTGATCTTCCTGACCGATGTGGCAGCCATTCCGGCAGCATGGGCCGGAGCAATCTTTCTGGTTTCGAAGTTCTTTACCGCCTGCACCGATCTGGTGACCGGCAGCGTGCTGGATAATCGTTCCGAGCTCGGCCCCAGAGGTAAATTTCGCCCCTTCCTGCTCTGGACCATAGTGCCACTGGCTCTTATCAACACCGCCCTGTTTACCAGCGTTGAGCTCCCGGTCATCGCTAAAACAGTACTGTTTACCCTGCTGTTCATGATGTTTGGTGCCTTTTACAGTTTTGGCAATGCCTCCTATGGCGCCATGGTCCCGGCCCTCACCAAGCGACTCCAGGACCGAGCCGAGCTCGCCGCCTGGCGCCAGGGCGGAGCCAATACCGGATTACTGCTCTGCTCGGTGGGGTTCATGCCGCTGGTATTGCTGTTTGACAAACCACAGGTCGGCTATAGCGTTGCGGTACTGATTTATTCGGTCATGGGGGCTGCAGCAGTACTCTTTTGCTACAGCAGAGTTCGTGAACGCCATGTGCTGCCATCGGTTGTCAACGAATCGGGGTTTTCGGCAGTACAAACCAACGCACGGGCCGTGCTGGCAAACCGTCCGCTGGGCATCCTGGCGCTGGCCAATCTGCTGACGCTAGCAGCGTTCAACACCAAGCTGATTGTTCAGGTTTTTTACGCCCAATATGTGATTGGCGACGTATCGATGATCGCCTACATGAGCTTCATCAGCATAGGGTGTATCTACCTGGGGGTATTGCTGGTCCCCTTTGCCGTGCACCGTTTTGGCAAACTGCCTGTCTATCTGGCCGGCATTGGCGTGTGGATATGCGGTGACCTGCTCAACTACCTCTACAGCGAGAGTGCTCTCGATTACATCCTCTTCACCTCCCTGGCCCTGTGGGGATCAGCTTTCGTCAACAGTCTCAACTGGGCGTTCATCTCTGACACCGTCGAGTATGGGGAATGGAAAACCGGCATCCGCACAGAAGGGCTGGTCTACTGCAGTCTGACCTTCTGCCGCAAATGTTCGGCCGCGCTTGCGGGCCTCATTCCCGGGCTGGTGCTGGCATGGTCAGACTATGTTCCCAACGCGACGCAAAGCACCGAGACCCAAAGCAGCATCGCCAATCTGATGTTTCTCTACCCGATCTGTGCCCTGATTTGCGCTGCTGCCTTGATGTTGCTGTTCTACCCGCTCACTGATGCTCGCTATCAACAGATCGTCCGGGAGCTGGCACAACGCCATGCCCTTGCTTCTCCCCGGAAACCCCATCACCGAATGAGTGAACAATCTACTCCATCGCCTGACACCCCCCCTCTTCGTGCGGGTCAGAATGGCTGAATTTAACATGCTGTTTTTATTGAATTAATCCTTAACCAAATCAGACAAAGAGAGCGCTATTCCTATGTCATTCAACAGTGAAAACCTGGCCAAGCTCGATATCTCGGCGCTGCGTAGCCAACGCTGGTATGCCCCCGACACCATCCGAGCCTTCGCCCATCGTCAACGCAGTCAGCAAAGTGGCTTGAACCGCGACGAATTCATGGGCAAGCCAGTGATCGGGATCATCAATACCTGGAGTGAAATGAGCCCCTGCCATAGCCACCTGCGTGAGCGCGCCGAGGCCGTCAAGCGAGCCGTCTGGGCCGCGGGAGGCTACCCCGTTGAATTGCCCGCGCTGTCGGTCGGGGAAGTATTGGTCAAGCCGACCACCATGCTCTATCGCAACTTTCTGGCGATGGAGGCAGAAGAGCTGCTGCGCCAGCATCCTATCGATGGGGCCGTGCTGCTCGGCGGTTGCGACAAATCCACGCCAGCCCTGCTGATGGGTGCCATTTCGATGGACTTGCCAGTGATCTTCTGCCCCGCCGGCCCCATGTCGAGCGGCAAATGGCGCGGTCATGTCACCGGTGCCGGTACCCATACCAAGAAGTTCTGGGATCAATTGCGCTTGGGGGCCATTACCCAGCATGACTGGATCGAGCTGGAGGGGGCGATGACTCGCTCCATCGGCACCTGCAATACCATGGGCACAGCATCCACCATGACCTCCATCGCCGATGCCATGGGCTTTATGTTGCCGGGGGCCAGCTCCATCCCCGCCGCTGACTCGCGACACGTCCAGATGGCAGCCCAATGCGGCCAAATCATCGTCGACATGGTGTGGCATGATCACAAACCTTCCCGCTGGCTGACCCGAGCCAACTTCCTCAATGGCGTAGTGGCCTACATGGCGCTCGGCGGCTCCACCAATGCCGCGATCCACATGATTGCGATGGCCAACCGGGCGGGCATCAACCTCACTCTGGAAGACATGGAGTCGGTGGCACGGGAAGTCCCTGTGCTGGCCAATCTGTTTCCCTCTGGTGATCAGTTGATGGAGGAGTTCTTCTTCGCCGGCGGTCTGATGGCCCAGCTGAAAAAGGTGGAGTCATTCCTCCACCTCGATGCGATCGGGGTCACCAATCGTCCCGTTGCACAGTGGATTGCCAACGCGACCTGTTATGACGACAACGTGATCCGCTCGCTAGATAACCCTGTGGTACCGCTCTCCCGTGGATGTGCATTGACAGTATTGCGCGGCAATCTGTGCCCCAACGGGGCTGTGATGAAATCATCTGCCGCCAAACCCGAACTGCGCCACCACAAGGGCCCTGCCATCGTCTTCGACAGCCATCAAGAGCTCTCGGATCGCATCGATGACCCCGCCCTGGAGGTAACCAAGGAATCAGTGATTATCCTGCGCAATGCCGGCCCGGTCGGCGCGCCGGGCATGCCGGAGTGGGGCAACCTGCCGATCCCGAAAAAGCTGCTGCAACAAGGCGTCACCGACATGGTGCGGATTAGCGATGCCCGCATGTCCGGTACTCACTATGGCACCTGTATCCTGCACGTTGCCCCTGAAGCGGCCATTGGTGGCCCACTGGCACTGGTACGTACCGGTGACCTCATCGAGCTCGATATCGCCAATGGCCGCCTCAACATGCTGGTCAGTGATGAAGAGCTGGCCGAGCGCCGCCGCACGCTCAAACCGGTACACAAAGTTTATGAACGCTCTTATGCCGCACTCTATCAACAACATGTGACCCAGGCCGATCAGGGCTGTGACTTCGATTTCCTCCAGGCTGGCAGCAAAGTGCCCGAGCCCCCGATTTTCTAAAGGAGCAAACAATGAATCCGTTCAAACTTGCGATTACTCAAGGTCCACGCCCACTGGGCACCTGGATGATGACTGGCAGCGATACGGTGGCGGAAGCCATGGCGACTGTCGGTTTCGATTTCTTGGTGCTGGACCAGGAACATGTGCCGGTCGATAGCCTGGATGCGATCCGTATCGATCGCGCCATTCGTGCCAGCAACCCGGCCACCACCCCACTCTACCGCCTGGCCTGGAACGACACTGTGTTGATCAAACGGGCGCTTGATGGCGGTGCAACGTCGCTGATGGTGCCGTTTGTCAACAGTGCAGCAGAAGCCCGCAAAGCGGTAGAGGCGGCCTACTACCCTCCCCTAGGCAAACGCGGCTTTGCCGCGGTGCATCGTGCGTCCGGTTACGGTGCCGAACCCGAATTCGTGCGTAAAGCCCGGGAAGAGCTCTGCCTTATCCTGCAAATTGAGACCCCTGACGCCATTGATGCCATGGAAGAGATGGCCATTGAAGGAGTGACCGGCTTCTTTATCGGCCCCGGCGATATGAGCGCAGCCATGGGCCATATTGGCAATCCCTCTCACCCCGAGGTGCAAGCCAAGATCCGTGAAGGGCTGGAGAAGTGCCAGCGCTTGGGATTGCCTTGCGGGATCGTCGGTGGCAACCCCGAGCTGGTGAACAAATATCAAGAGATGGGTTTTAGCTTTGTGGCGCTCGGCTCCGACATGAGTTACCTGCTGGCTCGCGCCCGTGAACAGCTCGCCGCGATCCGGGGGGAACGTCTGAGCATATCCGGTGGCGAGGTTTACTGATGAAGAGGCTTCACCGCCAAAGCGGCCCGCTTGATCTGGAGCTCATCCCCGAGCTTGGTGGCGCTATCGGCAAACTGACCTGGCATGGCAGGGAGATCTTGCGCTCCCTGCCCGATGGTCAGAACGTCACAGTCAACCAGGGGGGCTGTTTTCCCCTGGTACCTTACTCCAACCGTATTGCTCATGGACGGTTTCACTTCGCCGGATATGATTACGCCCTGCTGCGTAACTTTGGCGATCATCCCCACTCAATTCATGGCAACGGCTGGCAGCAGCCATGGCAAGAAGGGGATGCAGATGATGACTCTGTCGTGCTGACCCTGCACCATGACGCACAGGGAGCATCCGCGGCGCAATGGCCCTGGCCTTATCGGGCAACTCAGCGCTTCACCCTGCAAGAGAATGCGCTTCATATCATACTCACTTACCACAATCTGGCCGATCACGCTGTCCCGGCTGGGCTGGGCTTTCACCCCTATTTTCCCCGTGCGGCGCACGCCGAGATCCAGTTCGACGCAGGCGGTGTGGTACTCAACGACCACAAGTCCCTGCCCACTGGTCTCGCGCCACTACCGACCCAATGGAACTATCGCACTTGGCGCAAACCTGAACCCGCCAGTGTCGATAACTGCTTCCATCACTGGAGTGGCTGTGCACGGGTGCGCTGGCCAGATGAGAAGCTGATGGTGACCCTGAGCTCACCCGATGCGCCTCACGCCATCCTGTTTCTGCCGCCCGCCGATCGTGACTTCATCGCCATCGAGCCGGTTTCTCATATCAATGATGCCATCAACAACGGTGGCTTTGGTGACCCTGCGCTGGCCATGGCCACTGTGCCAGCCAATGGGCAGTTGCAGATCTCCATGCTGCTTGAGGTTTCTCACTATGCCTAATCCTGCTCTGCTACTTGCCGACTACCGCGGCCATCTGCCCGAGTGCCCGACCTGGAGCACTGATGAACAGGCGCTCTACTGGACCGATATTCTCGAGCGTTGCCTGCACCGCTATCACCCCGAAAGCGGCGCCATGACGACAATCCCCTTCCCCGAAGAAGTGGGCTGTTTTGCCCTGCGCGAACAGGGTGGCTTTATCGCAGCGATGCGCACCGGGATCTATCTGTGTGATCAACACGGGCAAATTGAGCGTAAAGTCGCCGATAACCCCAATAACCCAGCGCTGGCCCGTTTTAATGATGGCGGTACCGATCAGGCGGGTCGTTTCTATGCGGGCACTTACTGGAGCCCACGAGATTACAACGGCGCCCTGCTATGCCGGGTTGATGCCGAGCTGCAGATGTCGGTGATCCAGTGCGACATTCTGGGAGCCAATGGCTTGGCATTCAGCCCAGACATGCGCTGGATGTACACCACTGATACCCCCAACCGCCGCCTTTATCGCACTCCGTTGGCCCGCGACGGTTCACTCGGTCAACGGCAACTGCTGCGCGAGTTTGCAGCCCGCGCCGACGAAGGGCGCCCGGATGGGGCTGCAATCGATGTCGAAGGATGCTACTGGAGCGCCCTGTTTGATGGCCATCGTATCGCCCGCTTCTCTGCAGAGGGGGTATTGCTGGCCGAATATCCCTTGCCGGTACGTTGCCCCACCATGGTCTGTTTTGGTGGTGAAGACATGAAGACCCTCTTCATCACCACTACTCGCGAAAATATGGACGCCGCCGAACTGGCAGCACGTCCGCTCTCAGGTGCGCTGTTCAGCATGCGTGTTGACATCGCCGGTCTTGCTAAACCCACATTTAAGGAAAACAACAGATGAAAACTATTGGCTTTATCGGTCTTGGTCTGATGGGCGAAGCGATGTCAAAGAACATCGTCAAAAAATTTGATGGCAATGTGTTGGTATTCGATATCAATCAGGAGGCTGTCGCCCGGGTGGTCGATGCAGGCGCCATCGCCTCCCCTTCCATTGCCAGGTTGGCAGCCGATGCGGATGTGATCATCTCCATGGTACCGCGCTCCGAACACGTCAAAGCGGTCTATACCGAACTGCTGCCACACCTTGGCCCCGGCAAGATCACCATCGACATGTCCACCATTGACCCGGCAGTGTCAATCGCCTTATCCCGCCAGGTAGCAGAAACCGGTGCCGTGATGCTCGATGCGCCTGTGGTCAAATCCGTCCCTGCCGCCGTGGCTGCCGAGCTCGGGATCTACATAGGTGGCGACCTGTCCGCCTACAAAAAGGTCAAGCCATTGCTAGCCATGATGGGCAGCAACCAGATCCACCTGGGGGGCAACGGCCGTGGTTTGATCATGAAGGTGCTGCACAACACCTTGGTCGCCCAAATTCAGAACAGTGTCAACGAAATGCTGGCCACCGCCGATCATTTCGGCATCGATAAAGAGAGCTTCAACACCGCCGTCTCTTACGGTGGCGGCAGCAACTTCTATCTGACCAGCAAGATAGGTGCCCTGATCGCCGAGAACTACAACACTGTCTTCTCGCTGGAGAACATGGCCAAAGATATCGGCATTATGAAGAACCTCATGGGAGAAGAAGCGCTGACCCTGCCCGGAGTCGAATTGGTGAATAACATTTACCAGCAAGGCCTGAATAACGGTTTGGGCCGTGAGGATTTCTGTGCCACTTATAAGTTGGTAAAGCAAAACATTCAATAGCTGGCTGATAAAAACCATCGCATGAGGTAATTAATTTACCTCATGCCAATCGCTGTACGATTTAATATCAACTTACCATTGGCGAGTCAATCACTATGCGTATCCACCCCAAAATATGCTTAATCCCTCTTATATGCTGCAACGCAGCTTTCGCGGGCGGTTATTTTGAAAGCCGTGAGGCATTTAACTTTGCTACCGACCAACATGAGTTATTGTTGCGACTCGGCTATAACTGGGAATCTGGTGCGGGTATTATGGCCAGCAATGCGTATAATACCGATAAACTAGACAAGCTAAAGCACAGTTATAACGAAATTGAAGGGTGGTATCCGCTATTAAATTTAACCACCAAACTCTCGGTCAATGCCGGTGGTTTGGTTAACTCCTCTAGCTCTGGCTCTGGTGGCTCTGCGTATCTGGATGGAAAGTACAACTTTACCGATAACTTTTCCGTTATTGCACGATACCGTTACAATCATCAAAATTATCTAACTACGGATCTTGATGGTTATGGCGATAATAACGATACCAATGAATACGCACTGTATATTGTCAATAAAATAACGCCAGCTTTGACCCATACTTTTGAATCGCACTATTTTTCTCGCGTTAATAATTTCAACAGTGCTAATGGGAAAGATCATCACTGGGAGCTAACCAGTCAAACCCGCTATCGAATCAATCCACAATGGATGCCTTATCTGGAATTACAGTGGTACGATAGAAATATTGCCTATGATGCAGAGGCATACCGGATCCGTATTGGTGTTAAATACTTTTTCTAATGTTGCCAGATGAATTCAATCTATGACTCACGGAGAGCAGTTATGAACTATTCCCAGCAAGTACAATATCACTCTATTGCCGGCAAGGTCGCCGTTATCACAGGTGGCGCCAGTGGCATTGGCGAAGAGTTGGTGCGCGCCTTTGTCAGCCAAGGTGCCAAAGTCGCCTTCCTCGATTTTGATAAATCTGCAGGCGAAGCACTCGCGCATGAGCTCGACTGCCTGTTTCTGTTTTGCGATGTCACCGACCTGACTCTGCTCAAAGCGTGTTTTACGACCATTGAACAACAGCTGGGCAGTGTCGATATCCTGATCAACAACGCGGGCAGCGATGATCACCATAAAATTGAGGATCTGACCGAGGAGTATTTCGAAAACCGCATCAATATCAATCTGCGTCACCAGTTGTTTGCGATCCAAGCCGTGCTGCCAGGCATGGAGCAAAAAGGGAGCGGCAGCATCATCAATATGGGATCCATCAACTGGATGCGGGGCCGCCCCGGGAGAGTCTGCTACTCCCTGTCAAAAGCCGCCATCCATGGTTTTACCCGTACCCTAGCGCAGGAGTTGGGCGCAAGAGGCATTCGGGTTAACAGCCTGGTACCAGGCGCAATCCGTACCCCCAAACAGGATGCGATGTGGGCGCAACTCGACCCTGCCGCGGTGAACCAGTTTGTCGAACTGCAAGCACTCAAATTCCGTCTCGATGGCTCACATTGTGCTCGCATGGCACTCTTCCTCGGTTCTGAAGAGTCCAATGGCTGTACTGGCCAGGATTTCATTGTTGATGCAGGGCTTACTCTGAACTAGGGCTCTGTCCCAAGGCTGTCTGCTTGAAATGATGAGGTTTGAGCAATATCTGGCTGGCATGGCATTCAACCATGCCGGGCAATCCAGAAGAGGCAAATGCTGCAGATATTGCTTGTTTTTATAGATACGCGCTTGGCTAGATGGGAAAGGTCTCGATGCAAATGGGGAAAACGCCATTAATCCGAGCAAGAGTGGTCTCCATGACCCTCTCTTACATCTGAGGGTACCGGAAGAAGATCCCACCATCTTCAGAATGATGCGATCAACTGATATGCAAACCACCAACAGTTGAGATAGTCGGGGCGCATAATAAATCATGCATAAAGAAAAACCCCTGCTCTAAAGCAGGGGTTTACTGTTTGGCGGTGAGGGAGGGATTCGAACCCTCGATACGTTGCCGTATACACACTTTCCAGGCGTGCTCCTTCAGCCACTCGGACACCTCACCAAATTTTGGTCTGTGGTTTAACGTGTTCAGCCAACACGGTATTCGCTGCGCTGTTGCGCTGGAACGGGGCGTAATGTAAGGGATACGATGGCTTTTGGTCAATGCAATTTTTTACTTTTTGCGTTCGTTTGCTCAATATCCGAACCAAGTGACCAAAAATATGCCGTTTCGTATCCCTTTCAATCAATTTACTGCCGCTTCGTGCAAATGTTCACCTTTGAGCGCCTCTTCCAGCGAACCGTAGAATTCCAGCTTGCCGGGCTGCGGCCGCACCTTGGCACGGGCCAGGGTCTTGAGCGGTTGGAACTGCAACTCGGCCACCCGCAACTCGACCCCGGCTTTGGCCATCTGCTTGCCAAAGTGGAGGAAGGCAGACAGGCCGCCCGCATCGAGGATGGAAACCGCCTCCATCTGCAACACCAGCACCTGGTGCCCTTTCACTTGCGCTTCCAGCTCGGCAAAGACCCGTTCGGCCGCGGCAAAGAAGAGCGGGCCGTTGATCTTGTAGAGCAGGCCGTTGTCCGGCACCTCGTGGGCATAGCGCTTGTGCTCGGCCAAATCGTGCAGTTTGGTCATCTTGGCGATTTCACGCATAAAGAGCAGGGAGGCCAGGATCACCCCGAAGGTGATGGCGATGACCATGTCGAAAATGACGGTGAGTGACAGGCAGACCAGCAGCACCAGCACATCGGATTTGGGCGCGCGACGGATCAGCTCCACCACCTTGTGCGCTTCACTCATGTTCCAGGCCACGATGAGCAGCAAGGCAGCCATGGCCGAGAGCGGCAACCAGGAGAGCCAGGGGGCCAGCACCAGAATGGCGGCCAGCACCACCAGCGCATGGACGATCCCCGAGATGGGGGACGTAGCACCGGCACGCACGTTGGCGGCAGAGCGAGCGATAGCGGCGGTAGCGGTAATGCCGCCAAAGAAGGGGGCGAAGATGTTGCCAAGCCCCTGCCCCACCAGCTCGGCGTTGGAGCTGTGTTTGCGACCGGTCATGCCATCGAGCACCACGGCGCAGAGCAGCGACTCGATCGCCCCCAGCATTGCCATGGAGAAGGCGGCAGGCAGCAGCCGCTCAACAGCCGCCAGGTTCCATTCAACTGGCAAACCATCCGGTCCGGGCAAGGCCCAGGGCATCACCAGGGTCGGCGCGATGGGCGGGATCCCCATCCCCTGGGTGCCATCGGCCAGGGTATAGCTGAACTTGCTGCCGATAGTGGCCACATCCACCCCAAAGTAATGGAGGCCAAAACCCAGACCTACCCCGACCAGCACCGCGGGCAAGTGGCCGGGCACCGGCAGACGCAGGCGTGGCCAGAGCAGCAGCACGGCCAGTGTTGCGACCCCCACCAGGGTATCGCCCCACTGCCAGCTTGGCAGGGCGGCGGCCAGCGCTTCGACCTTGCCCAGATAGGTTTCCGGCATCTCAGGCACGCTTAGGCCAAAGAAGTCCTTGATCTGCAAGGTGGCGATCACGATGGCGATACCACCGGTAAAGCCCAGCGTCACTGACGGGGGAATGTACTCGATAAGGCGGCCAAGACGGGCCATCCCCATCGCCACCAGAAAGAGGCCGGAGATGAGCGTCGCCATCAACAGACCGCCAACCCCGAACTGCTGGGCGACCGGGTAGAGGATCACTACAAAGGCAGCGGTCGGGCCTGAGATGGAGTAACGGGAACCACCGGTCACGGCGATCACGATACCGGCAATGATGGCGGTATAGAGACCGTGTTGCGGCGGTACACCGCTGGCGATGGCCAGCGCCATGGCGAGCGGGATGGCGATGATGCCCACCGTCACACCGGCGATAAGATCACGGCCGAAGCGGGCCATGCTATAGGGTTCATCAATACAGGACTGGCGTAAGGCTATGGCGAGCTTCACGCTATTTAAAGAGGCTTGCTTGTGCATGTATATCGTAATACCAGAAGAGGGAGATAAAGGCCGGAGAGATCCGGCGCCCGATCATCATCAAGGGCCGGCAGGGCTGTCGACGCGGCGATGGTATCCTGCGTAACCTTACTCCAGACGGGCCATTTTTTCGATGGGCAGGATCAATGAAACGCGCACTCACCCATTATTTGGCCTATTTGCCGCCAAATCGCCGATCTTGGCTCCTGCTCTCCCCCTTTTTGCCACAAAGATCACCATTTGAGCCTCACTGTGTTACCAGCACGTTCGCGACATCATACTGGCATCATCAGGTTGATGCGAACCGAGCCAATAACCCCTTGGGCCGGTTGGGGGCAGTGATGGCAAGAGACTGATTGTGCTGAAAATAAACCGCAAAGCACAACTTTTGGGCAAACAATCCGAAAATCCGGTTTTCGGGAAATTCGCGGGTTGACACCCGCCGCCCTGGTCATTAATATTCGCCCCGTCTTAACGAGACAGGCAATTCCTCCTTAGTTCAGTCGGTAGAACGGCGGACTGTTAATCCGTATGTCACTGGTTCAAGTCCAGTAGGAGGAGCCACTTTTCCCTCGTAGTTCAGTCGGTAGAACGGCGGACTGTTAATCCGTATGTCACAGGTTCAAGTCCTGTCGAGGGAGCCAAATTCTAAAGCCCAGCCTTTTGGCTGGGCTTTTTCGTATCTGCCTCAGAAGAGTCTAGAGAAGCCTGGATTACTCATCCCCATACTGAGGGCTGTCACGTCCACAAACAGGTCAATACCACGCCACAACCGAGCATGCTCACGGAGTGCTTGCTGATAGGCCCAAGTAGCGATGGCAGTAGAACGCTCGGCATCGACGCTGACCAGAGGGGCCAGCTCGTCCGTGAGGTACGCCCCATGGGTCAGGATATTCTGCTCGTACCAAGCATCCCTGTGCTCGGGAGCGGCAAGAAAATCCCGTTTGCTCCGGTTACAGT
Source organism: Aeromonas sp. 604443 (assembly GCF_049170315.1). Taxonomy (NCBI): domain Bacteria; kingdom Pseudomonadati; phylum Pseudomonadota; class Gammaproteobacteria; order Aeromonadales; family Aeromonadaceae; genus Aeromonas; species Aeromonas sp. 604443. The sequence goes on from NZ_JAAKMI010000004.1 coordinate 144,082, forward strand.
TGGCGTGTGCCAGTACGAAGTTGTGGCCCAAATCGATTGGATAACGACGCCAGGGGATGAAATGGTCTACCTCACCACTCCCGTGTATCGCCTTGTTACAGTAAAAACAGGTTCCCCCCTGCAAGTCCCTCAATACCTCTCCTACTCGCCCCAGCGCCTGACGGCTTGAACCAAATAGAAAATTCTCCAACCCCACACTGGGGCCAATCAGTGGCTGATTACCCTTGATGTCGCAGATAAGCTGTAACCAATGCTGTCGGGAGAGGGAGACCACCAGATCGTAAAAGCGGTGGAGACAGTAGAGAATGCCGGGATTAAGGCAGATATGATCCGCGCCCCTTTGGTGCGGATAAAGGTGGCACTCCTCTCGCCCACCCAGGATCTGCAGACGCCACAAGGGTCCCTCAACAAGGATGCGCCGAACTCGGGCAAGAAGAGGCCGCCAGGCGTCGTGCCGACGCAGTGCAGTTACCGAGCGGACCCCCTCTGCACGCAGCCGGGACAACTCCGTCAGCATGATGGCCTGACGACCGCTGCTCTGTTTGAGCAAGGTAGCCGTTTCTCCCGTCGCCGAGTAGGGCAGACTGTGCTGCCAATAAAGCTCCACAAACTTGGTGGCCAGTTCGTCCAGCGTAATAGTGCGCGCCGCGGTCAGATCATGGGTCTCGGTACTGCGCTCAATCGCGATATCTGCAATCCCGTGGAGCAAGGCGCACTTGTAAGTGGCCACAAAATCGCCTTCGGTAAAGATGCGTTGCAGATAGGCAATAAAAGCGAGTTGTTGCTCAGGGGAGGCGTGCATGTTCACCCCCAAGGATCAGACTCTGCCAACTCAAGCCGCTACGCGCCAAGACATCCTCCTGTGGTCCTGACACATGGAGCAGTGTCATCCCCTCCTCCAATGCAAGCCGCTCCACCTCATCGACAGCTACCGGATACATGGCTCGCTCCCGCATCTCCTGCTCCGAGATAACCAGACGAAGACTCAGTACCAGATAACCATCTGGTGAGAGCAGCTCATGAAGACGTGCCAGCGCCAAGGGACGAGACTCCGGGGGTAGATGCATCCAGACAGCACTGAGCAAAATCAGATCAAAAGTACCGGTCACGCGAGAGAGAGCCGGCATAGCGTCATTGACCCAATCCACTGCAACATCCCGGGTATGGCACTGTCCCAGCGAAGCGAGTGCCTGACTGGGTTCGACAGCGACCACACTGTGGCCCTGATGGAGCCCGGCCAAAAACGCGGCATCCCGACCACTGCCAGCCCCTACATCGAGCAACCGGCGCGGCGCCGCCACGAGCCAAGGCTCCAGCAGAGTGAGCCAGTCGCAATGAACAGTGCGCGAAGATACCTGTTGGTAACGGGCCGCCAATTCGGTGGCGTGGCGCTGGTAGTAGTCGAGGGACACAGTGCGTTCCAATCGGAAAATAAAGGGAAATAGTCTCACAAGATCAGTGGGTTGACTATGACAAGGACGACACTTTACAGACATGAACGATTAAGGGAGCAGAGGCATTTACAAAAACGGGATGCCAGCCAAAAGAAGCGCGGCCAGAGGGCTCTGAATGATGCCACCGCTCAACATTTCGGGTAATATTCGTCCAACTCACTGATCTGTTAGCACTTATTATCGCCATGATAGGTCAACGCCAGATGGAGATGGCTATTGATGAACCCAGCTGATGTCGTGGCCCTGTTTGGGGATGACAAGATTCTTTCTTTTGACCTTGAGCTGACCAGGGATGAAAAGCTGCGCCATCTGGGTGCACTCCTGGCTGATCGTGAGCTCAATCTCAAAGGCCCGCAGGATCTTTCCATCAAGGCGTTAAATGCTCTGGCACAGGGGGCTGAGGTAATCCTTGGCCATAATATTCTCGATTTTGATCTCCCCTGGTTGGCCAAACAGGCTGTACGTCCCCAGTTGCTTCTCGAAAAGCCGGTAATAGATACCCTCTATCTATCTCCCCTTGCCTTTCCCAAAAACCCCTATCACCGCTTGGTCAAGGATTACAAACTGGTTCGGGATACCCTCAATGATCCGGTCGCGGATGCAAGGCTCGCATTGCAGATCTTCTCGGAACAGTTGATAGCCCTGCAAGCCTTACCCCTGTCCCAATTGCAGCTTTATCAATATCTGTTCGACCAGGGAGTCATGGCGCAATTTAACACTCAGGGTCTGTCACTGGTGTTTGCCAGACTGACAGGCCGCCCGCCAGTGCGGGTCTCGGAGCTACCCACTCTCATCAAGAGCATTGCCCATGAGAAAGCGTGCCCCAAACAGCTCAACCGGGTGATTGGTGATGCCCTGCGTCAACCCATGCTGTTGTTACCATTGGCTTATGCCTGCGCCTGGTTGCCCGTGTCCGGCGGGAACTCCGTGTTGCCCCCCTGGATTTGGCGCCGCTTCCCCCAGACCGCAGAAATCATTCACACAATTCGTGAACGTCACTGCGGTCATGCTGACTGCAGCTATTGTCAGGAGAACCACGATGCACGCCGCCATCTGCAGCGAATCTTCGAGCTCGACAACTTTCATGGTGTCCGGGATGATTAGACCACTACATTGCTTATTGGCGGGTGACCCGGATCTGCAGGGTCTGGCGCTCGCTCTGGCTGCCTCGCCCTCCCTGTAGTTGGGTGCCGAGCCTGCTCCCCTGATCTGCCGAGCTGGTCGAGAGCTCCCCCACCGTCAGCCACTGGCCTGGGGCCCCGCTCACCTCGGTGGCACTCTGCCCACGATTGATGGTGCCCTGATCCAGCCTCGCCTGTTCGCTGCTCAGCGCAATCTGCACCCGATCGCCAATCAAGGTGGCCGTGGCATAGAGGCCGTTCACCAACGGCATCATCCCCACCACGGCGCCCCCGTTCCATTGGTAGAAAGTCACCGGCTGATAGGAGCCCATCTGCAGCAGCACGGGACGGCCCGAAAGCCCGCGCACCTGCCAGCTGTCGTTTTGGCTGCGCTGGTACTGCTGGGAGTTGCCATCGAGCAACCACTGCCGCTTGACCTCGTCGCGACTGATTGAGCCTCCCAGTTGCTGACCGCTGGCGGCACCATCGACCCGCCACTCGATAAGCAGGCTTTGCGGTGGCTGGTTGATCTGCGCCAGCGTGGCTTCGGCCTCCTGCAGCTGGGCTGGCGTCCCGCTCAGCACCAGCTGATTACCCATGGCACTCACCCCAAGCTGGGGATAGATCTCCTTGAGGGTCTGCACCGCGGCCTGCGCCTCGAATACCGGGATCACTTTCACCTCGGCCCACAGCGATGGGCTCCAGAGTCCCATCATGCAGCCAAGCCACAGCAGCGCCCTGCAGCCAACCTTGCCCATCCGAACCATTACGCTCTCCTCGTTCTCTTTGCTCTTCTCGCTCTCTGTGCTCTTCTCTCTGCTTAAGGCGTAGACCTACGCCCGCAGCCAACAGCTCAGCCCTATTCCGCTCACTCGTCGATGATGAACCCGGCGGTTGCCAAAAAACAATCGGGAATGCAGCAACTCCGTGATTTCCCACGGTATGAGGCTCTCATTCCACGCCCGTTATCGCGTAAGATAGCGCCATCATAGTTGCCCAAGCGGAATCCATCATGTTGAAACAGTTGTTGTTACTCCCCCTCGCCCTGCTGCTGGGGGCCTGCTCCCTGACCCAGTACAATGTCAGCGAGGCCGAAATCAACCAGTACCTCAAAGATCAGGTCTCTTTTGAAAAACAGCTGGGGATCCCCGGCATCATGTCGAGCAAGATCCGTCTGGATGAGATGCAGAGCCGTATCGGCCGCAAACAAGCGGATCGCATCGAGCTGGATGCCGCTGGCGACCTGCAGGTGAGCAGCCCCCTTGGCAGCCAGCAGATGAAGATCCGCTTTGCCCTGAGTGCCCGCCCCGACTATGTGGCCGATCAGGGCGCCATCTATCTGCGCGACCTTGAACTGATCTCGGTCAAGACCGAGCCGGCCGATATCGGGGCCGCCCTCACCCCACTGCTGCCCACCTTCAATCAGTCGCTCTCCCTGTTCCTGTCGCAGACCCCGGTCTACCGCCTCGACAGCAGCCGCAAGAACGAAGCCAGGATCAAGGACAAGGTTGAAGCCCTCAAGGTAGAGCCGGGCCGTCTGGTCATCCCGTTCAAGCTGCTCTGATCACCGCCGCACTGGCACTTTCATCGCAATAAACAGATAACCGCCCTCTTCGACAACGCACATCCGGTTTAACGTGCAGCCGAATGGGGCGGTTTTTTACTTCTCAAGTCCCCTCCAACACAGCATAATGCAGACCATTCTCATTTAGATTCGTCATGAGAAGCGTCAATAATAAAACCAACCAATGGTGAGAAGGGACATGAGAAAAACCGTACTGGTTCAGGCGATCGCCTGCGCACTGATCAGCGGCGCCGCACACGCTGCCGTCAAGGTCGAAGACAAGACATTCAATACCGCCGCCAACATGCTGGCCTATACCGAATTCGAGCTCTCTGGCGAGCCGCTAGCCGAAGCACTGGGGCTGGATCTGGATGTGCTGGATGCCAACCGTGCCGATGAACCAACTCCGTTCGACTTCGCTGCCGGCATCGAATCCTACGAATACTCCGAAGAGGCGATGTACGCCCTCAACTACCAATCCGGCATGGGCCCACATCTGGTGAACGGGCCGCAAAACCTGGCCCGTGGTGGCACCATGGCCTCTCTGGGGCAACGGGTGCTGGCCATGGCCGATGCGGTCGGCTTCCCGGCCGATGAAGTGCCGCAAGGCATGTATCCCCTCTCCCTGCCCTACGCCTCCGCCAATCCAGAGTTTGCCCAGGCCGTCAACGCCACTCCGGTCAATGGCGATCAGATCACCATCAAGACCGCCAAAGGGACCGAGAAAACCGTCAAGACCCAGGTGCCCGCCTACTTCCGCGACTACAGCACCCTGCGCTGGAGCGGCAGCGACAACCTGCTGGTGCCCGCAGCGGTGGGCGGCATCCTGCTCAAAGAGGTGATGTGGTCCCAGGACTTCCTCGGCGGCATGCACGTAGCCGAAACCGATGAAGAGGTAGAAGCCGCCTCCGCCACCATGGATCAGGATGGCAAGCACAAGCTGGGCGTCTCTGCCGCCGATGGCTTCAATGGCATGATGCTGACCGAGCAGTCCATCGACAAGCTGGCCATCATGCAGAACCAGCTTGGCTTCGATGGCAAGCAACTGGGCGCCAGGATCACCCCGCAGTACGATCCGGCCAAGGGCGTTGTCTACTTCCCCCATCAGGTGAAAGTGACCGAAACCAGCAACAACGATGCCGGGGCCATCGGCAAGCTGGAGGTGGTGGATGGCTCCGCCCAGCTGCGCGATGCCTGGATGATGCTGTGGCCGCTCTCCGAGTTCTATGCTTTCAGCGATCAGCGCAGCGCCAACACCAACCAGAACCCAGCCTTCCACGCCGTGTTTGACGGCGCACCGTTTGCCGCCGCACCGGCTGCCAACAAGGCCAATGACCTGGGCAAAGCCGTTGCGGGCAGCGATGCCTTCTCGCTGGCGATCAATCTCTCAAACCTCACCTTCAAGAACCTGGCGGCCCTGCACTTTGATGCCAAGGCTGGCACCCTGGTCGACAGCTGGCAGGCAGGCAAACAGGGCAAGCACGTCACCACCTTTGACGCCGCTTACGCACTGGTCGCCCTGCAGATCTTCCAGCGCGCTCAGGACGCGCTGCCGGTCGGTTACGCCGCCGGTGACAATGGCGAGCTGAACCTCAAGACCAAGCAGGGTCAAGAGGCGCTCGACTTGATCCGCAAGCAGGCCGATTTCATCCTTGCCAACCTCAAGGGCAAAAATGGTCTGGTGCATGACGGCATAACCCTGGGTGGCAAGCTCGATGCCGGCTACTCCATCGATGCGCAGTTCGCCGCTATCCGCGGTCTGACGGCCGCCTTCCTCGCTACCTCCGATGCCAAGTACCGCACCGCCGCCCGCGAGCTGTTTGTCGCTGCCGACAAGGCCTACTTCAATGCCAAGGCGGGCACCTGGCTGGCGGGTAAACAGGGTGAATACACTCCCTGGACCCAGGCGGCCATCTCTGGCGCCCTGCGCTCTGCCATGCTGAACCTGCGCAACGAAGGTGCCGAGAAGGCGCCCGAGCTGGAGCTGGCCAAACTGACCGGTCAGTACGTCAGCTGGTTCCGTGGCACCGTCAATGGTGGCATGCAGATGGCCGAGTGGATCGGCGACTCCGGCGAGAACATCATCGAAGGTGCCGGCAGCGATACCGATGAAGATGGCGTACCGCAAGTGACCGCCGCCGGTGGCAAGCACGGCACCGCCATGGTGATGGCCGCCAAAGCGGTGGTTAGCGAATAATCTTCGCCATTCACCAGCATGAAAAAGGGAGCCAAATTGGCTCCCTTTGCATTACAGCGTCTGATACAATTTCAAGGGCTTTCCTCAAACCAGCTTGTCCAGCATCTCTTTGGTCACCAGCACAATTCCCTGTTCGGAGCGGTAGAAGCGGCGGCTATCCTCATCGGCGTTTTCACCCACCACCAACCCATCTGGCAGCACACATCCCTTGTCCACCACCACCCGGCGCAGACGGCAACCGGCGCCGATCTCGACCCCGGGGAAGATGATGGCCTGATCCAGGGTACAGAAAGAGTGCACCCGCACATTGGTAAAGAGCACCGAGTTGAGCACGAACGACCCGCTGACAATGGTCCCGCCCGCAAACATGGAGTTGATGGTCATGCCGTGCTGGCCATTGCGGTCCTGCACAAACTTGGCCGGAGGCGTCAGGGTCTGGCTGGTCCAGATAGGCCAGTTCTGATCGTAGATATCGAGCTCGGGCAGCACGGAGGCGAGATCCATGTTCGCTTCCCAGAACGAGTCCAGCGTACCCACGTCACGCCAGTAGGGCTTTTGCCCCTCGCGCGCGCCGACACAGGACATGTTGAAGGGGTGAGCAAATGCCAGCCCCTCCTCCACGATGCGGGGAATCACATCCATCCCGAAGTCGTGTTTGGAGTCCTGATTGTGAATGTCCTCCTCCAGCAGTTGGTAGAGGTACTCCGCCTCGAAGATATAGATCCCCATGGAGGCCAGCGAGCGATCTTCGCAACCCGGCATGGCGGGCGGATTGGCCGGTTTTTCGACGAAGGCGCGGATCTTGCGCTGCTCGTCAATATCCATGATGCCGAAAGCAGAGGCCTCGGCCCGCGGCACTTCGATGCAGGCTACCGTCACCTTGGCGCCAAGGCGCACATGGTCGAGCAGCATGGCGGCGTAATCCATCTTGTAGATGTGATCCCCTGCCAGCACCACCAGGTATTTGGGGCCATAGTCACGGATGATATCGACGTTCTGATAGATGGCATCGGCGGTACCGCGATACCAGTGCACCTCGTCCACCCGTTGCTGGGCAGGGAGCAGGTCGATGAATTCGTTCATCTGGTAACGCAGGAAGGACCAGCCCGATTGCAGGTGACGCAGCAGGCTGTGAGATTTGTATTGGGTGACTACACCAACCCGGCGGATCCCCGAGTTGATACAGTTGGAGAGCACAAAGTCGATGATCCGGAATTTGCCACCGAAATGGACGGCAGGCTTGGCTCGGTTGTCAGTCAACTGCTTTAGGCGACTGCCACGTCCACCTGCCAGCACCAGTGCCATACTCTGGTTCAACAATTGTCGTGCTTTGGCACTATTTTCTGGCTCTAACAACATGATTTACCTCTGCCTTGTTTGATCTGTTTTCAACTCATCTTCGCCTGTTTCGGTACCTGTGAAAGTGGTTTCACTCACATTTAACCGATTTCAATTGACCCTTTTCACCGAGTTGCGAGGAATAGCATGCTTTGCACCGCAAGCTTGGTTAAAATTCCCTCATAAAGCAGCCACTTCAAGGATAAAAAGATGGTTCACAAGCTTGGACGCCCCCTCTTCATGATCGCCACCATAGTGACCATACCCCTGCTGCTCCTGCAAGCAGTTTGGTTGGCCCTTCAGAGCACACCGCTCACTCTGACAGTTATTCTGGCCACCACACTGCTCGGCATGATCCTGTTGTTAATGCTGGCCATGCGCACCATGGACGGCATGGTCCAGCATCAGGAGCTCACCTGGGTCAAGGCCATCAGGAGCCGGGATCCCTCACTGCTTGATGAGCCCGCCTCCCGGGAAGTGCTGCAACAGCTGCTGGAGCAGTTCGAGAGTGCCGAACAGAGTGCCCATCGTCAGCTGACCGAACTGAGCAATCTGGCCACCACCGACGAGCTGACTCAACTACTCAACCGCCACGCCTTTCGCCGCGACATGACCGAGTTGCTGCAGCGGGATCAGGACACCCAGACCGCAAGTCTGGTGCTGATCCGCGCCACCGAGCTTGGCAAGATCAACGCCCAGCGCGGCTTCCAGTCTGGTGATGCCTACATCAAGGACATGGCGGCCCTTATCAAGCGGGTGGTGAGCCGCTTCCCGGGCAATCAGGTCTATCGCATTTCGGGGGCTGATTTCGCCGTGCTGGTGCAACCGGTGGCCAATATTCCCCCCCATCTGCTGGGACAGGATTTGAAAGTGGCTTTCGATCACTATCAGGCTCAACACGAGCTGGAGAGCACAGGTTACTCGGGGTTGACCAAGCTCAGCAGCGGCCAGAAAATCGAAGCCGTGCTGGCCAGGGCGGATTTGGCGCTGGCACGCGCCCAGACCGAAACCATCAATGGCTGGGCCATCCAGCAGGATGACAACGTCTCCGATCTGCAGGGACAGCATCACTGGCGCGAGGTGCTGACTGAAGTGCTGGCACAGGAGCGACTCAGCTTCACCTATCAGCCAATCCAGCCCCTGCACCGCAGCATGCTGGCCTACAACGAAATCTACACCCGTTTCAGCGGCAGCGATGGTACCGCCCTGCCCACCGACACCCTGTTTGCCATGGCCCAGCGGCTCGATATGGTGATGCGGCTGGAGCAACTGGTGATTGTTCATATAATGCGTCAATACCGGGCTTTTGGTGCCAATCAGAGTCGCTGGGGAGTCAATCTCTCCCCCAACCTGCTGCAAAACAGCGCCTTCCTGATCTGGCTTGACCGCCAGTTGCTCAAAGATCCCAATACCAGCGCCAATCTGGTGTTCGAGCTGGATGAAGAGCATCTGGAACGCAATCTGACCGGTGCCAAGCGGGTATTTGAACTGCTGCGCCGCAACGGCAGCCGCTCGGCGATCGCCAATTTCGGCAAGGGGATCGGCTCCTTTACCCTGTTTCGCGAGCTCAAGCCCGACTACATCAAGCTGGACCCTGCCCTTATTACCGGGCTGGAGCAGGATCAGACCAACCAGCAGTTTGTGCGGATGATCGTCGATGTATCACATCGGATGGGATGTCAGGTGATTGCTGAGGGGGTAGAACAGCTTGGCCAGAAACAGCTGCTGCAGGGGATGTACGTGGATGGCTTGCAGGGCTATCTGATCGCCCGGCCGCAACCGCTGCGACCGGATATCAGCCAGCTGGGGCTCTTTACTGAGGATGCTTCAGCTTCAACAGGGTCAGAATGATGTCATTGAGCTGGCGGTAACGCTCCAACTCCTTCTGATCGTAACGGGTCGCCAGTGTAGTAGGATTGTGGCGGTTTTTGAGGTAACGGTTGATCTGCAACCGGTTGAACCCCGCCACCTGATAGACCAGGCCAAGCAGGCTATTGAGCTCATCGTGCTCCAGACCGGCTCTGGCCAGATAGTCCCCATCGGCGGGACTCTCGGTCTGGTGGCTCCACTTGCCAATGCGACCACTCTCCTGCAGATAGCTGAGCCACTGCTCGATATAGAGCGGTTTGCACCCCGCCAACAGGTTGAAAAAGCCCACCGCATCGCAACGACAACCGCTCAGGAGCACGACCGCCAGCTGATCATCATCGCACTGGAAGGTCACTGGTCCGGCTTGCGCCCAATCCAGCGCCTGCACCCGAATGCTGGCCTTCTCACCCGCAGCTCCCGTTACGTCGAATACAAACATGGCGCTCCTCCCTTGGCAAAAGGTTGATGATGGACCATCCCCCTGACAGGTGCAAAGGCAAATCGGCTTTTAACTCATCAATCGGGCCATTCGACCATAAAAAAGACCGGCACCTTCGCGGATGCCGGTCTTTGTCCCGATGGCCTGTGCGTTCATGCCATCAATGGAGGCGCTTTCAGGCGTCCAGTTCAACCAGTGCCTTGGCCAGCTCGATGGGTTCGAGCTCCTGACCTTCCAGGTCGGCGTTCCAGTTCGGGCCAACCAGTACATCATCTTCATCCAGATCGTTGATCCAGATATCGAGAAACTCTTCCAGATCGATCACTTCCGGCTCGTAATCGGCCCACTCGTCAACACAGTGCAGACGAGCGTCCTCTTCGGCAGACCAGAGCGGCATCACGTCGGCATCTTCAAATTCGGCTGAGCGGCAGACAACCCAGTCTTCCCCATAGCGCAGTCCCCACACCTGACCCGACTCGCGGACTTGTTCGATAAACAGTTGGAAATTGGCGTCAAGATTGTCGTTAAGCATGCTCATGGGGTTCTCTCTTTCTTTCGGGTGCTGCGGCATTGTCGGGCGACAATACGATGGCCAAATGGTGTCGCAAAAGTGACATGGACTCAAGCATATTGGGGTTATTCCGGCAAAAAAGCCGGGATAACCCCCATTAGCCTGCAAAAACGCCTCCCGATGGAGGCGCCTTGCAGATTAGGAGATCAACGCTCCCAGTAAACCTCTTCCAGGCTGTCCTCTTTCTCCGGCAAACCGCGGGAGAGACGGGGACTGCTCTGGGCCAACACCTCGTAGCTGACGCGGTTGGCGTATTTGCACACCTGGGCCAGTGAGGAGTAAGTCAGGAACTCGGAGATGTGTTTGGCGGAGTTGGGCACATTCATCCGGTGATAGGAGTTGGCCACCATGTCGTGCAGCACGGCGGAAAGCGCGCCATCCCCTGCCCCGTTGGTGTTCTTGATCTTCTCCGGGCCACCCATGTACGGGGAGATGTGGGAGTAGATCCGGGTCGGTTTGCGGCACTTGGCGCGGGCCATCGGACGGCTGAACTCATACATGTTGAACTCGGGGATGACGCCCGGCAACAGGGTATGAGTGGTCTCGCGCTTGTAGTCCTCGTCGGTGTAGCTCGCCATGTAAAGACCGATGGGGCCTGCGGTACAGAGCACCATGTCGGCCCAATCGAGCGCCTTGTCGGCCGCACCGAGCGGATCTGCGATGCCGGTCAGGGCTTCACCTTCGTCTTCGTTCATCGCCAGCACAGTCACGTTCTCGGCAATGAAGTCGCGCCACCACTGGGGGTTTTCGTCGATGACGAAACGGGTGCCCAGGGTCAGCACCACGGGAATACCAGCCTCGCGGGCATAACGCACCGCGGTCATGGCCGCCTCTTTCATCGGATCACCATCGTCACCACGCACCAGATAGGCGGTGATCACCAGGGCAGATGCCCCTTTGATCACATCCTCCGGGATGTGCTGCACATCCAGCTGGTTCATCTTGCCGGCGTTGATGCCGAAGCTGCGCTCGCCGCACTCGGTGATGAAGGTGAAGCAACGACCGATGGGGCCATCCACCGGCTGCAGATAGTCCAGATTGACGCGGGAAGAGGTGTTGCACAGATAACGGTAGGCGTAGCAGCCGATGCGAATATCCTGACTCATCACACCCAGCAGGATGGAGTGGGAGTCGGCCAGTACCGAGTAGTTGTGTACCGTGTTGCCAATGGTGCCACCGGCAAACTCGCTCACTACCATGTTGTTGGCCTTGAGCTCGTCATAAATCCGTTCGGCTACATCGTCATTGATGACAACGGAGTGCCCCTTGCTCAGACCATAACGGGTCAGAAAGTCTTCATCCACATGGGCTTCAATATCAACCAGGGTCTGATCAATCCCGACCACGTAGGCTTTGCCCAGTTCGGTTAACAGGGGATTTTGCGGCACCAGGGGATCGCGTCTGTCGACAGGGAAGTAGTGTTTGGACTTGCGCTGACCGGGAAATTTCATGGCAATGTTCTGTGCTCTGGGGGAAAGAGGGGCGGGATTTTAACACAATCCGCCGCCCCGAAAAGTCGCCCTGTTTAAATAATGGAGTCAGTATAGACAAGGCTTGCAAGGAAAAACGTTTGCCTTTTCACCATAAAAAAACCACCCTGCCCGGGGTGGTTCCATAGCATGCAAAAGCGTCGGTTTTCAGGTGGCCGCCATGCCCTGCAACAGAGCCAGCAGCGAGAAGAGGCCGAGGGCGAGCCAGAACAGCAAGGTGCCCAGAAAACGGGGCACATTGGGGGCTTTGGGGATCTGGATGCCGATGGCATGCAGGAGGCGGCCAACCAACAGCATGGCGCCACCGGCATGCAGCCAGAGCGCACCGGCACCGGAGAGCTCGCACAGCGCCATCAGCAGCAGGGTCAGCGGCACATACTCGGCAAAATTACCGTGGGCCCGGATCGCCGCCAGCAGCTCGGGGGCCTCCCCCTGTCCTATCATCACCCCGAACTGGGCGCGGCGTTTGACCACCCAGAAGGAGAGCCCTAGAAACAGCAGCCCAAGCAGGCCTGCGTAGATCAGCGTGATATGTACCATGACTCGACTCCTTGTTTGACTGACTGTCGGTCACTCATGCCAATTCGCGGCAGATGAGCGAGACCATCATCCTGATGTGGGCCTGATCGCTGTTGAGGGCCGGAATATATTCAAACCGCTCGCCACCGGCCTCCATGAAGATCTCCCGATTCTGTACCTGAATTTCCTCAAGGGTTTCGAGGCAGTCGGCAGCAAAGGCAGGACAAATTACATCGAGCCGCTTGATGCCCGCTGCAGGCATACCGGCGATGGTCACGTCTGTGTAGGGCTTGAGCCACTCCTCCTTGCCAAAGCGGGACTGGAAGCTGGCCGTCCACTGCCCGGCCTCCAGCCCGAGCACCTCGGCCAGCAAGCTGGCGGTATGGCGACACTGGTGACCATAGGGGTCCCCTTCGTTCTCGTAGCGCTCGGGAATACCGTGGAACGACATCAGCAGGTGATCACCCTGACCGTGCTGCTCCCAGTGACGGCGCACGCTCATGGCCAGCGCCTGAATGTATTCGGGATGGGCGTGATAATCACGAATAAGCCGCACCACCGGCAGATTGCGTTCTCTCTTCATCGCCTTGCCCCAGGCATCGAAGACCGAGGCGGTGGTACTGACCGAATATTGCGGATAGAGCGGCAACAGGATCACCCGGTTGACCCCTTTGGCCTTGAGCGCCTGCCAGCCATCATTCACTGACGGGGAACCATAGGTCATCGCCAGCTCCACCGGCACCTCAACCCCCTCCCGCTTGAGCTCCTGCTCCAGTGCGGCGCGCTGCTGCTTGCTTATCACCATCAGCGGCGAGCCCTGCTCGGTCCAGACCTGCTGATAGAGCTTGGCCACTTTGGGCGAGCGCGTCGGCAAGATGATGAAGTGGAGCAGCGGGCACCAGAGGTAGCGGGGCAGGTCAACCACACGGGGATCGTGGAGGAACTGGCTGAGGAACGCTTTGACGGCAGCGGTGGTCGGTGCGGCTGGGGTACCCAGATTGACCAGCAATATTCCGGTTTTCGTGGTCACGTTAGCTTCCTGTCTATCTGTCATTATGCAAAAAGGGCCCGACAGGACCCTTCTCTTTATTTATCTGATGGCACGGGAAACAGTGCCGGCAGCAAAGATCAGCCCAGAATGGTGGCAAGCTGCTTGCTGACCAGATCAACCGGCTGGGTGCCGTCGATCTTGACGTAACGGGTGTGGCCCGCTTCCGCCTCTTTGCCGTAGAAACCGATCAGCGGCGCGGTCTGCTGATGATATACATCCAGACGCTTGCGTACTGTGGTCTCTTCGTCGTCGGCGCGGATCACCAGATCTTCACCGGTCACGTCATCCTTGCCTTCCACTTTCGGCGGATTGAACACCACGTGGTAGGTACGGCCGGAGCCGGAGTGAACGCGACGGCCGCTCATGCGCTTGACGATCTCTTCGTCCGGCACATCGAACTCCAGTACGAAATCAACCACGACACCGGCGTCCTTCATGGCTTGCGCCTGGGGAATGGTGCGCGGGAAACCGTCCAACAGGAAGCCTTTGGCGCAGTCCGGCTGAGCGATGCGCTCTTTGACCAGACCGATGATGATGTCGTCAGAGACCAGCTGACCTGCGTCCATCACAGCTTTGGCTTTCAGACCGAGCTCGGTGCCCGCTTTGATCGCCGCACGCAGCATGTCGCCGGTGGAGATCTGGGGAATACCGTGTTTTTCCATGATGAACTGAGCCTGGGTACCTTTGCCGGCGCCCGGAGCCCCCAACAGAACAATGCGCATACACGCTCCTATTGATTGGTTATTCAAATCTTGCGAAGGCAAAAAAGTACACGGTTTCGCCCGTTTCTACAAGGGTGAGCCACCTGAATGAGCACTTTATCACCACAATAACCGGCTGTTCGAACAGGATTTCATCGCAAGGGGAAGACGCAAAAATAGCCAGGGATTCAGCATAGAGCGCCAAAAGCAGGAAGGAGGTACGACAGAAAAAAAGATCCCGGCTCAGGGCCGGGAATTGCGCTCAAAAGTAACTACTTGTCGCTCGTAGTAGGAACAGGGCAATAGTAGTTTGCCCCCTGTGCGTCAACAACTGTCAGATGTGACAGGCAGGCCGCTATGAAACCGGAACTGGGGATCCGGCGAGCAGATTAGCTCGGCTTCCAGCTTGCCAAAGAAGGCCACCCGCTCGCTGATATCCTCCCCTGCGTACTGTTCGGCCAGGCTCAGGTAATCCTGATAGTGACGCGCTTCGGAGCGCAGCAAAGAGACATAGAAGCGGCTCAGCTCTTCGTCCAGATGGGGCGCCAGCTTGGCAAACCGCTCGCAGGAGCGGGCCTCGATATAGGCACCGATGATCATCTTGTCGACTATGGTGGCCGGTTCATGGGTGCGCACATGCTGCATCAACTGACGGGCATAGCGGGAGGCCGTCACCGGCCCGTATTCGATGCCGCGGGCCTGCATGATCTCCAGCACCTGCTCGAAGTGGTGCAGCTCCTCCTGAATGAGTCGCACCATGGGAAACAGCAGTGGATTGCGCTCCAGCTCGGCAAAGACGGTGCGATCAGACTCCCCCATGCTGCGTTTGCCCAGGATCTCGGCCTTCTCCGGAATGGCATCCAGCTCGCGATAGAACTCCAGCTTGGGCAGCAGATGGCGCTTGCCCTTGGGCAGGCAGTAGCGGCGCACCAGACTGTGGGCAGTGAGTGCGGCCTTGGTCTCGCAGTTGGCGTGATCGATGAGCAGGGTCGGCAAACGGGCCGGATCTCGCGCCATCTCCACCCACTCATCCGGGGTCTCGCACTGCAAAAACTGGCGCACTGGGGCTAGCAGATCATCCATCTGAACTCTCGTCTCTTAAAAGCGTATCGGTCATATATGTTGCCGCCTATGCTAGCGGATCCTGCTGGCCATGCCCATATCCGGCAAGATAAGCGGATGTTTTTCAAACAGATATCTCCTCCCCCTTCTGCCTGTGTGAGGCAAAAACGACAATGGGGGCAACAGGCCCCCATCTCGCTATCCCATCCGGCAAAACCGCAAACGTTTAACTTCCTTCGTTAAAAATTTCCAGATTGCTGGTGCCTTCCTGCCACTCACGCACCGCTTTGGTGTCATCGTTGCGCAGGGCATTGAGGTGATCCAGATAGGACTGATCCACGTCGGAGGTGACGTAGTGGCCATTGAACACCGAGGTCTCGAAGTGACGCAGATCCGGGTTGATCTCCCGTACGGCAGCTTCCAGATCTTCCAAATCCTGGAAAATCAGACCGTCAGCGCCAATCAGCTTGCACACCTCTTCCACTTCACGGCCGTGGGCGATCAGCTCGTTGGCGGTGGGCATATCGATGCCATAGACGTTGGGGAAGCGAATTTCCGGCGCCGCCGAGGCGAAGTAGACCTTGGCTGCCCCCGCTTCACGGGCCATCTGGATGATCTGCTCGGACGTGGTACCACGCACGATGGAATCATCCACCAGCAACACCTTCTTGCCCTTGAATTCGGAGCTGATGGCGTTGAGTTTGCGGCGCACTGACTTCTTGCGCTGGGTCTGGCCCGGCATGATGAAGGTACGGCCGATGTAGCGGTTCTTCACGAAGCCCTGACGGTATGGCAGATCCAGGGTGTGAGCGATCTCCAGCGCCACGTCACAGGAGGTTTCGGGGATGGGGATAACCACATCGACGTCGAGATCTTCCCACTCGCGGGCAATCTTCTGACCCAGCTTGCGACCCATGTTGAGGCGGGCGGCGTAGACCGAGACCTTGTCGATGCACGAATCGGGACGAGCGAAGTAGACATATTCGAAGATGCAGGAGCTCATCTGCGGGTTTTCCGCACACTGCTCGGAGAAGAGCTGGCCCTGCTCGGTGATGTAGATGGCTTCACCCGGCGCAATATCCCGCACCGTCTCGAAACCGATGGCGTCGAGCGCCACGCTCTCGGAGGCGAGCATGTACTCCACCTGGCCCTGCTCGTCCTGACGACGACCGAGGATCAGCGGGCGAATGCCGTTGGGATCGCGAAAACCGATGAGACCATGGCCAATCACCAGCGAGACCACCGCATAAGCACCGCGGATCTGCTGATGGGTTCTGCGCACCGCAGCGAAGATATCTTCGGGACGCAGGGCCATCTTGTCACAGCGATCCAGCTCGTGGGCCAGCACGTTCAGCAACACTTCCGAATCGGAGGTGGTGTTGATGTGACGACGGGCGACCTTGAACTGCTGCTCCTTGAGCTCCTTGGCGTTGGTGAGGTTGCCGTTATGGGCCAGCACCATGCCGTAGGGAGAGTTCACATAAAAAGGTTGGGCTTCAGCGGCACTTGAGCTGCCTGCGGTGGGATATCTGACATGACCTATGCCGATGTTCCCTTGCAAACGCTGCATGTGGCGCACTTCAAACACGTCCTTCACCAGGCCATTGGCCTTGCGTTGCCGGAAGTTTCCACTATCAATGGTCACGATCCCGGCGGCATCCTGTCCCCTGTGCTGCAACACCGTCAAGGCGTCGTAGAGGGCCTGATTGACGGGGGTGGTGCCAACTATACCGACAATACCACACATGTCTTTGCTACCTCGAAGTCACTATACCTGTTTAAGAAAACTGGATGAGTTCAACATGAACCCGAAAAACCACTGGATCACCGGCTTGAACTCCGGCACCAGCTTGGACGCCACCCACCAGTCGCTCTGGGAGAGGCTGGTGAAGGTATCCATGAAAAAAAGCAGGGCACTGACGATCAGCACCCCGCGAATTGCACCGAAGCAGACCCCCAGCACCCGATCGGTACCGGAGAGACCCGTCTTGTCCACCAACAGGCCCACCACATAGTTGACCACGCTGCCGAGGATCAGGGTCGCCACAAACAGGGCTGCGATGGCCAGACCGTTGCGAACCAGCGCATCGGAGAAGGAGGTGAAATAGACGGCGAGATCAGGATAGAAATGGCTGGCAATAAAGAAGGCGACGAACCAGGTGACAAGAGACATGGCCTCCTTGACGAAGCCGCGCACCAGACTGATGAGAGCAGAGAAACCGACGATGCCGATGATGGCGTAATCAATCCAGACCATAGAAAAAGATGTCCTGCGAAATTGCGGCGCAGTCTAACAAAAACGATTGCGCATTGCTTGATAAAAATGTGTTAACTGTTCAAAGCGGCGCCGAAAAGCTGCATTTTTTTCAGCACTAAAACGATTGTTCGGCGCCAGAATGCACAACGCCATGGCAATGCCATGGCGTTGTGGTCAGCTGCGTGAGCTTACCCGATGTGGGTCAGGCCACCCATGTAGGATTGCAGCGCGGCCGGAATGGCGATACGACCATCTGCCTGCTGGTAGTTCTCAAGCACAGCGACCAAGGTACGACCCACAGCCAGACCTGAGCCATTCAAGGTGTGAATGAGCTGCGGCTTGCCATCGACACGCACGCGAGCCTGCATGCGGCGCGCCTGGAAGTCGGTGCAGTTGGAGACAGAGGAGATCTCGCGGTAGGTGTTCTGGGCCGGCAGCCACACTTCCAGATCGTAGGTCTTGGCCGCGCAGAAGCCCATGTCACCGGTAGAGAGCGCCATCACGCGATACGGCAACTCCAGCAGTTGCAGCACCTTCTCGGCGTGACCCACCATCTCTTCCAGCGCTTCCCAGGATTTCTCCGGGTGAACCAGCTGTACCATCTCGACCTTGTCGAACTGGTGCATACGAATGAGACCACGGGTATCACGACCGTAGGAGCCCGCTTCGGAGCGGAAGCAGGGGCTGTGAGCGGTCATCTTGATCGGCAGCTCCTGCTCATCGAAGATCTCGTCGCGCGCCATGTTGGTAAGCGGCACTTCGGAAGTCGGGATCAGGGAGAACTTGCGCACCTTGCCCTCTTCTTCCCCTTCGCCGTCAATACCGGTATTGAACAGATCCTGGGAGAACTTCGGCAGCTGGCCGGTACCGTACAGGCTGTCCGGGTTGACCAGATAGGGCACGTAGCACTCGGTGTAACCGTGCTGCAGAGTGTGCAGATCCAGCATGAACTGGGCCAGGGCGCGGTGCAGACGGGCAATCTGGCCCTTCATCACCACGAAACGGGAACCGGAGAGCTTGACGCCGTTCTTGAAATCAACGCCCTTGGCCGCTTCGCCCAGATCGATGTGATCCCGTACCGGGAAGTCGAAGTGACGCGGGGTACCCCAACGGCGCACTTCCACGTTGTCGTTCTCGTCACGACCCACCGGGGTGGTTTCGCTCGGCAGGTTGGGGATGGCGTCGGCAATGGTTTTCAGCTCGGTCAGCAGCGCATCCAGCTCGACTTTGCTGGTTTCCAGCTCGTCATTGATCTTGGTCACCTCGGCCTTGAGCGGGCCAACATCTTCACCGCGACGGGCAGCCTCACCGATGGACTTGGAGCGGGCATTGCGCTCGGCCTGCAGCTCCTGGGTACGGGACTGCAGATCCTTGCGCTTCTCTTCCAGAGCATTGACAGCCGCTACGTCCAGAACGTAGCCACGTGTCGCCAGACGAGCGGCAGCTTCATCGATGTCGCTGCGCAGATATTTGGGATCCAGCATGGGTTACCTACTTTTTTAATAAGGGATCTGGGCCTGAGTCATCATGACGGGCTAAAAAACAGATCCGGAAGTTAACATCGGTTGGCCCCCGTCGCCTTGAGAGTCAGGCCTTCGAAATCAAGAAGATGGTATCAGGCCGAAACCAACGGGGTCAGAGGGGCAGTGTAGCAGACCGCCCCCCTGCCCGAACAGGGACTATTTGGGTCGTTTTTGCCGACTTGTGCGGTCAAACACCCCAATTATTCCGGTACTTGACCAATTTTCATTCTGCTGACAAACAAGCGGGGCTATCGGCCCCGTTTTTGCGAGCTCTGTCGATCCAGCTCGTGGAGATAATCGAGCTTCTGGCCGATCTGCTTTTCAAGGCCACGATCGGTAGGCTGATAGTACTGCTTGCCGGCAAGCTCGGGGGGGAAATACTCCTCCCCCGCAGCATAGGCGCCCGGCTCGTCATGGGCATAGCGATACTCGGCGCCATAGCCCAGATCGCTCATCAGCCGGGTCGGCGCATTGCGCAGGTGCACCGGCACCTCGAAGTCAGGGAGGTTTTTGGCATCATTGAGCGCTGCCTTCCAGGCGGTGTAGACCGCATTGCTCTTGGGGGCACAGGCGAGATAGACGATCGCCTGGGCGATAGCCCGCTCCCCTTCCGCCGGCCCGATCCGGTGGAAACAATCCCAGGCAGATAGAGCCACCTGCATGGCACGGGGATCGGCATTGCCCACATCTTCCGAGGCGATGGCCAGCAAGCGGCGGGCAATGTAGAGCGGATCGCAGCCGGCACTCACCATGCGGGCATACCAGTAGAGTGCCGCATCCGGTGCCGAGCCGCGGATAGATTTATGCACCGCCGAGATGAGGTCGTAGAAGTGATCCCCCCCCTTGTCGAAGCGGGCCACATGTTCCCCCGCTACGGCGGCAAGCAGCGCGCTGTCGATCACCCTCGCCCCTGTGCTGTCGGTTTCGGCCATGTCGGCCAACAGCTCCAAATAGTTGAGGGATTTACGCCCGTCCCCATCCACCGCCTTGGCCAGCGCCTCCTTCACCCCGGGGGCAAAGGTGAGCACCGGATCATTGAGACCACGGGGATCGGTCATCGCCTGATCGAGCATGGCGAGGATGTCGCTCTCCTCAAGTCGCTTGAGCAGATAGACCCGAGCACGGGAGAGCAGCGCGTTGTTGAGTTCGAACGAGGGGTTTTCGGTGGTGGCACCGATAAAGGTGATGGTGCCATCTTCGATATGAGGCAGGAACACATCCTGCTGACTCTTGTTGAAGCGGTGCACTTCATCCACGAAGAGGATGGTGCGCACCCCGCGCCAGCTGTTCTCTTTGGCCTTGTCGATGGCGGCGCGGATCTCCTTGATGCCTGAGGTC
The DNA here is from genome assembly GCF_049170315.1 of Aeromonas sp. 604443. Classification (NCBI taxonomy): domain Bacteria; kingdom Pseudomonadati; phylum Pseudomonadota; class Gammaproteobacteria; order Aeromonadales; family Aeromonadaceae; genus Aeromonas; species Aeromonas sp. 604443. The sequence continues at coordinate 164,576 of NZ_JAAKMI010000004.1, forward strand.
ACTGCCGAGAGTCGCTCCACTTCCGCCTGACAGTAGTGAGCCACCAGCTCCGCCAGCGTGGTTTTACCGGTACCGGGTGGCCCCCACAGGATCATGGAGTGGCAGTGACCCGCCAGGATCGCTTTGCGCAGGGGCTTGTCAGCCCCCAGGATATGCTGCTGACCGATATACTGGTCGAGGTTTTGCGGCCGCATCCGGGCCGCCAGCGGACGAAAGTCCGAGGAGAAATCCAGCGACAGATTGCTCATCAGCGCTGATCATCCAGCTCGACCCCCTTCGGGATCTTGAAGACAAATTCGTTACCCTTGAGCACCGGCTTGCGGTTGAAGTTATTGAGGGTAAATTCGGTCCACTGCCCCTGCGCCTCTTTCACATCGAAGCGGCTGATGTTGTTGTCGCGATCGAAGGTTACACGGAAGGAGGCGATAAGCTCGCTCGGATCACGGCTGGTGACTGTGTAGACATCACCCTGCTGAGTCACGTCGTACTGCTTCCACAGTTTTTCGTCATTGCCGGTGATAAGCACGAAGGGGGTATTGAGCACCGCATCCTTCATTTTAAGGGCGGTGACCTGCTCGACGAAGGGATCATACACCCAGACATCCTTGCCATCAGCCACGATCAGGCTCTCGTCAGGCGCAGTGGTATGCCAATTGAAATGGTTTGGGCGCTGCACCAGCAGATCGCCGCTGGCGCGCTGCAGCTCCTTGCCCTTGCTGTCGTAGACAGTCTGGGAGAACTTGGCGGAGAAGAGGCTGACACTGGCCAGCTTCTGCTTGAGATCGCTGGCCGCGTCGGCCCACACCTGGCTGCTGGCAACCAGCAGCATGGATCCGATCAACAGCTGTTTTTTCATCATGCTTTTCATAACGACCATCTCGATAAAAGGCCACGCCCGTGAGGGGCATGGCCAGGATAACAGTAAAAGGGTGGGCCTTAGTCCCGCACCGGCGGCGGAGCCAGCACATCGCGCTGACCGTTGCCACCCGGGGCGCTCACAATGCCCTGATTTTCCATCTGCTCGATGAGACGAGCAGCCCGGTTGTAACCAATCTTGAACTTGCGCTGCACGCTGGAGGTCGAGCCACGGCGGGACTCCACCACGAAGGCAACCGCTTCGTCAAACAGGGGGTCGAGCTCTTCGTCGTCACTACCGCCATATTCGCCGCTGCCACCTTCACCACCAGATTCGCCCGAAAGAATCTCATCGATGTAGTTCGGCTCGCCGCGCAGTTTCCAGTCCGCCACCACCTTGTGTACCTCGTGGTCATCGACAAAGGCGCCGTGCACCCGGGTCGGGTTGGAAGTACCAGCCGGCATGTAGAGCATGTCACCCATGCCGAGCAGAGATTCGGCGCCGCCCTGATCGATGATGGTCCGGGAGTCAATCTTGCTCGACACCTGGAACGAAATCCGGGTCGGGATGTTGGCCTTGATAAGACCGGTAATGACATCCACCGACGGACGCTGGGTCGCCAGAATGAGGTGAATACCGGCGGCCCGTGCCTTCTGGGCGATACGGGCAATCAGCTCTTCCACCTTCTTGCCGACGATCATCATCATGTCGGCAAATTCGTCCACCACCACCACGATGTGGGGCAGTTTCTCCAGCTCCGGCGGCATCTGATCCATGGAGTCACCCGGGCGCCACAACGGATCCAGCAGGGGTTCCCCCTCCTCGATGGCAGCCAGCACCTTGTCGTTGTAGCCCTTGAGGTTGCGCACCCCGACTGCCGACATCAGCTTGTAACGGCGTTCCATCTCGCCCACACACCAGCGCAGGGCGTTGGCGGCATCCTTCATGTCGGTCACCACCTCGGTCAGCAGGTGCGGGATCCCTTCGTAGACCGAGAGTTCCAGCATCTTGGGGTCGATCATGATGAAGCGCAGATCATCGGGGGATGACTTGTAGAGCATCGAGATGATCATGGTGTTGACCCCCACCGACTTACCGGAACCTGTGGTACCGGCCACCAGCAGGTGCGGCATCTTGGCCAGGTTCACCACCACCGGCTCCCCTGCGATGTCCTGACCCAGGCCCATGGTGAGCGGGTTGCGGCTATCGCGGAACGCATCGCAGTCGAGGGTTTCGCGCAGGTAAACGGTCTGGCGCACCCGGTTGGGCAGCTCGATACCTACATAAGTCTTGCCGGGGATCACCTCAACCACTCGCACACTGCTGGCAGACAAGGAGCGGGCCAGATCGCGCGAGAGGTTGGTGATCTTGCTCGCCTTCATACCCGGCGCCAGATCCAGCTCGAAACGGGTAATGACCGGGCCCGGATAGACACCGACCACCTTGGCCTGCACGTTGTAGTCGGCAAGCTTGGCCTCCACCAGACGCCCCATGCGATCCAGCTCATCCTTGCTCATCATCTGGGTCTTGGCGGGTGGACGGTCGAGCAGCTCGATGCTAGGCAACGGCGGCATTGTTGACTGCGGACGACGCTTGGGCTTGGTCGGTGCAACGGCTACCGGCGCGGCAACCTCGTCGTCCCCTTCGGCCCAGGGCAGATCCAGATCGTCCTCATCATCGTCATCGGCCACAGCCAGTACCGGCTGGCGGCGACCATTGGCAGCCGCCACCGCACGTTTAGGCTTGGCAGCCGGAGCCGGCTCATCATCTTCATCATCAAACTGGGGATCGAACTCGAAGGTATCGTCGTCGAGTTCCGGCAGCCACTCTTCGGTGGCAGCCTTCTGATTTTTGGCCTTGGGCTTGCGCGTCCAGCTGGTGTGTGGCTCATCTTCCTCATCATCAAACGCGATGGCCCCTACCCCGCCTTCCAGCAAGGGATCCGGCCCCTCGTTGCGGGGTTGACGCCAGCCACCGGTCAGCCAGCGGCCGAGGGTGGTCGGGAAGTGGTAAACAGCGCTGACCGAACCGGTGCAGGCCGCGCCGATCTGCTCGACGATGGTGAGCCAGGACCAGCCGGTAAACAGGGTGATGCCGGTTGCCACGAAGCAGAGCAGCATCAGGTTGGCCCCGACGCCGCCAAACAGCGGCACCACTGCAGAAGCGATCACATCCCCCACCAGACCACCGGCGGAGAAGTTTTGCATATCGTTGAAGTTCATGCTGGCAATGGCCGACATACCGAGCACAGTCAGGATAAAGCCGATGATCCGCACCCCCAGGGTGAGGTAATCCACATCGAGCAGACGGCTCGGGCGCCAGAAGAGACTCCAGCCCAGCAGCACCACCAGCGGCGGCACCAGATAGGAGAAGGCACCAAAGGTAAACATGGTGATATCGGCGAGCCAGGCACCGGCACTACCGGCGAGGTTCTTCACCTCCCCTTGCCAGGAGGTCTGGGACCAGCCGGGATCAGCGGGATGATAGGACAACAGGGCAAGCAGAAGATAAGCAGCCATCAGGGTGATGGCGATCAAGACGGCTTCGAAGATCCGTTGTGTACCTGATAAAGGAGTAAACAGCTTTTTATCGGCCAAACTCCGGCTCCTTTCTGAAAACATGTAATGCAGGAAATAAGGGGGCCTAGTATCCCCGAAAAGCCCATCGATTGTCAGCCAGAGCCTGATGGGACGGGGCCATATTTGCAATTATCTTTACAAGAAGAAACGAGCGGACCGGCCGCTCGTTTCTGACTGTCATGGTGTCTCATATGGAAAAGATACCACGGCATAACCTGCTTTATCGGGTGCTGATCACCAGACGGCTGCTCTGCTTGACCTCTTCCATCACCACATAGGTGCGGGTGTCATTGACACCGGGCAGACGCAGCAGGGTTTCCCCCAACAGACGGCGGTAAGCCGACATGTCGCTGACTCGGGTCTTGAGCAGATAGTCGAAGTCACCGGAAACCAGATGACACTCCTGGATCTCTTCGAGTACCTGAACAGCCTTGTTGAACTGTTCAAACACATCAGGCGCCCCGCGATTGAGGGTTATCTCTACAAACACCAGCAGAGATGCGTCCAGATAATGAGGGTTCAGAATAGCGGCATATCCTTCGATATAACCTTGTCGCTCGAGGCGACGAACCCGTTCCAGACACGGTGTAGGACTCAGGCCAACTCGCTTGGACAACTCAACATTCGAAATCCTGCCATCCTTTTGCAGTTCATTAAGAATGTTGCGGTCAATCCTGTCCAAATCCTTTAGCCGACTCTTAGCTTCCATCATTTTATTCCATCCTTTGGCTATTTTTTGGTAAGAATCACCAGTCATTTTATAATTATGGTCACAAATCCTGTCAATACCTGAATATACTAGGCGCAAATGTTGGTTAACATTTTGGCAACATGAAACACCAATCTATAGACGAGGGATAGCATGATTATCGGTGTACCTAAAGAGATAAAAAACCATGAATACCGCGTAGGCATGGTTCCGGCCAGTGTACGTGAACTGACAGCACGAAACCATACTGTTTTCGTCCAAAGCGGTGCCGGAAACGGCATTGGCTTCAGCGATGCAGATTATATCGCTGTTGGAGCCGAAATTTTGGCCTCTGCAGCAGAGGTTTTCGCCAAAGCCGAGATGATCGTCAAGGTCAAGGAACCTCAGCCTGTCGAATGTGCCATGCTGCGTCCGGGTCAAACCCTGTTCACCTATCTGCATCTGGCGCCAGACTTGCCCCAGACCGAAGCCCTGCTGAAAAGCGGCGCCATCTGTATCGCCTATGAAACCGTCACCGACGGCCGTGGCGGCCTGCCCCTGCTGGCCCCCATGTCGGAAGTCGCAGGTCGCATGTCTATTCAGGCAGGTGCCCAGGCGCTGGAAAAATCGCGCGGTGGTAGCGGTGTGCTGCTCGGCGGCGTACCCGGTGTCGAACCGGCCAAGGTGGTGATCATCGGTGGCGGCGTGGTCGGCTCCAATGCAGCCCGCATGGCCATTGGCCTGCGCGCGGATGTGACCATCCTCGACAACAACGTCGATACCCTTCGCCGTCTCGATAACGAGTTCCAGGGAGCGGCCAAAGTGGTCTATTCCAACAGCGAGACCCTGGAACGCCATCTGCTGGCGGCCGATCTGGTCATCGGCGGTGTGCTGGTGCCGGGTGCCACTGCGCCAAAACTTGTCCGCCGTGACCACATTGCGCGCATGAAGCCGGGTTCTGCCATCGTCGATGTGGCCATCGATCAGGGCGGCTGTGTGGAAACCTCCCACGCCACCACCCACCAGGATCCGACCTATATCGTCGATGAGGTGGTGCACTACTGTGTCGCCAACATGCCAGGGGCGGTGGCCCGCACCTCGACCGTGGCGCTCAACAATGCCACCCTCCCCTTTATTATCAAGCTGGCCCAGCAAGGGTATCGTCAGGCACTGCTGAACGATCCCAACCTGCTGCACGGGCTCAACGTGATGGAGGGCAAGCTCACCTGCAAGGAAGTGGCCGTGGCGCATGGCCTTGCCTACACGGATCCCCTGACCCTGCTGAACTGATCTGCTCTGGCCTGCGCCAGTTGGAGATGAGTGAAAATCCGCCCGCGATGGGCGGTTTTTTTATCTCTTTTTCATGCCCGACCGGACTGCGCAGTGATGCAGGAAGCCGATTGAAACAATCGACTCACTGGCCTTTGACCCCGGATCACGAATTACCTACAATCGCGCAAAATCATCACGTCTCGGAAATCACATCATGAGCCAAGTCACTCACAGCAAATTGCTGATCCTGGGGTCAGGCCCGGCCGGTTACACCGCGGCCGTCTATGCCGCCCGCGCCAACCTCAATCCCCTGCTCATCACCGGCATGCAGCAAGGGGGTCAGCTGACCACCACCACCGAAGTGGAAAACTGGCCAGGTGATCCGGAAGGCCTGACCGGCCCGGCCCTGATGGAACGCATGAAAGAGCATGCGGAGAAGTTCGATACCCGCATCCTGTTTGATCACATCAACAGTGTCGAACTGACTCAGCGCCCGTTCCGCCTCAAAGGGGACAACGGCGAATACACCTGCGATGCCCTGATCATTGCGACCGGCGCCTCCGCCAAGTATCTGGGCCTGCCCTCCGAAGAGGCCTTCAAAGGGCGCGGCGTCTCTGCCTGTGCCACCTGTGACGGTTTCTTCTACCGCAATCAGGAAGTGGCGGTGATCGGCGGTGGCAACACCGCAGTTGAAGAAGCCTTGTATCTGGCCAACATCGCCAAGAAGGTGCACCTGATCCACCGCCGCGACGAATTCCGTGCCGAGAAGATCCTGATCAAGCGTCTGCACGACAAGGTTGCGAGCGGCAACATCGTGCTGCACACCCACCAGACCCTGGACGAAGTGCTGGGTGATCAGATGGGGGTCACCGGTGTGCGCCTGCGCAACACTCAGGACAACAGCACCAGCGAGCTACCGCTGATGGGCGTCTTCATCGCCATCGGCCACCAGCCCAATACCCAGATCTTCGATGACCAGCTTGAGATGCAAAACGGCTATCTGAAGGTACGTGGCGGCCTCGACGGTTTTGCCACCCAGACCAGCATTGAAGGAGTCTTCGCTGCCGGCGACGTGGCCGATCACAACTACCGTCAGGCGATCACCTCTGCCGGTACCGGCTGCATGGCAGCCCTCGATGCCGAACGCTACCTCGACGCGCAATAAACAAGCGCAGTTGTGATATAAGGCATACCAGTCGGTATGCCTTTTTTATTTAAAGGAGTCTAATGAAACAGAAGATATTGATTGTCGAAGATAGCCTGACCATCCGCCGTATGCTGACTCAGGCCATTGCCCAGCAGACAGGCCTCGAGATCGATGCCTTCGATACCCTCGAAGGCGCCCGTCACTGTCGGGGCGAGGAGTATGTGGTCGCGCTGGTGGACTTAACCTTGCCGGATGCGCCCCGTGGCGAAGCGGTCAACGAGCTGCTGGCTCGAGGTTTGCCGGTGGTGATCCTCACTGCCGACATCAGCGAGGATAAACGTGCCGCCTGGCTGGAAACCGGCGTGTTGGACTATGTGATGAAGGATTCCCGCCACTCGCTGCAATATGCAGTCAGTCTGGTGCACCGCCTCTATCTCAACCAGTCGATCGAAGTGCTGGTAGTCGACGACTCACGCACCTCCCGTCACCGCACCATGGCCCAGTTGCGCAAGCAGTTGTTGCAGGTGCATGAGGCCAGTCATGCCCGTGAAGCGATGGCGATGCTGGAGCAACACCCGGACATCCGGCTGGCACTGGTCGACTACTATATGCCGGATATCGATGGCATCAGTCTGGTGCGGATGCTGAGAGAGCGTTACAGCAAGCAGCAGCTCGCGATTATCGGGATCTCGGTCTCGGACAAGCGCGGTCTCTCTGCTCGCTACCTCAAGCAAGGCGCCAACGACTTTCTCAACCAGCCGTTCGAGCCGGAAGAGCTGCAGTGTCGGGTCAGCCACAATCTGGAAGCGCTCGAGCAGTTCAACAGCATTCAGGAGTCAGCCAATCGTGATTACCTGACCGGTCTCTACAACCGGCGCTACTGGTTCAACGAAGGGCAAAAATGGTTTGAAGAGCATCAGCGCCAACAGACGCCTCTTGCACTCTGTGTGCTCGATGTGGATCACTTCAAGCAGGTCAACGATCACTGGGGCCATGCCATCGGCGATCAACTGCTCTGCCATCTGACCCGGCTACTGACCCAGTTCTTCCCCGATGCCATGATCGCCCGGTTTGGCGGAGAGGAGTTTGCCATGATGGTGCCTCACTGTACCGTCCCCGTGTTGATCAAGCGTCTTGAAGGGCTGCGTCAGCAGCTGCGCCAGCAACCCTTGTCACCGGAAACCCCGCTCTTTGTTCGCGCCAGTTACGGCGTGATCAGCGTCGGGCGGATATCCATGGACGAGGCGCTGAGCGTAGCGGATCGGCTGCTCTATCAGGCAAAGAACACCGGTCGCGATAAGATAGTCTCTCAAGAGACAGCTATCTGAATCCTCAGGGCATCAGTCCCGTGTATTACCGCCCGACAGACTTTCCGACAGGAGAGTCTGCGGGTTCCTTCCCTGCCACAGTCTCCCCATCACCATGACTATCGAAAGTCAGTAAGTCTTGTCGACTCGCACCCCATCATCGAAGTAGAGAATGCGCACCTTGTCCCCATTGGCAAAGACCATGGCGGGATCATAATCCTGGATCACGTTGATAAGGGCATTTTGCTCGTTGCGGATCAGCAGCTCCACCAACTTGTTTTCCACCACGGTTCCCCCGGACTGGTATTGCTGCGCAGCCGCAGCACCTGCGAGCGCGCCGACGGCGGTGGCGATTTCACGGCCATGACCGCCACCAAACTGGTTCCCCAGCAGGCCGCCCAACACAGCCCCCCCCAGCGTCTTCCAGCCAGAGTGCTCTGACTCCAGGATCTGGCGCTGGGTAATATTGCGCACCGTTTCGACCTGACCAAACACCACCTGATTGACCGGCCGCGCGGTATTGCGCTGGTAGACCTCCGCCCCGGCGGGCGCCGTGACAAAGCAGAGCAAGCTGGATACTATCAGGATAATGGCCTTCATCTATGAACCTCGTTGCCTTATGTCTCGCTATCTTACCCAACTGGATGATGAGCTTTGCTGGTTTCCCGACCCCAGCCATGCGCTGGAAGAGCCCAACGGCTTGCTGGCGATCGGCGGAGATCTCTCCCCTGCCAGATTGCTGGCAGCTTACCACAAGGGGATCTTCCCGTGGAATGAACCCCACCAGCCGACCCTGTGGTGGTCACCGGACCCCCGCGGAGTGATCCGCCCAGACCAACTCCATGTGGGACGGACACTGCAGAAGATTATCCGCCGTACCCCATTCGATATTTCCGTCAATCGCGCCTTTAATGAAGTCATTACCGCCTGCGCCGCCCCTCGTCGCACTGCCGATGGCACCTGGATCAGCCAACCCATGATCGAGGCCTACCAGCAGTTGCACCGGCTGGGTCATGCCCACTCTATCGAGATCTGGCAGGAGGGAGAGCTGCAAGCGGGACTGTATGGCCTCTCTATCGGCCGACTGTTTTGCGGTGAATCCATGTTCAGCCGGATTGATAACGGCGCCAAACTTGCCATGGTGGCACTCTGTCGCCACTTCGCCCGCCATCACGGCGCCCTCATCGATTGCCAGATGCAGAACCCGTTTCTGGCGACCCTGGGTATCGAGGAGTGGCCAAGGGCCCGTTTTCTGGCAGAGCTGGCGCGCCTTGGCCATCAACCACTGTTGGCTTCCTGCTGGCAAGAGGGGGAGATCAGCTTATGACTGAAGAAGTGATCCTCAAAGTAGGGCTGACTCCCAAGCATCCCTGCAGTTATCTGGATCATGAACAGGAGCAGTTGCTGGTGCTCATGGATCACAATCTGCTCAACGCCAACGGTTACGAGCGATTGTTGACTGCCGGTTTTCGCCGCAGTGGCAACGACATCTATCGCCCCCACTGCCCGGCGTGCCATGCCTGCCAGTCCCTTCGTATTCACAGCGAACGCTTTCGTCCCAGCCGCGGCCAGAAGCGGATCCGCCAGCTCAACAGGGATATCGAGATCGTCCTGAGCTACGATGACAAGCCCGAGTATTACCTGCTCTACGAACGCTATATCCGCGAACGCCATCACGATGGCAGCATGTATCCCCCCAACCGCAGCCAGTATCGCGGGTTTCTCCATTGTGACTGGATGCCGCCGCTCTACCTGGAGATGCGCAAAGATGGCCACCTGATCGGTGTCGCCACCACAGACCTGCTGCCCCACTCCTTGAGCGCTATGTACACCTTCTTCGATCCGGATTATGCCGATCGCTCCCTGGGCACCTTTGCCATCCTCTGCCAGCTCGATCTGGCCAGGAGAACCGGGCGAAGCTGGCTCTATCTTGGCTATCTGGTAGAGGCGTGTCGCAAGATGAATTACAAACGCAATTACCTCCCTCACGAGCTGTTAATTCAGGGGGAATGGAAAAATATCGACACCAAGCCCGAGTAAACTTTACACATAGCCTTAAATCCGGCATGATCCAGCGGTTTTTTGTTGTGGCTTATCAAGAGGATTCAATGGCTAAAGAAGACAGTATTGAGATGCAGGGCACTATTCTCGAAACCCTGCCCAATACCATGTTCCGTGTGGAACTGGAGAATGGTCACGTGGTTATCGCTCATATTTCAGGCAAGATGCGCAAAAACTACATTCGTATCCTGACTGGAGACAAAGTAACGGTAGCACTGACTCCCTACGATCTCTCCAAGGGACGTATTGTTTTCCGCTCTCGCTAAGCCAGGAATTCAGCAAAAAACCCCAACCTTTCGGTTGGGGTTTTTTGTCGTTTTCTGATCACTGACGCTTAGTGGGAAACAGCTTCAACATTGACCTGAAAATCAAAGCTGAGGCTGTCATTTACCAACTCAACCTTCACAATTCCCCCGTCAACCAGTGAACCGAACAGGATCTCGTTGGCCAGGGGTTTCTTGAGGTGCTCCTGGATCACCCGCCCCATCGGTCTGGCGCCCATGGCTCTGTCATATCCCTTCTCTGCCAACCAGTGGCGGGCACGCTCGGACACCTCGAGAGAAACTCCCTTCGCATCCAGTTGAACCTGCAATTCGACAATGAACTTGTCGACCACCTGATGGATCACCGTCATATCGAGATGGTTGAACCAGATGGTGTGATCAAGCCGGTTACGAAACTCCGGACTGAAGGTCTTGTTGATCACCGCCATGGCATCGTGGCTCAAATCCTGTTGCTGGAAGCCAATCGATTTGCGCTGGGTCTCCTGCACACCGGCGTTGGTGGTCATTACCAAGATCACATTACGGAAATCTGCCTTGCGCCCGTTGTTATCGGTCAGGGTTCCGTTGTCCATCACCTGCAACAACAGGTTGAACACATCCGGGTGAGCTTTCTCAATTTCGTCAAGCAACACAACGGAATGAGGATGCTTGATCACCGCATCAGTCAGCAACCCACCCTGCTCAAAACCAACATAGCCGGGAGGAGCACCAATCAGACGGGAGACGGTGTGACGCTCCATGTACTCGGACATATCAAAGCGCAGCATCTCGACACCCAATGCCTTGCCCAACTGCTGGGTCACCTCTGTTTTACCGACACCGGTAGGACCGGCAAAGAGGAAGCAACCAACCGGACGACGCTCGTTACCCAAACCTGAACGAGAGAGGCGAATTGCATCCGTCAGCACCTCGATGGCTTTATCCTGACCAAAGACCACCATCTTCAGATTGCGTTCCAGGTTCTTCAGTACTTCTTTATCTGAAGAGGAGACTGATTTTTCCGGAATGCGGGCGATCTTGGCCACAATGGACTCAATTTCCTGCACATTGATCACTTTCTTGCGCTTGCTCGCAGGCAGCAACCGTTGACCGGCGCCCGCCTCGTCGATCACATCGATCGCCTTGTCGGGTAGGTGACGATCATTGATGTACTTGGCAGAGAGCTCGGCAGCTGCACGGATCGCCTTGGCGGTATAGCGTACGCCGTGGTGAGCTTCATAGCGACTCTTGAGCCCCATCAGGATGCGAGTGGTGTCATCGATAGTCGGCTCGACAATATCGATCTTCTGGAAGCGACGAGCCAGCGCACGGTCTTTCTCGAAGATCTGGGCATACTCCTGATAAGTGGTGGATCCTACACAGCGGAGCAAACCATTGGAGAGTAGCGGCTTGATCAGGTTGGCTGCATCCAGCTGGCCACCGGATGCCGCACCGGCACCGATGATGGTATGGATCTCGTCGATAAAGAGGATGGCCCCTTCCTGACGCTCAATCTGCTTGAGCAGTACCTTGAGGCGCTTCTCGAAATCACCACGGTATTTGGTGCCCGCCAGCAGAGAACCCATATCCAGCGAATAGATGGTACTGCCCGCAATCACCTCGGGGACATCCCCCTTGACGATGCGATAGGCCAAGCCTTCGGCAATAGCGGTTTTGCCCACACCCGCTTCACCCACCAGCAGCGGGTTGTTCTTGCGACGGCGGCAGAGCACCTGAATGGTACGGTTGAGCTCCTGATCACGGCCAATCAGCGGATCGATGCGCCCTTCCAGCACCAGCTGGTTCAGGTTGGTGGCAAAGCTTTCAATCTGGGCGGCCGAGACATCATCATCAGACTCGGGATTATTATTGCTGCCGAGATCAGGCTTGCTGTCCTTGCGCACCCCGTGGGAGAGGAAATTGACGACGTCAAGACGGCTGATCTCGGCTTTTTTCAGGAAATAGGCAGCTTGTGACTCCTGCTCACTGAAGATAGCGACCAGCACGTTGGCGCCGCTGACTTCGGTATTGCCGGAGGATTGCACATGGAAGACGGCACGCTGCAACACGCGCTGGAAGCCCAGTGTCGGCTGGGTTTCACGATCTTCATCGTCGCGCGGTATGAGCGGAGTAGTTTGGGTGATGAATGCGCGGATCTCCTTGCGCATCTGCTCGACATCGGCACCACAGGAGCTCAGCGCCTCATGGGCTGAACTGTTATCCAGAAGGGCTAACAACAGGTGCTCGACGGTCATGAATTCGTGGCGCTCGTCACGGGCCAGTTTGAAAGCCTCGTTCAGCGTCTTTTCTAGATCTTTATTCAACATAGGCACCTCCCCTAGTACAGCTACAATGTGGTGTCACACTCGCCATCAAGTCATCAGATTCAAGCCTTTTCCATAGTACAGAGCAGTGGATGTTCGTTGTTACGTGCATAGGTGTTGACCTGGACAACCTTGGTTTCGGCGATCTCTGCGGTAAACATGCCGCAGACACCCTTACCACTATAATGCACACTCAGCATGACCTGAGTCGCCTTGTCCAAATCCATACCAAAGAACTTTTGCAGCACCTCCACCACAAACTCCATGGGCGTGTAGTCATCGTTGTTCAACACAACCTTATACATGGGTGGCGGCTGCAGCTTTGTTTTCTCTGCTTCTGCAATCTCTTCATTAGCAAAGAGTTCTTTCTGCTTGCTCATAATCGCGCTTTGGTACCTCTAGATTACTACCGTCTAACACAAGGTTGTCAATAGACTTGTTAACCAGATCACATCAGCTGTTAACAACTTCTTGACTCGCTCAAAAGTTAGACTAGATTGGTTACTTGCTAATCTGTGCCCGTCTGCTATGGGCCCATGTCCCTAGTTATAAAGGGCTGGCGCAGGTTACTCAACGACTTCTGGGTAATCAATAAAAGGATGTAGAAGTATGGCAACCGGCACAGTTAAGTGGTTTAACAACGCAAAAGGATTTGGGTTTATCTGTCCGGAAGGGGGCGGTGAGGATATCTTCGCTCACTACTCCACGATTCAAATGGAGGGCTACAAGACCCTGAAAGCGGGTCAGGCTGTCAATTTTGAACTGCAACAGGGGCCGAAAGGAAATCACGCCTCTGTGATTGTGCCAAACGAAGCACAAAATATGTAAATAACACCCGTTGGATAAATAAAAAACCGGTTCCTCTCTGAGCAACCGGTTTTTTATTGTCAGATTTCTGGCGAATCCTGCCTCCTCACGGGATCACAGGGTTATCACCAGCCATGATCAGTCGTGATATTCACTGCAGGCGATCAGGGTATTTTCCATCAGGCTGGCGACCGTCATCGGGCCCACACCACCGGGTACCGGAGTAATGAAGGAGGCATGGCTGCGCGCCGTTTCAAACTCTACATCCCCGACCAGCGAGCCATCAGCTAGGCGATTGATGCCCACATCGATCACCAGTGCCCCCGGTTTGATCCACTCCCCAGGGATGAAATTGGGCTTGCCGACTGCAACAACCAGCAGATCGGCACGGCGAACCTGCTCTTCCAGATCCCGGGTAAAGCGGTGACAGGTCGTGGTTGTGCAGCCAGCCAGCAACAATTCGAGGGTCATGGGACGCCCGACGATGTTGGACGCTCCCACCACGACCGCATGCAGACCATGTGTCTTCACGCCGGTGGTCTCGATCAGTGTCATGATCCCTTTCGGAGTGCAGGGGCGCAGCGCCGGAATACGTTGGGCCAGACGGCCGACGTTATACGGGTGAAATCCATCTACATCCTTGTCAGGCTGGATCCGCTCCAGCACCTGAGTTGTATCAAAGTGATCCGGCAACGGCAGCTGAACCAGAATGCCATCTACGTGGCTATCCGAATTCAGCTGGTCGATCAGCGCCAGCAGCTCTTCCTGACTGGCAGTGGCACTCAGGTCATAGGAGCGGGAGAGAAACCCCACCTCCTCACATGCCCGGCGTTTGCTGCCGACATAGACCTGAGAGGCGGGATCCGCCCCCACCAGAATGACTGCCAGCCCTGGAGCCCGTTTCCCTGCCGCCAACCGCTGTTGGACTTGCGCCGCGACCTGGCTGCGAATCGTTTGCGCAACCTGTTTTCCATCTATGATTTTGGCAGACATCGTTCTCCACTCACCATGCGTTCAACTGCCGCGCATTGTCGCATTTTTTTAGCCGGGATGTTAGCGGCAGACGCACGCCATACCTGTAGCGGGCAATAAGTAGGCACTTGAATTTACTGGGGGAAAAAGTCGTTGACGCTGGCCCTTACGCTTGGCTATGATGCCCGCCCGTTGCCCAGTACGACTCATGTCGATATGCTGGTCAGGGATTTTCGGTGATTAGCGCAGTCCGGTAGCGCATCTGGTTTGGGACCAGAGGGTCAAAGGTTCGAATCCTTTATCACCGACCATGTTCATCGATTCGTCCTTAAGACGTGTTGATACAAAGCGCCCTTAGCTCAGTTGGATAGAGCAACGGCCTTCTAAGCCGTGGGTCGCAGGTTCGAATCCTGCAGGGCGCGCCATTGATACTCTCCTTTTCTTCTAGATTGGCGAGTGTTGATGAAGATTTTAGTGGTGGCTGTAGCTCAGTTGGTAGAGTCCCGGATTGTGATTCCGGTTGTCGTGGGTTCGAGCCCCATCAGCCACCCCATTATTCTGTCGATAATCGCCGCAAGGTGATGTCCATCGACTTGGTGCAGTGACCTTCTGGTCTGCTCCGCGAAAAACCGGCCAAGGCCGGTTTTTTGTTTTGCACTCGACAGCGCCATGCCTTGTCGGCAAGGCATCCTCCAGCTCGATAAACGCGGCTCTGCCCATTTGTCACGATTCGCGCTCCCCGTCGATACACAGCCACACTCCCCCGCACATCAGTCTGCTCGGTTCTTTTTCTGTATTTCCCAAGCGCCATTGATATGCTGATCGCTCTTCCTCTCTCCTGCTTTCCGTTGGAGCTTTTCTATGCAACGCATTCTTTTTGTCGAAGATGATCCCGAGATTGGCCAGCTCATCAGCAGTTGGCTCGGTCGCCACGATATGGACGTGATCCTCGAGCCCAGAGGGGATATGGCGCTGGCTCGGGTCGAGGCCGAACAGCCCGATCTGGTGCTGCTCGATATCATGTTGCCGGGGCAGGATGGCATGTCCCTCTGTCGGGATCTGCGGCCGCGCTTCGACGGCCCCATCGTAATGCTCACCTCGCTGGATAGCGACATGAACCAGATCCTGAGTCTGGAGCTGGGCGCCAACGACTACATCCTTAAAACCACCCCGCCCCCCGTGCTACTGGCCAGACTGAGGGTGCAATTTCGCCAGCACCAGCAAGCATCAACCCAACCGGCAGCCACCAGCAGCGTTCCCCAGCAACTGCAATTTGGTCTGCTGCGGGTGGATGGCCCGGGGCGAGATGTGCGCCTCGATGGCGAGAGCATTGCTCTCTCGACCGCCGACTTTGATCTGCTGTGGGAGCTCGCCTGCCACGCGGGCCAAATCTTGAGTCGGGAAGCCCTCTTTCGCAGCTTGCGCGGCCGGGAGTACGACGGCCAGGATCGCAGCATGGATGTGGCCATCTCCCGCCTGCGCCGCAAACTGGGTGATAACCCCGACAACCCGACCCGGATCAAGACGGTGCGCCAGAAAGGCTACCTATTCGTCACCCACGCCTGGGAATAACCCTCTTTCGGGAGCACCGCCATGCGCCGTCTCTTTATCCAGTTCTATCTGTTGCTGATCGGCTGCTTCACCCTTGCCATCCTGCTGGTTGGCGTGGTCTATCAGGTGACCGCCGAACGGGCGGGTGATCGCTATCTCGAACGCATGATGCAAGGCTCCCTTGGCCTGTTGACCGGCGAGTTGGCAAGAACCCCGCCAGAGCGCTGGCCCGATCGGCTGGCCGAGCAGAGCAGTCAGTTTACCCTCCCCCTCAAGATCGGCGAGCTGGTGCGCCAGCCCCTGGCCAGCGAGGATCAGGCCTTTCTGGCCGCTGGCAATATTGTCATCGTCGAGGAGGATGACACCTTCCTGCAGCGCATCCCCGATACCGACCGGGTGCTGATTGTCGGCCCGGTTCCCTACCTCTCCTACCTGCACGAGCTGCACTGGGTCGATGTGGGGCTGCTGCTGATGATCGGCCTCTCTCTCGGCCTGCCCATCCTTCTGTGGCTGCGTCCCCACTGGCGCGGCTTGCAACAGTTGGAGCAGACCGCACGTCGCGTAGGCGATGGGGATCTCTCCTGCCGAACCAATCTGCCACTGGGCAGCAGTCTGGCCCGGGTGGGACGCACCTTCGATCAAATGGCGACCCAATTGCAGGCCATGATTGCCAGCCGCAAGCAGCTGACCGATGCCATCGCCCACGAGTTGCGCACCCCGCTGGTCCGGTTGCGCTATCGGCTTGCCATGCTCGATCCTGCCCCTGCCGAGCAGGAGCAGCAGGCGCTGGAGCGAGATCTGGGAGCGCTGGACACTCTGATCGAAGAGATGCTCACCTACGCCAAGCTGGATAGACCCGAGTTGCCGTTGCAACAGGACGAGCTTGAGCTCAGCCACTGGGCACAAGCGCATCTCGGCGACTGGCAAGCGCTGGCCCCCAAAAAGAAGCTCACCCTCGATCTGCCGCCACGTCACATGCCCTGGTGCGGCGATCAGCGTCTGCTGACCCGCGCGGTGGAGAACCTGATCGGCAATGCTCTGCGCTACGCCAAGAGCGAGGTTACCCTCTCCATCTCGCGGCTACAGGAGAACTATCTGCTGGAGGTGAGCGACGATGGACCGGGGATCGATCCGGCGCTGACGCCCCAGATCTTCGAGCCGTTCGTACGCCTTGATCAGAGCCGGGATCGTCGCACCGGCGGCACTGGTTTGGGGTTGGCCATCGTGCGCAGCATTGCCCGTCATCACGGGGGGGATGTGGCGTTGCTGGCCAGTGACCACGGCGCCCGCTTCTGCCTGACCCTGCCTGTACATTTGGATACAAACCGTCACCAACCGCTCACTGAAGGGCCGCCGCAACCGTCATAGGATGACTGTCATGGAGAACGCTCCATAACATCAACCCGAATAAGGAAATGGAACATGAAAAAGATCATTACCCTGACCCTAGCTGCCGTCTTCGCCCTCACCTCCGGTTTCACCATGGCGGCCACCCCGACCAAGACAGCCACACCGCAGGCGACCCAGACCAAGGTGGTGAAAAAACACCATAAAGCCACCCACGCCAAGACCCCTACCGTCAAAGTCGCGCCGAAAACCAAGTGATCCAGCTGGTCACTTGATAGCACAGAGGGAGGCTGACGCCTCCCTTTCCATCTCTTCCCGAAATTTTCCTGACGAGCGCCTCCCTCGTCCAAACCGGATCCACGACCCGGCTCCCTTTGCGGGAAACGGTCAATGACCACAGGAACATGGCATGTGGCGTCATCTGCTTAAATGGCTCGGCCCCTTGTGCAGCTTGCTGCTGCTCGGCACCGCACTGACCGTGCTGTATCACCTGACTCAGGCATGGCACTGGCACGATATTCGTGTGGCCATCTGGTCCCAACCCCTGCAGAGACTGGCGGGCGCCCTGTTGCTGACCCTGCTCAGTTATGGTTGCCTCTGCAGCTATGACATGCTGGCGCTCCATGCGCTGGGCAAACGCCTTCCCTGGCAACAGGTCAGCATCACCTCCTTTATCGCCTACACCTTCTCCAACACCCTGGGATTTGCCCTGCTGACCGGCACCTCGGTACGCTATCGCCTCTACTCTGCACTGGGGCTCGCCACCGGAGAAGTGGCCCGCGTGGTGCTGTTCTGCTCCATCACCTTTTTCCTCGGCCTGTTGGCGTGGGGGGGTGGCGCCCTACTGACCTGCGATGTATCACAGTTGCTGCCTGACTGGCCGCAATGGGCAGATACCCTGCTCAGGCTAGCGGGCGTCATGGCGCTGCTGTTGGTGGCCTGCTACCTCTGCTGGCCCGCCCCACGTCTCTCCTGGCGAATACACACCCTGACCCTGCCGGGCTTTCGGATACGTCTGTTGCAACTGTTGGCCGCGCTGGCCGACTGGATGGCCGCCGCAGCAGTGCTGTTTGTGCTGTTGCCTGCCGATAGCGTCCCCTACCCTGTGCTGCTCAGTGCCTTCGTGCTGGCCAGCTTCCTCGGGGTACTGGCCCACGTGCCGGGCGGGATCGGGGTGTTCGAAGCGAGCATGAGCCTGCTGCTGGCTCACTACCTGCCAACCGACAAGCTGCTCGCCTCGCTGCTGCTCTACCGCTGCATCTATTATCTGCTTCCCTTTCTCTGTGCCCTGCTGCTCTTTACCAGTCAGGAGATGCTGCAACAAAAAGCGCGCTGGCAGCGGCTACAGGGGCTGATGAGCGCAGTGCGCGAATTTCTTCCCGCCCTTATCAGCATGGGCACCTTCGCCGCCGGCAGCCTGCTGCTCTGCTCGGGGATGATCCCGACCATGCGCAGCCACATCGAAGTGTGGCTGCAGGTGTTGCCGCTCCACCTGCTCGAGCTCTCCCACGTGCTCGGCAGCGTAAGCGGTGTCCTCCTGATCCTGCTGGCGCGCAGTCTCTACCGCCGTCACGACGCCGCGTTTCGCATCACCCAGCTGCTGCTGGCTCTGGGGATCACCTTCTCCCTGCTCAAGGGGGGGGACTGGGAGTCCGCCCTGCTGCTCGGCAGCTTCCTGCTCATCATGACTCCCTGCCGCTCTCTTTTCTATCGCAAGGGGTCGCTGCTCTATCCCCAGTACACCCCGGGCTGGCTCATCTCGGTCGGCGCCGTGCTGCTGGGAGCACTGTGGCTGCTGCTCTTCTCCTATCGTCAGGTGGAGTATGACCACGCCCTCTGGTTCCACTTCTCGCCCCACGGCGGGGCTGCCCGCGGCCTGCGCGCCATGGGGAGCGTGGTGGCAGTGCTGGCCGTGGCCGGGGCTGCCCAGCTGCTTGCGCCGCTGCGCGTGGTCGGTGAAAAACCGGACAAGGAGACGCTGGCGCGCGCTCACGAGCTGGTGGTTCGCGAAGGGGGGATCCACGGTTATCTGGCCCAGCTGCAGGACAAGTCCCTGCTATTCCACCCCGCCGGCGACGCCTTCCTGATGTATGGCATCGAGGGCAACAGCTGGATTGTGATGGGGGATCCCGTCGGTCGCCCCGAGCAGATCGAAGAGCTGCTCTGGCAATTTCGCGAGCGATGCGACGAGCACGACGCCAATCCGGTCTTTTATCAGGTCTCGGCCCGCTATCTTCCGCTCTATCTGGAGCTGGGGCTGATCCCCTTCAAGCTCGGTGAAGAGGCGATGGTCGATCTGGCCACCTTCGATCTGGCTGGCAGCCGGCTGCGCAACCTGCGCCAGAGCCACGCCAAGGGCAAACGGGAAGGGTTGACCTTCGAGGTGGTCGAGGCAAGCGCCGTGGCCCCCCTGCTGCCTAGGTTGCAGACCGTCTCCGATACCTGGCTGCAGAGCAAAATGGGCAAGGAGAAGGGTTTCTCGGTCGGCCGTTTCGAGCCTGACTACCTGACCTTGAGCCCGGCTGCGCTGGTGTGGCACGAGGGGCAGAACGTCGGCTTTGCCAACCTCTGGGTGAGCGATAACAAGGAGATGCTCTCCATCGATCTGATGCGCTACAGCCTGGATACCGGCACCGCCCCCATCATGGATTTTCTCTTTGTCGAACTGCTGCTGTGGGGCAAGGCGCAAGGGTACGCCAGCTTCAATCTGGGGATGGCCCCCATGTCCGGCTTCAACGATCACCCGCTCAACAGCTACTGGGCCCGCCTTGGCAATACCCTGTTTGTGCGTGGCAGCCGTTTTTACAACTTTCAGGGGCTCAGACGCTACAAGGAGAAATTTTCGCCCCGCTGGGAACCCCGCTACCTGCTCTGCAGCAGCAAGCTGGTACTGCCCAGAACCCTGACTCACCTGATCACCCTGATTAGCCGCGGCCCGCTGGGGCTGATCAAGAAATAGGAGCATAGCCAATGAGAGCCTTGATATTGCTGTTACTCAGTCTCGTACTGCCCGTTTCATCTTTTGCGGCGCACGCCGCCCCGGTCAAGGATGACCTGAGCCTGATTGAGCTGCCGGTCAAGCAGCCATCCGACGCCCCCATGGTGCTCTTTCTCAGCGGCGATGGCGGCTGGGCGGCCCTCGACAAGGGGTTGAGCGCCCAGTTTCAGCTGCACGGCATGCCGGTGGTGGGCTGGAGCTCCCTCACCTACTACTGGAAGAAGAAAACCCCGGAGCAGGTGACCGCCGATCTGGAGCGGATCCTCGATGATTATCAGGCGCGCTGGCAGCGCCCCCGCTGGCTGCTGGTAGGCTTCTCGTTTGGTGCCGAGATTGTCCCCTTCGTCATCAACCGGTTGCCGGAGCACTATCGTCAGGGGCTGGTCGGGGCCGTGATGCTCTCCCCCTCCACCAGCTCGGATTTCGAGATCCACGTCAGCGATATGCTGACCCACAAGACACGTAGCTACCCAACCGAGCCGCAGGTGAAGACCATCCGCGATCTGCCGATGCTCTGCCTGCAAGGCGCCGATGACGATGACGACGACCGCCTCTGCCCCCGTCTCAACCAACCCAACGTCACCAGCATCACCCTGCCGGGAGGACATCATTTTGACGATAACTACCCCCAGATCTATCAAGCCATCACCAAGCATCTGAACCTGCCCCCAGATCCGCTGACTGTGGAGCATTAACCCGTATCACCACGGAATGCCTTTTAAGTACCGAGCAGGGCAAATCAGCGAGCAATGAAAAGGGCCTCTCTTGCGAGAGGCCCTTGTACTGAATCGGGTGGAAACTTTAAAAGGATCGACCAATGGATTGGCCGTGGCGTCAAAGTCACCGAGGCTTTTCACTGCGATTGCCCAAGCGGTTCAGCCAGATGCGCTATCAAGAACGAAGATTTGCATTCCTATGCTGGCAACCACTCGGGATTGCGCCATAAAACAAAAGCCCTGATGTTTCCATCAGGGCTTTGCAATGTGGCGGTGAGGGAGGGATTCGAACCCTCGATACGTTGCCGTATACACACTTTCCAGGCGTGCTCCTTCAGCCACTCGGACACCTCACCAAATTTTTGTCTGTGGGTTTAACGTGTTCAGCCAACACGGTGCTCACTGCGCTGTTGCGCTGGAACGGGGCGTAATTTAGGGGAAAGCCCCGCCCGCGTCAATGGCTTTTTTCACATGACGAACCGTTCGAACACTTAATGCACAGATTCCGGTGCGACCTGGATTTCCGGCAGGTTGAGGAAGCCGGAACGTTCGCATTCGGCAACCAGTTCGTGGGTTGCGGCGATGGTGCTTTGCACGAACAGCAGGAACTGCTCGACGCTGAGTCCGGCCTTGGTAAAGACGGTGTGGCCGACCACCAGCCGCGGCAGGTTGTCATCGATGATATCGAGGAACACCTTGAGGGAGGGGTACTGCATATTGAGTCGGCCCAGTTCGGCAACCAGCGGCAGCATTGCGGAGGGGCGCACTTCCAGCTCGGAGGAGAACAGCAGGCCTTCCTCTTCCACGAAGATCCGGCTCTCCTGAATACCATCGACCGACTGCAAAGAGACAATGTGGATACCGTGACACTGGTCGCAGACATAGTGCTCGATACGAGCCTGTTGCAACCAACGCATTATCATTTCGGAGCTGGGGATATTCATCATTTCCACGACAAGATTGGGATCAAGGGGCGCAGTCTAAACCAATTTGCTATCAACAAAAAGCACGCCAACCCGATAACCCTGTGGCTCGCTTCTTTTTGGCAAGCGCTATGCATATACTCAGCCAAATCCACGATGACGCTTGCCCCACAGGGGGCCCCATGACTATCCAAGAAAAGTATCGCCTTCATCTGAAATCACTCTCGGATGAGCTGCTCACCCTGCAAAAACCCATCCGCATTCTGGATGCCATCAAATGGCCACGCCATCTGCAGGATCGCTTTCTGGCAAGCGGTGGCAGGGAGCTGCCCGCTATCGACAGGCACTTCTATGATGCCCTCCCCCTCGGCTTCGATCCGCGCAACAAGTATCTGGAGCTCAAGGAGCTGCGGGACAGGATCCGCAGAAAGTTGGGGCTACAGGACGATCTTGGCCGGATCCTGCAAGAGACGGTCGATCAGTACATGGTGGTGATCGAGATGCTGCGCCAGCGCGGCCAACCCGATTTTCAGCGTTACAGCCAGCTGCTTTATGGCTCTGCCAGCGATCACCTGCGTGGGGATCGCAAGACCCTCAAGGAGCTGGGCGCCCGCCTGTGCGATATATTCTCCCTGCCCGGCGCGCGCCATCTGGTGCGCCCCTACCCCAAGGAGTTCGAAGGAGAAGCCGCGGTCGCCAAACTGCAGGGCAAGCTGTCGAGCTACTTCAGTGACGGCACTGTGCAGGTGAAGCTGAGCGATGGCATCGTCTCCGATGCCGCTGCCGGTGGCGACTACATCAAGCTCAACTCCCACGCCCGTTTTTCCGAGCTGGACTTGCAAGTGCTGGAGGTACACGAGGGGTGGGTCCATGTCGGCACCACCCTCAACGGTCGCCAGCAGCCTTATGCCACCTGGCTGAGCGCCGGTTCACCGCGGATCACCGCCTGTCAGGAGGGGCTGGCTGTCCTGATAGAGACCCTCACCTTCAGCTCCTTTCCGGATCGGGCCAAGCGTATCTCCGATCGGGTGATGGCCATCGACATGGCCGAGCGCGGCGCCGATTTTATCGAGGTGTTTCAGCACTTCGTACAGCAGGGCACCAGCGAGCACGACGCCTACAAGATCACCCAGCGGGTCTTTCGTGGCGGCATGGTGGGCGGCGGAGCCTGCTTTACCAAGGATCTCTCTTACGTGCGTGGCTATGTGGAGACGGTCAACTTCATCCGCAGCGCCGTACTGGAAGGGGTGCCCGAAATCCTGCCGATGCTGTTTGTCGGCAAGGTGACACTGGATGACATTCCGGTGCTCTATCAGCACTATCTGGAGGGGCTGATTGCCGCACCCCGCTATTTGCCGCCGATGTTTCGCGATCTCACCGGCCTCTATGTCTGGTTCGGTTTTGCCTCCGGCATGTCGCTAGTGGATATCGGTCGGGTACAGCACCATTTTCGCCAGCTGTTTCAACGCCTGCCGGTGGCCGACCCCATCATTGCGCCGGTGGATATCGAGATCGACTGAACCACAGCGATAGAAGTTGGGGAAAATAAAAAGGGCGCCAGATTGGCGCCCTGCTCAACGATTCAAATATCGCAGCCGAATTACTTGTAAGCCCGACCTTCGAGATAGTGTTTGCGACAGAGCGACACATAGCGATCGTTGCCACCGATCTCCACCTGTTCGCCATCACGCATCACCTGCCCCGCTTCATTGACCCGGGAGTTCATGTGAGCCTTGTTGCCACACCAACAGATGCTCTTCAGCTCTTCAAACTTGTCGGCCAGACAGAGCAGATGGTAGGAGCCCGGGAACAGCTCGCCGCGAAAATCGGTCTTGAGGCCATAGGCCATCACCGGAATATCCTGCTCATCGACGATGCGGGCCAGCTGGTAGACCTGCTCACGGGTCAGGAACTGGGCCTCGTCCACGATGAAAACATCGATATGTTTCTTCGCATGGCGCGCTTTCACCATTTCAAACAGATCACAGCTGTCGCTGAACACGTCCACCTTCAGTTCAAGGCCTACTCGGGCACTGATCACCCCGACCCCGAAACGGTCATCGATGGCTGGCGTCATCGCCAGAGGATGCATGCCCCGCTCCAGATAGTTGAAGTGCGCCTGAATGAGCTGGGTGGATTTGCCTGAATTCATGGTGGCAAATTTGTAGTGCAGTGAAGCCATGATACTGTTCCGAAACTGAATTTATGGGGCGCATGCTAACCAAAGCCCCTGACAAAACCAAGGGGCCCGCGGGCCCCTTGCTCTATAAATGTTACGCGGTGGCCAGCACTGGCCGCGCTTTGGCCTTTTTCAGGTGATAGCCGGTAAAGAGCACGAACCAGAGGGCACTGACACTGAAACCGGCCAGGCTGGAGTGCATCAAGCCCATCGCCAGGTAACCGATGGCCGCACCGAAGGCAATGGCCAGTGCATAGGGCAGCTGGGTCATCACGTGATCGATGTGATGGCAACCGGCACCGGTAGCAGAGAGGATACTGGTGCTGGAGATGGGTGAGCTGTGATCCCCGAACACCGAGCCAGCCAGTACCGCCGCCAGCATCGGCAGCATCAGGCTGATGTCGCTGGCGGCGGCCATGTCACCGGCCAGCGGCAGCATGATGCCGAAGGTACCCCAGCTGGTGCCGGTGGCAAACGCCATGGCACAGGAGAGGATAAAGACCACAGCAGGCAGCACTTCGATCGGCAGGTTGCCGTTAGCCAGCGAAGCCAGATACTTGCCGGTCTCAACGTCACGCACCACGGCACCTATGGTCCAGGCAAACAGCAGGATGTTGATGGCTGGCAGCATGGCCATGACGCCCTGCGGCGCGGCCTTGATCCAGTTCTTGGCACCCAGCTTCAGGCGCATCGCCAGACCGATGGAGACCACCAGACTGCACAGGGCACCGTAGACCAGCGAAGAGCCGACGTTGGTGTTTTCGAACGAGCCGAGCACGCTAAACGGCAGCCCTTTCTCGCTCAGCACCGCAGCACCGGAATCAATCATGAAATAGATGGTGGCGGCGGTCAGGGTCAGGATCGGCAGTACCATGTCGATCATGCCGCCGTTGCTCTCTTCCGGGCTCTCCATATCCAGACCGATGGGGCGGCCCTTGGACTCATCCCACAGCTTGCCTTCCAGCGCCCACGATTCGTGTTGACGCATCGGGCCGATATCCAGCTGACAGGCGATCACCACCAACACCATGATCAGGGTGAAGACGGCGTAGAGGTTCATCGGGATCATCTCGACAAACGCCGCGATGGGGCTCTGCTCGGTCAGACCGTGGGCCGCCATGATGCCGCCAACCAGGGCGATGATATAAGCCCCCCAGGAGGAGATGGGCATCAGCACGCAGACCGGCGCCGCGGTGGAGTCCAGCAGATAGGCCAATTTGGCACGGGAGATCTGGAAGCGGTCGGTCACCGGACGGCAGATAGCCCCCACCGACAGGCTGTGGAAGAAGTCATCGATAAAGAAGGCAAACACCATCATGCCAGTCAGCGCTTTGGCGCCCTTGCGGGTCTTGGCACGACGCTCGGCCCACTCGGCAAAGGCACGGGTCGCCCCGGAGACGCTCATCAGGCTGATGAGGCCACCCAGCAGCAGCATAAACAGGATCATGTTGACGTTGTCACGATTGAGCGCGCCATCGACCCAGAAGATCTTGAGCACGGTATTCAACATGTAATGCAGGGATTCGAGGGGTGAAAACTGATTGAGCAGCAAACTGCCGGTGACGATGCCCACACCAAGGGACAGAAGCACGCGGCGGGTCATGATCGCCAGCGCGACAGCCAACAGGGGGGGAAGAACGGACCAACCGGAGTCGGCGAAATGACTAATGTCCATGATCTCTTTGCACCTAAAGATTACAGGTGGAGATCTACCGAGAGGATCTAAAGAAACAAAACCTATGGGGAGGTCATACTCCTCAGCCCCTTCAGGTAGCGCTCCATAGTGGATGACTATGGCAGTCCTGCACCTATTAGATGCAGAACCAGCAGCCCGGTATGATGGCCTGGCCACTTCGGCGCTGACTCCTTTCCTTGTGCATCACAGGCATCACCCTCCGCACAAATACTCATAGGCAGCGCGCCTCTACTTAAAGGTATTCGCCGCACATTTTATCGAGATGGCGGCTTATAGCAAGTTTTTTGATTAAATAGTCATGATAAACAGATCAAGGTCGGAAAATGGTAGTCAAATGATGCAACAACGCCAGCTTTGACGCTATTTTCACCTGCTGCGGTTTCATTGGCATCCAATCACCAAGCCTATTGCTGGCCATATTAAATATCTGTATTGATGTTCCCCACGGATATAATATTTAACCCAGCTTGACTTATTTAAATCGCCAAGCAAGAATCTGCTGGAACATATTATTTTTCTCTGACTCGACGTGGTAACTCCTATGAATGAATTTTTAAAGGTACTGCTTAATATCCGCAGTCTGCGTGCGACCTGCCGCGAGCTTTCTCTGGAACAACTGGAAGAGGCACTGGAAAAACTCTCTACTATCGTTGCCGAACGTCAGCAGGATGAAGCTGCCGAGCGTCAGGCCCGTGAAGAGCATCTGCAGAAAATTAACGAATATAGCGAAATGCTGAAAGCCGCCGGTATTGACCCGGCAGAATTGGTAAGCGCTGTCGCTACCAACCCCGGCAAATCAGAAAAAGCCAAGCGGGCGCCACGTCCGGCCAAATATCGCTATCAGGATAATGGCGTAGAGAAAACCTGGACCGGCCAGGGCCGTATGCCTTCGGTCATTGCCAGCGCAGTGGCAGCAGGCAAATCACTGGAAGATTTTGCTATCTGACAGCTTTTGCGTTGCGAATAAAAAAACCTCGCCTTGGCGAGGTTTTTTTATTGCAGCTTAAACGTGAAATATCAGATAGCCGATTGCGGGCGATCTGCTGCCTTAACCCACAGCACTTCACGATCCCCTGCTACGCAGATGAGATAGCGGGCAACGGTAAAGAACCAGTCACTCATCCGGTTCAGATAGGGCAGCACCTCGGGATTGACCCGCTCTTCCCGGCTCAATGTCAGCAGCAAGCGCTCGCAATGACGCACCAGAGTACGCACCACATGTGCTTGCGCCGCGGCACGGGAACCACCGGGCAATATAAATTGGCGCAGCGGTGGCAATGGCTCACTATAACGATCTATCTGCTGTTCAAGGCGATTGGTCCAGGCGGCATTAACCTGCCAAATCGATTCATTCTGGGCGTCGCTGGAGAATGCCAACTCCCCCCCCAGATCAAACAACTCCTGTTGCAACAGCTGTAAATCAGCCAATAAACCGATCTCTTGCGACGGCACGTCACAAATCAGCAAGCCAATATGGGAGTTGAGCTCATCGATATAACCGTAGGTCTCGACTCGCAAATGATCCTTTGGCAATGGGATACCATCGGCCAGCCGGGTCATGCCCTTGTCGCCCTGCCTCGTATATATTCTCATACCGACATCCTGTTAATAATGGGAATAATCATGGATTCGAGTCCATTGAGTTTGATTTCGTAAGCCAACGCCAGCGTCTGGCCCAATTTACCCGCCGGAAAACCGCTGCGCGCCATCCACACCAGATAGGGCTCGGGAATATCGATGATACGCCGCCCCTGATATTTACCGTAAGGCATCTTGTTGGTCAGGGTCAGCAGCACCTGCTCGTCAGATAGCCAATCCATATTAATCGATATCCAGATATTTATGAGTCTGGATTGAGAGTCGCCAGTTACGCGCGATACAGGTATCCATCGCCAATTGGGTGGCCCTTGGCTTCTGGCTGATCGGCTGCAAGGCAATGACCACATCAGGGCGCAGAGTAGCGGTAGCGAGCAGCGTATCCAGCTCTTCAATATGGTGCTCGGTGGCCACCGGATGCTTGATTTCGTTGGCCCGCTCCAGCGCCGAGACCAGCACAGGCAGCCCCCCTTTCATACCGATCTTGGGGGAGACTGTCACCCAGGTCTGCTCATGAGTCTTGACCTCGCTGGTGCCACTGGTTTCAATCTGCACCTGATAACCCGCCGCCAGCAGGGCTGACGAGAGTTCGTGCAGATCGTAGAGGCAGGGTTCCCCAC
Organism: Aeromonas sp. 604443; assembly: GCF_049170315.1. Lineage (NCBI taxonomy): Bacteria > Pseudomonadati > Pseudomonadota > Gammaproteobacteria > Aeromonadales > Aeromonadaceae > Aeromonas > Aeromonas sp. 604443. The sequence continues at coordinate 192,478 of NZ_JAAKMI010000004.1, forward strand.
CGGTGATCACCACATGGCGCGCCTGATAACCCAGATCGCCAAAGCTCTTGATAATCTGCGCGGTGCTGAGTTGGCTCCAGCAATCGGATTCGTTGGAGCGATCCAGCACCGCCGCCTTGCCCACTTCACGAGCCGGATCAACAACCCAGGTATGACGGGTATCGCACCAGGGGCAGCCCACCGGGCAACCCTGCAGGCGAACAAAGATGGCGGGCAGGCCGGTAAAGATGCCCTCCCCCTGGATGGTCTGGAAAATCTCGTTGATTGGGTAGTGCATCTCGATCACGGCTTGTTGCAAAAGTCGCGGATTATACCTCAAGCCACGGCAAGACGCAGGCTCACTCTGCGCTTTTCTCGCCCAGCCCGGTTTTCTCAAACAGTCTGGCCATGATGCCCGCCTTGTCGGCCAGATAGTTGTTCAGACCGCGACTGCGCAGTTCACACGCAGGACACGTGCCGCAACCGTCACCGGCAATGCCGTTGTAGCAGGTCAGGGTCTGCTGGCGCACCGTGTCGAGGTGACCATAGTGATCCGCCAGTGCCCAGGTTTCGGCCTTGTCGAGCCACATCAAGGGAGTTTCAAAACGGATGCCGCGATCCAGCCCCAGCGACACCGCCTGATTGAGGGCCTTGACGAACTCGTCACGGCAATCGGGATAGCCGGAGAAGTCGGTCTCGCAGACACCGGTGATCACCGCTTCGGCGCCCACCTGATAGGCATAGATGGAAGCCAGGGTCAGGAACAGGATATTGCGACCCGGCACGAAGGTGTTGGGTAGGCCATTATCCTGCAGCTCGCAGCTGACCGAGATGTCGTCACGGGTCAGGGCAGAGACCGCCAGCTCATTGAGCAGCGTCACATCCATCACCTTGTGGGCGGCGATCCCCAGAGCACTGCCCAGACGACGCGCGGTGTCGATCTCTTCCCGATGGCGCTGGCCATAGTCGAAGGTGATGGCGTGCACTTCATCATACCGGGCCAATGCCTGTACCAGACAGGTGGTGCTGTCCTGACCGCCACTGAAAACCACGACTGCTTTTTTCATCTTGATAACTCCTTGAATTGTCACGCGCGGCGGCCTTCGGCAAAGTCCTGCCACTGGGTATTCAACCGGTTAAACAGGGTCAGCAAGGGCGCATAGTGCTCCGGCCTCCCCTCCCACCGGGACAAGAGGTGATAGCCCGCCTCTATGGTAGAGAGGGCATCGGGAAAGGGTTTCTTTCGAATGGCATATTGACCGGCAATGGCACCAATGCCGATGCGGGGCAAGCGGGCCAGTGCCGGGTTGCTCTGCAACATGCGATAGGCTTTGCGCCAGGTGCCGTCAAGCAAGATAAAGGCGACGGATGCGGAGCCAGAGGATTCACTCTCCCACTGTTGGCGAAGATCGGTCAGCGAAATGGCATCCTCATCCGGCCAGAGCAAATAATAACGACGGGATTGGTCAGCCAGCAGCACATTGAGCCACTCATCGCGGGAAAAGTCCTCCCCCACATGGATCTCGCACTGTTGCAAAGAGGCCGCCAGCAGCGCGGCAGTCCCCTTGGGATGTGCCACCTCGTTGGGGTGCTGCAAGATGTAGAGGGGCGTGTGATTGTCAACCGGCACAATATAATCGCACAGGCAGGCTTTGAGGGCTCGGGTGCAACGTGTACAGTATCGACTGTTCTTGTCGTTGGACTGTTTCATGTTGTCAGACAAATCTGGATTGCTCTGGGTTATCACGCTCTCTCTCACCAGCTTGCTACTCTTCTTTACCGTTCCCAATCTTCAGCTCTCCTTCGATCGGCCCTTGATCGCCGGGGGCGAAGGGTGGCGGATCATAACAGGCAATCTGGCTCATACCAATCTGTGGCACCTGCTGCTCAATCTGGGCGGCCTCGCCATCCTCTATAGCCTGTTTCGCGACTATCTGGGTGGGGCTCACCTGCCGCTGCTGATGTTGCTGCTCTGGTTGGCAGTGGGCTTGGGGATCTGGTGGTGGTGCCCGCAGACCCAATGGTACATGGGGCTATCCGGCTCGCTGCATGGCCTGTTTGTCTGGGGGGCAATGCAGGATATTCGCCACGGACGCCGCACATCGGGCTGGCTACTGTTGGCAGGGATGGGACTCAAGCTGGCGATGGACTTCTACAACGCAGGAGAGAGCCCGATATCCACCCTGATCAATGCCAGGGTACACATCGGCTCTCATCTTATCGGGGCCGGTGCAGGCCTGTTGCTCGGCCTGCACCGCGTATCACTGAGTGAGCCTGTTACGCACCAGCCAGCTCGGCATTGATGCTGGCCAGCATGGCGGCCGGATCGGCAGCCTGCGTAATGGGGCGACCGATAACCAGATAATCGGACCCCGCCTCGACCGCCGCTTTCGGTGTCATCACCCGGCGCTGATCCCCGGCCGCTGAACCGGTCGGGCGAATACCCGGGGTCACCAGCTTGAAATCTTCGCCCAGCAAGGCTTTAAGCTCATGGGCCTCGTTGGCAGAGCAGACAACTCCATCCAAGCCGGATGTCTTGGTCAAGGTAGCCAGCCGGATCACCTGCTCGGCAGGGCTCACATCCAGACCAAGAGGGATCATGTCGGACTGCTCCATGCTGGTCAGTACGGTCACCCCGATCAACAATGGCGCCTTGTCGCCATAAGGCAGCAGCGCCTCTTTGGCGGCACGCATCATCCGCTCACCACCACTGGCATGCACGTTGACCATCCAGACACCGAGCTCGGCACTGGCTGCCACGGCTTTGGCAACGGTATTGGGAATATCGTGAAACTTCAGATCCAGAAAGACATCAAATCCCTTGGCCACCAGCTGGCGTACAAATTGCGGGCCAAACAGGGTAAACATCTCCTTGCCTACCTTGAGACGGCACTGGGCCGGAGAGATACGTTCAACGAACGCTAAGGCATCTGCCTCGTGCTGATAATCCAGCGCTACCAGTACTTTGGGATCTTGCATCTCACATCCTATTGCTTGTTATTCACCGTCCAGACCACGGATCGGCTTGATGGAACCCCACTGGCGACAAGACGGGCACTGCCAGAACAGCGAGTGAGTGGCAAAGCCGCACTGCCGACACTTGTGGGTTGACTTGATTTTGATCTGCTCGCCGACCAGCTGTTGCAGCAGTTCGAGGCTCTCCTTGGCAGGCCCCTCTTCCGCACTGGCCAGCTGAAAACCCACCAGCTGGTAAAAACCTTTCATCGACGGATGACGACGCAGCTGACGCAACACCAGCGAACGGGCCTGGCTCAGGCCATCACGCTCTTCAACCAGCTTGGCAAGGGCCAGGGTCACGCTGACACCGGCGTGATCTTCCACAGCCTTCTCAAGCAGCGGGATCAACGCAGGCGTGCGCCCCAACTGCTGATAGCACTCGAGCAATTTGGGCATTGCCTCGGAGGCAAAGTCGATATCCTGCTCGAACACCCGCAGCAGCTCCTTGCTGGCCTGCTCATACTCCCCCTCTGCCATGGCGAGCTCAGCGAGGCGCAAACTGGCTCGGGCACATGCCGGATTGATACTGAGCGCCCGTTTGAGCTTGGCTAGCCCCTCCCCTTTATTGCCCTCACGCAGCGCGATCTCGGCTTGCTCGCAATAGAAATGGGAGATGGGGTCGGCCAGCTTCTTGCCCTGGAATTTTTGCAGACGAACCGCCACATCGATGGCCTTATCCCAGTCCCGCAACTGCTGATGGATGATCAACAGCTGTGCCAGCGCCGTCTCTTCATAGTCGCTGTCATCACACAGCTCATTCCAGAGCGCTTCCGCCCGGTCCAGCAGACCAGCAGCCAAAAAGTCGCGCGCAAGCTCCTGCAGAGCAAGCTGGCGCTGCTCCCGGGTCAGCTGGCGGGTTACCAGGTTCTGGTGGATCTTGATGGCACGATCTACCTCCCCACGCTGGCGAAACAGGTTGCCGAGGGAGAGGTGTGTTTCGATGGTTTCACTGTCCACCTCAAGCAGCTGGATAAAGAGATCCACCGCCTTGTCGGATTCATCGGACAGCAAATAGTTGAGGCCCGCCACATACTGGCGGGAAAACTGGTTACTCTGTTTTTGGGTGTCCTGGCGAACACTCCTGCGACCCATGTACCAGCCATAACCGGCGGCGATGGGCAACAGCAGGAAAAGCAGTTCAAGCATTGAGGAACATTATTCCTTACCCGGTGACCGGGCCAGCTCCAACTCGCGGGATTGACGACGCATGGTACGGTTGAGAGTGCGGTTTTGCATTTTCAGGCGCAGGAACAGCAGGCCGAATACCAGCCAGCCCAGCAAAAAACCGCCAGCGAAAAAGAAGCCCAACAGCATGGCAAGCGAAAACTCACCCTGAGCGATCAGGTAATTGAACTGAACCAGCTGGCCATTTTGTGAGCCCAGCGCCAGGGTCAGAACAAACACCAACACCAGCGGAATGAGGGCCAAAATACGCTTCATAAGAGCTCCCTGTCAGTATCTAATGAGAGGCTGATTATCCTTAAAATCGCAGGCAGACTCTAGAGTGAATGGGAAAAGAGTTTAAGAAACAAGATGATTGGCACAGGAATCGGTGCCAAAAAGAAAAAAGGCATACCCGAGGTATGCCCATTTCTGCATTATTCAATGATGTTGACGCGCTCGCGCAACTCTTTACCAGGTTTGAAGTGCGGGACATATTTCCCGGTCAGTTCAACCTTGTCCCCAGTCTTGGGGTTGCGGCCCACACGGGGCGCACGATAGTGCAGTGAAAAACTGCCAAATCCGCGGATTTCAATCCGGTCGCCGTTTTGCAAGGTCGACGCCATCTGCTCAAGGATCTCCTTGATGGCGGCTTCGACATCCTTGGCCGGCATATGCATGCGGCTGGCTGCCAGTTGTTCGATGAGATCTGATTTGGTCATAACGTTAAATCTCCTTCCCCGATCACATGCAATATTCATTTTGCCAGGATAAAAAAGGGCGGCGCAATGCCGCCCTTTTCTTGCATCAAGGATTACTCACCCTTGGCGGCTTTGAACGCTTCCATCATAGCATTGCTGAACACAACTTCTTCTTGCTGGTTCAGGTTATCGATAGCAACACGCTCATCAGCCTCGTCCTTGGCACGGACAGACAGGCTTACGGTGCGGTTCTTACGATCAACGCCCATGAATTTAGCTTCAACTTCGTCACCAACAGACAGCACCAGAGTGGCGTCTTCTACACGGTCACGAGCAGCGTCGGAGGCACGCAGGTAGCCTTCTACGCCATCAGCCAGTTCGATAACGGCACCTTTGGCATCAACCTCGGTAACCTTACCCTTCACGATAGCACCTTTCTTGTTGTCAGCCAGGTACTTGTTGAACGGGTCTTCTTCGATCTGCTTGACACCCAGGGAGATGCGCTCACGCTCCGGATCCACTTGCAGAACAACGGCTTCGATCTCGTCGCCTTTCTTGAATTCACGCACGGCTTCTTCGCCCTGGTTGTTCCAGGAGATGTCAGACAGGTGAACCAGGCCGTCGATGCCGCCATCCAGACCGATGAAGATACCGAAGTCAGTGATGGACTTGATCTTGCCGGAAACACGGTCGCCTTTGGCGTGAGTTTCGGCAAACAGCTGCCACGGGTTGGATTTGCACTGCTTCAGACCCAGGGAGATACGACGACGCTCTTCGTCGATGTCCAGAACCATCACGTCAACCACGTCGCCAACGTTAACAACTTTGGACGGGTGGATGTTCTTGTTGGTCCAATCCATCTCGGATACGTGTACCAGGCCTTCAACGCCTTCTTCGATTTCAACGAAGCAGCCGTAGTCGGTCAGGTTGGTCACGCGGCCAGACAGACGGGTGGTCTCCGGGTAACGCTTGGCGATAGCAACCCAGGGATCTTCGCCCAGCTGCTTCAGACCCAGGGATACACGGGTACGCTCGCGGTCGAACTTCAGAACCTTGACAGCGATCTCGTCGCCAACGTTGACGATTTCGGAAGGATGCTTAACGCGCTTCCACGCCATGTCGGTGATGTGCAGCAGGCCGTCAACACCGCCCAGATCTACGAATGCACCGTAGTCGGTCAGGTTCTTGACGATACCCTTAACTTCTTGACCTTCTTGCAGGTTAGCCAGCAGGCTTTCGCGCTCGGAGGTGTTCTCGGTCTCGATCACGGCACGACGGGAAACAACAACGTTGTTGCGCTTCTGGTCCAGCTTGATGACTTTGAACTCGAGTTCTTTGTTTTCCAGGTGAGCGGTGTCACGGATCGGACGCACGTCAACCAGAGAACCCGGCAGGAAGGCACGGATGCCGTTCAGTTCAACGGTGAAACCACCCTTGACCTTGCCGTTGATGATACCGATAACGGTAGCTTGCTCTTCGTAAGCCTTCTCAAGCTGCAGCCAGGCTTCGTGGCGCTTGGCTTTTTCGCGGGACAGCTTGGTTTCGCCGAAACCATCTTCGATAGAGTCCAGAGCCACGTCAACGGTGTCGCCGACGTTGATTTCCAGCTCGCCCATGGCGTTCTTGAATTCTTCAGCCGGGATAGCGGACTCGGATTTCAGACCGGCGTCAACCAGTACGAAACCGTTCTCGATAGCAACGACAGTACCCTTGACGATGGAACCTTGACGGGTTTCAACGGCGTTCAGGGACTCTTCAAAGAGTTGAGCAAAAGATTCGATCATTGTTTATGTCACAAATGAAACATCCACTTGCAATCCTGCACAAGCGGGGCTGTTTTAAATAATCTGCGCCATCCTTGGTGCAGACGACCGGATGTCAGCTTGCGCTGGCATCACCAAGTTGTTGCTCTGCATAGGCGAGTACTGTTGCCAGCACTTCATCTATGGTCATGGCGGTAGAGTCTACCACCAGAGCATCTTCTGCCGGTTTCAGGGGTGCAGTAGCGCGATTTCTGTCGCGATCGTCACGTTCCCGAATCTCGGTTAAAAGACGCTCAAAGTTAACATCAAAGCCCTTATCTTGCAACTGCTTATAGCGACGCTGGGCCCGTTCTTCGGCACTGGCGTCGAGGAAAATCTTCACCTCGGCCTCGGGGAAAACAACTGTACCCATGTCACGACCATCGGCAATCAGACCCGGGGCCTGACGAAATGCACGCTGACGGCGCAGCAAGGCTTCGCGCACACGGGGGAAGGCGGCGATTTTACTGGCAGCATTACCCACTTCTTCGGTGCGGATGGTGCGGGAGACATCTTCCCCTTCCAGGATCACCTTGACCAGATCGCCCTCAACCTGAAATTGCACATCCAGATTGGCGGCCAGCGGCACCAGTGAGGCTTCACTGTCCAGCTCTACATCGTGATGCAGGGCGGCCAGGGACAACACCCGATAGATGGCGCCCGAGTCCAGCAAGTGCCAACCCAGCTTCTCAGCAAGCAGCTGACACAAGGTGCCTTTACCTGCACCACTGGGGCCATCAATTGTCATTACGGGGGCCATCTGAGGCATAACTTCTCTCCTGCACTGTGTTGCTCCCATCCCGAAGGGGTGGGTTAATGGGCGCCGATTATACCCGAATGTGGTGAGCCTGGCAGTCATCAATCCGCACAAAGGGCCAAAACCCCGGCAGGCGACTGTGCTTGTATCTCATTTGGAGATTTCATTAAGCAATGCAGGGACTTGTTCTTATGGTCGTTCCTGACAAGGCGCGCTAAACTGGCCCCCCTTTTTTGAGCCGTTAGTAGTAAGGAGCAACCTATGAGCAGCGTTACCCTAGTGGCGAAATCGAAATTGCCAACCCCTTGGGGCACCTTCACGCTGGTAGGTTTTCAGGAAACCGGTACAGGCAAGGATCACGCAGCACTGGTGATGGGCGACATAACCGGTGAAGAGCCCGTGCTGGGCCGGATCCACTCAGAGTGCCTGACCGGCGACGCCCTGTTCAGCCTGCGTTGTGACTGCGGTTTCCAGTTGCAGGCGGCCATGGAGAATATCGCCAAAGCCGGTCGTGGCGTGTTGCTGTATGTGCGTCAAGAGGGCCGTGGCATCGGCTTGCTCAACAAGATCCGCGCCTATCACCTGCAGGATCAGGGGGCCGATACCGTGGAGGCCAACGTAGCCCTTGGTTTCGCCGCCGATATGCGCGACTACACCATCTGCGCCGATATGCTCAAGCAGCTTGAGGTCAAGTCTCTCAAACTGATGACCAACAACCCGCGCAAGATGAAAGCGATGGAATCCTTCGGTATTCCGGTGGCCGAACGGGTTCCGTTGCAGGAAGGGCGCAATCCCCACAACGAGTTCTATCTGTCGACCAAGGCCAACAAGCTTGATCATATGCTGAAGAAGTGAGCCTGCATTGACGAATGCCAGATAGTCAAACGCCTCCCATTGGGAGGCGTTTTTCTTGGATCGACCACAGATCAACCCTGGCTATCTAAGTGGCACGGTCAGATTGGCCAGCAGAGCTTCAAGCTCTTCGCCAGTGCGGGCAGCACAGTATTGGTCGACCCGCTCGCGTGTCAATTGCGGCGCGAGACGTTCAATCAGATCGTAGAGATAGCCGCATAAAAATGCCCCTCTGCGCAACCCGATAGCGGCCACACCGCCTGGTAGCCAGGGCGCCGTCTTGAGCACCAGATCGCCATCGCGCTGGGGCTCCCAAGCAAAAGTTGCCATCACCCCGATGCCCATTCCTTGTCTGACATAGGTCTTGAGCACATCGCTGTCGCTCGCACAGCAGGAGATCCGGCTCTCGGCATGAGCGCAATCAGTGCCATGAGCTGTGGAGAGAGCCCTTCCATCGGTCACCAATGCAAACTCCACCAGCTCAGCCGGGGTCAGCGATGGTGCTCTGGCCAACGGATGCTCCTTGGGTAGCACCAAGCCCCGTTGCCACTGAAAAGAGGGGAGCATGAGCAGATCGCTCCCCTCCTCCGGTTCATCCGCCAGCAGCAGATCGGCAGCGCCATCATGCACGGCTGCGCGGCACTGCGCCGCACTCCCTTGCATCACAGTTACGGCAACTTTGGGGAAGCGGGCCATGAATCCCTTGAGGATGGCGGGCAGAATATAACGGGCTTGCAGATGAGTAGCGGCAATGGTGAGGGTTCCCTGCTCCGGATGCACATGCTGCCTGGCCATCACCTTGATGGTGGCCACCTTGTCCAGCACCTCCGCGGCCACTTTGATCACATCCCGACCGATGGGGGTGATCTGGGTCAGGTGTTTGCCGCTACGCTCGAAGATCTGGATCCCCAGCTCATCCTCCAGCATCCGCACCTGTTTGCTGATCCCGGGCTGGGAGGTAAAGAGGCTCTCGGCGGTGGCCGACAAATTCAGCCTGTGGTTGGCCACCTCGACGATATAGCGCAATTGCTGCAATTTCATGGTGTAGCCCTCAAGCGAACCCACCGTTAATAGTAACAAACTTTCAGCAATGGCCCGCCGCCATCAGGCCGGGCGATCCTTGAGTAGAAAATCGCGCAAGGCACGGTTGGCCATGGAGAGCGGATCGCCACGCCGCCACGCCACGCAGAGATCGAGATAGATAGGCGGGTCGAAGGGCACGCCACTCAGATCCGGCTCCTCTTCCAGCACCATCCGCAAGAAGGTGGTCACCGCAAAGCCTTGCCGCACCACCGCCTTGAGCAGAGGGATAAGATTGCTCTCGAAGGCGATATCGGGTTCGACGCCCAGGCTCTGGGCCAGCGCCTCCATATGCTCCCGGTGGTAGAAACCACGGCGAAACAGCGCCAGCTCCTGAGCGAAAAACTGAGAGAGGGTGACGGCCGATGCGCCACGCAAGGGGTGATCGTCCCCCACCACCATCAACATCTCTTCACTCAGCAGATGTGCCCCCTCGATGGCGGGGGGGAGATCACTGGTAATGAGAATGGCCAGATCGAGGGAGCCATCCACCATCCGGCTGAGCAGCTCACGGGTGCCGGCCTCTTCGACCCGGATCTTGAGGCCGGGATAGCGATGCTTGAAGGCCATCAGACGAGGGGGGAAATAGTAGGAGCCCATCATATAGGGGATCCCGATCCGCACTTCCCCCCGCTCCAGCCCCTTGAGCTCGGCCATCTCGGCCTCGGCCTGATGCATCTGCAACAACAAGCGCTCGGCATGGCGACAGAGCACCTCTCCCTCCGGGGTGAGCCGTACCGCCCGGTCCTGTCGATCAAACAGCCGCAATTCGAGCTGCTGCTCCAGCTTGGCGATGGCCATGCTGATGGCCGGCTGTGCCACATGCAGACTGTTGGCTGCCTTGGTAAATGAGCTGGCATCCCTGACCGCCAGCAGATAGGTGAGCTGTTTCAGATCCATGTATCAATTCATCTTATGAGATGGATAACTTAAATATATTATATTTATAACTGCAAGGACTCTACCCTGACCAAAAGTAGTCAGGACAATACGCAATGATTGAAGTCGGAAGTCGCGAGTGGATACGTGCAACCCTGGCCCTCAGCCTGGGCTCTTTTCTGGTGTTTCTGAACCTCTACCAGACCCACCCCCTGTTACCCCTGATTGCCGAGGTCTTCTCGGTCAACTCCCTCTCGGCCAGCTGGACCCTGGCAGGATGCACAGCAGGCCTTGCCGCCTCCTTGCTGATCTGCGCCAGACTGGCGGATCGCCATGGCCGTCGGCAGGTCATGCTGGGTACACTCACCCTGGCGATCCTGCTCTCACTGTTGATCCCCCTGGTTGAGCAGTTTGGTTCACTGCTGTTGCTACGCATCCTGCAGGGCGCGCTGCTGGCCGGGTTACCAGCCACTGCGATTGCCTATATGGGGGAAGAGTTCAGTAAACGGGCGCTGCTCTCGGCGGTGGGGGTCTATATTGCCGCCAACTCCCTCGGTGGCATTGCCGGTCGGGTGGTCGGCGGCCTGCTGGCGGGCTGGTTTGGCGACTGGCAACATACCTTTCTGGGGATCGGTGTGATCAGCCTGTCACTGCTGCCGCTGGTCTTCTGGCTGCTGCCCCATCAGACCCGCTTTGTGGCGAGCGCCCCCGTTCGCGGCCAATTTGCTCGCGCCTTGCAGCAGCACCTGACCAATCCCTTGCTGGTAGGGGCTTACCTTATCGGGGGACTCAACTTTATGGTGTTTCTGAACCAGTTCAGTTATCTCACCTTCCTGCTGGCAAAGCCCCCATTCTCCTTGCCCACCCAGTGGCTCGGCATGCTGTTTCTCACCTATCTCTCGGGGACGGTGGCCTCCTCACTGAGCGGCCGCTTTGCCAACCGCTGGGGGGCACAACGCATGCTGCTGGTCGGGATCGCCCTGATGGCCCTCGGCAGTCTATGGCTGCTGCAAGCTAGCCTGCTCGGGATCCTGAGTGGCTTGCTGATCTCCAGCTTCGGCTTTTTCCTGGCACACGCCTGCGCTAGTGCCTGGGTTGGTCATCATGTCGAACACAACCGCGCCCTCGCCTCCTCTCTCTATCTGGTAGCCTACTATCTGGGAGCCAGTCTGGGGGGACTTTACCTACACCCCTTCTGGGAGCAGGGCGAGCTGGGCGGTCTGGTCATGGGTATTGAACTGGTCCTCATCTTGACGGCCGGCTTGAGCCTCTGGCTCGGCCGTCTCAAGCAGCGAAGCCAATCGCCACTGCCCGCCCAGCAACCCCACCGACACGGGTAACAGGCTCAGCGCAAACAGGGTCACCCACGAGCAGATAGCGCTCTCGCAACCCAGCACCGCCAGATAGCAAAAGGGGTCACACCGGTGACCCCTTTTGCTGCGTTATTCAAGAGCCTGTCAGGCTCGCACCGCATTGAGCGCAGGATCACTCCTGATCGAAATAATCCGCAGGCACCGCGACCACAGCACCGGTCGCCACCTCTTCGGCGATCACCTCAGCCAGCGAGCGTAAGTGAAACTTGATCTGACCGGAGGGCAACATCAGGCCGATATCGGGGTTGCGGGTATCCTGCATATTGCCGGTTTTGAATGGCTGCTCGGGATAGCGCGCTACCAGATCCTGCAGTGAAGCGACCACCAGCTCGATATGTTCCAGTCCTGCCTGATGGATGCGCCCCGGTTTCGGCGCCGCCAGCTCGATACAGGGTACCTGCACCTCACCAGCCAGCAGTGGCTGATGCAACTGATAAGTGGCAATCGGGCGACCGCCGATCATCCCCTCCACCAGCAAGGAGCCCGCTTCAGCCAATACAGCACACAGCGCGCGGTACTCCTGCAAGGTCGCCGCCCGATAACAGAGGTGATCGACCGTTGGCTGGGAAAATGTGACGCCAGCAGCGGCCAGTTCGGTCAACAGCTGAGAAACAAATGGGGCCATTGGCCCCAGTGTGGAATCGAGTGGGTGGGACATGCTTACCATTTCTTCTTGGGTTGAAACAGGACATCGAGCTCGTCGGCTTCCTTGTCCTTGATGTTTTGCAGATCCTGCGCGCTGTTTTGCTGCTGCAGCTCTTCAAGCTCCTTGAGCCCCTGACGCATATCCTCTTCACGAGCCAACAGATAGGGATCCTTGTCGCCAATGCTGGCCATTGCCGACAACCCCTTGGTATAGAGCTGGCGGCAAGTACCATATTGGCCCTGAATGCGGGCATCCATCGCCCGCTTGACCAGATTCGAGATGTTGATTTTGAGCTGCATCAGCTCGAGACGACGATCTTCCTGAGCAAACCCCTGCGGATCAATTTTGCCCTTGTTGTGCTCGACACGCAGTACGGCACGTAGCTTTTTTACCAGCTGCAACATCTGGATCGCCTGACGATCAGACTCGGGGGTTTTGAAGTGCCCCTCATCCTGCGCACTGTAATTTTCCTGCACGTTCTTGATCTGGATCTGCACATCGGCGATGCGCTGCTTGATCTGGTTGTTGGGCATCACCTGAGCGATGGCGCGATAGGCATCAAGGATCCGGTGCTGCAACAGCAACACCATGTTTTTGGAGAAAGGCACCAGATTGACGTTCAGCAGTACCTCTTCGGTCTCGTCGGCTACCGTCTTGTGTCTGGCAACGGCGTGACGCTTTTCAGCCTCCGCCTTCTGCTTATATTGCTGTACCACGTTATAGGCGATAACCAAAAACAGGAGCGCGCCGATAGACAGCAATACCAAAGTTAAAATCATAGGATGTCCAAACCCCTGTCCCAATCCAATTGCGTGATCCTACAACAGCTTATCTACTTAAGGTAGCCTGTAGATCCCCCCTTGCCCACGATTTGTCGCCAAGCTGTATACCCGGTCTCAGGGAAAGATTTCAGGATCACGGGAAAATGACCATGGTGGTCATCACTCCCATAGTATCGCCCATCAGCGCCATTACTTGAGGTTAAAGCCCCGCGATTGCAGGAATCCCAGCATGAAAGGGCGGGACTCCTTGCCCAGAATGGCGCGGATCTGGCTACTCCAGGTCTGCTGTTTGTTGTTGCTGCTGCGGGCCTGATAGTAGTCCGCGATCTGCTGATCGTACCGGGCCAGCAGGTCGCGATCCAGCTCGTGCAGGTAGCGCTCCTGATGCACCACCAATCCCCTGGGCAGGCGGGGTTTCTGCTCCGGCTGCTGGGCAGGGTGGCCAAGGCAGAGGCCAAACAGCGGGATCACCTGATGGGGCAAGCCCAGTAGCTCGCTCACCTCGGCAGGATGGTTGCGAATGCCGCCGATATAGACCCCGCCCAGTCCCAACGACTGCGCCGCCAGCAGGGCATTTTGCGCCATCAGGGCGCCGTCAATGGCACCGATCAACAACTGCTCCGCATAACCGGTCTGGGCCTCGGGCACGATCTGGCTGTGACGATGGTAATCGGTGCAGAACACCAGAAACTCGGCCGCCTGCACCACATAGGGTTGATTGCCCGCCAGCATGGCCAGCTGCTGACGCGCCTCGGGTTCACTGACTCGCACAATACTGGTCACCTGCAAAAAGCTCGAGGTCGAGGCGGACTGGGCGGCGGCGAGAATGACATCCAGCTGCTGCGGGGCGATCGGCTCGGCAGTGAACTGACGAATGGAGCGATGGGAAAGGATAAGATCGATGGTCTGATTCATGGCACCTCCAAAATGAGGTAACACCATAGCGAAAAAAACGAGGGAGCCCAAGGCTCCCTCGCACACCCAGCTTAAGGGGCCGGATAGACGTAAGGGGCTTGCAACCCGAGCGGGAAGCCGAGCGCCCAGTAGAGCAGCAGGAAAATCGTCCAGCTCACCAGGAAGGCCAGCGAGTAGGGCAGCATCATGGAGACCAGAGTACCGATCCCGGTGCTCTTCACATACTGCTGGCAATAGACCACCACCAGCGGGAAGAAGACCATCAGCGGGGTGATGATATTGGAAGCAGAATCCCCGACCCGATAGGCCGCCTGGGTCAGCTCGGGGGAGATCCCCACCGCCATCAACATGGGCACTAGGATCGGGCTGATCAGCGCCCACTTGGCGGAGGCCGAGCCGACTACCAGATTGACGCTGGCTGTGAGCAGGATCATCCCGACGATAGTCACCTCACCGGGCAGCGCCAGCGCATGGAGCACTTCGGCACCGGAAAGGGCCAGCAGGGTGCCCAGATTGGAGTCACCAAACGCCTTGATGAAGAGCGCGCAGAAGAAAGCCATCACCATGTAGGAGCCCATCTTGTTCATGGTGGCCGACATGGCATCGATCACATCCTTGCCGCTCTTGAAGCTGCCTGCGACAAAGCCGTAGACAATCCCGGGCAGGATAAAGAGCAGGAAGATGAGCGGCACTATGGACTTCATCACGGGGGCAGCGAAGGTGGTCAGGGAGCCATCGGCAGCACGCAGCGGTGAATCGCTCGGGGAGAGCGCCAGCGCCAGCAGCACGATAGCCGCCAGCATGGCAAACCCGGCCCAGTTGAAGGCCCGGCTCTCTTGCGCGCTGTAGCGCCCCATCTCGTCGGCACTCTCCAGATCCTCGTTGAGCGCCACGTGCTTGAGGCGCGGCTCCACCACCTTTTCGGTGATGAACCAGCCGACGCAGATGATCAGCAACGAAGAGGCACCGGTAAAGATGATGTTGCATAGGGTGTTGACCATGTAGTCAGGATCGAGCAACTGAGCGGCGGACTGGGTAAAACCCTGCAGCAGCGCATCCCCGCCGGAGGGCAGGAAGTTGGCGGCAAAACCGCCGGAAACGCCGGCAAAGGCAGCTGCGATCCCCGCCAGCGGATGGCGTCCGGCAGCGTGGAAGATGATGCCACCGATGGGGATCACCAGCACATAGCCCGCATCTGCAGCGGTGTGGCTGACGATCGCTACCAGGATCAGCATGGGAGTGAGAAAACGGGCAGGCGTCACTTTGAGCAACTTTTTCAGACCGGTATTGATAAAACCGGACTGCTCGGCCACCCCGACCCCGAGCATGGCCACCAGCACGATGCCCAGCGGGGCAAAGCCGGTGAAAGTGGTCACCATGGTGGAGAGAAACTCGGCCAGACCGACACCGGTCAGCAGGTTGTTGACCACTACCGCCTCCCCGGTACGGGGGTTGACCAGATCAAACTGGAATTGTGACAACACCCAGGAGCCGACCCAGACGATCAGCAAGGCATAGAGGAACAGCATGGCGGGGTCGGGTAATTTGTTCCCGGCTTTCTCGACGCCATTGAGGAAACGGTTCAGCCACCCCTTGGGAGGGCTGGCCGGACGGTCATTGACAGCAGCATGACTCATTATTGCAATACTCCTTTCCCTAGAAATGAGGTCGCATGCTAGCAACTCCAGCCAATCCGTCTCATGACCGATCGCAAAATAATGATTAATTTTGATTAAATATTACGGAATAAAATCCCAAGTTGTGGTCTAACGCACACTTGTTACTCTGCCATTACGGCATCTAGCAGTGGATAACGCCCAACCTGACACTCCACCACGAAACCACTCGCCTCGACTTGTGCCACCGTCAGCGGCTTGCTGAACAGATATCCCTGGAACACATGGCACCCCTGGGTCTGCAGTGCGGCCAGTTCGTGAGGCTCCTCCACCCCTTCCGCCATGATCCCCAACCCCAGATTGGTGGCCATGGCCGCAGTCGCCCGGATCACCGGCAGGTTGAGGCCGACCACGAAAGAGCGATCCAGCTTGATCGTATCGATGGGCAGGCGATTGAGATAGGCAAGGGATGAGTAGCCGGTACCAAAATCGTCGATGGCAATCTTGATCCCCAGTTCACTCAAGTCATCGAGAATATCGAGGCACCCCTTCATATCCAGCATAAGCACGGTTTCGGTCAGTTCCAGCGTCAACAGGGAAGCATCCACTCCGTGCAGAGCCAGCTGCTGGCGCACTTGCCCGGGCAGTGCCGACGAGAGCTGGAAACCGGAGAGGTTGACGGAGACTGGCACCCGGTGATGGAGGCACTTCTTCCAACTGGCCATCTGGGCAAGTGCGGTAGAGAGCACCCAGCTGCCGATCTCGCGGATCAGCCCCATCTCTTCGGCCAATGGGATAAATTCCACTGGCGAGACATGGCCAAGCACCGGGTTATACCAACGCAGCAGCGCCTCGTAACCGATCAGACGCCGTTTGGCGACATCGACCTGTGGCTGGTAACAGAGGCTCAGCTCCTGACGACCGATAGCCTTGGCCAGAAACTGCTTGAGATTGAGCTTGCGCTGCAGGGTCTGCTGCATGCTGGGGGTAAAACGCTGCCAGCGCAGCCGCCCCATCTGCTTGGCCTGATACATGGCCATATCGGCGCGGGTGATGAGGTTATCACCATCGTCCGCATCATCGGGATAGATGGCAATGCCGATACTGCCGCCGATGGTTACCTCCGGCAGACCGCTCAGTTGCAGCGGCTTGGTCATCTGGGAGAGCATCTGATCGGCCACATCCTGGGCGCGTTCGCTCTGGTTTCCCAAGGGAACCAACGCGGTAAACTCGTCCCCGCCAAGACGGGCCAGCTCAACATCGCGGGGGCAAATCTGTTTGAGGCGACCGGCAACCCGCTCCAGCAGGCGGTCTCCCGCCTTATGGCCGTAGTTGTCGTTGACCAGCTTGAAGTTGTCCAGATCCATGAATACCAGCGCGAAACGCTCCCCCAACCCGCAATAGGCCTCGAGAGATTTCATCAAGCCATAACGGTTGAGCAGGCCGGTCAGGGAGTCATGCCAAGCGAGGTGGCGATGCTCCAGCTCCTCGAGTTTACGATCTGTAATATCGCGCATGGTAAGCAGGATCCGTGCTCCTTGCTGGATATAGCGGAACTGATACTGGAACCAGCGCATCCCCTTGAGGGTTCGGCACTCCCCTTCGGTCACTACTTCATCGAGTCGGGAGAGCTTCTGGTAAAAACTGTCGTCACTACCGGAAAAAACCTGGGAGAGCGTGGCGATCCGGTGACCGAAACACATCTCGAAGTGATAGTTGCCGCTTTCGAACGCGCCATTGCTATCGAACAGGCAGGCCAGGGTATCACCGGTTGCCAGCGAGGACTCCTGATAGAGGGTATCGGAGTCGAGCACCGCCTCGGTCATCATCATCAGACGGCCAGCCAGCTGAATCCCGGAGAGGCGTAGATAGATCTGCTTCTTGACCCCCTTTGGGGAGATAGTCCACCACTCGTTGTAACTTCGCCCCTGCTGAAAATCACCGAGGTAGCGTTGCAACAACAGCGCTATGGCTGTGGCCATATCAGCCGAAAAATCCCTGGAACAGAGCTCGTCCAGGGAGGTGGCCTCCCAGAGGGGAAGTGCTGCGCGGTTTGCCCAGAAAATATGGTGATGTTCGATGTCATAGACCCAGATAGGGGTATGTAGAACATCCATTGTCTTCAGTAACCGTTCGTCAAGCGTATTCATCTGGTCAAAGTCATTCATGCTGGATGGTCACTGGTGAACCGGAAAACAAATGGGCAAACCGCCGTATGCAGAATGCAAGGTGAAAACACCTCTCGGCCACTATTTCTCGCGATGGCCAAAAGCAGATAACTGATTTCAGAAATCAACAACAGGAGAGCCAATCCAGCCACAGAAAAAAGGACTCAGCCAATACTCCTGTCAATCAGAACAAATCCCTCGTTCGTTTTTAACTTTTTTTCCCAGCAAAAACAAGCACTAAGAATTGCACTCTGGATACTTCAAAAAACATTTTTACTATTCACAACAAACACTTATTTACTGACAAAAAAGTCAACTAAAAAAGTGCCGGCATTTCCCTCGTAAAACTTTCATTTATTAACCAGTGCGTTGAATAAACAGACAAAAAAGAGCAAAACCGGCCCCAAATAGCGACTTAACAAGGAACTTAAATACCTCAAAACCGAATATCTACCTTCACCAGACCGGCATGATGAATATGCGACTGTCATCACATTCACATCGCCGAAAAAAAGAACTGCTCTTGACCAGCGCGATCCTCTTTTTTCCTGAGGATGGGTCGTATTGTAGTCATACCATGTCGCCTCTCTCTCTTGAGCTAACGGGTGACATCTCGCAACAATGACTGTGGCGCAGAAAATAATCCTCATTCGAGAACAATTGAAAATTTAAACTGGTATCAGTAGAAATCGAATCCAGATCAATTAAACGCTGAATTACCCTTGCCAAGCGATAAGGCTCTTTTTATGGTTGCCCCCTTGTTACACCCAGAACAGCGTTTATGAAGCACATCGAAGAGTTCTACCTGTTCGTCAAGGTGGTGCAAGAGGGAGGATTCTCCCATGCTGCAGCCGCACTGGGCATGCCAACAGGCACCATCAGTCGACGCATTTCCCAGCTGGAAGAGCAACTGGGTTGCTCCCTGCTACATCGCTCTACCCGTAAACTCCGTCTTACCGATGAAGGGCTCAGATACTACGAGCGTCTCTGCACACCGCTTGCACAAATCGAGCAGGCCACCAGCGAGATCCGGGGTAAAGAAGCAGACATCACCGGGCTTATCCGGATAGCCGCGCCGATCGCGCTCTCCAACACCATCCTCATCGATATGCTGGCCGAATTCGGGCTGCACTATCCCGAGGTACAGTTCGATATCACCCAGACCAATGATCACCAGCACCTGTTCGACAATGATCGGGATCTGGTGTTCTTCAACGGTGAGCTGCCCCAGTCGCTGCCCAATGCGATCTGTCTCGGTCATATCGAGTACGGCCTGTTTGCCTCGCCACTCTATCTGACCAAGAAGGGAACCCCCTCCCACCCCAGCCAGCTGGAAGAACATGATCTCATCTACTGCTGGCCACACCAGCACTGGCAACTGACCGACAAGGATGGCCAGAACATCTGCATCAAACGCAGCGCCAAACTGACCGTCAACCAGACTCAGGCCGCCGTGCGCGCAGCCCGGCGTCATCTGGGGATAGTCAACGCCCCGCTGCACTATCTGAGCAGCTTCCTCCATGACGAGCAGCTGGTACCGGTACTGACCGACTGGCAGACCGGCAATCGCCCCTTCTACATGTTGTGTTGCCAGCACCAGTTCGCCCCGTTGCGTGTTAAGATGTTCGCTGAATTTGTTGAGAAATACTCCGCACGCTATCGTAACCGGCAATGGGATAACCAATTTTCACAGGGTGACAACCTCCCACATTGCATCTGACTGTTAGCGGGCCACACTTATAGCAATCCTTGTCAACAGAGCCTGCCTAACGCCATGAATGTATTGATATGTGATGACTCCGGGTTCGCCCGCAAACAGCTGGCACGAGCGCTACCGGCTGACTGGAAAGTCGATTTGCACTATGCGGCGAATGGCCTTGAAGGGATCGAACAGGTGCTGATGGGCCATGGGGATCTCATCTTTCTCGATCTGACCATGCCGGAAATGGACGGTTACGGCGTGCTGGAGACCCTCCAACGGGAGGGTCTACGCAACAAGGTGATCGTGGTCTCCGGGGATATCCAACCAGAGGCCTATCAACGGGTCATGGGGCTAGGGGCGCTCGATTTCATCAAGAAACCTGCCGCCCCAGAAACCCTGCTCGCCCTGCTCAAAAAGCATGATTTCTGGAGTGCCACCCCGAGCGGTCAACCAAGCGCCCCCGAGCAGCAGCCAAACGGAGTGGTAGCCGATGCAGGCGTCAAGATCACCCCCGAAATCCGCGATGTCTATCAGGAGCTGGCCAACGTCTCCATGGGTCAGGCCGCCGACTTGCTGGCTCGTCTGCTCAACGCCTTCGTGGTACTGCCCATCCCCAACGTCAACGTGCTGGAAGTATCAGAGTTGCATATGGCCCTCTCGGCCGCTGCGGATTCAGATACCCTCTCCGCCGTCTGTCAGGGGTTTATCGGAGCTGGGATCGCCGGTGAAGCGCTGATCCTGTTCCATGACTCCAGCTTCAAAGATTTGGCCAAGCTGATGAACCATCAGGGGACGCTGGATCGCACCGCCGAACTGGAGCTGTTGATGGATACCGCCAACGTGCTGATCGGCGCCTTCCTGCGCGGCTACGCCAACCAGCTCGACACTCCCTTTAGTCAGGGGCACCCGGTGGTGCTCGGCCAGCACAGACCCATCAACGAGCTGATCAACACCAACAAGAGTCGCTGGCGCCGCACGCTCGCCATCGAGATCAACTACCGGATCCAGGATTACGCGGTGCAGTGTGATCTGCTGCTGCTGTTTACCGAAGATTCCATCGCCACCATGAACAACAAAATCATGCACATGCTCTAGGAGTGACTATGGAAATCCGTGAATTTCATTGGCTGATGAACATAGTCCAGAACCTGGACGTAGGCCTGGTAGTGCTCGACAAGGAGTACAAGGTACAAGTGTGGAACGGCTTTATGGAGAGCCACAGCGGCCGACTGGCCAGTGACGTGCGCGATGGCGTACTGTTCGAGCTCTTCCCCGATGTGGACAGAGCCTGGTTCGAGCGCAAGGCCAACATGGTCTTCAAGCTCAACAACCGCGCCTTCAGTACCTGGGAGCAGAAGCCCTATCTGCTACGTTTCTCCAACTACCGCCCCATTACCGGCTCGGCCCCCCATATGTTCCAGAACCTGACGCTGGTACCACTGGCCGATTTCGGCGGTCAGGTGACCCACATCGCGGTGATGATCTACGATGCCACCGATGAGGCCATGCTGATGAGCGGCCAGCGGCAGGCTTGAGCTTGCAGCAAATAACAGAGGGCGCCGCGGCGCCCTCTGTTATTTCGGTATGAACAGGTCTTGGTATAACCTCTACCTGACCAGCCGTCTCAACGCGCCCCGAGATACTCGGTGAAGGCGTCGATCACCTCTTCAATATCGTCATCGTTGATCTGCAGATGAGTCACCAGCCGCAGCTCGCCGTAACCGGAGAAGAGGATCCCCCGCTCCTTCATAAAAGCGAGCAGAGGGGCCGATGCCCCCTCACGGAGCCGCAGGAACACCATGTTGCTCTGCACCAGCGAGAGGTCGAGCTCGATGCCCGGCAGTGCAGCCAACCCTTCGGCCAGCCGTTTGGCACGGCGGTGATCATCGGCCAGACGGGTCACGTGCTGCTCGAGGGCAAACAGACCGGCTTGCGCCAGAATGCCCGCCTGGCGCATGCCGCCCCCCAGCATCTTGCGCAGTCGGCGCGCACGGGCGATGAAGTCGTGACTGCCCACCAGCAGCGAGCCCACCGGTGCGCCCAACCCCTTGGAGAGACAAATCGAGATGCTGTCAAATGGCGCGGCGATCACCTCGACCGGGGTCTCGCTGGCCACGGCGGCGTTAAAAAGCCGTGCGCCATCAAGATGAAGCTTCAAGCCACGTTCAGCAACGAATGCTCCCATCTCTTGCAGATAGGGGAGCGGCAGCACCTTGCCATTGTGGGTGTTCTCAAGACAGATGAGGCGAGTCTGGACGAAGTGGGCATCATCAGGGGCCAGCGCAGCCTTGATATCATCGAATGCCAGCGTGCCATCGCGCTGCATCGGCAAGGGTTGCAGGGCTACGGAGCCCAGCACGGCACTCCCCTGCGCTTCATAGCGATAGATGTGAGCGGCGTTGCCGAGGATGGCCCCCTCACCGCGCTGACAGTGGCTCATCACCGCCAGCAGGTTGGACATGGTGCCGGACGGCACAAACAGCGCCGCCTGTTTGCCCAGCAATCTGGCCCCATGGGCCTCCAGCGCGTTGACGCCCGGATCTTCACCATAGACATCGTCACCCACTTCGGCGTGGAGCATGGCTTGACGCATGGCGTCAGTAGGCTGGGTGACGGTGTCACTTCGTAAATCGATATAGCGCATGAGATCCCTCCTGAAACAGGAGAGTGACGTTAGCCATGCGCCCCTCGCTTGGCAAGGGGCGCATGAGCAGAATGTGAAGCCAATAGACGTCCGTAGAACCCGCAGGCGGGATTTACCAGGGCAGCGGCTGACCGTTGAGATCCAGTAGCTGACCCGATTGGGTCAACGATAACCCCTTGATGAGATTGAGCAGTTTCACCGCCACCTCGGCAGGCTCCTGCAATTGCTCCGCAGGCAACTCGCTCAGAAAGGGAGCGTTCATCGGGGAGTCCATCAGGCCGGGCACTACTGCCACCACCCCTGCTTGCGGGAAACGCTGCGCCCACTCAAGGGCCAGAGTTTTCACCCCCATATCGAGGGCTGCCTTGCTCATCCGGTAGCTGTAACGTCCCCCCTCCAGATTGGCGGTGATGGAGCCCGCCAGATCGGAGATGGCACAGAGCCACAGCGGATGGTCATTGCCCATCAACCGACTGAAACGGGCAGCCAGCGCCAGTGTTGGCCAGGCATTGGCCAGCAGGCTGTCGCACAGCCACTTGGGGTGCACCTCTTCGACCCGCCGCTCCGGCATAAAGCTGACATCGTGCAACACGCCGATGGTATTGATCACAACGGTGGGAAGCGGATCGCTATCGTAGAGGGTAAACAAGGCATCGAACGAGATGGCATCGACATCTGGCAGCGGGAAGAAGTCCTCCATCTCGATCCCTTTGGGATAGTTGCGCCCGGCCAGCAGGAATGACTCCCCCCTTGCTATCAGCTCTCTTGCCAGCGCCGAGCCCAGCGCACCACTTCCGAGGATCAAGTAGCTCATCGCCCATTCCATGGAGACTTATCTTGCTTAGAGCGTATCAGAATAATCAACCGGCCGTGACACGACCAAAGGGTAATATGCTCCTCATCACGCTTCCCCCAGATGGCGGCCAAACTCCCGCGCCAGCGCCAAGTCGAGAAAACCGTCCGCTTTCTTGTGGGTGCGCAAAAACTGGTAGTAGGCGAGCAGGGTGACCAGCGCCTCCTCATCGGGCAGCCCCACCCCGGGTTGCTGCTCGCCCAGCAGTAGCTGCGCCGCTGCCAGCGCCTCCCTGTCTACCACTTCCGCCTGACGGTAGAGATAACCGCAGCCGGTCGCCAGCCACTCCAGCGAGCAGTTGGCCCCCATGGCAATCTGGTTGGCCCGCGCCAGACCAGGCTCGGCTCCCTTCAAATATTTGCGGATCAGCGCTTCACTGAGCCCTACCTTGCGGGCAAAGGCGCTCACGCTCATCTCCCCGATCAGGCTCTGCAAGCGCTCGGCAAATCCTTCCATCCAACTCTCTCTCCTACTCTGCGATCAGAACCAAAGTTCGAATCATGCCACTGCCCATTATTGCTTTGCCAGCCACATGAGGCCAAGATGCCCGCAGTCATCCATGTTGCACATCGTTTTCGCATCGTGTTTTTCAAGGAGTCAACCATGTCTGTATCCCGTGTCGCCCTGCATCCGCAAGGTCCCACCTTCTCTCGCCTCATCATGGGTTACTGGCGCCTGATGGAGTGGCAGCTCTCTCCGGCCGCTCTGCTCGATCTGATGAAATATCATCTGGATCTGGGGGTCACCACCATCGATCACGCCGATATCTATGGTGGCTACCAGTGCGAAGAGGCCTTTGGTCACGCCCTGCGCCTCGAGCCTTCCCTGCGCAGCCGGATGGAGATCGTCACCAAGTGCGGTATCGCCCTCACCGCCAAGCCGGAGCATGCTCTCAACCACTACAACACCGGCAAGGACCATATCATCGCCAGCGCCGAAGCCTCGCTGCGCAAGCTCGGCACCGACCATCTGGATCTGCTGCTGATCCACCGCCCGGATCCCCTGATGAACGCAGATGAAGTGGCCGACGCCTTTATCACCCTGAAACAGGCGGGCAAGATCAAGCACGCCGGGGTATCCAACTTCACCGCCCGTCAGTTCGAGCTGCTGCAATCGCGCCTCCCCTTCCCGCTGGTCACCAACCAGCTGGAGATCTCGCCGCTTCATCAGGAAGGGACCCTCGATGGTACCCTGGATCAGTGCCAGCAGCTTGGCATCAAGCCGATGGCCTGGTCATGTCTCGGTGGCGGCCGACTGTTCAGCGATGACGCCTATGCCCCGCTGCGTGCCGAACTGGAGCAGATCCGTCAGGAAGTGGGCGCCCAGACTATCGAGCAGGTGGTCTACGCCTGGGTAATGATGCTGCCAAGCCAGCCGCTGCCATTGATTGGCTCCGGCAAACGGGAGCGGATTGCTGCCGCCGTGGCCACCGAATCCATCGTCCTCAATCGCCAGCAGTGGTTCCGCATCCGCAAGGCGGCGCTCGGTTACGACGTCCCCTGATAACAGCAAAACGTCCAGAAACAAAAACGGCATGGGGGAAACCCATGCCGTTTTTTTATTGCCGAGGTACCTTAGCGGTGGCGCTGTTGCGGGCGACCACGGGGAGCATCTGTCTTCGGTTTGGCCTGGTTGACGGTGATGGTACGGCCACCGACTTCTGTACCATGCAGACCAGCGATGGCCTTCTCGGCATCACCATTGACCGGCATTTCAATAAAACCAAACCCCTTTGACTGGCCGGTATCGCGGTCGATGATGATATCAACCTTGTCGACCTGTCCAAACTGGCTGAACAGGGTTTTCAGTTCGTCGGCCGTCATCCGGTACGACAGATTTCCTACGTAAATCTTCATGCCATCCACTCTCGATTCAAGGTGCCTTCTCTATGCAATTCCCAGCATAACGGTAAGGGCACAACCCCTATGCCGGACCTGCCATGGCTTCATGCCGTGGCCTTCTCCACACTGTCGTCAAGTGATTGATCTCTTGGGTTAACAGTGCAGACAAGATCAATTCGAGTCACTGGCAGTATCTGAGCTTTGCCGGGAATTGTCGAGAAAATAGTCGACTCAGGCCGATTGCAGATCTGACAACCGTTGCGCCAGCATCCGGCGACCGTGCCAGGCCCGTTTAAAGCCGAAGCGATAGACAGACGGGCTCACCAGATGCAGCTCCCCCGCCTTGAGATCCAGCAAGGCCATGGCCGCCGCCAGCTCCTTTTCACTCAGTTGCAGATCGAGGCTGAAGTCGAGCCACTGGCCGTCGTGACCCACTCGCCGCTCCCGCTCGAGCGCCACCAGCTGGCTGCGGGGCAGCGCCAGCGCTTCATCCTTGTTGCCATTGAGCAGATAGATATGCTGTTCATCCCACCCCAGCTCCGCCAGGCGCCAGGGCTGCCAGCTGCGGGGCAGCGACACCATGATCCCGGTAATGCCACCAAAGACCACGCCCACCCAGTTGAGCAGCGCCATGGCGCCCCAGCCATCCCACAAGGAGGCCACCACCACGCCCCAACTCACCAGCAACAGCAGAAAAATGACGCAGCGATAGCGAACCGCTGGCGGCATCAACAGCTGCACCTGCGAACCGGCAAGCAAGGATGTAATACGCATGAAAAGCTCCTGTCATCACGAAATGGCGCCATTGTGAATAGCCATCAGGATGCTGACAAGGGGGTTTTCTTTGTCATCCCCCTATAAAATCAATACCATGGCGTAAATGATTCTCAGTGGAACCCGCTTCTTGACCAGCTCGCAACCCTGTGTGCGCTTTTGTGGCGTCGACAAATTCTATGGCGATTTTCAGGCTCTTCATCACATCGATCTCACCATTGAACGGGGAGAGAAATGGGTCATCTGTGGCCCGTCAGGCTCGGGAAAATCGACCCTGATCCGCACCATCAACGGGCTGGAGGGGATCGACGGCGGCCAGCTGTTCCTGTTTGGCGAGCCGGTAACCCCCACCTACTTGCGTCGCCTGCAAGGTCGGGTCGGCATGGTGTTTCAGCAGTTCAATCTCTTCCCCCATATGACGGTGCTGGAGAACCTGATGGTGGCACCGGTGCATACCCTGGGGATGCGCCCCCAGGAGGCCAAAGCCCGAGCGCTCGGGCTGCTCGAGCGGGTGCGCATTCAGGCACAGGCCGACAAGTACCCCCACCAGCTCTCCGGCGGCCAGCAGCAGCGGGTCGCCATCGCCCGCTCCCTCTGCATGCAACCCGAGCTGATGCTGTTTGACGAGCCCACCTCCGCCCTCGACCCCGAGATGATCCGCGAAGTGCTCGATGTGATCCGCGAGCTGGCTGACGAGGGGATGACCCTGATCTGCGTCACCCACGAGATGGGCTTTGCCCGTCAGGTGGCGGATCGGGTGCTCTTTATGGATGAGGGGAAGATCATCGAGTCAGCCCCGCCCGCCCAGCTGTTCAACGCCCCCCGGCACCCGCGAACCCGGGCCTTCCTCGAACAGGTGCTTAGCTATCATGGCTAGGCTCAATCGCCCCCGCCTGCTTGGCTGGCTGTCGGGCACTGTGATGCTCTGTGCGCTACTGGGCTGGGCGCTCTATAGCGGCGCTCGCCAGATGGGCTATGACTGGCAGTGGCCGCGGGTGTTGCCCTTTCTCGGCGAGTGGGATGAGGGAACCTTTTATGCCGGCCCCTTGCTAAACGGCCTGCTGGTCACTTTGCAGGTGGCGCTGCTCAGCCTGTTGGGCACTCTGGCGGTCGGGGTGTGCGTGGTCAGCCTGCGGCTGCTCCCCTCCCGGCTCGGCCCATGGCTCGCCATCGCTTATCTGGCGCTGGTGCGCACCACGCCCCAGCTGGTGCAGCTCTATATTCTCTATTTCTTGCTGGGCCCCATGCTGGGATTGGCCCCCCTTGCCTGCGCCGTGTTGAGCCTCTCCCTCTATCAGGGCGCTTTCACCGCCGAAGTACTGCGTGCAGGCGTACAGGCCATTCCCAAAGGACAGTGGGAGGCAGCCCAGTCGCTTGGCTTGTCGCGAACCATCACCCTGCGCAAGGTGATCCTGCCCCAGCTGGTGCGCATCACCTTGCCGCCGCTCACCAACGAGCTGGTCTCCCTTATCAAACATTCGGCGCTGGTGAGTGTGATCGCCATCTTCGATCTGACCAACGAAGGGCGTACTCTGGTTGCCGATACGTTTCTGACCTTTGAGGTGTGGTTTACCGTAGCTGCCCTCTATTTGCTGTTAACCCTGACGCTGTCAGCCTGTTCGCGGGCACTGGCCCGTCACCTGAATCCGGATCAACAAGGACGCTAACCATGAATCTGTCATTCAAGACCACCCTGTCGGGCGCAGCCCTGCTGCTGGCAAGCCTGCTCACTCCGGCACTGGCAGAAACTGCCCCCTCCGACACCCAGGCGCAGATCGAGCAGAGCGGTACCCTGCGGGTCGGCATGTCCACCTTCGCCCCCTGGGCGATGCGCGACAAGCAGGGGGCCCTGATCGGTTTCGAGATTGACGTGGCCCGTCGCCTCGCCACAGATAACGGCTGGCAGGTAGAGTTCGTGCCTACCGCCTGGGATGGCATCATCCCCTCCCTGTTGGCGAAAAAGTATGACGTCATCATCGGCGGCCTCACCATCACCCCCGAGCGGGAGAAGAGCGTGCGCTTCACCCAGGCCTACTCCCATTCGGGGGTGCAGCTGGCCGCCTCCAGCACCATGGCCAAAGAGAAGAAAACCGTGGCGGACTTCAACCAGCGCGGGGTGATCCTGGCGGTACGTCGTGGCGCCTCACCGGTACAGGTGGCAAAAGAACACTTCCCCAAGGCCACCCTGCGCCAGTTCGATGACGAGTCACAGGTATTTCAGGAGGTGCTGAACGGCCGCGCCCACGGCGCCCTCTCCTCTTCCCCGAAACCCGAGCAAGAGGCGCTGCGCCACCCGGATGCCCTCTTTATGCCGTTTGCCGAGCCGTTGGCAAAAGGCGATGAAGGCTTTGCCCTGCGCAAGGGGGATGATGCCCTGGCTGAGCAGTTCAACGAGTGGATCGCCGCCCGTCAGGCCGATGGCTGGCTCAAGGCGCGCCATGACTACTGGTTCAAGTCGCTGGCGTGGGAAGCGCAGGTCGCCAATCCCTGATGCTGATGGCCCTCAAACAGACCATCCGGCGCATCGTCCGGAAGCCATGTCGGAACATCAACTGGCTGGATGGGGCGATCGCCCTGATCCTGCTGCTGGCTGGCCTCTGGCTGGCCAGCCGCTTGCACATCGGGGTGGCCTATCAGTGGCGCTGGCATGAGGCCTTCGATCTGCTGTTCACCCCAGGCCCTCACGGCGAGTTGCCCTACTTTTTCAGCGGTCTGCTCACTACCTTGCGCATCGCCCTGCTCGGCATGGTGCTGGCGCTGCTGCTCGGCACTGCGCTGGGGGTAGCCGCCTTCAGCCGCCGCACCTGGCTGGTGATGCCCGCGACCCTGTTTATCCAGCTGATCCGCAATTTGCCACCGCTGGTCTTTATCTTCATCTTCTACTTCTTTATCGCCAACCAGCTGCTGCCTGCAAGCGGCCTCTCCCGCTGGCTCGGCACCGTATCACTCTCCCCGTGGCAAGAGGCGCTGTTTGGCCCACCTGCCCGCTGGGAGAACCTCATCTCAGGCACCCTCTGCGTTGGCATGATCAGCGCAGCCTTCGTCGCCGAGATCGTCCGCGCCGGGCTGGCCGCCATCCCCCGTGGCCAGCGGGAGGCGGCGCAGAGCCTCGGGCTCTCCCCCTGGGTGCGGCTGCGCCATGTGATCCTGCCGCAGGTCATGCTGCTGATGTTGCCCCCCCTCACCGGTCAGCTCATCGCGCTGGTGAAGGATACCGCCATTGTTTCCCTTATCTCGGTGCAGGAGCTCACCTTCGTCGGTACCGAGATGGCCAACTCCAGCGGACTGGTCTACGAGATCTGGCTGCTGGTGGCCGCGGCCTATTTATTTATATGTTTGAGTCTGTTCGTACTGCTGAGCAGACTCGAAGCAAGACAAGGAGCACGCACATGCTGACGTCCCTGTTGCTGGCGACTGTATTGCAAGCGGAAGCCATCGGTGGTTATGCCGCCGGTTGCCTGAAAAACGGCGTATCCCTGCCCCTCGAAGGGCCGGGTTATCAGGTGATCCGCACCAAACGGCTGCGCTACTACGGCCACCCCGACCTCATCCACTATCTGCAAGCGCTGGCCAACCAGACCCGCATGGCCGGGCTGCCGGATCTCTATATCGCCGATCTGGCGATGGCCCGTGGCGGCCCCTTTACCTCCGGCCATCGCAGCCACCAGACTGGCCTTGATGCCGATATCTGGTTTCGCATGGCCAACCGCCCCATCAGCAAGTGGGAGCAGGATGCCCCCAAGGAGTGGGCACTGATCGACGAACCCAGCTACAAAATGTTACCGGGCCGCTTTGGCCCACAGCAGCTCACCTTGCTGCGGCTTGCGGCCAGCAAACCCGAGGTGGCCCGCATCTTCGTCAATCCGGTGATCAAATCCGCGGTCTGCCAACAAGCTGGTAACGAACCCTGGGTCGCCAAGCTGCGCCCCTGGGTGGGCCACTTCAGCCACTTCCACGTGCGGCTGCGCTGCCCGGTGGGCAGCCCAGATTGCGAGCCCCAGGCTCCCATTCCGCCCGGCAATGGCTGCGGGGAAGAGCTGGCCTCCTGGCTCAAAGACAAGCCCCAACTGCCCAAGGTCTCCGGCATCAACAAGCGACCCGAACTACCTGCGCGTTGTGGCAACTGACCCCAAGCTGGTATGGTGGTGCACTCTTGGTCGTACACCATCCATGGCGCACTATCGACTCGAAATACTAAAGGAGAACAACAAGATGGCCACATCACTCTGGCGCAGAACCACGCAGAGCCTGTTGACCCTGACCCTGCTGCTCGGCCTGACCGGCTGCGGCATGAACAACATTCCGACCCTGGATGAGCAGGTTAAAGCAAGCTGGGGGCAGGTGGAGAACCAGTATCAGCGCCGTGCCGATCTCATTCCCAATCTGGTCGCCACCGTCAAGGGCTACGCCAGCCATGAGCAGGAGACCCTAAAGGCGGTCACCGATGCCCGTGCCCGGGTCGGCAGCGTGCAGGTGAGCGATCCTGCCCAGCTCAAGGAGTTTGAAGCGGCGCAGAACCAGCTCTCCAGCGCCCTCTCTCGCCTGATGGTGGTGGTAGAGCGCTACCCCGAGCTGAAAGCGGATCAGCAGTTCCTTGCCCTGCAGGCCCAACTGGAAGGAACCGAGAACCGCATCTCGGTGGCTCGCCGCGACTATATCGAGGCGGTGCGCCAGTTCAATACCGAGATCCGCACTTTCCCCGGCGTTATCTGGTCCAAGCTGCTCTACTCGGATCTGGAGGCCAAACCCAGTTTCAGTGCCAAACCCGGTGCCGATGAGGCGCCCAAGGTCAGCTTCCAATGAAGATGATGCTGCGCTGGTTTCTTCCCTGTCTGCTGCTCTGGGCCACTGCCCTGCAAGCGGCACCCGACTTCCCGACGCTGAGCGGACGGGTGGTGGATGAAGCCAGTCTGATGTCCCGCAAACAGGCCCATCAACTGACCCAACAGCTGGCCGCCTTTGAAAAGCGCAGCGGCATCCAGCTGGTGGTGGTCTCCGTCGACAGCCTCGATGGGGAGACCATCGAGGAGTACGGCTACCAGCTCGGTCGCCACTGGGGGATCGGCCAGAAAGGCAAAAACAATGGCGTGTTGTTGCTGATCGCCCAGGATGAGCGCAAGGTGCGGATCGAGGTGGGATATGGGCTGGAAGGCGCCCTGCCCGACGCCATCGCCGCCAACATCATCCATGGCCGCATCCTGCCCGCCTTCAAGCGCGGCGATATGGTGGCCGGGATCATGGCGGGCAGCCAGAGCATCATGAAGGCACTCGCCGGAGAATATCAGCCGGTCGAGCAGCCAAAGAGTGACAAGGGTGGCGGCCCCTGGCTGTTTATTCTGGTGGTGATTGCGATGATCGTGCTCCACAACCTGCGCGGCGGTGGTGGCGGTGGGCCAGGAGGACGACGTCGGTCGACCTACATGGCCGGTGGATTGGGTGCCGGCTCCTTTGGTGGTCGCTCTGGCGGCGGATTCAGCGGTGGCGGCGGCAGTTTTGGCGGCGGCGGAGCCTCCGGTGGCTGGTAACAGGAGTAAAGAGACAAATCATGATTTCTAAACAGTTCTTCCACACGCTTCAGGCCAAGGTGCGCGAAGCGGAGCTAGAGACTGATGCTGAACTGGTCACCGTGCTGGCCCCGGCCAGCGATGGCTATCGCTACATTCCCACCCTCTGGGCGGCGCTGCTGGCGATGCTCACGCCGCTGCTGGTGTTCCAGCTCGGCTTCTGGCTCGGCTGGTACGAAATCCTGCTGGTACAGTGGTCGGTCTGGCTGCTGCTGAGCCTGCTGTTCCACTGGACCCCAATAAAAATGCGGCTCATCCCGAAGAAGGTTCGCCAGCACCGGGCGGCCCTGATGGCACGCCTGCAATTTGTCGAACAGGGGCTGCACCGCACCCGCGACCGGCTCGGGGTGCTGATCTTCGTCTCTGCCGCCGAGCACTATGTAGAAATACTGGTGGATGACGGCATCGCCCAGCATATCGACAATGGCCAGTGGCAGGAGATCATCGACGACTTCGTGGCGCGAGTGCGCAACAAGGAGATCGAACAGGGTTTTCTGGAGTGCGTGGAGCGCGTCAGCGCCATTCTGACCGACGCCTTCCCGGCCACCCGGGATCAAAACGAGCTACCGGACAGTCTGATCATCCTCGACAAGCCCTGATCCGGTTTAAAAAACCGGCATTCTGCGCAAGGGTTAGGCATTCGGAAAAGATTATGAAAAATAAGGGGAAAAGAGGTTGACCCACACAGCCCTTTCCCCTAAATTACGCCCCGTTCCAGCGCAACAGCGCAGTGAACGAAAATTTGGTGAGGTGTCCGAGTGGCTGAAGGAGCACGCCTGGAAAGTGTGTATACGGCAACGTATCGAGGGTTCGAATCCCTCCCTCACCGCCAAATTAAAAAAACCGACCTCAGGGTCGGTTTTTTGCTTTCCGGAAAACACAAACATCGGTGCCGACAACGGCAACAACGACAAAAACAGGTGAGCACTCTCGCCAGACCATCGCCTGTATGAGCAACACCTCCCCGGCACTTCCCATGGAGCAGCTGGTTGGGCATGGGCTTGCTCATCGCCGTTGTGTCATTAGCCGGCATGCCCCCCTTTTCTAACGCTCAGCGACGGGTACCCAGCAAACCACCCTCAGGGCGATGGTGAGGCATGCCACGTCGGCGTCATCTATCTCCTCAGCATGACAGCTTTATGGCAGCCTGAGCGCTCACCACAAGGTTCTGAGCACAGTTTTCCTGTTATCCTCGGCGCACCAGCACCTTACCGCCTCGCGAGAGGCTGGCACAAAAAAAGGCCGCTCAATGAGCGGCCTTCTTCATAACGGGATCAGCAATCAGCTTTCGCGGCGCTTGCCACCGAATTTGCGATCTTTGTTGAAACCACCTTCGCGGCGATCCTTGTTGAACGGACGGTCACCCTGCGGACGGCGATCCTTGTTGAAAGGACGGTCGCCACGGAACGGACGATCACCGCGCGGCGGACGGCTGCTGGTGTTGCCACCGGCCGGCACCTCGGTGTAGCGAGTGATCTGCAGCGGACGCTGGCAAACACGGGCTTTCTTGATCACTTCCAGCACATCGGCGCTAATGCCCTTGGGCAGGTCAACGGTGGAGAAGTCGTCAGCGATGTCGATGTTGCCGATGAAGCGGCTCTCGATATTCGCTTCGTTGGCGATGGCGCCCACGATCTGGCCCGGCTTGACGCCGTGATGGGCACCCACGTCGACACGGTAGCGCTCCATCTCCACGTCCGGGTTGTCTTTCAGCGGACGCGGCTCCAGGGACGGCATGCGACGGGCCGGACGATCGCCACGGTCACCGAAGTCACGACCGCCGCGATCGTTGAAGTCACGACGCTCGAAGCCACCACGATCGTTGCTGTTGTTGAACAGCGGATCCGGGATGGAGTCATCCAGCAGCAGCGGTTGGTCGCCCTGTACCAGCTTGGCCAGTGCGGCAGCCAGCTCCAGCGGATCGGCAGAATCTTCTTCGATCAGCTCGTTTACCAGGTTGTGGTAGATCTCGAGCTCTTCGCCCATCATGGTTTCGCGGATGCGCTCTTTGAACTTGGCCAGACGATGCTGGTTGATGTCCTCGGTGCTCGGCATCTTCATCGGCTCGATGGCCTGACGGGTTGCGTGCTCGATGGCGCGCAGCATGCGGCGCTCGCGCGGAGCCACGAACAGGATGGCCTCGCCCTTGCGACCGGCACGACCGGTACGGCCGATACGGTGAACGTAGGATTCGGTGTCGTACGGAATGTCGTAGTTCACTACGTGGGTGATACGCTCAACGTCCAGACCACGGGCAACCACGTCGGTGGCGATCAGGATGTCCAGCTGGCCCTGACGCAGCTTGTCAACGGTACGCTCACGCAGCTTCTGCGGGATGTCACCGTGCAGCGCTTCACAGGCGTGGCCACGTGCGGCCAGCTTGCCAGCCAGCTCTTCGGCAGCGTTCTTGGTACGTACGAATACCAGCAGGGCTTCGTAGGATTCCACTTCCAGCAGGCGGGTCATGGCGTCCAGCTTGTGCAGACCGGTTACCTGCCAGTAACGCTGGCGAATAGTGGTAGCGGTAGCAGTCTTGGAGGCGATCTTGATCTCTTTGGGCTGCTTCAGGTGCTTCTGGGCCACGCGACGGATCTGCTCCGGCATGGTGGCAGAGAACAGAGCAACCTGACGAGAGCTCGGGCACTGCTCCATGATCCAGTCCACGTCGTCGATGAAGCCCATACGCAGCATTTCATCAGCTTCGTCCAGTACCAGAGCTTTCAGGCCGGAGAGATCCAAGTTCTTGCGACGGATCAGATCCATCACGCGGCCCGGAGTACCGACGACAACCTGGGCACCACGACGCAGGGCGCGGGTCTGGGTTTCGTAGGAGGCACCACCGTAGATCGGCAGCACGTGGAAATCAGGCATGTGGTGTGCATAGCGTTGGCACGCTTCAGCCACCTGCAGCGCCAGTTCGCGGGTAGGCGCCAGCACCAGGATCTGGGTGTTGCGGTTACCAGCTTCCAGACGAGACAACAGAGGCAAGGCAAAAGCAGCGGTCTTCCCTGTACCGGTTTGCGCCTGCCCCAGCAGATCGTGTCCCGCCATCAGGTGGGGAATTGCTGCGGCCTGGATCGGTGACGGGCGCTCATAGCCCACGTCCTGCAGCGCTTTCAATACAGGCGCGGCCAGTCCAAGCTCACTAAAAAGGGGCAGTTGTTCGGTATCAGACATAGATTCTTCCAGATTAAGGCAGGCGGCTAACACCGCGGAATAGCAAAAAGGCGGCGATTATAGCGCCACTTTGTTCTGCTGTCTTGAAAAATGTGATAAGCCTCTCAAGACGTTGGCAATTATAGAGGGATCTGGCGAGTATGGCTTGCTTATTTTGCACTCATAGTGCGTTATTGCAGATCACTCCTCGCTGGAGTCCTTGCCCCGCTTGTGTTTGAGCACCGCCATGGTCAGTCGGCTGGTGCACAATAAACGCTCACGTTCGTCCCGAATTTCAATCTGCCACACCTGAGTTGTTGCTCCCAGATGGAGCGGCGCGCAACGCCCGGTCACCACCCCTTCCCGTTTGGCCCGCAGATGGTTGGCATTCACCTCCAACCCCACACAGTAGCTATCTGGCCCCACAGCCATATTGGCGGCAATCGATCCCAAGGTTTCCGCCAGCACCACGGATGCGCCGCCATGCAGCATGCCAAGGGGCTGGTGCGTACGGTGATCCACCGGCATGATCGCTTCCAGCCAATCGGAGCCAAAAGCCGTGTAGACGATATCGAGATGGGCCATCAGGGTGTTGCGAGAGGTGGCGTTGAGCCCCTCCAGACTCATGGGTTTACGCCAGATGGGCGCAATATCGTGACTCATTGCGAGCAGACTCCTTATGTAAGCGATGAATGCGTACCGATATGAGTGAAACGCCCTCCATCGACAAAATGGTTCGGTTATATGAGTTGTTGGTTACCGGGTGACATGTTAACAACGCAGCCCCGACTCGGAACTGCGTGTTACACAATCATGCCCTTAAGCGGGATGTCACCAGGGGTAGGTAACGCCGGGCCACTCAGCCCAGGGCACTTCTCGCCCCGGCAAGCGGGGGTCTGGCCACTGCCAAACGTTGGCGAGCCAGTCGCGCAGCTGAATCTCCAGCTCCTCATCCGTGATTGGCGCCTCGGCCACCTTCCAGAAGAAGAGCTCCACCGCTACCTCAGGCAACACCGAGGGGTAGAGATAAACCCCGCCCCAGAATTGCGGCTCCCGATCCGGGCTCCAGAGGCCATAGGCAAAGGAGCGCTTGGCCAGAAACTCCGACTGCTGCCACTCCAGATCCCCTTCGTGCTGGCTCAGGCTGAAGTTGGCGGAGGGCCAGATATCATTCGGGCGAAACAGCTGATGGAGCTGCTCACGCTCGCGCAGGATGGCGACAAACTCCACCACCGCCTGAGCGGGGGTGGCGGGTAATAGCAAGAAACGCGGGTGCCGATAGGCCTTCGGCACCCGAAACCGCTTGGGAAACGTCAGCATCAGAGCAGCTCCAGCAGGGCTTGCAATGGATGTTTGAGCTTTTCCCCCTCCATCCGCTTGACCTGACTGCGGCACGAATAGCCGGTCGCCAGACAGCGCGCTTTGGGTAGACGGGCTAGCGGGTCAGCCCAGCTCAACCCATAAATGCCCTTGGAGTTCTCCACCTGTTTGACGTCGTGACCATAGGTGCCCGCCATACCGCAGCAACCCACAGAGACTGGCTGCAAGCTGGCCCCGAAGCGGCCAAACAGGGTGCTCCAGTCGCCGTGAGTGGAGGGCTTGGCGGTCTTCTCGGTGCAGTGGGCAAAGAGATACCAGGGCTCGCCCCCCTCCTCGCTCTTGGTCTTGTCAGTGCGAGCAGGCAGTTGATCTGCTGGCAGCGAGAGCAGCCACTCCTGCGGCAACAACACCTGAAAATCACCGCGGGCCGACCCCAGCGCCTTGGCATACTCGTCGCGATAGCAGAGCACCATGGCCGGATCCACCCCCACCATGGGAATGCCAAGCGCCGCCACCTTGTTGAGGAACTGGGCGCTGTTGGCCGCTGTACGGGCAAAGGCGCGCAGGAACCCCTTGATATGCTGGGGTTTACCGTTGGGTTTAAAGGGCAGCAAGTAGGGCTGGAAGCCGAGCTTGCTGGCGAGTTTCACCAGGTCGCGCACCACAGGGGCGTCGTAATAACTGGTGAAGGGATCCTGCACGATGAGCACCACCTGCTTGCGCTGCTCGACGCTCATCCGCTCCAGTCCCGGCAGATCAAAATAGCGGGCACGGTTATCGTGCAGGCTCTCGGCAAGGGTCGGCACTGAGAGCAGCGGCACATCCACCATGCCGATGCTCTTCTCGGTCGCCTTCTGGGCCCACTCTTTTTCGAGGAAAAAGTTGACCAGCTTCGGCGCCTTGGCAAGCAACGGCGCATAGCTCTCCACCGTGCCGACGAAGTAATCCTTGGGGGCGCGCAGGTAGCGGCCATGATAAAGCTGCATAAAGCGGGCGCGAAAATCGGGCACATCCACCTTGATCGGGCACTGGCTGGTGCACGCCTTGCAGGCCAGACAGCCAGCCATCGCCTCCATCACCTCGTGGGAGAAGTCATACTCGCCGCGCTGTTTGGCCCAGCTGTTGCGCACCTTGTCCACCAGCTGTTTAAAGCGCACACCACCGGATTGCAGCGCCACCTCTTCCGCCAACGGGTCGAAGCCCTGCTCTGCCAGCTGACGCAACCATTCACGCATCAGGCCCGCCCGCCCCTTGGGGGAGTGGCGACGATCACGGCTGATCTTGACCGAGGGGCACATGGGGGAGTCGGTCTCGAAGGTGAAGCAGAGACCGTTGCCGTTGCAATCCATGGCGCGGGTGTAGCTGGTGCGCACCGCGAGCGGGATCTGGCGATCATACTTGCCGCGTTTGGGGCCATCCACCGACACCAGCTCGGCGCCGCTACCATAGGGGATACAGATCTTGCCCGGGTTGATGCGGTTGCCCGGGTCGAATACCCCCTTGACCCGCTGCAGCTCTTCCCACAGTTCGCCAAAGAAGGCGGGGCTGTATTCGGAGCGAAAGCCCTTGCCGTGCTCGCCCCACATCAAGCCGCCATATTTGGCAGTGAGCGCTACCACCTGATCGGAGATGCGGCGCAGCAGCACCTCCTGCTCGGGATCGCACAAATCGAGCGCCGGGCGCACGTGCAGCACACCGGCATCAACGTGGCCAAACATGCCGTAGTCGAGGCCGTGGGCATCCAGCAGAGCGCGAAACTCCATGATGAAATCGGCCAGTGACTCTGGCGGCACGGCGGTATCTTCGGTGAAGGCCACCGGCTTCTTGCGTCCTTCGGCGTTGCCCAGCAGCCCCACCGACTTCTTGCGCATGGTGTAGATGGTCTCGATGCTCGGCAGGTGGTCACACACCTGATAGCCGATGATCCCCGCCTCCCCCTTGGCGAGCAGATTGTCGATACGGCGGCAGAGCTCCGCCACCTTGGCCTTGTGTTCTGCCTCATCGGTGTCGGCAAACTCGACAATGTTGAGTCCCTGCAGATCCTTGCCGGGCACATCCTGAATAAGTTCTTTCACCGAATGCCAGATGATGTCGGCGCGGGCCAGCCCGAGCACCCGGGAGTCCACCGTCTCCACCGAGAGAGCCTGCGCCTGCACCATAAAGGGGGCATTGCGCAGGGCGGAGGGGAAGCTGTCGTACTTGACGTTGACCAGGGTGCGGTAGCGCGGGATGGGGGTGATATTGAGTTTGGCTTCGGTGATAAAGCCCAAGGATCCTTCCGAGCCGCACAGCACCCGACTCACATCCAGCGTATCGGTATCGGGTTGATAGAGGTGCTTGAGATCGTAGCCGGTCAGAAAGCGGTTGAGCTTGGGGAAGGTCGCCTCGATGTCGGCGCGGCGCTCCTTGCCGATACGATAGAGGGTGCGATAGATCTCCCCTTCCCGATTCTCCAGCGCCAGCTTGTCGGCCAGTCGCTCACCGGTCAGCGGCTCGGTCGCCATGATGTCGCCATTCTCCAGCACGGCTTTGAGGCCCAGCACGTGATCCGAGGTTTTGCCGTAGACCAGAGACCCCTGCCCCGAGGCATCGGTGTTGATCATGCCCCCTAAGGTGGCGCGATTGGAGGTGGAGAGATCCGGCGAGAAAAAGTAACCGTGGGGCTTGAGATAGGCGTTGAGCTGGTCTTTCACCACCCCGGCCTGGGCACGCACCCACCCCTCCTCCAGATTAATTTCCATGATCTGGTTCATATAACGGGAGAGATCGACGATAATGCCGCCGCCCAATGACTGGCCATTGGTGCCGGTACCGCCACCGCGAGGGAAAAAACTCAAGGAGGCGAACGCCGGCTCTGCGGCCAGCTTGAGCATTGCTGCTATGTCGTCCGCACTGCGCGGATAGAGAACCGCCTGAGGTACTACCTGATAGACGCTGTTATCCGTCGCCATCGCCAACCGGCTTGCATAAGACTTTTCGATATCACCACGAAAGGCGCTGCGCCCTAGCAACTCTAGGAACGACAGGGTTGTGGGTGACAAACTGTCCTGGTAATCGAGTCTCGGGATCATGAATCCTTGTTCCCTTATTTTGCTTGATGCCGGCACCCCGGCGACTACGACTGGCCAGCCGCCTGTCAATGGCAATCAGGCCAGTCCGCTCACATGTGAGCGGGCAGTATATCAGCTAGAAAACCGCTTGCGCTTGGCAATATTCACCATTTGAAAGGAGGACTTTTATGGCTCACCACAGCCATGTTATCAGTACGCTGGTCACCACCGAAAAACAGGCGCTTACCCTGTCGCTGTTCGGTTGTATCACCTTTGCCATCTTCGGCATCGGCTACGGCCTCTTCGTCGGTTCCAACGCCATCATGCTCGATGGTATCTTCACCCTGTTCAGCATGGGCATGACAGGCCTCGGTCTGGTCACTGCCTATCTCGTTACCCGCCCTTCCGATGCGCGCTTCCAGTACGGCTACGCCCACTTCGAGCCCATCACCAACGTCATCAATGGCGCCATTATCTTGCTGCTCTGCCTTGGCGCTCTCTATAGCGGCATCACCACCCTGCTGGATGGCGGACGGGAGATCGATCTCGGCCACGCCCTTATATATGCCGCCGTCTCCACCTTCTTCTGCGCCATCATCTATCGCATCGAAGCCCAGGTTGCCGAACAGGTAGACTCCGAGCTGGTGCGGGTCGACTCCAAGGAGTGGCTGGTGGATACCCTGCTCAGCGCCACCCTGCTTATCGGTTTCGTAGTCGCCATTGGCCTTGATGCCATCGGCTACGGCCAATACAACCGCTACATAGACCCGGTGCTGGTCTCGCTGCTGGCCCTCTGTGCCACCCTCATTCCCATCAAGGTGCTCGGTCGCAACCTGCGGGAAGTGTTGAAGATCGCCCCCAAGGGAGATGTGCCACGGCAAGTCGAGCAGGAGATCGAGGCGCTGCGCCAGCGCCATGGCATCGAGTGCTACAGCCATCTGGCCAAAAGCGGTCGCCGCTTCGATCTGGAATTGAACATTCTGGTGGCGCCGGGTCAGGAGTGGCCCGTCGAACGTCAGGATGCCCTGCGTCAGGAGCTCTGGTCTCGCCTTGGCGATACCCTTGGGGATGCCTGGCTGTCGGTCTGTTTCACCCGCGAAAAGCGCTGGTTGTAACGACCGCACGGGGGAGCGTGGCACCGCCGCCTCCCCCTGTCGCATCACAACCCCATCACGCCCCACTGACACTGCTCTTGCCAAATTGGCGCCAGCCGCTATCATCAGGGCTCATTTTTCACCCGAGGTTTTATTGCCCATCATGGACAATCCCCGAAGTTGCCCTTCGTCTCTCTCTGTCAAAGCCTATCTTTTTCTGCTTAATCAGCGCCTCTAAATAACACCTTTGCCTTGCTGTTACTGCGGCCATCGCGCGCCGTGATTACTCTCTGCTCTGTCTGTTTTTATTGAGGTCATACAATGGAATTGCTGCTGGATCCCCATATCTGGATTGGTCTGTTTACCCTGATCATTCTGGAAATCGTGCTGGGGATCGACAACCTGGTCTTTATCGCCATTCTGGTGAAAAAACTGCCCCCCGCCCAACGGGACAAGGCGCGCATCATCGGCCTGTCGCTGGCCCTGCTGATGCGACTTGGGCTCTTGAGTGTCATGTCATGGCTGGTCACCCTCACCACCCCGATTTTGCACCTGTGGGATCACCCCTTCTCCGGTCGGGACCTGATCCTGATGGGGGGCGGCCTGTTCCTGCTGTTCAAGGCCACCTCCGAGCTACATGAGCGGCTGGAAGCCAAACCCCACGATGACGGCCCGGTCGGCGCCTACGCCAGCTTCGGCGTGGTGATCGCCCAAATTCTGGTGCTGGATGCGGTCTTCTCGCTCGACTCCATCATCACCGCCGTCGGCATGGTAGATCATCTGGGCGTCATGATGGCCGCCGTGACCATCGCCATGGTGGTGATGGTGCTCGCCTCCAAGCCGCTGACCCGCTTCGTCAACGCCCACCCGACCGTGGTGGTGCTCTGTCTGAGTTTCCTGCTGATGATCGGCTTCAGCCTGGTGGCGGAAGGGTTCGGTTTTCATATTCCGAAAGGCTACCTCTACGCAGCCATCGGCTTCTCGGTGCTGATCGAGTTTTTCAACCAGCTGGCCCAACGCAGCGCCATGCGTCACGAATCCAAACAGCCCCTGCGCGAGCGCACCACCGCCGCCATCTTCAAGCTGATGGGCAGCAAGGCCTATCAGGACAGACCGGATGACGATCTGGATGCCGCACCTGCCGAGCCGCTCAGCTTTGGCGAGGAGGAGCGCTATATGGTGACCGGGGTGCTGTCGCTGGCCGAGCGCTCCATTCGCACCATCATGACCCCGCGCTCGGAGATGGCCTGGATTGATATCAACGACTCCAGCGACGAGATCCGCGCCCTGCTGCAGCGCGAACCCCACAGCCTGTTCCCCATCTGTGACGGGGATCTGGACGAGGTGATCGGAGTGGTCAAGGCGCGCGATCTGCTGTTTGCCTTGAACGAAGGGCAATCCTTGAGCGAACTGGCCAAGCAGAACGATCCCATTATCGTGCCGCAGACCATCAACGTGATCCGTCTGCTGGCGGAGCTGCGCAAAGCCAAGGGGAGCCTTATTCTGGTCTCCGACGAGTTTGGCGTGATCCAGGGGCTGGTCACCACCCACGATCTGCTGGAGGCCATCGTCGGCGAGCTGCCGGACGAGGACGAAACCCCGGATATCGTGCGCGATGGCGAAGGGTGGCTGATCAACGGCAGCACCAACATCCACCATGTGGAGCAGGTGCTGGAGCACGAGGGGCTGGTGAGCGAGAGCGATGAATACGTGACCC
The DNA here is from genome assembly GCF_049170315.1 of Aeromonas sp. 604443. NCBI lineage: Bacteria > Pseudomonadati > Pseudomonadota > Gammaproteobacteria > Aeromonadales > Aeromonadaceae > Aeromonas > Aeromonas sp. 604443. Next base: position 233,922 of record NZ_JAAKMI010000004.1, read on the forward strand.
TGGCGGGCATGCTGCTCTCCCACTTCGGCACTCTGCCCACCCCGGGTCAGCAGTTGCAACTGCAGCAGCTCAACTTCGAGGTGATCGAGGTGAGCGAGCGGCGCATCGAGCGGGTGAAAGTGATGCCCGCCGCGGCTTGAGCCTGCCACCAGCAGAATACAGAAGAGGGCCAGACGGCCCTCTTTTTTATGCTTCAACTTTATGCCTCAACGCCTTCTTTCCCGGCGGTTTGTGCTGATTGCTGCATCAAGCACAATTCTCTTGTGCAATTACCCCTCTTTTTCACAACAAGATGGCGGCATAAAGTGGCCTAACTTCCACCATGAGGAACTCAAGATGAGCCACGATCACCTGTTCTGCCCCCTGCGCCTTGGCCAGCTGCACCTTGCCAACCGCATCGTCATGCCCCCCATGACCCGCTCCCGTGCCAGTCAGCCCGGTGATGTGGCCAACGCCATGATGGCGAGCTACTACGCCCAGCGCGCCGAGGCGGGCCTGATCATCAGCGAAGGCACCCAAATCGACCCCATGGGCAAGGGCTACGCCTGGACGCCTGGCATCTACAGCGCAGAGCAGATCGCTGGCTGGAAACTGGTGACCGATGCCGTGCACGCCAAGGGGGGCACCATCTTCGCCCAGCTCTGGCACGTGGGCCGGGTCACCCATCCGGACAACATCGGCGGCGCCCAGCCCATCTCCGCTTCAGCCCTGCCCGCAGTGGGAGTCAAGGTGTTCGTCGATAACGGCAGCGATGCCCCCGGCTTTGTCGAGACCGTCACTCCGCGCGCCATGACTCAAGCCGATATCGATGCGGTGGTGGGCCAGTTCCGTCAGGCGGCCCGCAACGCCATCAGCGCCGGTTTTGACGGCATCGAGCTGCACGCCGCCAACGGTTATCTGATCAACCAGTTCCTCGACTCCGAATCCAACGCCCGCACCGACAGTTATGGCGGATCGCTGGAAAACCGGCTGCGCTTTCTCAAAGAGGTGACAGAGGCGGTCAGTAGTGAAATCGGGGTCGAACGTGTCGGGGTGCGTCTTGCGCCGCTCACCACCCTCAACGGCACAGTCGATGCCAATCCGCAGGAGACCTATCTGGCGGCCGCCCGCCTGCTGGGCCAGCTCAACGTGGTCTACCTGCACATTGCCGAGGCGGACTGGGACGATGCCCCCCTGATGCCGGAGAACTTCAAGCTGGGTCTGCGCGATGCCTTCCCCAACACCCTGATCTACGCCGGTAAATATGATGGTGATCGCGCACGCGCCGCCCTCGACGCGGGCTGGGCCGACATGATTGGCTTTGGCCGCCCCTTCGTTGCCAACCCGGATCTGCCGAACCGGCTGCGCCACGGCTATCCGCTGGCCCCCCACGATCCGGCCACCCTGTTCGGCGGCGGCGAGGAAGGGCTGACCGACTACCCCGTCTATCAGGCTGATGACGCAACCGTCAACCACTGATTGCCGATGACTAATCGGCCACGTGAAGCAGGCCCCACAGGTAGGGGCCTGCCGTATTGTTGCCCATTAGCAACAGTGATATGACTGACCGAATCACTGTTGCAATGATCTCGTTGTTCTCTCCCCTCGCTTTCACAAGGAGTCATCATGAATCACACCCAAGCCTGGTGCTGGCATGCCCCCGGTGAACCGACCCAGCTTACCCTCGCCGATCTGCCCCTGGCACCGCTCGCCCCTGACGAGGTACTGGTAGCCAACCGGGTTATCGCTTTCAACCCGGTGGACTGGAAGCTGATCGAATATGGCCACTCCAACTGGCAGGAGGGTCAGGTGCCCGGCGTCGATGGCATGGGCACTATCGTGGCCCTCGGCGCCAACGTCAGCCATCTGCGCCTCGGTGCCCGGGTCGCCTATCACACCGACCTGCGCCACCACGGCAGCTTTGCCCGCCACACCCGGGTACCAGCCCGCGCCCTGCTGCCAGTGCCCGATGCCCTGAGTGACGAGGCGGTCGCCGCCCTGCCCTGTCCCGGCCTCACTGCGTGGCAGGCGCTGGCCAAGCTGCCGCGCCTGCACGGGGAAGCGCTGCTCATCACCGGCGCCGGCAGCAGTGTCGGCCGCTTTGCGGTGCAGCTCGCCCTCCAGCAAGGAGCGCGAGTCTTTGCCAGCGCCAGCCCACGCCACCATCACTGGCTCAAACAGATCGGCGTGCAGGGGGTGGCCGATTATCGGGATCCCGAGTGGCTGGCCACTTTGCAGGCGGCCAACGGCAACGAGCCGTTCGAGGGGATCATCGATCTGGTCTCCAGCCAACAGGCAGAGAGCTTGCTGCCCGCGCTGGGCTACTACGGCCATATGGTGACTGTGCTGGGGCGCATCCCGCACAATCCGCTGCCCGCCTTTGCCCATTGCCACTCGTTACACGAGATTGCACTGGGTGCCCAGCACGCCTTTGGCTCGGACAAACAGTGGAGCCGACTGGTCGCCGCCGGGGTCGCCATGATGGAGCAGATAGCGAGCGGCGAGCTGACCCTGCCGCCGCTGGTGGTCGGCGACTTTGAGTCACTGCCTACCCTGCTCGAGCGCTTCAAGCGCGAAGGACAGGGCGAGAAGTTTCTGGTGCGAGTGGCATAACGCTGACCTTCCCTAATAACCACACCGACCATTGAAACGAAAGAGGCCCGCCAGTGATGGCGGGCCTCTCTTTATATCTAGTGCATCTCATCTCGACTTCATTGGCGCCTGACTCAGTGCAGGATCACCCCGTGAGTCTCGGCATAACTGCGGATCTCCCGAGTCAGGCGCGCCTTGTCGGCCACAGAGAGCCAGCTCGCCTCCACCGCATTGAGCGACAAGCGACAGAGCTGACTCATGGTCGCGCCAAGGCCATCGGCCAGCGCCACAAAGTTGGCATTCATATAGCCGCCAAAGTAGGCGGGATCGTCCGAGTTGATGGTGACGCAGAGCCCCTGCTCCAGCAGTCGCAACACATTGTGCTGGGCCATATTGCCGAACACCTTGAGCCGGGTGTTGGAGAGGGGGCAGACGGTGAGCGGCAAGCGGGTATCCGCCAGATAGCGCAGCAGCTCGGGATCATCGGCCGAGCGCACCCCGTGATCGATACGGCACACCTGCAGCTCGTTGATCGCCTGCCAGATGTAGTCGGCAGGCCCCTCTTCGCCCGCATGGGCCACCACCGGCAGCCCCAGCTCGCGGCATTTGGCAAAAATCCGGGCAAACTTGGTTGGCGGATTGCCCTTCTCCCCCGAGTCGAGGCCGATGCCGTGGATCCGTGACAGGAAGGGCATGGCCTCTGCCAACGTAGCGAACGCCTCCTCCTCGCTCAGGTGGCGCAAAAAGCTCATGATAAGGCGCCAGCTGATGCCAAACTCCTGCTCCCCGCGCTGCAGCGCCCGCTCGATGCCACCTAGCACGGTAGCAAAGGGGATACCGCGGGCAGTGTGGGTCTGCGGGTCAAAGAAGATCTCCACATGCACCACCTTGTCGGCGGCGCAACGCTCAAGATAGGCCCAGGTGAGGTCGAAGAAGTCCTGCTCGGTCACCAGCACGCTGGCGCCGCGATAGTAGAGGTCAAGAAAGGATTGCAGGCAGTCAAAGTCATAGGCGGCGCGCACGCTGGCCACATCGGGCCAGGGCAGTGGCACATTATTGCGGCGGCCCAGCTCAAACATCAGCTCGGGTTCGAGGCTGCCCTCGATATGCAGGTGCAGCTCCAGCTTCGGCAGTCCGGCGATAAATTGCGCGGCGGTGAGGTGTTCGGGGGTGACTGGCTTGGGAATCGGGGTGTCCATAGCGACGGCTCCATCAGCAAAGTGATCCGGCGTCAGCCCCTCCACCAGACTGACCCGACGGCAGCTTTATTGTGCACCGAAGTGACGAGACAGGGGAGACTTGTCATCAAACAGACTTATAATGGCGTCACAAAAATCATAAATGATTGAACATCTTAACGATTGGCGACTCGCCTGCGCCCTGACAAGGAGTTTTCATGAAGAAGAACGTCATCTGCGATATCGACGGTGTTATCCTGCACAACAACGATCTCATCCCCGGTGCCGACCGTTTCGTCCATCGCCTGCTGGAGCAGGGCAGCAAGCTCTTGTTCCTCACCAACTACCCGGCCCAGACCCAGAAAGATCTGCAAAACCGCTTCCGCTCCGCCGGGATCGAAGTGCCCGAAGAGTGCTTCTATACCTCCGCCATGGGCACCGCCGACTTTCTCAAGCGTCAGGATGGCAAGAAGGCGTATGTGATCGGTGAAGGGGCCCTGACCCACGAGCTCTACAAGGCCGGTTTCACTATCACCGATATCGACCCGGACTTCGTGGTAGTGGGCGAGACCCGCAACTACAACTGGACCATGATGCAACAGGGGGCCAAGTTCGTCGATCAGGGGGCCCGCTTTATCGCCACCAACCCCGATACCCACGGCCCCATGATGCACCCGGCCTGCGGCGCCCTGTGCGCCCCCATCGAACGGATGACCGGCAAGAAGCCGTTTTATGTTGGCAAACCGAGCGCCTGGATCATCCGTGCGGCGCTCAACCGGATGGAGGCCCACTCCGACGACACCATCATCATCGGCGACAACCTGCGCACCGACATTCTGGCGGGCTTTCAGGCCGGTCTCGAGACTGTGCTGGTGCTCTCCGGGGTGAGCAAGGTCGCCGATATCGACCGCATGCCATTTCGGCCGAACCATATTTTCGACTCCGTGGTCGACATCGATATCGTCTAATCACCACCCAAGCGTTAAACAGGGCAGGTCTCTCCTGCCCTTGCAGGATCTGTTATGGAACCCATTCTGATCGCCGTGGCTTTTGGTTGCGGCATGGTAGTCAATCTGATTGGCCTGCCCCCCCTGCTCGGCTTTCTGGCCGCCGGTTTTATCCTCAACGGCATGGGATATGAAAATACCCCCGCCCTGAGCGAGGTGGCCGATCTCGGCGTCACCCTGCTGCTGTTCACCATCGGTCTCAAGCTCAATATCAAGACCCTGATGCGGCGCGATGTGTGGGGCACCACCAGCCTGCACCTGCTGCTCTCCACCCTGCTCTTTACCGTGGTACTGCTGGTCTGCAAGGGACTGGGGCTTGAACTTGCCCTCTCGCTGGACTGGAAACTGGCGCTGCTGCTGGGCTTTGCCCTCTCCTTCTCCAGCACTGTCTTTGCGGTCAAGGTGCTGGAAGATCGCAGCGACATGAATGCCCTCTACGCCCGCATCGCCATCGGGGTGCTGGTCATGCAAGACGTGTTCGCCGTAGCATTTCTGGCCTTTTCCAGCGGTAAGTGGCCCAGCATCTGGGCGCTCTGGGTGCTGGGATTGCCGCTGCTGCGCCCGCTGCTGTTCAAGCTGCTGGAGCGGGCCGGTCACGGCGAGCTGCAGGTGCTGTTCGGAGTCTTTCTGGCACTGGTGGTCGGGGCCGCCGGTTTTGAAGTGGTCGGCCTCAAACCGGATCTGGGGGCCCTCATCATCGGCATGCTGCTCGCCTCTCATCCGGCGGCGGCGGGATTGGCCAAGGCGCTCTTCAACCTCAAAGACCTCTTTCTGGTCTGCTTCTTTCTCACCATCGGCCTCAACGGCCTGCCGACCCACGACACCATGTTGCTGGCGCTGGCGCTGGTGCTGGCCCTGCCGCTCAAAAGCGCGCTCTACTATCTGGTCTACAGCGGCGCACACCTGCGGGTGCGTACCGCCCTGCTCTCGACCCTGGCGCTCACCAACTTCTCGGAGTTTGGCCTGATCGTCGCCGCCATCGCCGCCAAGGCGGGCTGGCTCTCCCACGAGTGGCTGGTGGCAGTCTCGCTGGCACTGGCGGCCAGCTTTATGATCTCTGCCCCGCTCAATGCCCAGAGCGAGCGCATTTATCACCGCATCGGCCACTGGCTGCGAGGATTGCAAGCGAGCAACCTCCATCCGGAAGACAGGCCCATAGAGCTTGGTGATGCCGAGGTGATCATCCTCGGTATGGGGCGGATCGGTCAGGGGGCCTACTTCGAGCTGGAGAACAAGTACGGCAACGTCATCCTCGGGGTGGAGAACGACAGCGAGAAGCTACCCACCCTGCGCGCCCAGGGGATGAACGTCATCGAGGGGGATGCCACCGATACCGACTTCTGGGACAAGGTGCTGCTCTCCAATCAGGTCAATCTGGTGCTGCTGGCGATGCCCCACCACTCGGGTAACCTCTACGCCATCGAGAAGCTGCGCAGCCATGGATTCAACGGCAAGATCGCCGCCATCGTCCGCTTCGAGGATGATATCGCCTCCCTGCAGGAGCAGGGGGTGGATGCGGTGTTCAACGTCTACAACGAGGCGGGCAGCGGCTTTGCCCGCCATGTGATCCGCCGCTTGCAGCCGCTCTGAGTCGTCGACCAGCGGCCCTTGGCAAGTGAGGATGCATCGTTTAAGTTATGCATAACCTCGTTTAATAAAACGAACAAACGCGGGGCCGGGATGGCCCCGCTTTCCTATCTGACGAAGCCAAGGAGGCACCATGAAGACCCTCAACGACTGGATTTTGCTCGACCGCCACGAGGCGGCCCCTACCCCGCTGATGCCAGCCCCCGAACGCATTAAAGCGGGCAACCCGAGTCAGACGGTGTGGAACCACTACTCCGATCCCAGCCAGCAGTTTCACATCGGCTTCTGGGCTTGCGAGCCTGGCCGCTGGGCCATCCACTACACCGAGCACGAATATTGCCAACTGCTGGAGGGGGATGTGGTGATCCACGACAATCTGGGCGGCCAGCTGGCCCTCAAACCCGGCGATCAATTCGTGATTCCGGCAGGTTTTGTCGGAGAGTGGGAGACCCTTACCCCCTGTCGCAAGGTCTATGTGATCTTCGAACCCGCCTCAGCTTGACGTTCACGTCACCCGGCCCCGTTGCAGCAACCCTTATCCTGTTGATCTGCTTGACGCTTACGGCATGATTTTCTGCGGTTTTCCCGCTTGCAAAAGGTTTTTCCGCTAGGCATTGTGTCTGACGAGGAATGTAAATGGAATTTCGAGCCCAAACGTGGGGGGCTCATATAAAAATCAAGAGGATTACCGCCAATGTGTTCAATTTTCGGCATTCTGGATATCAAGTCCGATGCAGTAGCCCTGCGCAAATCGGCGCTGGAGATGTCCAAGCGACTGCGTCACCGCGGGCCTGACTGGTCCGGCGTCTACAGCTCCGACAAAGCCATCCTGGTGCACGAGCGCCTGGCCATCGTCGACCCGGGCAATGGCGCCCAGCCGCTCTACAACCCCGAGCGCACCCATGTGCTGGCGGTCAACGGCGAGATCTACAACCACAAGGAGCTGGAGAAAACCCTCAAGGTCGACTTCCAGTTCCAGACCAAATCCGACTGTGAAGTGCTGCTGGCCCTTTACAAGGAGAAGGGCCCGGCGTTTCTCGACGATCTCAACGGCATCTTTGCCTTCATTCTTTATGACGCCGAACAGGATGCCTACCTGATTGGTCGCGACCACATGGGGATCATCCCCCTCTATACCGGTCGTGACGAGCACGGCAACTTCTATGTCGCTTCCGAAATGAAGGCGCTGGTGCCGGTCTGCAAGAGCGTCGAAACCTTCCCGCCGGGACACTATCTGTGGAGCAAGGATGGCGAGCTCAAACAGTGGTACAAGCGCGACTGGATGGAATACAGCGCGGTCGAGCACAACGTCAGCGACAAGGCCGAGCTGAAAGCGGCGCTGGAAGCGGCGGTCAAACGCCAGCTGATGTGTGACGTGCCCTATGGCGTGCTGCTCTCCGGCGGGCTGGACTCCTCCGTTATCTCCGCCATCACCAAGCTCTATGCGGCACGCCGCATCGAGGACGATGGCAAGAGTGAAGCCTGGTGGCCGCAACTGCACTCCTTCGCCGTAGGGCTGGAAGGGTCGCCGGATCTCGCCGCCGCCCGCAAGGTGGCTGATCACCTCGGCACCATCCACCACCAGATCCACTTCACCGTGCAGGAGGGGCTGGATGCCCTGCGCGATGTCATCTATCACCTCGAGACCTATGACGTCACCACCATCCGCGCCTCCACGCCGATGTATCTGATGGCACGCTACATCAAGGCGATGGGGATCAAGATGGTGCTCTCCGGCGAAGGCTCCGACGAGCTGTTCGGCGGCTACCTCTACTTCCACAAGGCGCCCAACGCCCGCGAATTTCACGAAGAGAACGTGCGTAAGCTCGCCTCTTTGCACCTCTATGACTGCCTGCGCGCCAACAAGTCGATGGCAGCCTGGGGTGTGGAGGGTCGCGTGCCCTTCCTCGACAAGGAGTTCATGGACGTGGCGATGCGCCTGCAACCTGCCGACAAGATGTGTGGCAAAGGCAAGATCGAGAAGCACATCCTGCGCGAAGCGTTTGAAGATCTGCTGCCCCACGAAGTGGCATGGCGCCAGAAGGAACAGTTCTCCGACGGCGTAGGTTATTCGTGGATCGACAGCCTGAAAGCCATGGTGGAACAGGAAGTGACGGATCAGATGTTCGAAGCGGCTGCATTCCGCTTCCCCATCAACACCCCTCTCACCAAGGAAGCCTACTTCTACCGCGCCATCTTCGACGAGCACTTCCCGCTGGAAGCCGCCGCCCGTACCGTGCCCTACGGCAAGTCGGTCGCCTGCTCCACCCCCACCGCGCTGGAGTGGGATGCCAAGTTCAAGGAGATGGCCGACCCGTCCGGCCGCGCCGTGATGGACGTGCACCAGCAGGGCTACTAAGCCAGAGCGGGGCGACCCCATCGGCTAACGTCAGATAGCAAAAAGCCCTTCACCATGGTGAAGGGCTTTTTATTTTTAAATGTTCCAGATGCAATCAATATTGATAAATGAATATGCCACTTAGCTCATCTTGAAATAAATCCACAATAATTGTTGCTCAGATAAAATGGGGCACCATTTTATGACTCACAAGTCAAAATCTGGCCTGAAATATATTTCACACAGCTTGCCAGATTATATCCACCACAAATGTGTATTAAAAAAACGTGGCAAAATGACAAAGTACAATGCGTAATAGCGATCATATTTCGCTAATATTACAGCGTCCATCGCAATGAGAAGGTGGTGACCGCGACATGGTCTCCCCCAGGTACCCAATCAACCTTGGGTGCATAACCGACTTCCAATGCAACTGACTTGTAACCCAGTATCACTATCGGCAAAGCGGCAAAACCATCAATACCCGAACCGTTGAGATAACCAGCCTGCGCCCCTACCCCAGCAAAAACATGTTCGGTGAGATACCACTCTTTCCGATAAGAGAAACCCGCATAACCAGCTGTATTTTCTAGAGAATCCCGATAAAGCCCGCCGCGCAGCGCAAGTTTTCCCGTGTCGTTGTCACCCAAGAACACCCACGCCAATCCCAATCCCGGGTTAAAACCATTAAAGTCACAGGTTTTGCTTTTTTTTCCTGTTCCCTGCGAACAATCACTGTGTATTGATGCCCCGTGAATAATAAGTGAAAGATCATGTTCAGCTGCCATGGAAAAAGTCGGCAACCCCAAGAGTCCAATGGATAACAAGCAACCGTGAATGTTCATGTTAACCTTCCTGGTTTTATTTACCTCTCACTAACACACTAAATCAAAAATAGGCAGACATCAAACGAGTAACATCAGAGCGGTTGAACCGATAGATGTAAACGGGTCACTAATACCATCGAGAGTGGCCAGCCAGGGTAATGTAAGGCACATGGTATTATTCACCCTCATACGGCGTTCCGGCGATACAAGCTCATCACGCATATTCGGCGCTGAAAGCTTCATTTTTTCCATGACCGCCAGCGCACTCATTTTCAGATGACGGTAAAAACTGGCATTGAGCTGGGTCAGATGGAGCAAGGAGTGGCGCACCCGTTTGAATGTCTCGGCACATACCGGGCTCTGCGAGTGCCAGAAGGAGGCCAGCGAACCTTTGGTGGTCAGACCGTCAATATCATAGAGTGCCCGCCCCATGCAGAAGGTGGGTACATCATGGAGCAAAGCAGAGAGACCGACCGTGCTGTTGATGGTGATCACCCCTTTGAGCAAGGGATACAGGGTTGGCAGCGGCAGTTCATAACCGTAAAAGACCCTCCCCTCCAGGCCAAGCACCGCAATGAGTCTGTTTATCTGGGCACGATAACTGACATAGCCCCGATCCATGGGGTGGTGCTTGAACAGCAACACATCTTCGGGTTTGGCATGCTCCGCAAAGGAGTTGATCACCTGCGCAACCATCTCCTCCACCCCGCTCAGGTCAGAGTGCTCCCGGATCTGAAAATCCTCGGTCACTTGCAGTGGCACAAAGAAGATCCGCCCTGCGTACTGCGGCAACGCCTTGAGCAGGGCGCGATCCTGGCGCAAGTTGCCGTATTTCACCATGGCGCCACAGACCCACCCCATCGCCTCCTGCACCAGACTCCAGGGACGGTGATTCACAAAGTGTGGATAACGCCAACGGAACAGCGACTTGTTGATGTGGTAGCGACTGGCATACCAGGCGCGCACCGCAAAGGTCTTGCCCACCTTGAGCGAGCTGTCATAAGGCACAGGCCAATCCAGTTGGGCAAGTTGATCGCGCCGCTCATACCAGGGGCTGAAGGCATTGACCCCCCCCTGTTCCAGCGTGACGAAATCGGGTCTGAGATAGCCCTCCTCCATCGCCCAGAATGGCACTCGCTTCAACTTGCAGATACGGCCAGCCTCCAGATGGTAATAACGGCAGTCCCCGTAACAGATCACCGTATCGATACCCTGCTGCTTGAGCACCCGGCGGAAAAAGGCGTTCCAGCTCTCCGGTTTCCCGCGAAAACGCAGATTTTTTCCGGCACAGGGCCAGCACTCATCCCCGCCATTGAAATGGATCTTCACCACCTGATGTCCCGCCTCGGTCAACTGGCGACTCAGGGTCTGAAAGAAAGGGCCAAGCGGGCCTTGCAGTAACAAAATCTTCATTGACGACTTATCTCAAAAACGGGGAGAGAGAGGGGCGCTGCATGAGCGTCTGGAACAAGTAACCGAGCTTGAGCTGCCAGCGTTGCCAGCGGCTCGCTTTTTGGGCCGATGAGTGTCCCTGCTTCGCCAGTTGGTGGATCAACTGCTCCGGACTTATCCAGAGCCCGGTCTGCCAATCGAGATAGAGCGGATAGGCAACCAGCGTCAGATAGACCAGCGCAGCCAGCGGCAGACTACGTTGACGACGAGCAGGCGGATTGGCATCCGTGGTCAACCCCCAGCCACTGTAGAAGGGTTGGCCCCAGGTCGTCACCTTGACCCCCTGCACCAGCGCCTCGAAGCCACTGAGCGAGGTCATGGTATGCAGCTCATCCACATGGGGATAGAGGCTGGTGAGCCCAATATCCAGCACCTGGCTATCGACACACTCCGCCAGACAGGCCGCAGAAATCGCCCCACCACGATTGCCCGCCACCACATCAGGGTGTGGCTTGTAGAGAATATGAGCATCGGGTTTGGCCGCTCGCACCGCCCACAGCAACTGCTCATTGCTGCGAATATGGGGGCTCCCGGTCTGAATGGAGGCATCGCCATCTACCTGACCCACCACCAGCACCAGCTCACGACCATCATCGGGCCTGGTGTAGTGCTGCGGCTCGCCCACATTGTATTTGCTGACCCTGTGTTCCCGTAGCAAGGCGAGCAGCGCATCCCCGCGCTTGACCTCCACCTCTGTCAACTCCTGATAGTTGAGCAACTGTTCCAGCCCGCTGGGAGTGCGACTATCGAAATAGATCCCGACCGGGTCCAGTGACAAGGAGGAGGGACGACAGAGATTGGAGCCCAGCCCCCTCGAGCGAATAAAACCATCCTCGACCCGGATTGCAGAGGCGAGATCAGGGTGGCGGCTACCCCACACCAATATCTGCTCGTCACCGGTCAACCGCTTGGGTGGCTTGCGCACAAAGCGCAACTCATCGGCCAAATGCTGGCAAAACGCCTGCATAAATGCCCGCTTCCACAGCGAGAAACCGACCAGATAAAGCCTGCGCCAGCGCGGCGCGGGGCGGCGCTGATTGGCAATAATGGCGATCACCTCCTCTACCTCGCAACGCTGGCCCAGCACAGGGTCGAGATAGCGGGGATAGCGGATCAAGGCTGCCGCGACCAGCTGGGCGAGCGACACTTTTACGTTGCGCCGTTCACACTGCTTGCTGTCATGGGTCAGCCCCCAACCCGCATAAAACGGCATACCGAAGCAATAGACCGGCTTGCCAAGCAACAGGCCCTCAAAACCAAGCTGGGATGACACCGTATAGACAGCATCCACCACATTGAGCAGCGCATGGGGATGGCAGTGATCGGCCACAATCTCCACATCATCCAGGTTCAGACGGGCCAACACCCCGCGCTTCTTGCCAAGGCGAGTATCGGGATGGGTGCGCAGCAGCAGGCGCGCATCGGGATGATTGCGGCGCGCCGCCTCCACCATCGCCACAAAATCAGCTTCACTGGCCAGCGCCCCCGGAATGGAGAGATCCCCCGCCACCTGATCGACCAGCAGGACCCTGGGTTTGGCGCTCTGCTGCAGACGTGTGGCAAGCCCTGATGGCAAGCCGCCATAGTCCCCGACAGCAGAGAGGGCGGTCACGCTGCCGCTGGCAATCGACTGACCGGGGGCAGTGGCATAACAGTTGTATTTGGTGACCCCGAGGCGTACCAGCTCACCGATCAATCGTTCGGCCCGTGCCAACATCTGTGGCTCGCACGGGGTGGCAATCAATTGCTCAAGCTGGCTGGGCTGGCGGGCATCGTAATAGATCCCCACCGGATCGGCGATCAGCGAGACCGCCTTGCCCCCCCTGGCGGGATGGCCGATATAACCGATAAAACCATCTTCAAGCTGCCAATAGGGCAAACTCAGGGTCTTGGCCTGCTCCTTGATCTGGTGGGTATTAGCCTTCTGGCCCCAGCCGATCAGCACATCACCCGACTTTACGGCATCAGGGGAAGCAAAGCGCGCCAATGGCTGTCCCAGACAGGCGCTGATTTGAGTGCTGCGGGCCAGTATGCCGCTGGATTGTGTCCATAAAGTCATGCAAATTGCTCAGAAGATTATGTTAGAAACCACATGAGAGTTATTTTTTGTGTGCAAAAACTATCGCAATATAATTTTCATATTATAGGTTTTGAATATACCATAAGCAGAAAACTCTAATTTCCACTGCTGTATGAAGATAGAGTTTTCACTTAGAATTTATTATCTAATTTAGTTTAGAGTACACACTGACAAAATACCTTACTGTAAAATTTGCCTCTCAATAACTTATATTGTAGCTTCTGGGATGAAAAATCTATCCTTTTTATTAAAGCAACTAATAGTAGATATTATATACCCAAGTTTTTCCTTTGCATTAACCAAAGAGATAAAATCACAATCAATATTATCAAACGACTTTGTTTCTCCATCCTTGAAATTAAAAATATATGCATCAGTATCTTTCTCATTAAATTTTTCAGTTTCGACACTAGTCCAATTGTGAACGCAATCCTCCGTATAAAAAACATTATCCCTAACCATTTTTGCTGGATTACCAGCCCAACTAGAGTTTGAGTGAACCGTCTTGTTTGATAAAACAGCACTTGCCCCAACAATACTCCCAGACCCTATTTTCGTTCCCTTGAGAAGGAGAGCATCCTGCCCAATCCAAACATGATCTCCAACATAAACACTTTTACTATGATTGATTCTTTTCTTAGTCGTGGCGTCAAAAATAAGATGAGGATCCGCTAATCTAATACTAATACCAAAAGACAATAAGCACCGACTGCCGAAAAAAACATTTTTTCCTTCAGAAAGAGTAAGGCTCATTATTTGTCCGTGCGGATTAAAATAATTATCCTCGCCAAAGAATAGGACTGAGCCATTAAAAATATTTGCAGAAAATGTATATGGATGTCTGCTCCGCGATAAAAACACAACTGAATTGCTTCCCAAAAACCTTAGAGTTACATTTTTCAATGTAACACCTTCTTGACAGTAAAGTATATTATTCTCACCATCCAAGATAATTTCAGAGTTAATCATTTCAGGGTAATGGCCATGAAAAAAACTAGACCCTACCTTTAATATACCCTCTCTATTTTTTATTCTTTCCATTACTCTCTCACATATTTAAAATATAGTAGCCAGCAGACACCAATTAATGTTTGGCGCCACTGAAAATTTAGACTAAGCCTCAATCAAATCAACAATTCTTTTCGAATTCTTGTTATCTCTATATGTAAAGAACTTATTGGCAACTTTCTCATACTTCTTATCCATATTAATGTTATTGGAGATAATCCCTTTGAGTTCTTCAATAAGATTTTTTTCTGATGTAACAACTGGCCCAGGAATACCAGTACGAGGACACACAAGAGGCCCACCACGAGTAGAGAAGAACTTTTGTGCATCAAACCAATAGTAAAGGACAGGTTTTCGCTGATAAAGCATATCAAATGACGCAGATGAGTAATCAGTAATCATTATATCTGCCGATACAATAAGTGATTGAACATCAATGTCGTTCATACTATGGATAGTAATTTTATTGGAGCAAGGTAAAGCTTTTAAGTGCGCGTGCATTTTATGATGCAAACATACGTCAGCAGACATATTATGCTCTGCTAACATTTTGTTAAAACTATCAGATGAAATTAACTCATTTATCTTCTTGTAGTATTGAGAGTTAATAAACTGTTTCTCATTGACATTTGAAAGCCAATCTCTCCATGTTGGCAGAATCAATATTCTACTCGAGCGCTTACTTTGTTGCTTCGGTAGCTTATCAAAACGGGAAAGACCTGTAACTGAAACTTCGCTCTTATCAAAACCGAACTGCTTGCATATTAGTTGCTTTTCAAAATCAGAGCTGACAATAAATTTATCCGGCAACTCATGCCGTTTTTCCATAGAGTTCTTGTCATAGTATCCCGTCGCTCTGTTAAGAGCGAAAATGCCGTGTTGCAGGAAAATTTTTCTCTTATGCTTGTGCTCCTCAGCAACACGCTGCCACTGGTGGAATACATCCCTCATGCTATCGCTGAATACATAAGTAGATGCTCTGTTAAAAATAATAAAGTGTTTTAAACTACCATATTTTATTACATTGGGAAAACCATCAAGATTTTCTTTTGTTTTAGCTTTACCATCTATAACATAATAATACTCTTTATTCCCTTTATATTTTTTAGCATCTTGAACATGGCAAAAAACATGGTAACTAGAATCATTTGCAGTTTTACCTAATCGTTCACCTACAAGAACAATATTATCACTGTCTTTATATAGTGCTGCACTGACTACTTTTGATATACCATATTTGGCTTTCCATGCCGTATTGATGCATGATGACTTTACTTTATTTTTTATTTTTCTTATCTTTGCTTTTAACTTTTTATTTTTCAAGCTGTGGTAGTCTTGAATAATATCATTGTCGCTCTTTTCAATTCCCTTATTAAGACATGACTTTTTAAATACGCCATTCATGACTCTATGTGCTTCTGAATAGAAGCCATGGTAGATGAGCAATAATGGTAGCCGTCTCGGTGGTGTAAAAACTCTCAATGGTTTATCACCAATATGAGAATTTAGAAAGTGTCTAAGATGTTTATATACGGGTTTTACTTCATCAATGGTGCAATCAGCCGAATACTTGGTTAGACGGTATAGCAACCCCCGTAACACAAACAGTTTTGCAAGATACGTCTGGCGATCCGGTAATCCAAATTGCAATGTCAGTTCGTATACTTTAGTTAGATCATAGAATACTTTTTCGTTGACAATTTGTGTGCAGGACGGATTATCCTCATCATCTCGTCCACGATAGAGATAGCTTATATGTGGAGTCGTTGATATATGATTAGCCTTATACATAGCTTTCATCACAAATATCCAGTCCTCAGCCAGTTTGATACCAACGGGAAACTCGATATTATTTCTTAACAGCAGATTTCTTTTATATAACTTGGCCCACGGTGCCGGTGTTTTTACTAAAATAGAGTGATGGAAGAATTTCACTTTTCTAAGCGCTGCGCTAGCAACTTCAGCATGATCCTCAATAAACCAGCTTCTTCTAGAGTTAAATGCTTTACTATGTGAAACGATAACCTCAGAATCTGTTTCCTTTGCCAACTTGTACAATGGAGAGAGCGCATCTGGTGGCAATAGATCATCAGAGTCCAAGAAAAATACATACTCTCCAGAAGCGATCTTGATCGCATTGTTTCTGGCAACTGACTGACCAGCATTTTCTTGCTGTATGAGATATATATTCTTATAGGTATTCTGATATTCTCTGATTATTTCAACTGAATTGTCAGGCGAGCCATCATCGATAAAAATAACCTCAACGGACTCCTCAAAACTGAAACCTGCAACGACTTGGATTGTTAATGAGTCAATGCAGTCTCGAATATATTTTTCTACATTGTAGACAGGAATAATTACCGATATTAACTTGTTCACTTGTTTATCCCGAAATCCCAGTGAAATAATTAGAAAGCAATAGCTGAGCATTGCTTTTTTGCTTTATATTTTTCGTATTAAAGTCATTGGCACAAAATGAGTGGGGTAATGTTCCCTTATTTTTTGCTATCTGAAGAGCGTTGAAATACGTAGCTGCAGCAGGTGACCTGATATTAAAATAGTAACAAATGTCCCTAGAAGGCACAGACACGCCTCGAATATATGAGAGCCAAGGAACGAAAAATGTTGCCAAATTCAAGTCATCATTTGTTCTGAATTTATTCGACAAAAATTTCCTCAACTCTGCTCTATATAATCGCCAGCATTCCTCAAACATGCTTTTCCGCAGAGGAACGTAGGTATGTACCAATGGATGATCAATGAGAAAACTGAAGTCATGATTCAAGATAGCTGCAGATTTTAATGATGCAGACAAGGTAGGTGTATCAGCCCCCTTCCCTTGCATAATGGCCAAGCTTTTCTTGGACATAAAGAGGGAGGCAATACCATTGCTTCTGAAAAAATGTCCCGCTGGTAGTGGTCTGGCGACAAAGACATCGTCATTGAAATAGATAAAGTGCTCCGCCAGTCCAGGTATCTTGTGCAGGTGGGCTTCAATCACATGGGAATTGAACGTAGGCAGGTATTGTGACTCGATAATGTCCGAGTGGTCGACAATCCGGACCCGATCAGAGGGAGTCAACCATTTCGGACACTGTTTATCAGTCACAATATATATACGTCGAACCCAGGGCAAAAACTTCAGTACGCTGCCCAGTGAATATTTCAGCTCATCATGGTTGCTAAACCTTGCAGGATCAGTGGCATGTTGCCCAACATTACCTTCATTGACTAACTGCTTGTAATGTTGATAACGTGTTTGCCAAGCGGGATCAGAATCATCGACCCATGTAAATACCACATCGATTGGAAAATCGATTTCTATTTGACTCTCCAGAGCCAAGTCATGGCGCATCAGAATATCTTCTTCATTCTCTGCACAAGCAATCTCGTTTCGAATGACCGGATATTTTTTATTCAAATGATCACGAATAAAAATTCCCGGGCTTTTGAAAAATTTCTTCAGTTTTCTCATCTTGTTTCGATACTAACGTGGATGTGTTATACGCGGATGAGTCAAATAGAATGGTAGTTACAACGCCAGTGACCCGATAAATGCTTTAAAGCTATGCTGATAATCTTTATGGCGGAGGCCATACTCAACAAACGCTTTCATATATCCCAGTTTATCACCGCAATCATGAGATTTTCCTTGCATGCAAAATGCATCGACCTCACCAGATTTCAACAATTCTGAAATCGCATCGGTCAACTGGATTTCATCACCAGCTCCGGGTTGTGTGGTTCGCAGGTGTGGCCATATCTCAGGTGTCAACACGTAACGACCAACAATGGCAAGATTGGATGGCGCCTCATCTTGCTCAGGCTTCTCAACAACATCAAATATGGTGGCAGACTCTCCCGCATCCACATCAATGGAGTGGCAGTCCACGATACCGTATTTTGACACGTCTTTGATATCGACAGGTTCCACCATAATCTGGGAGTGACCTGACTCTTTATAATTACGAACCATTTTTGCCAGATTGTCCTTTTTCAGATCGCTTGCTGCGTCGTCGATAATCACATCTGGCAATACCACGACAAAGGGGTTGTCACCGACAAGCGGATATGCGGAAAGCACGGCATGACCCAGCCCTTTTGCCTCCCCCTGACGGACATGCATGATGGTCACATCCTTGGGGCATATCGACTGGATCTCTTCCAGTAATTGTCGTTTAACCCTGCTCTCTAATGTGGCTTCCAGCTCAAAAGATTTATCGAAGTGATTCTCGATAGCGTTCTTCGATGAGTGGGTTACCAGAATGATCTCTTTGATTCCTGCCGCAATGCATTCATTGACCACATACTGGATCAATGGTTTATCTACAATTGGCAACATCTCTTTCGGTATTGCTTTTGTGGCTGGCAACATACGAGTACCTAGACCAGCAACTGGAATTACAGCTTTCATTTTATCCCCTAGCATTGGTTATATACTTATTTTTTATTTAGGTCGTTTCGAGAGGTGAGCCCTCATCTGCTTTCAGCAAAATACATCATCGACCAGTTGATATATTTTGCCATGAAACATTTGGCAGTTAATATGATTATACGGCTGAATATAAAACCTATAAGTTTAATTTAAATGTATTTTACAAATGAATAAAATAACTGTGATAACTGAAGGATGGATAAAAACCATTGTTTAATCCTGATGTTCACGCAGCGTGGCCAATCCCATTATCACCAAACCATAAAACAGGCAGAGTAATACTCCAACTGTGGTCAGGTTATAGATACGGCGTGGATATTCAGCCTCTTCCGCCAATGTCGGACGCGTGACAACTAATAAGTGTTTAAGTTTGCGATAGGCTTCTACACGGGTTTGCTCCAGGCTGATCAACCCGGTCTTGTAGAGATCGGCAGCCAGAGTAGCCTGGGTTTGCAAATCCATATATTGGGCGGTGATTTCGTTCATCGCCTCAGGCGTCACCTGATTGCCAGCACCGGCATCATGGGTGGTCAATTTCGCCTTTTCCTGTTTTAGTTGCTTGCTTAACGCATCAACACGACTTTGCACCGATACCACCCCTGGGGCACTCTCTTTCATATAACTGCGCAATTGCTTAAGTTCTGCCTGCTGGCGCACCAGTTCAGCTTCAATTTCACTGACTACACCAAGGCGTGCAGTGCTGGTCGATTCCGGGCTAATTAGCTGATGGCTATTTTGAAACGCCAGCACCTTGGCTTTCTCTGCCTGCAAGCGTTGATGAGAACGGTTAACCTCTTGTTCGACAAACGCGAGCTGGTCCATGGCGACCTGATGGCCCAGCTTGTTGATAAAGCCTTCCGCTTCTTTCAGCATCAAGCTGACTACCTTCTGGCCATATGCAGGATCGAATGCCTGCAGTTCGATGGTTAATACCCCGGAGAGTTCATCAAGACGCAAGGTCAGGTGGTCACGGTAATATTCCAGAAACTCTTCGCGGGTGGCACTGCTCGACAAGCGTGAGAAAAAATCAGCATTACTGCCTTGGTAGTGCGCCTTCAACGCCAGTTCCCGATCCAGTTTTGCCAGCAGATCCCAAGAGCGCAGATAGTCTTGTACCAGCAGTACATCCTGATGATTGCTGCCACCCAGCCCCAGCATAGACAGGGCATCGGGCAACATTTTGATTTGATCTGCCTGCTTTATGATGATTTCGCTGCGGCTGACATAACGGTCTGAAGCAATCCCGCCAAAATAGAGTGATGCGACAACAAAACTGACCACCACCCATAAAAAACTGCCCAGTTTCAGGCTTTGCTGCCATGAACGATGAGCGAGTTTGTAACCACTGGAGTCAATAAAAAATCGTTTGGGCTGATTGCGCAATTTGCGCAGCAGACGGAGAGGTTTGTTCGCAGGAATAGGATGAGTCATGGTTAGGCTTGCTTGTTACAAAGTTTGATAAATACGGATGGCGTCGTCGATATTGTCGAACACTTCCAGCTGGCCATTGCGCAATAACATGCCCATATCACACTGCTGGCGCAGGTTTTTCATATCGTGTGATACCATGATAAGGCTGGCGGTTTCACGCTTTTTGTTAAAGACGTCGATGCACTTCTGTTTAAAACGGGCATCCCCCACCGAGGTGATCTCGTCGGTCAGATAGATATCGAAATCGAAAGCCATGCTGACGGCAAAAGAGAACTTTGATTTCATGCCGCTGGAGTAGGTTTTGATCGGCAGTTCAAAATGCTGACCAATCTCGGAAAACTCCTTGACCCACTCCTCAACAGCTGCCGTCTCGCGCACCCCATGAATGCGGCAGACAAAACGGGTATTTTCACGCCCCGTCATGCTGCCCTGAAAGCCCCCCCCCAATGCCAGTGGCCAGGATACCCGGCAATATCGGCTCACCTTGCCACGGTTGGGCATATCCATGCCCCCGAGCAGTCGTAGCAGGGTCGATTTGCCCGCCCCGTTGACCCCCAGAATGCCGATATTGCGGTCCCGAGGCAGGGTGAGCGATACATCGCGCAGCACATAGTTACGACCAAATTTGGTCGGGTAGTACTTGGTAACAGAGTCAAGAACGATCATCAGGTTTCACTTTAACTGGCGATAAGGCGGCGATGGCTTAACCGATAGCAACTCATGGCGAAGGTGAGCAGTATCAGGGTGACAGCAGCCAGATAGCTCGAGCTGACATAGGGGCTACTGTAGCCGGCAATCCAGCCACTGCGAATAAGCTCTAGAGCATGCACCAGCGGATTCCATAAAAACCAGTGCCGATATTGGGCCGGGATGGTGGCGAGCGAGAACATGACGCATGAGATAAACATCAATGGCATCATCAGCAGGTTGAGGAATTTGTCGGCCTCTTGCACCAAATTGCAGATCACGCAAAAGACAATTCCGAGAGAAAACGAGAATACCATCAACAGCAGATAGACAAGGATCACCTGCAGCGGATCGGCAGGAATGGCATCAAAGCCAAACCAGATTAGTCCCAATATTAATACCCCCCCCACCAGCATCCCGACCATGGTTTCGAGCATAAAACGGGCAATAAACGTTGAGAACGGAGTGACCTGGCGGTAACAGAACAGCCCCATATTGGCGCTGACTGCAGATTGCAGCTTGCTGACCACATTTTTAAAAAAAATAAAAGGCAGATACCCTGCGGTGATAAATAGTGGTGCTGGCGCTCCGCCAAATCCGCTATGACCGCGCAAGCCAAAAATCAGGCTAAAGGCACCGATCATCAGCAGTGGATCCAGTAGTGCCCAAGCATACCCCAAGCGATAGCTGCCAAAACGGGTTTTAAGCTCGCGAATAAGCAGGCCAAAGACAACATCTCGCAATACCTGTAAGGAGGTACGCGGCGTTTGATTAAGAATCGGTTTATTCATTAAGTCGCTCTACCGTATAACAGACTCGCCGGGGGCGAGTCTGTTTTACGCCGCAATCAGCGGCTTAGTTAATTGCTACGTTAGCAGCCACGGCGATCTGATAGATAATTTGAGTAATATCCTTGACCGATTGCATGGTTTTGCTGTCAACCTTGGGCAACACCAGGATCTGATCACCGGGCTGGACACTCCCCTTATTTTTAAACTCCACCAACCCGTTGGCATGAACCACGGCAATCCGTTGGTCATTCGCACGCTCGGTGAATCCGCCAGCCCATGCCACATAGTCATCGAGAGTCGCATTGGCGTTGTAGACGACGGCCTGTGGCATCAATACTTCCCCACCGACCTGAATCAGGTCCGTTCTGTTCGGTATGACAATCTGGTCACCCTGTTCCAACTGAATGTTCGCAACAATCCCCTTGTCTGCGACCACCACCTTGCCAAGTGGCTGGATTTTTCTGGCCTTTTCGACAAAGCGCATCACCAGTTCTGCCTCTTTGGCACGGATCGCCGCTTCACCATCCGAGCTGGCAGGAGCAGTAAACACACTGCGTTCCAACCGGTTGAGCGACTCTTCCAACATCTCTTTTTGCCGCGCAGCGACACTCTTGCGCATAAGGTAGATGGATTGGTAATCGGCAAGCTGTGGGTCAATGGGAATATGGTTGAGCAGCTCATGCAGTTTGGTCTGCTTGCGCACTGTAAAATATGAGGGTCCCATATAGCTACCAGCGACCTGCACATCATAAACCTGAGCATGCATGTCATCGTTGAACAAGACTTTGTCACCATCCTTAAGCTGGAGGCTGGCAAAATCCTTGTAAGGTAAATAGATGGAGAATGGACCACTTGGACGGTCACCTATCACCCCGACATGACTCACCTTGGCAAGCGGCAGAGCATAGTTGACCAACTCCGAGCCTAGCGTATTGCGCTGAGTCAATTCGAAACGGAATGGGTTACGCACCTTGCCCGCGACATTTATCATCGGGCCCTGTGGCTCTACCAGGATGACATCCTGATCTTTAAAAGAGAGCTTGGGCATTTTGCCTTGCTGCATGAATTCATACAGATCGATTTTTTGGATGACCTGGTTCTGGCGTAATACCTTAATTTGACGATAGCTGCCGCGCTCCGAGTCTATCCCCCCTGCCCGCTTGAGAAAATAGAGCACACTGTCAGAGGATTGACCCGCATACTGGCCTGGCCGTATTACCGGGCCTGTAACAAACACACTCACGGGAGTTGTTGTCAGCAGGTTGACGTAGATATTGACATTATTCGTAAAAACATCACCAATCCTGCTGGTCACCAGATTATTGACCTGGCTGGCAGGTACATTCTTGACATTTATCGGGCCGACATCAGGAATGAAAATATTGCCTTGATTATCTACCGTCACTACATTGGAAAAATTGACGGCCCCCCAGATCCAGATATTAAGTTTGTCCCCTGGCGCAATCAGATAATTGTCATTCAGGCCATCGCTGCGTTCGGTCTCATAGCCACCGGCAAACAGATTGGCGCCATAAGGAGGAGGTAATCCAACCTCTGCCTGGGGCAGTAATTTACGTACATCTGCCTCACCGGGTAACAACATTCCTTGACGATTCTGTTGAGTAAAACTCCCGGTCGTTGAACTTGTGTTGGCCTGCCCACTCAGTGCTGCTTGACCACCAAGCTGGGGGCCGGTGTTTTCAGCAGCCTTTCCTGAAAGGGTGTAACCAAATGATGATCCATTTGCTTGCGCTAAATCCGGGGCGGCAACGGCCATGGTTGCGCAGGATGTACTGATGAGAAACAGAAGTGTGCTGAGCTGATAAATTTTCATTTTGTTCAAAACATGTGCCTTCATTTTATTGCTCAGCAAGAAGGTTGCTGACAGAGGTCTGTTCCAGTTGAGGTATCAGATACCATTGTTCTTCAGTCTTGCATGCCGCACGTCTTTGCGAATGGCCTTGCATGCTGTTAAACAACAGCTCAACGCACTCAAGACCCAGAGCCGAAACATAGCGTTGCCCCAGGGTATAGGTAACATTGTTTCTACTGAATGCAGCGCCTTGTGGCAGTGTATTCAGCGCCTGCTGCAGGTCAGGAGGCATGGCATACAATTCGGTAGCAACAGACGGGTTGACGAGAGGACGAGACGCTTCTACCTGCTTTGGCTCATATGCACAGCCACCAACTTGTATGGCTAACGATATGGCCAATAACCGGGTTGCAAAATTCATGTGTCAATTTTTCCCATGGAGTCAAGTGTTGATCTGTTAAAACCAGGTCGCCTTATGGTCTGGCAACGCTATTGCCGATCGACTCATTATCTTTCATGACCAAAAAACGAACTGACATGTGGCTGTTCATCCCCAGCCCTGCAACTGCAAAAGCGGGTTTTGAGTTCCTCATCAACAGACAATCTGCCGAGACTGCGAAGCGATACCAGGCAGTCTGAACAAGAGCAGTTTGCTCAAAAAATTACCATTTACAGCACGCATTTCAGAATGTTCTGAGTGAATCGAGCAAGACACGATATATGATGGATCTCAGACAGAACAGCAATAGTCTCATCAGGAGTAGGCATGAGCCCTAAAATGAGCAATGCTGCTCAATTGCTGTAAAGATGTAGCGATGTTGATCGCGAAATACTGTTTTTTTGCCATAGCTACCGCACGGCAATGACATCTTCCCGGACAAAAAACAGACAATTTGGTTGTAAAATAAAAACAGGAAGGAAAATAGCGAAGCATGCCAGCTCAAAAAGCCAGCAAGAATTGATTGCGATGTAAGCACCCATCCCGTTCATGAAAACGTCACAATGTGACGTATATCATGTTTATTCTCATTTTTTTCGAATGCTATCAATTAGCCACAATTGGGTCAACACTCAAAAAACTCACCTGCATTCTTCACACGACAAGGAGGGACACAAGACTCTGTTTTTAAAAGATTTACGCTCAAAGCAGCATTGGTAATAAATGTATTCGCACGGTGTAAATATTTTTGACGACAAGCAAGATTAATTTAGAAATTTCTTAATTATCCCTCGCCCCTCCAAAAAGAAATTAATTTTTTGTGAGTCACATCAATTGAACTTTCAATCAAAATATGGTTGGCAAGATTTTGTTCGAGTTCGGCAACCTCTCTGATATCCCCATCAATCCACTCAGCCATTGCCTGAAAAGTGACCACTATTAACATCACACATAACAGACTGTTCAAATAACGTTCAGCCAGACTCCGTTTTTCCCCCGTTATTGAGAACATAAAAGCGATAGACCATTTATTCGCCAACATGGTTTTTTTTAGTTTTTCTGGCCGTGATTGACAGGGTTATTGCCTGTTGACTATGCCTGATATGTGTCCGATTGAATCGGCACCACAGGGTCTCAACGACATTGGAGGGGGCATGGACGCTAACACTCTATCAAGGATTGGCCTGCTGGTTTCACTGCTCACCAGCACAGGGGCCGTGGCCAATGACAATATTCTTGCCCTGCAGTTGGGCAAGGCGTTCAGCAATGAAAAGCTTGACATCAAGATCGCCGATGCCAAGTTTCACCATATGTTCTGGCGCTGGGGAGACTCGGCCTGTCAATTTGGATTGGGAGTGCGTGGCGGTACCCTCAAGGTAGAAGATGAAGAGACAGCAAGACTGGGAGGCGGTGCCCGTATCGAATGCCAATGGGGTAACTGGGTGACCTGGATCCCCGGCGAAATGGTCTGGCTCGATCAGTATCAATTTGGCACCCGCGGCCACGGCTACAAGGATTACGGCGGTCCCTTGCAGTTCGCTCTGGGTATCGGCCTCGGTTACGCCATCACCAAGAATTGGCTGATCGGCTATCAGTATGAGCACATGTCCAACGCCTATATGTATGACAAGAACCCGGGGCTGGACAGCCATACCCTCCATATCGAGTACCGTTTTTAGCCAGACAGGCTTCGTCATGCTCATCTGAACACTCTGCAAAAAAGCCTTCACTCCCGTGAAGGCTTTTCGTTATGTCGTCTTCTGATAACAAAGGTGACAGTGAGAAGATCACCATACTCAAGACATGGATGACGACACGCTCTGCCGCCTCACCACATCATGGGGGCAATCAGTCCTTTTTCGCCTTGTTGGCGAAGAAGATATCGGTCTGAATATCCTGGGTGATCACAGTGAAGATCTGGTTGGTGAGATCTTCGGTCAGCGTTTCCGCCTCCTTCATCACCCGCAGATTGAAGTCGTTGAGCATGCTGTTGGCGGCGGCCTTGTCGGTTTTGACCGTTTTCAGGTAGCTGGCTTCCATCTCTTTCTGCTCTTTGGCGATCTTCGCCTCCCAGCTCTGGTACGCCTGCTTCACCATGGGGGCCAATTTGGGGTAGTCGGTCATTACCAGGGTCTGCAGCTTGCGATATTTCCAGTAGATGGAGTCGCTGTCGGCCTTGCCGCTACCCATGGCATAGTGGGCCGGATAGGCTTCCAGACCGCTGTAGTAGGGAACGAAGGCGGTCAGATCCGCCATGCCGAGGCCCACATAGGTCACCTCCCCCACCTCACGCGGCATCCAGGGGCGTACCTGCATCACATGGGACTCGTAGGTGCGAAACACGCTGACGGGGCGCCACGGCTCCTGACCGTTCAACCCCTTGCTGTAGGGATCGTGTTCGGTGCCGTCATAGTGATTGCGCAGCACCGCCTTGACCTCCTCCAGCGTCATCTTCTTCTCGGGGGAGAGGGTGACCGGGAACTGGCGACCGGAATCCACCGCCTGCTTGAGCGAGGGGTTGAACATCTGCTGGATGGTCCAGACCCGCGGATCGTTATAGGTACGGTCCCGCTCGTCATCGCGGGTATAGGCTTTCGAGAAGTTGAACGCCCCCTCCTTTTGCGGATGGTAGAGCCCCTTCTCGGTGGCAAATTCGATCAGATTTTTCGATCCCATCATATCGGCACTGGCGGGATCGTACTGCTGCAGGCGGCCCTGATTGCCGGTGGCAAAGTAGTGATTTTTCGGCAGACGCTGCGCCATCCAGTGATGGCCGGTGGCAGTCTCCAGATACCAGAGCTCGTTATCATCCACCACGGCGACACCAAATCCCTCTCCCGCGCCTATGGTCTCGATGATGTTGCCAAGCAACGAGATCGCCTCGCGGGCCGATGTGGACCGGGAGAGCAACACATCGGGAATGTCATCCTCGGTGATCCCCTTATCTTCCACATAGGGGTCAAAGGCGAGCGCGTCGGATGAGGCAAAAATGGACTCGGTGCCGCTCACCCCGACTCCCTTCTCGTTGAACCCGGTGGCGCCATGCAGCTGGGTCTTCCAGTTCGGTACCGTGGTATAGCGCAGGGAGTTTTTCGGCAAGGGGTAGCTGAAATCATTGGCGCCATTGTGAGCCTTGGAGCTGTGCATACCGCTCTGCCCCTGCTTGGCCGGATGGATCACGAAATGCTGGGCTTTCAGGGCATCGCTGTCGGCGCTGCGGGCCACCATCATGGAGCCATCGGCGCTGGCTTCACTGCCGACCAGCAAGGTGGTACAGGCGAACGCCGACGAGAAGAGAGCAAGGTTGATGGAGAGTGCGACGACGCACTTTTTGAAGGAATACATGAGATCTCCTTGTTGCACAGAGTGGTTGCAAATAAGCGGTGGCGCGCCAGTCAACCTGCCGCTGTCACAAGGGATCTGCGCGGTGACACGGGCCGGACAGTGCGGGCCATCAAACCGTAAACACGAAAAAGAGCAGTGCGAATAAACCATGGAAACCAGGGAGGTAGCCAAGGCCCCCTGATAGGCGACCTGTACGCATTTCTGCTTTCAGCTGTTCCGCTGGCGTGGCGATACTAGGCCCAATCAACTGACTTGAGTGTGACTGACAGCCCAAAACACCAACAATAAAGACTAAGTCAATGCAAAATGTTGATAAGTGTGACAAAAGAAGGATTATTGGCGACATTCAGCCGTCAACACGAAGAACACAAAGCGCACAGAGAGGGGAATAAAGAGATGAGGAGATGTGACGCGTGGGATGGCGTGTTGATGCCATCCCGCGATGTTCGTTAAGTCAGGTTGTCACTGCGCGTCCGACTGGTTTGCGGGGGCGGCCTTGATAAAGGCTTGCAACTGTTCGCAGTTGGCGACGATGCGGCGGATAGTGGGGTAATCGTCCAGGGTCATGTCGTAGCGGCGGGCGTTGTAGACCTGGGGCACCAGCATGCAGTCGGCCAGGGTCACTTCGTTGCCGACGCAGTAGACACCGGCGGTGGTCATCAACAGCTGTTCGAGGGCGGTGAAGGTCTCGTCAATCCAGTGGCGATACCAGCAAGCCTCCTGCTCGTTGTTGGCCCTGAAGTGCTCTTCCAGATAGTTGAGCACCCGCAGATTGTTGAGCGGGTGGATATCGCAGGCGATCATGTTGACGATCTGGCGCACTCGGGCCCGCGCGTCGGGGGAAGAGGGCATCAGGGAGTAGGCGGGATAGGTCTCGTCAAGGTACTCCATGATGGCGACCGACTGACCGAGCTGCACATCGCCATCCACCAGAAACGGCACCAGCCCTTGCGGATTGATCCGGCGATAGGCCTTCTCGCACTGCTCGCCTTGCCGCAAATTGATGGGATGCTGCTCGTAGGCGAGCCCCTTGAGCTGCAACACGATCCGTACCCGAAAACTTGCCGACGAACGCCAATAGCCAAACAACTGCAACATAATCTGTCCCTGCATCTTATCTGGGCCCGAAGCCCGGCAGGTGCTCGCCACCTGCCTCCTTGTGTACCCGGCACCGGTTGAGGGCTCGTCGTGATCCGGACATATCCCGAATAGGTTTGCCGCCACCGGCGCTGGCCATCAACCTCCCTGACCGCTCGCTGGCACCACCTGTTGAGAGATGGTGCCAAACAGGTTTTGGCCAGAGCGATCTTCCATCGCGATCGACACTCTATCACCAAACTGCAAATAGGGGGTTATAGCTTGATCACAATCAAGAATTTCCAGCATGCGGCGCTCGGCGATGCAGGATGAACCGGCGCTGCGATCGTAGTTGGAGACGGTGCCCGAGCCGATGATGCAACCGGCACCAAGGGGACGGGTCTTGGCCGCATGGGCAATCAGTTCGAAGAAGCTGAAGGTCATGTCCACCCCGGCATCCGGTGCGCCAAACAGGGCGCCGTTCAGATGGGTGCGCAGGGGCAGCATCACCTTGCCATCGTGCCAGTCATCGCCCAGCTCATCCGGGGTGATGGCCACCGGCGAGAAGGCGCTGGACGGTTTGGACTGGAAGAAACCAAAGCCCTTGGCCAGCTCGCCCGGAATGAGGTTGCGCAGGCTCACATCGTTGACCAGCATCAGCAGCTTGACGTGGCTAACGGCCCCCTGCGGGCTCACCCCCATCGGCACGTCGTCGGTGATGATGGCGACTTCCGACTCGAAATCGATCCCCCACTCCTCCGATCCCATGACAATCGGCCCGCGGGGAGCCAAAAAGCTGTCGGAGCCCCCCTGATACATCAGCGGATCGTGCCAGAAGCTTTCCGGCATCTCGGCGCCGCGCGCCTTGCGCACCAGCTCCACGTGGTTGACGTAGGCACTGCCATCGGCCCACTGATAGGCACGCGGCAGCGGAGAGAGGCAAGACGCTTCGTCAAAGGGGAACGCCTCGGCCACACGGCCCTCGTTAAGCTGCTGATAAACAACCTCCAGCCTGGGGGCAACCTCGGCCCACTCGTCGAGAGCGGCCTGCAAAGTCGGGGCAATCTCGCTCACCCGTACCGCCCGGGTCAGATCCCGGCTCACCACCACCAAAGCGCCATCGCGCTTGCCATTGTTCAATGTTGCCAATTTCATAAGCGATTCCTTATTTGCCGGCAGCAGCGTCCGGGCGCTGCCAGCTGGAGACATACCGGGTGTTCTCGATCCCTTCGCACAGACTGCCAACGTTCAGCGCATCGCGGGTGTCTAGCATGACCGCCACCTCGTCGGTGAACTTCTTGGCATAGGCCTGCCCTGCCGCAAACGCCTTGGGATGGGGGCCGTGGGTGAAACCGGCGGGATGGAAGGTGACCATGCCCCGCTCGATATTGTCCCGGCTAAAGAAGTCCCCGGCGTGGTAAAAGAGCACCTCGTCATAATCGTCATTGCTGTGATAGAAGGGCACCTTGAGGGCGCCGGGATCGCTCTCGATGGGGCGCGGCACGAAGGTACAAATCACGAAGCGGCTCGCCACAAAGGTCGAATGAGCTGACGGCGGCAGATGGTAGCGGTGGCTCATCAGCGGGCGGATATCCCGCCAGTTGAGGCGCACCACGCACAAATCCCCGTGCCACCCCTGCGCATCCAGCGGGTTGAAGGGCCAGGTGATGACCGATACCTGATCGTGGCGTTTCACCTGCAGCGACCAGGGATTCTCATCCTGCTGGGCCAAAAAGCGCTCGTTGATGGCGGGCACATCCAGCGCCGCCGGGTCGAAGATGGCGTGATTGCCCACCAGCCCCTTGTCCGGCAGCTGATAGCTGTCGTTGGTCGCCTCGATCATCAGGATGAACAGGGGCGCTGTCGGCTCGATGCGCCACATGGTGCCACGGGGGATCACCACATAGTCGCCGTCCCGCAGGCTCAGGTGGCCGTAGTCGCAGAAGAACTCGCCGCTCCCCTCGTGGATAAAGAGCAGCTCGTCGCCGTCGGCGTTGCGCACCAGAAACGGCATCGCCTCGGATAGCCGCCAGACTCGGTAGCGGCAGTGAGGGTTGCTGAGAATGTCGGGAGCCACCCAGGGGGAGAGTGAGCTCACCTCCTCTTGCAGGGCATTGAGGTCAAACAGCCGTGGCCGCAGCGGTCCCTCCCAACTGCTCCAGTCGGTGGGAGCATGCTTGTGATGCATGTGGGTAGCCGGGCCGAAAAAGCCGCTGCGCCCCAGTTCGCGCTCATAAATGGCCTGTTCCGGCAGGTCGGCATGGGCCTGCCGAGAGTGAGTCCCCTCCCGATGGGGGAAGTTAATCCAGTTACGCATTGTTCGCTCCCTCTTTACGTGCCCCCTTCTCATCCTCGCCGCCATCCAGCACGCCGCGGCGGATCTGGTCCAGCTCGATCGATTCAAACAGCGCCTTGAAATTGCCCTCGCCAAACCCTTCGTTGCCCTTGCGCTGGATGATCTCGAAGAAGACCGGGCCAATCACGGTATCGGTGAAGATCTGCAGCAGGATGCCATCCTTGGTGGGGGAGCCGTCGATGAGGATGCGCAGCTCTTTGAGGGCCGCCAGATTCTCCTGATGCCCCTCGACACGACTGTTCACCTTCTCGTAGTAGGTATCGGGCGTCGGCATAAAGCCGGTACCGCGGCTGCGCAGGGTGCGGATGGTGTGGTAGATATCGCTGGAGGCCATGGCGATGTGCTGGATCCCCTCCCCCTTGTACTGACGCAGGTACTCCTCGATCTGCGACTTGTCATCCGCCGACTCGTTGATGGGGATGCGGATCTTGCCGCAGGGAGCGGTCATGGCGCGTGAATGCAGCCCGGTCAGCTTGCCCTCGATATCGAAGTAGCGAATTTCGCGGAAGTTGCCGATCCGCTCGTAGAAATTGGACCAGACATCCATATTGCCGCGATGGACGTTATGGGTCAGGTGATCGATCTCCATAAGACCGGCATCCACCTCCGCCATCCGGGCCTGCCAGTCGGGGTAGAAAACAAAATCCACGTCGTAGATGGAGCCCTTGTCGCCGTAGCGGTCGACAAAGGAGAGCGTGCTCTCGCCGATACCGTAGATGGCGGGAATATTGAGCTCCATCGGGCCAATCTTGCCGACAAAAGGCTTGGCCCCCTTGGCGATGGCGTACTGCTGGGCTTTGCCCGCATCGCTCACCCGAAATGCCATGCCGCAAACGCTCGGCCCGTGCAGGCTGGCAAACTGCTCCGCCTGGGAGTGAGGCTCGGCATTGACCACGAAGTTGATATCCCCCTGCCGGTAGAGCCAGCACTGCTTGTGTTTGTGCTTGGCGACCTCGGCAAACCCGAGCGAAACGAACAGGCTCTTGAGGGCGGCAATCCCCTTGGCATCGGGGGCTGTGTACTCGACAAACTCGAAACCGTCTGTGCCTAACGGATTGATGGTGTGGGTAGTGGAAGAGGTGGCATTCATCGGGCGCTCCTTGCTCTTGATTCGGTTAAAACGGATTGCAGCACCCAGCGGCGCAGCAAGTGTTAACAACTTGTTTCATTAGAAGCAGGGCGTAGCAGGAAGAGAAGAGGCGGGTTGCAGATAGTTTTTCGCAGCTGGCAGCAGAAGATGTAAATGGATTGTGACATTCAAGCCACAGCCTTGCGGATCAAACGGTGACGACCCGCAGGACTGTCAGCTTTGGCTTACAGTTGCCAGTTTTTGACCAGCAGATGGGGCAAGCGGGCCCGGGCTTTTTGCAGTCGCACAGGCGTCGGATTGATCAGCCACGCCTCTTTCCCCAACCCCAGCAGCGGCAGATCGTGCAGGCTGTCGCTCAAGGCCAGCTCGGCATCGAGGGCGCAAATCTCCGGCAGCAGCTTGTGATGGCCGTGGCAATAGAAGCGCGGCATCAGGCCGCCAAAACGGTAGTGCATCTGCGAGCCAATGATCCGGTGGGGCAACTGGCCGGGCAGTTGCTGATAGAGCTGGGCGCGCACCAGCGCGCAGGGACTGGCGGAGATCACCCAGCAGCGCGCCCCCTCGCTTTGCAGCAGCTCGCGAGCCTGACGAAACAGTCCCGGCCTGATGCGGCAATAGGCGCGCACCAGCTTGCGCCAACCGAGGGGAGAGAGCCCCAGAGTGATGGCCCACCAGATAAGGGAAATACCGCGCCGCCGCTGGCTGGGCACCAGATAGACCAAACCACCGAGCGCAATCACTGGCAACAGCAGCAGCGGCCAGATCCGGCGGCGCAGGATATAGCGCAGCAGACCGGCGTGGCTGTCGCCGGGGGCCAGGGTGTCGTCAAAGTCGGCCAGGATCCAGCGCGGTGCACGTCCGTCAGGATCACGCGCTTTCGCTGAATGGATCATGGTGTCAGACGCTGGGCGCATAAGCATCAGGGCGCAAGGGCTGCGATGGCTGCCGTGAGCTCGGGGGTGACAAATTCACTCCCCACATCGGGCGGACATACAAAGTCGAACGGCTCGCCCGCCAGGGTGAAACTGAGCCGCCAGGCGTGCAGATAGCCGCGATCGGCTGGCGTACCGCCATAGCGCTCATCCCCGAGAATGGGGGCGCCGATACTTTTGAGGGCAACCCGGATCTGGTGGGTTTTGCCGGTCTGGGGCTTGATGCGATAGAGCCGCAGCCCCTCGCGCACCGATACCGAATCAAACCTGCTGATGGCAGGATTATCCAGAGTACGCGCCAGCATCCAGCTGCCGCCGCGCCCCTTTTGCATATCCCCCTTCACCCAGCCCTGCTTCTTCTTGGGTTTGCGATCGGAGAGCGCCAGATACTGTTTGCTCACCTCGCGGGCCGCAAAAGCCATGCTCAGCTCGCGATTCGCCTCCGTGGTGCGGGCCAGCAGCACCAGCCCAGAGGTCATCTTGTCGAGCCGGTGCACCGGATAGAGGGTGAGCCCGGTATCGGCCTTCACGCGATTGACCAGCCCCGGATTGACCGACTCACCGTCGCCCTTCTCGTCGTGCATGCCGATGCCGGGCTGCTTGTCGATAACCAGGAAAGCGGGATGCTCAAACAATATCCGGTACATAAAACCTCGGGAACTGGGGAATAAGGCTCACAGCCAACGACTGGCGGCGCTCGGGAGTGCTGCATTCTCCCTGCTCGTCCGCCATTTGGCAAACCGGACAGGCGGAGGATAAAGATAAAAAATGGCCCCGCCTGCAACAGGCGGGGCCATTTTCGCTCATCTTGGCAGATCACACCTTACACATTGCGCGGGCGCAGGTGGGCGTGCCAGCGCGCTTCCCACTTTTTGAACAGCCAGACGATGACAAAGGTGAGCAGCATATAGAGCAGCCCTGCGGTCAAAAAGGCCTCGAACGGACTGTAGTAGCGAGAGTTGATGATCCGCGCCGCGCCGGTCAGATCGACGATGGTGATGATGCCCGCCACCGCCGAGCCTTGCAGCATGAAGATCACCTCGTTGCTGTAAGCCGGCAGTGCCCGACGAAACGAGTTGGGCAAAATGATCCGGGTCAGGGTCTGCCAGCGGGTCATGCCAAAGGCGTTGGCAGCCTCAATCTGGCCGCGCGGCATATTGTGTACCGCCCCGCGCACGATCTCGGCGGTATAGGCGGCGGTATTGAGGGTGAAAGCCAGCAGCGCACAGAACCAGGCTTCGGAGAAGAGCGACCAGGCGGCACTGTTCTTCAGCCACTCCCACTGGGCGGCGCCGTAGTAGATGATAAAGAGCTGCACCAGCAGCGGGGTGCCGCGAAAGAAGTAGATATAGGCCCAGATCGGCCCCTTGATCAGCCAGTTGCGGCTATTGCGCAGGATGCCCATGGGCACCGCCAGCATCAACCCAAGGATCAGAGAGAGGGCCACCAGCCAGACGGTGGTATAGAGCCCCTCCCAGTAGGTGGGCCACTCTTTGAGAATGATTGAGAAATCCATGGCTTACCTCGTCTTGATGGCATAGTGACGCTCGGCCCACTTGAGTGCCGAGGTGGAGACTGCGGTGAAGATCAGGAAGATCAACGCCACCGCCATGTAGAAGGTGAAGGGTTGCTGGGTCGAGCCCGCCGCCAGCGAGGCTTTGCGCACCATGTCATCAAGGCCGATGATGGAGACCAGCGCGGTGGTTTTCAGCAGCACCAGCCAGTTGTTGCCAAACCCGGGCAGAGCGTGGCGCATCATCTGGGGGAAGAGGATCCGCACAAACACCTGGGTTGCCCGCATGCCAAAGGCCCGTGCTGCCTCCAGCTCGCCTTTGTCCACCGCCAGAATGGCGCCGCGAAAGGTCTCGGTCATGTAAGCGCCGAAGATAAAACCGATGGTCGCGACACCGGCCACAAAGGGGCTGATGTCGATATAGTCCGGGAGCAGGGAGACCCACTCCTGATTGGGATTACTCTCCAGTAGCCAGCTGTTGTAAGTCTCGTTGACCCAGGTGCAGATGCCGTTGATCAGCACCTGGCCGCCAAAGAAGAGCAGCATCATCAGCACCAGATCGGGGATGCCGCGAATGATGGTGGTGTAGCCAGTGGCGATGGCCCTGGCCCACTTGTAGGGAGAGAGTTTGGCCAGCGCCCCCAGCATCCCCAGCAGCAACGCCAGCAGCAGGGAGGCCAGCGCCACTTCCAGGGTGACCCAGGCGCCCTCCAGCAGCGAGGCTTCGTATCCTTTCAAATCAAACATATGCAGCTCCATCGCCACTGAATCTTCACGCACCTGCTAACCAGAAGGCTCCATAGCAGTCCGAATGAAATATGTGCAGCTCCATTGCAATCAATGCGGGCCCGTAAACTCCCTCAGGGAGGTGACGGGCCCGATGACTACTGACGGGATCAACCTGTCGTTACTTGCCGTAGACGTTTTTGGAATTACTCGCCGTAAACGTCTCTTTGTTTTACTCTCCGTAAACGTCGAACTCGAAGTACTTGTCGTTGATTTCCTTGTACTTGCCGTTGGCACGCAGCGCCAGAATGGCGGCGTTGAATTTCTCTTTCAGATCCTTGTCAGCCTTGCGCACCGCAATACCGGCACCCTCGCCAAACCACTTGGGATCGGTCAGTTTCGGGCCGACGAATTCGAAGGCATCACCGCCCTCTTTCTTCAGCAGACCGTCGGTGATGGCGGCAGAGTCGGCCAGCACATAGTCCACACGACCGGATTTCAGATCGAGATAGGCTTCATCGGCGGTGCCGTAACGCTTGATGGTGGCGTTGGGGAAGTTGTCGGTAATAAAGGTATCCATGGAGGTCGCACGCTGCACCGCGACGGACTTGCCTTCCATAAAGGCTTTGTCGAGCTGCACATCAGTGCCCTTCTTGGCGGCAAAGCGGGCCGGAATGTGCTGGTACTTCTGGGTGAAGTCCACCTTCTTCTTGCGCTCTTCTGTGATGTCCATGGTAGCGATGATGGCGTCAAACTTGCGCGACAGCAGCGCCGGAATGATGCCGTCCCAGTCCTGCTTGACCAGGGTGCACTTCACTTTCATCTCTTCGCACAGGGCGTTGGCGATGTCGATATCAAAACCTTTCACCTCGCCACTGGGCTCGGTCCAGGAGAAGGGGGGATAGGCACCCTCAACCCCGATCCGGACCTCTTTCCACTCCTTGGCCATCAGGCTACCGGACGCGAGGGCAGTAACTACGGCTGTCGCCAGCATCAGCTTGTTCATGTATCTCTCCTTGATAAAACAGTTGATTGGGTAACCAGGCATCCCGCCATCAGTAGATGGAGGAGATGAATTGCTTGAACCGCTCGGATTTGGGATGGGCGAAAATCTCCTTGGGGTTGCCCTCCTCTTCCACCCGCCCCTGATGCAGAAACATCACCTTGTTCGATACATCCCGGGCAAACGACATCTCGTGGGTCACCACCAGCATGGTGCGCCCCTCTTCAGCCAGCTCGCGCATCAGGCCGAGCACCTCCCCCACCAGCTCGGGATCCAGCGCCGAGGTGGGTTCGTCAAACAACATCACCTCGGGCTCTACCGCCAGCGCACGGGCGATGGCGGCCCGCTGCTGCTGACCACCGGAGAGGTGGCCGGGATAATAGTCACGCCGCTCCCAGAGTCCAACCCGGTTGAGCAGTTGCTCTGCCTTGGCCAGTGCTTCGGCGCGAGGCACCTTGAGCACCTGGATTGGCACTTCGATGATGTTCTGCATGATGGTCATGTGTGACCAGAGATTGAAACTTTGAAACACCATGGCCAGTCGGCTGCGGATCCGCTCAACCTGACGCATATCTTCCGGCAACCGCTCGCCGGCGCGGCTGGTTTTCATCCGGATCAGCTCGCCATGGAGCGAGACGGTGCCGGATGAGGGGGTTTCGAGCAGATTGATACAGCGAAGAAAGGTCGACTTCCCCGAACCGGAGGAGCCGATAAGGGAGATCACATCACCCTTGTGGGCGGTCATGTCGATGCCCTTGAGCACTTCGTGGGTGCCAAAATATTTGTGCAGATCACGTACTTCCAGTGCGGCAACGTCGCTCATCCATTACAACCTTGTCTGTCCCTAGACGCCGCAGGGGGCGTGACTCAACCATCGTCCATTTAACAAAAAGTTAACCGATGGCAACCTTCAGCGAAAATATCACCAGGATAGTGAAAAAACAATACAGAACGAGGGTCTTCAGGGGATTCGCTCTATTTTTATTCGCTCTTTTCGTATTTTTCAGCACTTTGTTTGCATAAACAGCCGTTTCAATGGCTATTCCGATACCGCCTTTTTATACCCCAATCATATCAGTGGCAAGAGAAAAGCGTGATGTGTGCCAAACCGGCACCAAAATGGCTTTATGCACCCCCTTGCCGAGCGAAATATCGGCCACCCGATCGGATCAACTTGATTTCATTGGTGCACTCGGGCTCGCACAGAACCTTATCAAACAGAGAGGTTGTGGCAAAAAAGTAACAATCTGCCCCCAAAAGGGCTGTTTTCGGCCATGAAAGCGAGAGATATGTGACACAGAGCCAATAAGTAATGATAAGGTGGTGTTTTTATCAGTTTTTGTGATCGAGGCCTCGATGCTGCTCAATGTGTTGCTGATCCTGTTGCCACTGGCAATCGGCTATCTGGTTCCCCTCTCCTCTGCCCGACTGATCAAGCTGGTCAACCAGAGTCTGGGCAAGATGGTCTACCTCATTCTGTTTCTGATGGGGCTCGGGCTTGCCTATGTGGAGAACCTGGGCAGCAATCTTGCGGTGATCTTCAAGGTCGCCGGGGTGATGCTCACCGCGATCACGGTCTGCAACCTGCTGGCCCTCTGGTGGCTCGACAAGCGCACGCCGCCGACCCACGAGGCGAGCGATGCCAAGATGCCGGGCAAGTTGCACCTGCTGTGGGAATCCCTGCAGCTCTGCTTTGTGGTGCTCGGCGGTGTGCTGCTGGGTCTACTGGTGGATCTGCGCGCCCTGCCCATCGACAAGTGGAGCGAGTGGGCCCTGATGCTGCTGCTGTTTCTCATCGGGGTGCAGATGCGCAACTCCGGCATGCGGCTGCGCCAGATCCTGCTCAACCCCTGGGGAATGAAAATCGCCGCCACCGTCATCCTCAGCAGCTGGCTGGGCAGCCTGCTGGCGGCCCAGTTGCTGGGGATGCCCTTTGCCCATGGTCTGGCGATGAGCTCGAGCTTCGGCTGGTATTCGCTCTCCGGTATTCTGGTGGCCGACAAACTGGGGCCGGTGCTCGGTTCTGCTGCCTTTATCAACGATCTTGGGCGTGAGCTTATCGCCATCCTGATCATCCCGGTCCTGATGCGTCGCCACCCCTCGGCGGCCATTGGTTACGGCGGCGCCACAGCGCTGGACTTCACCCTGCCGGTCATCCAGAAATCAGGGGGTATTCAGGTGGTGCCGGTGGCCATTGTCTCCGGCTTTATCCTGAGCCTGCTCGGCCCCATCCTGATCCTCGGGTTTCTGGCGCTCTAAGCCTGATTCCCACATTGCAGATAAAAAAGCCCGACCTTGTTGTCGGGCTTTTGCTGTTTGGAGCAACCACGCACTCGCACTGGCTGCGATATTGCCCGCAGCCTTATTCGCGCCACTGGCCGCCACTCATCACTCGCTCGATAGCAAACGTCCGGTCGTGCACCAGCAGCAGATCCGCATCCTGCCCAACCCCGATACGCCCCTTGCTGCCAAGCCCCAGCGCCTGCGCCGGATTGCTCGTCACCACGGCCAATGCCTTCTCCAGCGAGACACCGAGCCGGGTCGCGCGCACGCACTGCTGCCACAGGCTGGCAATCTGGCCGCAGCGCATCTCGATTAGCCGCCCTTCGCCATCAAAGCGCGGCAGGCTGGCGTTGGCATCCGAGCTGAAGGTGATGCGCTCGGCAGGCACATTGGCGGCCAGCAGCTCGACGAGCGCATCGGCGGCAAGCCGCTCGCCATCCTCCAGCAGATCGGGAAAGCTCGAGGTGGTGAGGTCGACCCAACCTCCTGCCTTGCCCCACTCGATGGCCTCGGCAAAGAGCCAGGGATTGCGGTTGCAGTGGGTGGGATAGAGCTGGCGCAGCGGAATATCGGTCTCATCGCGCAGGGCCCGAAGGAGGGCCAATGCCCCCTTGCCATCCCCGACATGGAAGAAGCTGACCCCGCTCTTGCCCGCAAGCAGCCCGGCCACCCGCGCCTCGCTGGCAAGCCTGGCCAGCTCGTCGTGGGTCGGCGCACTGGATCTGTGGTCACTGATGGCCACCTCCCCCACCCCCAATACCTCTGGGATCAGGATGATGTCCGACTCCACCGTGCCGGTCAGGGTCTTGACCGGCAGATGGTAGGAGCCGGTATACATAAAGGCGCTCACCCCGGCGGCGCGAAACTCGCGCACCTTGCCGAGCACCTGCGCGGGAGTGCGGGTCAGGCTGTCGGTGCCAAGCGCCGCCACCAGGGTGGTGACGCCGGCCTTGAGCGCCTCGCTCGCCGCCAGTTCAGGGGTGCGAAAGGCAAAGCCCCCCTCACCGCCGCCGCCCGTGATATGGGCCAGCGGATCCACCAACCCGGGTACCAGATAGCGGCCACGACCATCGACCCGATGCAGCGGCCAGTTTGCAGGCACCGTCAACCCCTTGCCCATCCAGGCGATACGGCCATCAGCCACCAGCAGATCCTGCTGGCCAAGGTGGGTGGGGCTGAAGATCTCGGCCCCCTCGATCAGGGTCAACATGGCGATCCTCCTTGCACGATAGTCGCTTGCCCAATGAAAAGAGAGGGAGCAAGCTCCCTCCCCCCGTCAACCACCATATATATCGTACTTGAAGTACTTCTGGTTGATCTGCTGATAGGTGCCATTGGCACGCAGGGCCTTGATCGCCTCGTCCAGCTTGCCCTTGAGCTCCTTATCGCTCTTGCGCACGGCGATCCCCATGCCATCACCAAACCACTGGCGATCGGTCAGGGCGGGCCCTACATAATCGAACTTGTCGCCCCCCTCTTTGCCAAGGAGCCCCTGCTCAATGGCAGAGGCATCGGCCAGCAGGGCCAGCACCCGACCCGCTTTCAGATCGAGATAGGCCTCATCGGCATTGCCGTAGCGGACTATGGTGACATTCGAGCCAAAATTGTCGGTCAGGTACTTGTCGTGGGTGGTGGCCCGCTGCACCCCGATGCGCTTGCCCGCCATGCCTTCCGGGGTCAGCGTCAGCTCGGTCCCCTTGGCCGCCACAAAGCGATTGGGAATATGGGCATATTTCTCGGTGAAATCGACCTTCTGGCGCCGCTCGTCGGTGATCGACATGGCGGCGATGATGGCATCGTATTTGCGCGACAGCAGGGCCGGGATCATGCCGTCCCAATCCTGCGCCACCAACTCGCACTTGACCGCCATCTGCTGACAAAGGGCGTTGGCGAGATCGATATCAAACCCCTTGATCTCGCCCGACGCATCGGTCCAGGAGAAGGGCGGGTAGGCCCCCTCCACCCCGAAACGCACGGTTTTCCACTCCTTGGCCATGGCGGGGGTGGCCAGCAGGCTGGCAACAAACAGGGCTGAGAGGGTCAGTCTGATCTTCATCTTGAGTACTCCATTACATAAAAAGCGCACAGGCGCGAACAAGGCACCGCAGGCGAATGCATGCGATGACCAAAAGCGGCAGAATCTGGATGAGCGAGATCACGCCCGAGCGGGCGTCAGTGAACTGCTCCAGGGGTTCGATCTATTCGTCGAACCACTCGGAGAGATAGAAAGGCTTGAAGTAGAAGGCCAGAAAAAAGCCTCTGGCTTTGCGCATCATGGTGGTTTGTCGCGTCCTGTGACAAAGATGGCATCACCTTAGCACGCCCGAATTTTGCCCGGCAAGAGGCAGCCGCAGGACAGTAGCAAAATCCCGATCATGGTCAAGGCGGGCGGGATCCGTTAGGCTCGAAGCACCTTGCCATCCCATAACAGACCCACAGCTACCGATGAATTTTCTGGCCCATCTCCATCTGGCTGCCCACACCCGAAGCTCCCTCACCGGCAATCTGCTCGGCGATTTCGTCAAAGGCACGCTGCCCACGGGGCTTGCCGCCCACTTCGATGAGGGGATCTGGCTGCACCGCAAAATTGACGCCTTCACCGACGGCCACCCCGAGCACAAGGCGGCCGTCGCCTGTTTCGAGGCCCCCTGGCGCCGCTTTGGCGGCATAGTGGTGGATATGATCTACGACCACTGGCTGAGCCTGCACTGGGGACTGTTCAGCACCGAGCCCCTGCCCCGCTTCCTGCAACGCAGTTATGAGCAGCTATTGGCGGATCACCCACGCCTGCCGGACGGACTGCCACTCCCCCTCAAACGGATGGCCGAGCAGAACTGGATCGCCTCCTACCGCCACAGGGAGGGGCTGGGGCAAGCGCTGAACGGCATAGGTCGCCGACTGCGCCGCCCGGTACAACTGGGAGAGGCGCTGCTGACCCTCGATGAGTCGCAGTGGCAAACATGCGAGGCGGGATTTCTGCGCTTCTATCCCCAGCTGATGGACTTTAGCCAGCAACAGCTGGCCCAATATCGGGCAGCGCAAGGGGCACAGTGATCCCTCTGGATAGCCCTGCGTCCCCATAAAAAACGCCCCTTGCGGGGCGTTTGTCATCAGTTGGCTTCGTCTTTCTTTTTGCGAATGCTTAAGCCCAGCTCCCGACCACGCAGTCGGGCGTAATAGATGGTGCCGACAAAAGCGAGAGTGGTGAAGACCAGCTCCACCACCGCCAGCCACCGCTCCCCCTCATCCGTGGTGATCAGGGTGAGGGCGTGCAGGAAATAGGGCATCAACACGAAGTTGCCCCAGGCGTGGGTGTAGGGGTTGCCCTGCACTATCCCCTTGAGAGGGAAGAGCAGCGGGACCGTCCAGACCACCGGCAGCAGCCAGGGGTTGAGGTCCGGATGGGGTGATAGCCACAGATGCCAGAGGATGACCCAGCCCAGCAGACCAAAGAAGCCGACCAGAGTCAGCAGACGGGCAAAGCGGGTGCTCACTTGAGGATCTCCAGCACCTGCTCCGGCGGGCGACCAATGCGGGCCTGACCATTCTTGATGACAATGGGGCGCTCGATCAGCTTGGGATGCTGGTGCATGGCGCTAATAAGGGCATCACTGCTGACATCGGCCAATCCCAGCTCCTTATAGAGATCCTCCTTGGTGCGCATCAGCTGGCGCGGATCGTTAAAGCCGAGCAGAGAGAGCAGGTTGCGGATCTCATCTTCGCTCGGGGCCTGCTCCAGATAGAGCACCACATCAGGGGCGATCCCGTGCTGTTCCAGCAGAGCCAGGGTTTCGCGACTCTTGGAGCAGCGCGGATTGTGGTAGATTTGGGTCTCGCTCATGGTAACTCCCTGATTAATCGCAAGATGGGACTAGAAACGGCGCTATTGTAGGGGAAAGTGATGGTCAGGGTAAGCGGCAGTGGAAAGGAATTGAAACGAATTTGTTGGCTGATTGTGGCTGGCCTGCTGGGCGCATGCACACCTGCCCCCGAATTTACCGATGCAACAGGGCAGTCGGTCAGCCTGCGCCACTTTGCTGGCAAGCCGCTGCTGGTCAACTACTTCGCCCCCTGGTGCGCCCCCTGCCTGCGGGAGATGCCGCGCCTCAACAGGCTGGCAGCGGAGGGCCAGATCACAGTGGTGGCCATCAACTACGACCCGACCACCCCAGCAGAGCTGAACGAACTGGCTGCGCAGTACCACATCAAGGTGCCCCACCTTATTGCCAATGAAGATGCCAGGCTTACCTTCCCTCGACCAAGCGGCTTGCCCACCAGCTATCTGCTTGATAGCGAGGGCAAGCTCAAGCAGACGCTGGTCGGCGAGCTCGACCAGCAGCAGATCGAGATGCTCAAGGCGACCGCCAGCAGCATGAGTCACTAGCCCATCGCTGCTATCACCGTCCCCCACATCAACGCCACCGCCATAAACAACAAGGGCGCACCATAGTGCGCCCTTGTTTGATAGGTTTCGTTAGCCCTTGAGGCTGTCGAGATCCTTCTTGGCCCGCTCCAGCTCGGTGATGCGCGCCTCCAGACGAGCCAGGGTCATCCGATCGCTGGTGGTACCGCGTGCCACGATCAGCTCGTCGATGGCCGCCTGATAATCCCCGCGCAGTGCGAGCATCTCGGCCCGTGCCATATGCAGCTCGGTCATTCTGCCCGCCTTGCGATAGGCATCGGCCAGCAGGTTCCAGGCCAGATTGTTCTCCTCATGCGCACGGGCATAGGGGTCGAGGATGGCGATGGACTTCTTGTAGTTGCCGCTCTCGAGATAGGCGTTGCCGAGGTTGACCACCACCACTTCGTTGTCCGGCATCCGGCTGCGGAACTTCTCGAGGCGCGCGATGGCCTGGGCACTGCGCCCCTTGGCCAGATCGATGTCGGTCTGGGCATCGACGATAAAGAGATCTTCCGGATGACGGGCCGCCAGCTCCTGCATCAGGGTATCAGCCTCGTCGGTGCGCTTGAGCTGGATCAGCGCCAGCGCCTTGCCATAGATGGCGGCATCCTTGAGCGGGTAATCCCCCTTCTGGATCCGGCTATCGAAGTAGCTCAGCAGCCCCTGCGGGGTATCGGTACCAAAACGCACCTGAATCCGCACCTTGGCCAGCCAGAAGTCGAGACTGGGCGGCAAGTCGCGGCGACCATAGCTGCCCGCCCGAGCGCGGGCCTCGCTGATCCGGGTCTCCGGCAGCGGGTGAGTGAGCAGCATTTCCGGCGGCTTGCTGGCGTAACGGTATTCGGCAGCCAGTTTCTGGAAGAAGTTGGCCATCCCCATGGGATCGAAACCGGCATCATAGAGGGTCTTCATGCCGATGCGATCCGCTTCATATTCGTTGTCGCGGGTGTAGTTGATGGCCGACTGCATGGAGAGGCCCAGCGTGGTCTGCAGCGCGGCGATACCGGCAGTCGGGTTGATCACCGCCAGTGCGATGGAGCCCACCAGACCGGCCAGGGTCACCGCCGAGCTGCTCGCCTGCGCTTCCATATAACGGGCGATATGGCGCTGGGTCACGTGGGTGATTTCGTGGGCCAGTACCGAGGCCAGCTCGCTCTCGCTGTCGGCGTAGAGGAAGAGGCCGGTGTGCACCTTGACTCGCCCGCCGAGGAAGGCGGCCGCGTTGATGCTGGGATCATTGATGAGGAAGAAGGTAAACGGGAAACGTACCCCATCGGCGTTGGTCAGCAATCGCTGACCCAGATCGTCAATGTACTGGCTCAACACGGGATCATCGATGATCGGCAGACCCGCACGGGCAAAGCGCATAAAAGCGTTGCCGTAACGCACTTCCTGCTCGATGGGCAGGGCAGCAACCCCGGCCGTGCCGATGTCGGGAAGCTGATTGTTGGCCTCGGCATGAAACGTGGCGCCCATCAGGGAAGCCAGCAGGGGAAGCGATGCCATCAGGGGGGAAAAACGTGCCACGTTATCTCTATCTCCATCAGAAAGGGCCTCGGCAGAATACCCTTGCCCATCAAGGGCTACAAGCGTTGTTTCATGCTCTTATCACGGCCATAATAGCGGCCACCTGCCTGATGGAGCCCCCATGGAAGTTCTCGACCTGACCCCCTGGCGTTGCCCCGAGCCGCTCATCCGGCTCAAGCTCTGGTTAAGGGAGGCCAAAAGCGGTCAAACCGTCACCATACGGCTGGCCGATGCGGGCTCCCGGCAGGATATTCCGGCCTATCTGCACCGTCAGGGCCACCATGTCGAGGTGCAGCAAGAAGCGGACAAAACCCTCTCTTTGCAGTTGGTTGTCGGGGCGAAACAACCATCTTGAGCCCCAGTGATGTAAGGATGCCGTCATGTTAGAAGTATTGAAGCGCTGGTATCAGACCCGTTTTTCCGATCCCGATGCCGTTACCCTTTTCCTGTTGCTGGTGTTCTGCTTCACCATCATCTGGCTGTTTGGCGATCTGCTGGCTCCCCTGCTGGTGGCGCTGGTAATGGCCTATCTGCTGGAGTGGCCGGTAGCCCGGCTGCAAAAAGCGGGGCTGTCGCGCACCCTGGCCACCAGCGTCATTCTGATCCTCTTTATTGCGGTAGCAGTCGCCTCCTTGCTGGGTCTTATCCCGACGCTGGTCAGTCAGGGGATCAATCTGGCCAAAGAGGCGCCGGCCATGCTGACCCA
This sequence comes from Aeromonas sp. 604443, assembly GCF_049170315.1. Taxonomy (NCBI): domain Bacteria; kingdom Pseudomonadati; phylum Pseudomonadota; class Gammaproteobacteria; order Aeromonadales; family Aeromonadaceae; genus Aeromonas; species Aeromonas sp. 604443. Next base: position 278,529 of record NZ_JAAKMI010000004.1, read on the forward strand.
CGCTCAGGATTATGTGCGCACCCTGCCGGACAAATACCCCGAGCTCATCGACGTCAGTCTGGTGGAGACCGTCATCGACAATATTCGCCAGCGCATCCTCAGTGGCGGCGAGCATCTGGTAAGCGCCTCCCTCAGTTCGCTGGTCAACGTGGTCGCCATCATGATCTACCTCATTCTGGTGCCGCTGATGGTCTTCTTTATGCTCAAGGACAAGCGGGTCTTGATGGGCAGCCTGCGCCGCTTTCTGCCGCGCAACCGCACCCTGGTCAACCGGGTGTGGGTCGAGATGAACAACCAGATCATCAACTACATCCGCGGCAAGGTGATCGAGATCCTCATCGTCGGCATCGCCACCTATGTTCCCTTCGCCCTGATGGGACTGCGCTACTCGGTGCTGCTGGCGGTCGCGGTCGGCTTCTCGGTGCTGATCCCCTATATCGGCGCCGCCGTGGTGACCGTGCCGGTGGCCATGGTGGCATTATTCCAATGGGGGCTCACCGCGGATTTTGCCTGGCTGATGGTGGCCTATCTGGTCATTCAGGCCCTCGATGGCAACCTGCTGGTGCCGGTGCTTTTCTCGGAAGCGGTCAACCTCCATCCGGTGGCCATCATCATCGCCGTGCTGGTCTTCGGCGGCTTGTGGGGATTCTGGGGAGTCTTCTTCGCCATTCCCCTCGCCACCCTGGTCAAAGCGGTGATCAATGCCTGGCCAAAACGTGAAGAGATGCCCGGTGCCGCAAAATAACCAACTTCCCCTGCAATCGTGACAACGGAGTGTCCATGACCTTTTTTCGTCAAATCAGAGCGGCAGGGCTGACGGCCCTGCTCCTCGCTGCAACCCTCCCAGCGCGTGCCGATATCGATCTTGGCGCCATGGATCTGCTCACCAGCGACAGCCCTACCAGCCCGGTGCCACAGGGCTTTGTCGCCGGAGCTGCGCTCATCGGGGGACAAGCCCGCTATGAAGCGCAGGACAACGCCCTCTACGCCATCCCCGGCTTTATCTACTTCGGCGACGACTTTATGTTTCTGGGGGATCGGGCCCGCTACTACTTCCACAAGGATGAGAAGATCGCCCTGTACGGCTATGGCCGGGTCCGTTTTGGCAATCTGGATCCCGAGGATTCGCCCGCCTTCAGCGGCATGGAGCAACGAAAATGGCAGCTGGAAGGCGGGATCGGTGGCAACATCATCACCCCCTATGCCCTGCTGACCGTGCGGGCCAACAGCGATGTCACCGGCCGCAGCAAGGGGCAGGAGCTGCTGCTGTGGGCCGACTTCCCCATCCTGCGCGACAACCTGCTGATCATGCCGGGGATGGGGCTGATGCTGCGCAGCGACAAGATGGCCAACTACTACTTCGGCGGCATCTCCGAGAGCGAGGCGACTGCCCAGCGGCCCGCTTGGGATACCGGTACCACCCTATCCCCGATGGCGGCCCTCATCACCAGCTACCGCTTCAGCCCCAACTGGATTGGCATGTTTGCCATGAACTACGAATGGTATGATCGGGACATCAAAAACAGCCCCATCGTCCAGCACGATGGCGAGCTCTATGCGGGTTTTGCGCTGGGCTATATCTGGTAACGGTTATGAGTCTTGAACCGTGAGACACGACCAAACAAAAGGGAGCCCTCGGCTCCCTTTTTCACGACCATCAGGCTGGTAGTACAGCCTACTCAGGCCACCAATTCAGGCTTACAGCGCCGCCAGAAACTCGGTCAGCTGCTGATTGACGAAGGCCGGATTTTCCAGCGACGAGATATGGCCAGCCATCGGGATCTCCCTGAACGGGCAACCCAGCATCTCGGCCATCAGATAGCCCTCCAGCACCGGACGGGCCTTGTCCTCACAGCCTGTCATCACCAGTGCGGGAGTAGTGATCTCCTCCAGCCACTCGATACGATCTTCGCGGGTCACAAAGCTGCGGCCCACCGCCACCATGGCGGCAATCTTATCCTTTGGCCAGGCAGCGAGGCGCGCCTTGAAGCCACTCATCAGCGCCTCATCAGGCTGGCTGGCAAAGAAGATAGGCGCCACCTGTTCAATGATGGGTGCAGGAATTGAACCAAGCTGCTCGATCGCAGCGAGCATGCCGAGGTAGCGCTCGCAGGTGATCTGCGGCTCGAGGCCAACGAAGCTGTCCATCAGCACCAGACCCTTGAGGCGGTTTGGCACCATGCGCGCCAGCTCCACACCCCACATGCCGCCGATGGAGAGGCCCACCAGTACGAACTCGTCAACCCCGAGGGCATCGAGCAGAGCCAGGTGATCCCGCGCCAGCGTCGCCAGGGTGCAGCCACCTTCGGGGAGCAGGTCGGAATCACCGTGGCCCCACAGCTCGGGAACGATGCAGCGATAGCTGCCCTTGAGCGCCTCGATTTGCGGCGCCCACATGGCGCTATCCCACAGATAGCTGTGGCCAAACAGCAGTACCGGCCCTTGCCCTTCATCCAGATAGGCCATCCGGCGGCCCGCTATCTCCATAAAATGCTTCATGTTATCTCCTGTTGCCAGCGATGGGCGGGCAGTGTATCACGTCCCCCTTGGCAGGTGACGCCTCCCTGGTGCAAGCTGACAGTGACTCAAAGAAGTCACCCATGAAAGGATGCCAAAAGGAGAAGCCCATGGCGAAGGAGAAGAGCAAGAAGCGGCCGCGTCTGGACAAGAAGTGCTACGAGCACCACCTTGCCCATCTGCAGGAGGAGCTGGTCAAGCTGCAGGAGTGGGTCAAGCAGGAGGGACTGAAGGTGGTGGTGCTGTTCGAGGGACGGGACGCCGCCGGTAAAGGGGGCGTCATCAAGGCGATCACCGAGCCGCTCAACCCCCGGGTCTGCCGGGTCACGGCGCTGCCCGCCCCCTCCGATCGTGAGCGCTCTCAGTGGTACTTTCAGCGTTATGTGGCCCACCTGCCCGCCGCTGGCGAGATGGTGCTGTTTGACCGCTCCTGGTACAACCGGGCCGGAGTCGAGCGGGTGATGGGATTTTGCAGCGACGCCGAGTATCGCGAGTTTCTGCGCGCCTGCCCCGAGTTCGAGCGGATGCTGATCCGCTCCGGCATCACCTTGATCAAATACTGGTTCTCGGTCAGTGACGAGGAGCAGGAGAAGCGCTTTAAGGAGCGGATAAATACGCCCATCAAGCGCTGGAAGTTCAGCCCGATGGATTTGCAGTCCCGCTCGCGCTGGGTGGAGTACTCCCGTGCCAAGGATGACATGTTCACCTACACCGACACCGAGGATTGCCCCTGGTTCGTGGTGGAGGCGGACGACAAACGCCGTGCCCGGCTCAACTGCATCGCCCATCTGCTGAGCAAGGTGCCCTACGAGGCGATCCACTACGAGCCCATCAAGCTCCCCCCCATCAAGACCGAAGGGTATGAGCGCCCGCCACTGGCCAGCCAAACCTTTGTGCCCGATATTACCGCCGAACTCGAGGCTTGAACCGGGTTACCTTGCCTATCTGCATGTTCAAATCGCAGGCAATAAAAAGCCGGTCTGACGACCGGCAAAAAGGCATTGATTATTAAGAAAGGAAAACCGGCACAACAAAAAATCAGGTACGGATATATTTGGCGGTACGGGGGAACGCCTGCTCCTTGGCATCGAACAGATAGCAGGCTTCGGCCGGGATACCCACGCTGTAGGTCTGACCGGTCGCCACATCCACATCCGAGGTGGCCTTGACGGTAAAATCGTGACCATCCACATCCATATAAACGAAGGACTCGGCCCCCAGGTGCTCGGCCACCTGCACGATCCCGCTCACCTTGCTGTGCGCATGGGGGTGATCCAGCGGCATCAGGTGCTCGGGGCGAATGCCCAGCTCCACCTTGTCACCCACAGCGCCACTGCGGGCATCGACCCGGGCACGCACGGTATCGCCAGAGGTCAACTTGACCAGGCACTCCTGCTCGCCAATCTCCAGCAACTCGCCCGCCAGGAAGTTCATCTTGGGAGAGCCGATAAAGCCCGCCACGAACTTGTTGTCCGGGTTGTGGTAGAGATCCAGCGGTGAACCGAACTGTTCCAGGTTGGTGGCAGCTTCGGCCTTGAGCGGGCTCAGCACCACAATCTTGTCGGCCAGGGTCATCGCTTCCACCTGATCGTGAGTCACGTAGATGATGGTGGAGTTAAGCTCTTTGTGCAGCTTGGCGATCTCGATCCGCATCTTGACCCGCAGCGCGGCATCCAGGTTGGAGAGCGGCTCGTCAAACAGGAACACCTGCGGCTGCTGCACGATGGAGCGACCGATGGCGACACGCTGACGCTGACCACCGGAGAGCGCCTTGGGCTTTCTGTCCAGCAGCGGCTCGAGACCCAGGATCTCGGCGGCGCGCATCACCCGCTTGTGGATGTTCTCTTTGTCCATCTTCTTGAGCTTCAGACCAAAGGCCATGTTCTCGTAGATGTTCATGTGCGGATAGAGGGCGTAGGACTGGAACACCATGCCGACGTTGCGCTCTACCGGCGGCACGTCGTTCATGTAGCGACCGCCGATGGTCAGCTCACCGCTGGTGATGTCTTCCAGACCCGCGATCATCCGCAGCAGGGTGGATTTGCCACAGCCGGACGGGCCGACGAAGACAATGAACTCCCCTTCCTTGATGGAGAGGTTGATGTTGCGCAGGGTGTCCTTGTGAACAGCCGGATCGTAATTTTTGCGAACGTTGTTGAGTACTACTTCAGCCATGACGAGCTCCGCTCTTGAATCTTTGCAAATCGTGATAGCGGGGGGAGTCAACTCCCCCGGCCATAAACTTAACCTTTCACACCACCAGCAGTCAGACCGCCAACCAACCAGCGCTGTGCCAACAGGAAGACCACAGTGATGGGGAAACCGGAGAGCACTGCGGCCGCCGCGAAATCACCCCACAGATAGTTCTGCGGATAGAGGTACTGCTGAGCCCCGACCGCCAGGGTCAGATTGTTCACATCCTGCAGCAGGATGGAGGCCATGGGCACCTCGGTAATGGAACCGATAAAGGCCAGAATAAACACTACCGCCAGGATGGGCACCGACAGGGGCAACAGGATCAGACGGAATGCCTGCCACGGGGTTGCACCGTCGATGGCCGCCGCCTCCTCCAGGGAGGAGTCGATGGTCTCGAAGTAGCCCTTGATGGTCCAGACGTGCAGGGCAATCCCCCCCATGTACGCCAGGATCAGGCCACCGTGGGTGTTGAGACCGAGCCAGGGGATGTAGTCACCAATCTTGTTAAAGAGCGCGTAGATGGCTACCAGTGCCAGCACCGCCGGGAACATCTGGAAAATCAGCATGCCCTGCAGGATGGTGGACTTGCCACGAAAACGCAGGCGGGCAAAGGCGTAAGCACAGGTGGTGGAGAGCGTCACGATCATCAGGGCAGTGATGCCGGCGATCTTGATGGAGTTCCACAACCAGGTCAGCACCGGGAACGGCGGCGGCGTGATGCTGCCGTCGGCGTTGGTGATGGACATGCCCAGCGCCAGCTTCCAGTGATCCAGCGTCGGATTGGAGGGGATGATCTCCCCTACCGCGAAGTTACCGTTACGGAACGAGATGGCGATAACCATGATCAACGGGAAGATGATCAACGCCAGGAAGCCCCACATGACCAGGTGGGTTGCCCACACCCGGTATTTGACTGATTTGGGTTGTACGATTGCCATGTTGAAGCCTCCTTACAGCTGCTTGTCGGCTTTGGACAATTTCAGGTTGAGCAGCGCCAGCGCACCTACGATGAGGAAGATGGCTGTGGCGATGGCACTGGCCAGACCGTAGTCCTGACCACCCGATCCCTGGAACGCAATCCGGTAGGTATAACTCACCAGCAAGTCGGTGGTACCGGCCGGGGTGCTGGCGCCGATGATGTCGGGCGCACCGTTGGTCAACAACTGGATAAGCACGAAGTTGTTGAAGTTGAATGCGAACGAGGCAATCAACAGCGGTGTCAGCGGCTTCATCAGCAGCGGCACGGTGATCTTGAAGAAGTTCTGCACCGGACCGGCACCGTCCATGGCGGACGCTTCATAGAGATCTTCCGGGATGGCTTTGAGCAGGCCCATGCAGAGGATCATCATGTAGGGGTAGCCGAGCCAGGTGTTGACAATCAGGATCATCACCTTGGCCAGGAAGGGGTTGGTATACCAGTCCGGTTTGATGCCAAACGCCGCTTCCAGGAACATGTTGATCTCACCGAAGTTCTGGTTGAACAACCCCTTGAACACCAGGATGGAGATAAACGCCGGGATCGCATAGGGCAGGATCAACATGACCCGATAGAAACCGCGCCCCTTGAGCTCTTCCCACTGCACCAGACAGGCCAGCACCATGCCGATAGCCAGGGTGAAAGCGACGGAGCAGGTTGAGAAGATCACGGTCCAGATGAAGATCTGCAGGAAGGGTGACTGGATGCCCGGATCGGTGACGATGCGCGCGAAGTTCTTCCAACCGACGCTCACCACAAAGCCCGGAGCAATACCCTTGCCGACAAACTGACCCTGTTCGTCGATGTACTGATAGAAGCCGGTCTCGCCATTGGGCAGCATCAGCTCGCCATTCTGGGTATCACGCAGCAGGTTGCTGTCTTTGATCACCACGCCGGACTTGAGCACGGCACCATCCATCAGACGGGTGTAGTGCTGCTTCTGGGCGGCAAACTTGCGCAGGCTGCTCAGGGTCAGGTGGGTACCGCCATCCGGCAGCACCAGATCAAGGTCACTCAGGTGAGTACGATGCTCAACAATGGCGCGGATCGGTGCGGCCTTGCTGGCCGCTTCGCCGGTGAAGGGCTGCAGCTCGACCACTTGCTGGGTGTTCTGCACACGGCCCTCGCGGGACGCCAGCTCACGGGCCTTGTTGGTCATCAGGGAAACAGGTTGGCTGATAAAGGATTGATCATCCTGTGTCAGCAGCAGCTGGAACTGGCCGTTGTCGCCACCCAGCAGGGTAAAATCGAATTCACCGCCCGCCACCTTGTAGGTTTTCTTCAGGTGGTAGTCCCGCGCCTGCTCCACGGAGAGCAAGTTGGACCCCGAATAGTTGGTGAAGGCAATGCCAATGGTGTAGGCAAGAGGGAAGATGATAAACACAACCATGCCCGCAACACCCGGAAAGATGTAGCGATGGGCATAGGTCTTCTTGTTCATGAAGACATACAGACCGACGGAAACCACCACCAGATCCAGCAGCGCGAATACCCACTCGCCACTGGCGTACATCATCACGGCTGCGTAGCCGTTGAGGATGGCAACCAGGGCCGCTATGGTCCACTTAAGCCAGGTGTGCTTATCCTTCGGACCGGCATAGGACTCAACAGAAGGTACTACTTCCATGCCAATTAACCTTTATAACGCCAAGAGAGATTTGAGAGAGTGGGAGGCCATGACGGCCTCCCGGGTAGTGCGTGCTTACTGAACGATACGCTTGGCAGCGGTATCCAGAGCTTCGTCAACACCCTGACGACCGGAGGTCACGTTCTTGAGGGCAGTTTCGAAGGAAGACCAGAAACGGCTCATCTCGGGAACGGATGGCATCGGCTCGCCAGCCTGGGCGTTCAGCATGGTGGCCTTGATGTGCGGATCGGATTCCAGGGTCTTCTGGAAGGATTTCAGCGCAACGGCACCCAGCGGCTTGTCGGCGTTAACCGGCGCCAGACCGGCATCGGTCAGCAGGTAGTTTTCCAGGAACTCGATAGCCAGATCCTTGTTCGGGCTGGCAGCGTTGATGGTGGCACCCAGTACGCCAACGAAGGCTTTGGCCGGCTTGCCGTTCAGGGTCGGCAGCGGCGCTACACCGTACTTGATGCCGCTCTTGTCCAGGTTGCTCCAGGCCCAGGGACCATTGATCATCATGGCCACTTCGCCCTTGTTGAACTTGGCGTCCATCACACCGTAGTCGATGCCTTTTTCCAGGTGACCGGACTTGATCATCTCGGAGATGTAGCCCACGCCCATCTTGGCACCTGCGTTGTTCACGCCGGTATCTTTGACGTCATAACCGGTAGCGGTTTTCTTGAAGGCGTAACCACCGTTGGCAGCCACCAGCGGATAGCTGAAGTACGGGGTGTCATAAGCCCACATGATGGCGCGCTTGCCGTTTTTCTTCAGAGTCTCGTCAATCTTGGCGATCTCTTCGAAGGTTTTCGGCGGCTCGGGCAGCAGGTCCTTGTTATAAATCAGGCTGACCGCTTCCATGGCAACCGGGTAGCCATAGGTTTTGCCATCAACAGTCATGGCATCCCATGCCAGCTGTTCAAATTTGCCTTTGGTGGCAGCGTTCGGCGTTACCGGAACCAGCAAACCGGCTTTGACCCACTCACCGTAACGGTCGTGAGCCCAGAAGAAGATGTCCGGGCCGTTGCCAGTGGCGGCGGCTTGCTGGAATTTCACTTCAACCTGATCCGGGTGAGCCACAGTAACCTTGATGCCGGTTTCTGCTTCAAACTTCTTACCCACTTCAGCCAGACCGTTGTATCCCTTGTCACCGTTGATCCAGATGGTCAGCTGGCCTTCATCGATGGCAGCAGTAGCAGAGCAAGCGACGCCAAGAGTGGCCAGACCGATCAGGGATGACAGCAATTTCTTTTTCATGAGCCTTTCCTTGTATTAGTTCCGCGCTGTAAGAGCATTGTGTGCGAGATGAATATTATCCCAAGCGGCAAACGGCTCACATGACGCAACTCGCATTTTTGAAATGCAATTACGTATTTCCTTCCAGAAAGTTTTGAAAACATTTTCTTATTTCAGGGGGTTAGCGCCATTTATTGGCATATTTCTCGCCAACACAAGAAATTAAATTACCAAATAGAAATAAAAAGACATGAATGAAAGGGTTTTCACCTCATTGAAAACCCTTTCACATGGATAATTCTGTTTAATTTGTTAACAAAGCACCGAGTTGCTTTCGCTACCCCCTGCCCCATTAAATAAAAAGACACCGCAGCGAACTGCGGTGTCTTTTTGCCAAAAATGAAGGCCGGATCACATTATGACTGGCGCAGCAGCTGATCCTTGAGATTGGGCGGCACCCCCTTGATGGTCAGGGTATCGGTCTGCGGGTCATAAAACACCCGGCTGTTCAACAGTTTCTGCTCAAAGCTCAAAGTCAGGCCGCCGCCGGAGCCGACAAACTTGGTCAAGCCGCGCAGGGTAGAGCGATCAGCCGGGAAACGCTCTTCCAGCTCATACTCCTGACCGATAAAGCTGTAAAAATCGAGATCGCCATCGCCGGGCAATTCCGCTGACAGCTCCTTGATTTCGATCTCTTCACCGGCGCTCGCCTGCTCGGTGCAATATTTGAAGACCTGCTTTTTATAGTCATTGCGCTCGGTCGGTTCGAGCTGGCGACTGTCGCAATAATCTTCTACCGCCTGCAGCAAGCCTTTATTTTGCACCTTGGCATCCATCCCCTCGCGGGCCCCCAGCAGATCCATAAAGAAGTCGCCCAGTTTGCGGCCAATGCGCCCCTTGCTGAAGGTGATATAGCGGCGCGAATCAGGTTGGGTTTTCCATTCGGTCAAATCGATGCGGGCCACCAGATTGAGTTTGCCGATATCCAGATACTGGATATGGCGCAATTCCAGCGCTTCGCTGACGGTGACGCTCTCCTTGCCTTCCAGCAGAGCGATCATCAGGTAATCAACCCCCACATAGTTGTACTTGGCAAACAGCAGTACCCCCTGCTCGTCGAGGGCATGTTCCACCAGTTGCCTGACCAGCAGCTGGGTCATCTCCACCGAGAAGGGGACAAATTCGAGCTGCTCGTCGAGCAGTTTTTCCAGCGCAATGCGAAACAGGGGAGAAGGCTGTTTGGGGGCCTCTTCACCGTCCGCCAGCTCGGCGACAGCGGCCTCGGGGTCTGCAAAAAAGCCAAAGCCCTTGCCCCCCTTGCCATTGTAAATGCGGTGCAGCTCCGCCATCAGCCCCTGTACTGCCTCGTCAGCAGGCAGAAGCTGGCTGCGGGTATCGGCGTGAGGTTGACCATCGCCGCCCTGGCGCAAGGAGTGAAGAATGATCTTGTCGATATCGAGACTCATGTCACAAAGCCATAGTGTTAGCCGAAAGGGTGAAGTATTATAAGGCGCTTTGAACCGAGATGAACTGAAGATTATGCCTATCGTATCAAAGTACAATAACGAGCAATTTGACGCCCTGATGAACGACCTGATCACCGCGCTGGAAAAGCATAAAGCGCCGGTGGATCTCAGCCTTATGGTGCTTGGCAATCTGACCACCAATATCATCAACGGTATGGCACCGGCCCAGCGCCAGGCCATCACTGAAAAGTTTGTCCAGGCCCTGACCGCATCGGTCGATAATCGCCACGACGCACACTGAGTCCCCGACTCTGTTGATTTGACGTTTCTCAACGCAGATGGATCACTATGGTCGAAACCGGTAACCCCTATCGTGATAATGTCTCTCGCCTGATCACCTGGGGGCATTGGTTCTCCTTCTTCAACATTATTCTGGCCATGCTCATCGCCACCCGTTATCTGGGTGCCATCAGCTGGCCATCGACCACGCTTGGCGTGATCTATCTCGTTGTAAGCTGGATTGGCCACTTCTCGTTTCTGAGTTTTGTCACCTACCTGTTGACGATCTTCCCGCTCAGCTTCGTGCTGCCCAAAGAGAAACCGCTGCGGTTCATCTCGGCCATCATCGCCACCCTGGCGCTGGTGCTGCTGCTAATCGACACCCAGGTATTCCGGCTGTTCAAGTTCCACCTCAACAGTCAGGTATGGCAGTTGCTGCTGGATCAGGCGCAAACCGAAGAGGGCTCAATCTGGAGCATCATCTTCGTTGCCGTGCCCACCATCTTCCTGCTGCAACTGCTGCTGTCGGCCTATGTCTGGCGCAAGATCAACAAGCGCAAGCGCCGCCAGTACGGCAATCAGGTGGGACTGGCCCTGCTGATCTGCTTTATTCTGACCCACGTGGTCAACAGCTGGGCCGATGCGACCCTCTATCAGCCGATCACCATGCAGAGAGCCAACTTCCCCCTCTCCTACCCTATGACGGCCCGCTCCTTCCTGGCCAAACATGGCTGGCTGGATCTGGATCAGTACGAGAAGCAGGCTGCTTCCCAGGGGGATAAAAGCGACAGCCGGATGCACTATCCGCTGCGCCCGCTCAACGTCAACGCCCCCCTGACTCACAACAATCTGCTTATTGTGGTGGTCGACTCATTGCGTTTTGACATGCTCAACAACATCAACATGCCCAATCTGCAGCGCTATGCGGATCAGCATCTGACGTTCCGCAATCACCTGAGTGGTGGCAACGATGATCTGATGGGCATGTTCAGCCTCTTCTACGGGTTGCCCGGCCACTACTACAAGGACATCAGCAGCGACAAGCGTCCGCCGGTGCTGTTCGACGAGATGCTGCGCCAGGATTACCAGTTCGGGCTGTTCGGCGCGATGGAAGATGCCCAGAAGTATCGCAAGAGCATCCTCGCCGGTCTGCGCAAACAGGTGTTTGTCTCCGAGCAGAGTGACGATGGCAAGCTGCTGACCGACTGGCAGCAGTGGCTGGAGAAGCGCTCTCCCGAGCGTCCCTGGTTCTCGCTGGTCTATCTCTCGAGCCCCGGCGACTACCAGTTGCCCGCCACCATGAAGGGGCCGTTCCAACCGGAGCTCGCCAACTTCAATCCGGCGACCGCCTATCGGGCGGAGAACCTGCAAAAACTGGAGAACCGCTACAAGAACTCGGTCTTCTATACCGACCAGTTGCTTGAGCAGATGCTGACCAAATTGCAGTCCCAGGGGATGGACAGCAACACCATCGTCGTCATCACCTCCAACCACGGTCAGGAGTTCAACGACACCCGCAGCAACAGCTGGGGCGCAGGCAGCAACTACTCACCCTATCAGGTGCAGGTACCGCTGGTACTGGCCTGGCCGGGGCGCGGCAGTGACGTTCGGGAGCAACCAAGCAGCCATTTCGATCTGGCGCCGACCCTGATGCAGGGGATGCTGGGCGTGCGCAATCCGGCGCGCGATTATAGCGTTGGCCGCTCGCTGTTTGATACCAGCCCGCGCAACTGGCTGCTGGCCGGGGATCAGAACGACTTCGCCATCTATGAAGGGGAGACCATCACCCACTTCAACAAGCAGGGTGACTTCGAACTGCTGGAGCGCAACAGCTATCGCCCGATCAAGCACGGCACCCCGGATATGGGCGCCATGATCCAGGTGATGAACGAGCTGAACCGCTTCTATCGCAACCAGTGAAGCGCCCTTTGATGGCTTGATACCATAAAAAACGCCCCGAATTCGGGGCGTTTTTCGTTGTATAGCCGGGCCACGTTCACGACAGTTAGCCACCCCACCCTTGCGGGTACTTGTAGCCGACGAAACGCTTGGCTGCATAGGCTTTGAAAGCCGCCGAGTTGTAGGCCGCCGCCACATCTTTGGCAAAAGGCTGGTCCGCATCTGCGCTTTTCACCACCACCCAGTTGATAAAATCGTAGCTGCGCTCCAGAAACAGTCCTTCACTGAACGGGATTCCGCTGGAGGCGGCAAAATTACCGTTGATCACCGAGAAGTCCACATCCTCCCGCGAGCGGGGCAACTGCGCGGCTTCCAGCAGTACCAGCTTGAGATTGTGCGGATTGTTCACCACATCAAACTCGCTCGCCTTGAGCGGGTTTATCCCCTCCTTGAGAGTGAGCCAACCAAGATCCTGCAGCATCAACAGCGCCCGCGCCTGATTGGTGGGATCGTTGGGGATGGCCACCGTGCTCCCCTCTTTCACCTTGTCGAGTGCTGCCAGCTTGCCAGAATAGAGTCCCATCGGACCGGTTGGCACCTGGGTAATGGGCGCCAGCGACAAGCCGCGATCTTTGGCAAAACTCTCCAGATAGGGTTTGTGCTGGAAGCAGTTCACATCCAGTGATCCGTCAGCCAGAGCAATATTGGGCGTCACATAGTCGGTGAACTCCACCAGCTTGACCTTATACCCCTTGGCCTCCAGCTGCGGCTTGATGGAGTCGGTCACCATGTCGGCAAAATCCCCCACAGTGGTACCAATCACGATCTCCTGTTTGGCCGGCAAGGACGCATCGGCGGCAACCGCGGAAAAAGAGAGGCTCCCGACCGCCATCGCGGCAATAAAGGTGCTGGCGCCAGCTGTGGCGCGCAAGGAAACAGTCAAAGGAGAAGATAAGAAGGAACGAAACGGCATAGGGACTCCCTGTCAGGTACGCATCAAGCTATGGGACTGCGGCGGGGTGACTCTCATAGATTAGGCCCCTCAAACCGCAGCAATCTAGCCATCCAAACGGCCATTTCAATTACCATAACAGAGCCATCCACCGCCGCCAAGCAATAAACCGCTGGTCCCACCTCATCACCCTTGCTGTCACCCCCGAATGCATAGCTGTATCACATTGGCACATACAACAATGCCACTCACGTTCAAGAGCGCACGAGCTCCCCTCGGGATTGCCCCGAATCGAGATGGCTGCGGCGAAGGAGAGTCGCGAGAGGAGTGAATTACAGATAAAAAGATCAGTAGTGGGCGGTGAGAACCATTCTCAATAAAACACATAACCAGCGTCATTGGAATACCTACCATAAACCAGATCGGATTTCTTTGAACCTCATTGCGTTTTTTGAAAATGGCTCTTTTTGAACCCCCTCCACCCGTGTATAGATTTCCGTCGCACTCAGGATGGTGCGATCCAAGATGGAGTTAAAAAAATAATGAAGCAAACATCGTTAGCACTGGCGATCACAGCACTGCTGTCGACCCTGCCCAGTGCGCTCGTTCAGGCAAATGAAGGTTGTGCGCCGCTCACCGGCAAGGAGAGCGGCATGGATATCGGACGCAGCAGCACCGAGCGCTGCCTGCCAGGCGCCAATCCCCTGCAGGAGCAACAGTGGTATCTGCTCAACAGCGGCCAGGATGGATTCAGTGCCAGGGCAGGAATGGCAGGCAATGACCTCAACCTCTGGTGGGCACACCGTACCGGCGTGCTGGGACAGGGTATAAATATCGCGGTAGTGGATGATGGCTTGGCCATCGGCCACCCGGATTTGGCGGACAACGTGCGTCCGGGTTCAAAAAATGTGGTAACCGGCAGCGATGACCCGACCCCGACCAATCCGGATACCGCCCATGGCACCTCGGTGGCGGGCATTATCGCCGCGGTGGACAACACCATAGGCACCAAGGGGATCGCCCCCCGCGCCCAGTTGCAGGGATTCAATCTGCTTGATGACGAGAGTGAACAGCTGCAGCAGGATTGGCTCTACGCCCTTGGCGACAGCGAGGCCAGCCGCGACAATCGGGTCTTCAACCAGAGCTACGGCATGAGCCTGGTGGATCCCCGTCCGGCCAACGATCTCGATCAGGTGCAACTCGATCGTCTGTTCGAACAACAGACCCTCAAGCGGCAAGGGGCGGCCTATATCAAGGCTGCCGGCAACGGCTTCAACAGAATAGCGGCAGGTGGCTATGTGCTGAACCGCACCGGCAGCGGCCCCAAATTGCCGTTTGAAAACAGCAATATCGACCCCTCGAACAGTAACTTCTGGAACCTGGTGGTAAGTGCGCTCAACGCAGATGGTGTCAGATCCTCCTACTCCAGCGTCGGCAGCAACGTCTTCCTGAGCGCCACCGGTGGCGAATATGGCACCGACTCCCCCGCCATGGTCACCACGGATCTACCCGGTTGTGACATGGGCTACAACCGTACCGATGATCCCAGTAGCAACCGGCTGCACGGCAACCTGCAACTGGATGCCAGCTGTGACTACAACGGTGTGATGAACGGCACCTCTTCGGCGACCCCGAGCACCGCTGGCGCCATGGCGCTGCTAATGTCTGCCTATCCCGATCTGTCGGTGCGGGACCAACGGGATCTGCTGGCACGCAGTGCTACCCGGGTTGATGCTGCGCACCCTCCGGTCATGGTGAGCTACACCAGCAGCACCGGAAAACGCCGTGAGGTCAAGGGACTGGAAGGGTGGGAGCGCAATGCCGCCGGCATGTGGTTCAGTCCCACCTATGGCTTTGGCCTGATCGATGTCAACAAGGCTCTCGCGCTGGCGGCCACTCACCAGCCACTGCCGCCACTGGTTCAGTTGCCATGGCTGAAGGTCAAACCGGTGGATCGCGCCTCCTCTGCCATTGCCGATGTGGGCAATAGCCCGACCAGTTCGACCGCCACAGTCGCAACCCCGCTGACCGTCGAAGCGGTACAGATCACGGTCAGCCTGGATCACCAGCGTCTGCCCGATCTGCTGATCGAACTGGTTTCCCCCGCCGGTACCCGCAGCATACTGCTGAACCCGTTCAACAGCCTGGTTGGCCAGTCGCTCGATCTGCAAAAAATGGGCTATGTGCGCACCAAGGGCTTGCGTGACATGCGCCTGCTCTCCCACAAGTTTTATGGTGAACCGGCACAAGGAGCTTGGCGACTGGAAGTAACCGACGTTGCCAACGGTAATCGCGAGGTCTCTCTGCTCAGTCTCCAGACCCGTGAGCGCACCACCCTGACCGAGCGCAACAACCGCCAGCCAGGCAAGCTGATCGAGTGGTCCTTGCGGATCCTGGGTCACGACGCCAACCACAGCTAACAAGCGAGGAGTTTTATCATGAACAAACCGGTTACCTTACTGCTGGCCAGCCTGTTGGCCCCCCTCGTGCTTAATGCTGTGGCGGCAGAAGCCGTGACTCTGGAGGGCAAGCAGTACCGCACTATAGAGGTAAATGGCCAGACTTACCTCATCCCCGACCATGGCAGCAAGTCGCGAACCACCCGCAGTCTCGATGGCAAGGAACCGCTGCAGACCCTGCACCGTGGCGATGTGCTGATGCAGGGGGCCGCCAGCCCCGAGCTCACCGTCAGCGGCACCCTGCTGGTGGAAGCCGATGACGACCAGGCCAGCGCACTGGCCAGCCGTCACGGCCTGCGCTTCAAGCAGAGCAGCGGCGGCATCGCCCTGCTGGAAGCCAAGCCGGGTACCGATCTGAACGCCGTCGCCACGGCGCTCAAGCAGGAGGGGGTCAAGGTGCAGATTGAACTCGCCGGGGCCCTCAAACAGCCCAAGTGAGCCGTCCCGGGCCATTGCCCGGGCATATCAGCTGATCTTCGAGGGGGCCGCCGGCCCCCTCGCGTGTTGCCCGCGGTCATCTTCATTGGCCATCAGGCCACCCGTTTTTTCCGCATCTCCCCTGCCCTTCTCCCCTCTTGTCACTTTCAGCCCCTGGTTTGGCACCGCCTTTCGATGCGACCTCGCTCACAACTCGGCACCCTTGCTCCCGCCGGCACATTTCTCGCTCCCCCGGGGCAAGGCGGCCCTCGCCCGGCTTGTTAACCTGCCTGCAGCCAAACGCCGGCCCACGGGCCCGTTCGGCCTTCCTTGCGATATCCAATGGCAGCCGCCAGCAGAGCGGCCCAGCCCGGGCGGATGCCTTCCACCCGGTGTCGATATCTCCTTTTTATTTTTATTCAGACAGTTACGAGGACGTCTTCATGCCTATCACCACAAAATTGAAAGCGGTTTCACTGGGTGTCAGCCTGGCGCTGGCCGGCCTGCTGGTCGGTTGCAACCAGAATGACTCGGATCCCCTGGTCAAGGACGATGCCTATTACCGCGACCAAGCCGAGGCCATGGTGGCCAAGCTGACCCTGAGCGAGAAGCTGGACCTGCTCTCCGGCCCCGGTTACGGCAGTGCCAACGGCGCCATCAACGTCAAGCAGGACGTGCCCGGCGTGGCGGGTTACATCAACGGCGTGCTGCGCAGCGCGGACGGCATCGACATTCCGGCCCTCAAACTGGCGGACGGGCCGGCCGGGGTGCGGATCAACGCCAACCGCGACGGTGACAGCGCCAGCTACTACGCTACCGCCTGGCCCATCGGCTCGCTGCTCGCCTCCAGCTGGGACGTCAAGCTGGTCAAGGCCGTCGGCGAAGCCATGGGGGACGAGGTGCGCCAGTACGGGGTCGACATCCTGCTGGCCCCGGGCATGAACATCCAGCGCAACCCCCTCAATGGCCGCAACTTCGAGTACTACTCGGAAGACCCCCTGCTCACCGGCAAAATCGGCGCCGCCATGGTCAACGGGGTGGAGAGCAACGGGGTAGGCACCACCATCAAGCACTACTTCGGCAACAACTCCGAGACCAACCGCAACCAGATCAACGACATCGGCGAACCGAGAACCTTCCGCGAGATCTATCTGCGCGGCTTCCAGATAGCGGTGGACGAGGCCCAGCCCTGGGCGGTGATGACCTCCTACAACAAGGTCAACGGCACCTATGTGAACGAGCGCAAGGATGCGGTGACCGACCTGCTGCGCGGCGAGTGGAAGTTCGACGGCCTGGTGATGTCCGACTGGTTTGCCGGCGACGTGGCCAACAACGCCTACAAGCAGGTGCTGGCGGGACAGGATTTGATCGAGCCGGGCAACGTCAAGGAGCAGTTGCAGCAATCCATCGAGCAGGGCCAGCTCGACGAAGCCAAGGTAAACGAGGCCGCCATCCACATCCTGACCCAGGTAATGAAGAGCCCCTCCTACAACCAGCTGGCCATCAGCAACAGCCCGGACCTGACCGCCCACGCCAAACTGGCCCGTCAGGCCGGTGCCGAGAGCATGGTGCTGCTGCGCAACCACGCCGCGGCCCTGCCGCTGGCGGCAAGCAGCACGCTGGCCAGTTTTGGCATCAACCAGATCAACACCTACAAGGGCGGCACCGGCAGCGGGGATGTGAACGCCGCCAGCACCACCACCATCGCGCAGGGACTGGCGGCACGCTTCCCGGTCAACGAGGCGTTGCAGAGTTACTACCGCGATTTTTACGAGAACAACAAGGTCTATCACGAGGGGCAATTTGGCGCCAAGGGCTACTACACCTGCGCCGAGGCGCCAATCAGCGGCGATCTGGCGGCCCTGATCGCCAGTGCGGCCGCTACCCAGCAAGCCGCCGTCATCAGCATCGGCCGCCAGGCCGGGGAAGGGGCGGATCGCAGCAGCGGCAAGGGGGACTATCTGCTCGGTGATGACGAGCGCGCCCTCATCGACGCGGTGAGCAGCGCCTTCCACGCCCAGGGCAAGAAGGTGGTGGTGGTGCTCAACGTCAACGGCGTCATCGACACCGCCCAGTGGAGCGACAAGGTGGATGGCATCCTGCTGGCCTACATGGCCGGCCAGGAGACCGGTCACGCGGTGGCGGACGTGCTCTCCGGCGCGGTCAACCCGAGCGGCAAACTGGCCCAGAGCTTCCCGCACAGCTACGCCAGCGTACCCTCCGCCGGCACCTTCCCGGGCGAGGACACCGACGGGGACGGCGAACCGGACGATCTCTACTACAACGAAGGGATCTACGTGGGCTATCGCTACTACAGCACCTTCGAGCAGGCGGTCTCCTACCCGTTCGGCTTCGGTCTCTCCTACACCAGCTTCAGCTACACCAGCCCCGCCATCGCCAGCAATACCCTAGCGGACGGCAGCGCCGGCAACCTGGTGCTGACCGCCACCATCACCAACACCGGCGCCGTGGCAGGCAAGGAGGCGGCCCAGGTCTATGTGACCGCCCCCGAGGTCAAGCTGAAGAAACCGCTCATCGAGCTCAAGGCCTTTGCCAAGACGGCGCAACTGGCACCGGGGGCCAGCGAACAGCTGAGCTTCACCATTCCGGCCAGCATCCTCGCCAGCTTCGATGAGGCCAGCAACCAGTGGATCGTGGAGCCGGGCCGCTACAGCGCCTACATCAGCCCCTCGTCGGATGTCTCCGCCAGCACGCCGGTCAGCTTCACGGTTAGCAAAGAGATCGTGGTGAGCAACACCACGCCAGGGGCACTGGCACTGCCGACCGGGGTGGATCCCGCCAGCGTCACCACCATCACCCGCTAACAAAGGCAGGCACGGCCGGGCCCCCAGCCCGGCCTTGCCCGAACATTGCCCAGCAATGACCCGCCCACGGGACCGGCCTTGCACCGGTCCCGTTTTTATTGGCGGGCGTTGCGATAGGCTAGCGGCGTCATCCGGGTGTTGGCCTTGAAGAAGCGGTTGAAGGCGCTCTGGGACGAGAAGCCGACCCGATCGCTGATGTTCTGTAGCGGTTGATCACCCTCCCCCAGCAAGCGGCAGGCTTCGCTCACCCTCGCCTCCCTGAGCAGGGTTGAGAAGCTGCGTCCCTCCCCCTGCAATTTGCGATTGAGGGTCCAGCGGCTGACATTCATGGCGGCGCACACCTCCTTGAGCAGGCTCTCGTCGCTCTCCAGCCCCCCTTCCCGGATCTTGTGGCGGATCCGCTCCCCCACCAGACAGGCAAAGGGGGCCCGCTCGGCGATGTCGGCGCAGATCTGCGCCAGCTGGGCCAGTTGCAGACGACCCAGCGGCTCGTTGTAGCAGTGGCTGGGGCAGTCGAGTTGGGCATTGTCGATGGTCAGGGTGTTTTCCCCCTGCTCCCAGCGGCAGCTAGTGGCGAAGAACTGGTCCAGCAGTTGATGGCGCGGTGGCGGCCGCCCCGTGAAGCCCACCGAGACCCGAGGATCCGCCAGATAGACCCGCAAAATCCGGTAGAGCATGATGAAGTTGGGGATGGCCTGACTCGCCCCCAGGCTGGCGGGCCCCTGATTGACATACAGGTATTGGCTGGCCTGCGCCCCCCGCCGCACCCGCAGCTCGTCACAACTGCCGATGATGGGGCGATAGGCCAGCAGCATCTCTAGCGCCGCCCGCGGTGATGGCTGGTTCAGGCACAGGCTGATGAGGGGTGGATAGTGCTGGTAGAGCTGGCCGATGTCGTAGGAGAGGATGGTTTCGTGAAAAATGGCCAGATAGGGCTGCATCAGTTGCAGCATCCGGTAGTGGCTGTGGGCCGGCAGCCGGCCCTGCTCCCGCTCGATGTCGAACGACGTGAGGCCGCCCGCCATCAAAATGGCATCGGGATCGCCCCCCTGCTGCTGGCAGGCTCCCAGCATTCGTCTGATCACCTGGTTTGATACGCTCTGTGACATCCGTCGTCCAGGCCTCCGTGCTGACAGGAAATTGCTCGTGATCTCCACTTTATCGACTACTGATCCACCTCCCATCGAACAGGGTTAGGAGACCAGGGACCATTATGGGGCGGTCACAGGACGAGCAGATGTAACGGAGTGTAAAAGCACGGGCCAGCACGCATATTTACTCCCTATCGTCAGCCTCACCCATTATGAGAGAGGCAGTCCGGCAGGAATCGGACAAGAGCAGCGATAGTCAACCAGTCGCCCACCGCGATAGGGAAGAGAATCACCCATATCAGGAGGCATACGACGAGCCGACCGGGTTTCACACGGAGTCGGCCCCATCCATCTGTTGAGCTGCATGGATCAGATGTGCCCGTTCATTATTCAGAGGCGGGCGGCAGAGTTGGAAAAACTGGCGGGGTTGTGTGGATTAGCGACACGAAGCTCACTGTGACATGGAGCCAAGCCACGGGAGTGGGTGTGAAAAAGCAGATAAAAACAATGCCAGTCAGGCTTTACTGACTGGCATTAGCCTCATATCGAGGTTTTTTATCACCGGGTAATCGCCATCTCCATTCAGGAGGGCTGTTCGCCTTTGCTCTGGGCACCCGGCGGCAAGGGTTTGCGCGCCATCAACTCCAGTTCGAGCAGAGCATAGCGGTGCTCGATGAAGTCATAGACGTTGTTGGAGAGCGCCAGCTTGAAGTAGCTGATGGCTTCCTTGCGGTTGCCTTTGCCCAACTCGAACTTGCCCAGATAGAAATAGGTTTCACACAGGCGCTCGGCCAGCTCCCGGTTATCCTTCACCCCTTTCACCACGTTGCCCATCAGCTGGGACGCGTTGATCTCGCCGGTATAGAGGCGAACCAGATCCCAGTTCCAGGCGTCGTCATCGTACTTGTTGAGGCGCTCGCGCATCCGGCTCATGGCCGCAGCGGGATTGAGCTTCTGCTCGGCCAGATAGAGCCAGATCACCCGATAAGGGTCTTCCGGCTGCGCTTCGTAGAAACGCTTCATATCGGCCGCTGCCAGCTCGGGACGATTACCGTAATAGAGGGCAATACCGCGGTTAAGGTAGGCATAGTCATAATCGGGTGCCAGCTCGAGGGCTGAGTCGAATGCCTCATAGGCTTCGTCGTAGTTCTGCTGCTGTACCAGATAGACACCGATGAAGTTGTAGGCTTCAGCGAAATCCGGTTTCTCCCGCAGGGCCCTGTTGAAATCGAGACGGGCAAGGGAACGCAAGCCGACGCGATCAAACACCACGGCACGTTCATAGAACAACTCGGCCCGTTGCTCCGTGGTCAACTCCATTTCACTCAGCATCTGCCCGAGTCGGGCGAGCGCCAACTCGCTTTGGTAGGAGACCTGCAGGGGGGTCGCCAATACCAGTGAAGCAGGCTGCGCCTTGGGAACCTTAGGGGTGTTGACATGACTGCTACTGCTGCAACCCCACATGGGTAGCAGCAACAGGATACCAAGGAGGTATCCAATCCCTTTCCTGACGTTCAATGAACACTCCGACGCTTACGCTTGACCCCGCATATGGTAAAGGTCAGCCGCCACTTTGTCATGTAGCTGAGCCCCTCTCCATCAAATAAATCAGGATTCGACAGGGTATCCGGCCTCCAGCCAGCCGCGAAAACCGCCGTCAACACTGATTACGTTGCGATAACCCATCTGTTGCAAATTGTCGGCCGCCAGTACGGAGCGAAAACCGCCACCACAATAGAGATAGAGCGTGGTCTCGGGATCCGGGAACAGGGTCTCGATATCCCGCTCAATCACTCCACGACCCAGATATTGGGCTCCGGGCAGATGGCCTTTGGCCCACTCGCTCTCTTCCCGCACGTCGATCAGGTGAAACGTGCGCCCTTCGTCCTGCCAGCGCTTGATCTGGTGAACATCGGTTTCGGTGATGCGGGAGCGGATCCCGTCAACCAGCGCCAAAAAACGGGGATTGTGTTGCATGGCAAGCTCCTTTTGTTGAAATCATCTGCGTCAGCAAACGACACGCAGAGATAAGAAAAGAGCGCCATGAGGCGCTCTTCACTGTTACGGCAGGATTTCCTGTTGGTCCGCACCCTCTTTCTCTACCTGGGTGGGCAGCATGTGCTCGCGCTTGACGCCGAGGAACATGGCAAACGCACTCGCCACATAGATGGAGGAGTAGGTACCGAACGCCACACCGATCACCATGGCCACGGCAAAACCGTGGATCAGCGCGCCGCCCTTGAGCAGCAGCGCCAGCACCACCACGAAGGTGAGCCCGGAGGTGATGATGGTACGGCTCAGGGTCTCGGTCATGGAGAGATCGAGAATGTAGTCGGTATCCCCTTTGCGCACCTTGCGGAAGTTCTCCCGCAAGCGGTCGAACACCACTATGGTATCGTTCAGGGAGTAACCCACTAGGGTCATCAATGCCGCCAGCACGGTCAGGTCGAACTCGTACTGGAAGTAGGCAAAGACGCCCAAGGTGATCACCACGTCATGCACCAGCGAGAGGATGCCGCCCATGGCCAGACGCCATTCAAAGCGCACCGCCACGTAGATCAGGATACAGATGATGGAGGCCAGCATCGCCAACGCCCCGTCAGTAGCCAGCTCGTCACCGACTGAAGGGCCGACGAATTCGACGCGTTTGAGTACAGCGCCCTCATCGAGCAGCTTGGCCGCTGCCAGCACCTCGTTACCCTGCTGCTCGACCTTGACCCCCTCTTTCGGCGCCAAACGGAACAGCACGTCACGGCTGGAGCCAAAGTGTTGCAGGGTGGCCCCTTCAATCTTCTGCTCTTCCAGAACGTCGTGGATCTTGTCCAGGCTCACCGACTGCTGGAATCCCACCTCGATGGTGGTACCACCAGTAAAGTCCAGACCCCAGTTCAGCCCCCGATCAAACAGGAAGAACAGGGCTACCACCATCAGCACGGAAGAGAAAACCACACCCGGCTTGGCATAGCGCATAAACGGGATCGGTTTTTCAAAATGTAGAATCTGAAACATTTCTCTATCCTCAGATGGGCAGCTTGTCGATACGCCGTCCACCCCAAGCCAGGTTGATAATGGCACGGGAAACTGTGATGGCAGTAAACATGGAGGCGGTCAGACCAATGCCCAGCGTCAGGGCAAAGCCCTTGATGGCGCCAGTACCGATACCGAACAGGATCACGCAAGTGATCAGCGAGGTCACGTTGGAGTCGGCGATGGTGGAGAATGCCCGATCAAAGCCCAGATGGATGGCTTGCTGAACACCGCGACCGTTGCGGATCTCTTCACGAATACGCTCGTAGATCAGTACGTTGGCATCCACCGCCATACCCAGCGTCAAGACGATACCGGCGATACCCGGCAATGTCATGGTGGCCCCAGGGATCATCGACATGATGCCGACAATCAACACCAGGTTCATGCAGAGCGCCAGGTTGGCGACCCAGCCGAACGCGCGGTAGTAGATCCCCATGAACAGCACGATCACCAGCATGGCCCAGCCGATGGCTTCCATACCGCTGTCGATGTTCTGTTGACCCAGGCTCGGGCCAATGGTGCGTTCTTCCACGATCTGGATCGGGGCGATCAGGGCACCGGCACGCAGCAGCAGCGCCAGGTTGTGGGCTTCGTTGGCGTTGTCGATCCCAGTAATACGGAACTGGCTGCCAAGACGCGACTGGATGGTGGCGACGTTGATCACCTCCTCCTGCTTGCGGAACTTGCGCTTGCCATCCGGACCCGGTTGACCGACCGGCTTGTACTCGATGAAGACGGTCGCCATCCCTTTACCCACGTTGTCCTTGGTAAAGTTGGCCATCTTGTTACCACCCTGGCCATCCAGCTTGATGTTGACCTGGGGACGGCTGTACTCGTCGAAACCGGACTGGGCACCCACGATGTGGTCACCGGTCAGGATCACTCGCTTGTGCAGTACCACCGGACGACCATTGCGATCGGTATAGACCTTGGAGCCGGGGGGAACTCGCCCTTCAGCAGCCGCCTGAATATCAGCCGCCTCATCCACCATGTGGAACTCCAGGGTCGCGGTCGCACCGAGGATCTCCTTGGCACGAGCGGTATCCTGAATACCGGGCAGTTCAACGACAATGCGTTCGGCGCCCTGCTGTTGTACCAGCGGCTCGGCCACACCCAGTTCGTTGACCCGGTTACGGATGATGGTGATGTTCTGCTCGAGGGCGTACTTCTTCACTTCCTTGATCTTGGCTTCGCTCAGACCCGCCAGCAGGATAAACTCATCCCCTTTCTGCTCGGTAGTGAAGGTCAAATCAGGGTTCTGACGACGCAGATGAGAAACGGCGCGTTCCTGATCGGCTTCGTCACGGAAGATCACCTGCACCTGATCACCGACTCGGCGCACGCCGGAGTAACGGATCTTCTGGGTGCGCAGCTCGGAGCGGAAATCCTGCACCATCTGCTCTTGCTGCTTGGTCAGTGCTTCGGCCATGTCCACTTCCATCAGGAAGTGCACACCACCGCGCAGATCAAGACCCAGCTTCAGAGGCGCCGCACCGATGGCTTCGAGCCAGGCGGGAGTGGAAGGTGCCAGGTTGAGTGCGGTAATGAAGTTGTCGCCCAGCTTGTTGGCAACGATATCGCGCGCTTTCAGCTGGTCTTCGGTGTTCTTGAAGCGGATCAGGATAAAACCGTGCTCGAATGCAGCATGTTTGACCGGGATCTTGGCCGCTTCAAGGGTCTCTTTCACCAGATCAAGAGTATCTAGCTTGACTTCGGCACCACGGCTGGCAGAAACCTGCAAAGCCGGATCTTCGCCGTAAAGATTGGGGGCTGCATATAGAAAACCGATGGCGATCACCAGGATCACCATCAGGTATTTCCACAGCGGATAGCGATTCAACACGCTGTGCTCCTTGGGAGATTAAAGGGACTGGATAGAACCCTTGGGCAGAACGGCAGAGACGAAGTCCTTTTTGATGGTGACTTGAGTCTGGTCGTTCAGGGCGATCACCAGGTAATCGCTGTCTGCAGCCACTTTGGCAATTTTGCCAACCAGGCCACCGGAAGTGAGCACTTCATCACCCTTGGACAAGGAGCTCATCAGATTGCGATGATCCTTGGCACGCTTGGCCTGGGGACGATAGATCATGAAGTAGAAGATCAGGCCGAATACGGCCAGCATGATGATCATTTCCATACCACCACCCTGTGCACCCGGTGCTGCGCCTTCTGCATACGCCTTGGAGATAATGCTCATTTAACAACCTCTTATTGATGTAGATTTAAAAAAAAATTATATGTTGTTGTTATTTAACGTCATTTTCAGCTAACGGAGGCACAGGCTTCCCTTGCCGACGGTAAAACTCTGTTACAAAGTCGTCTAATTTACCCTGCTCGATCGCGTCCCGCAAACCCTGCATCACACGCTGGTAGTAACGCAGGTTATGAATCGTATTCAGACGGGCACCGAGGATCTCGTTGCACTTGTCCAGATGGTGCAGGTAGCTGCGGCTGTAGTTCTTGCAGGTGTAGCAATCGCATTCGGCATCCAGGGTGCTGGTGTCGTTGCGGTGCTGGGCATTGCGGATCTTCACTACGCCATCGGTGGTGAACAGGTGGCCGTTGCGGGCGTTGCGAGTCGGCATGACGCAGTCGAACATGTCGATACCACGGCGCACCCCTTCCACCAGATCTTCCGGCTTGCCGACACCCATCAGGTAGCGCGGCTTGTCAGCCGGAATTTTCGGGCAGACGTGCTCGAGGATGCGGTGCATGTCCTCTTTGGGTTCACCCACCGCCAGACCGCCGACCGCATAACCGTCGAAACCGATCTCCAGCAGCCCTTTGAGGGAGACATCACGCAGATCTTCGTAGACCGAGCCCTGGATGATGCCGAACAGGGCGTTCTTGTTGCCCAGCGCATCAAACTTGTCGCGGGAGCGCTTGCCCCAGCGCAGGGACATCTCCATGGACTTGCGCGCTTCTTCATAAGTGGCCGGGTACGGAGTGCACTCGTCGAAGATCATCACGATGTCGGAGCCCAGATCGTACTGGATCTCCATGGACTTCTCGGGGTCGAGGAAGATCTTCTCGCCATTGATGGGGTGACGGAAGTGGACGCCCGCTTCGGTGATCTTGCGAATATGGCCCAGGCTGAACACCTGGAAACCACCGGAGTCGGTCAGGATCGGGCCCTGCCAGTTCATGAAGTCATGCAGATCGCCGTGGGCACGCATCACTTCCTGACCCGGACGCAGCCAGAGGTGGAAGGTGTTACCCAGCAGGATCTGGGCGCCGGTTTCACGCACTTCTTCCGGGGTCATCCCCTTGACGGTGCCGTAAGTTCCGACCGGCATAAAGGCCGGCGTTTGTACCACACCACGTTCGAAGACCAGTTGACCGCGACGGGCACGGCCGTCGGTGGTTTTCAGTTCAAATTTCATTGCTACCTCGGCTGCGTCAGATAAACAGTCTGACAATAGGAGGGCCGCTCACGGCCCGGTAAATAAGCTGAAGCTTATGCTTCAACCTGGCGACGGGTGACGAACATGGCGTCCCCGTAGCTGAAGAAACGGTACTGCCCGGCCACGGCTGCCTGATAGGCCGCCATCACGTTGTCATAACCGGCGAAGGCGCTGACCAGCATGATCAGGGTCGACTCCGGCAGATGGAAGTTGGTGACCATGGCATCGACAATCTGGAACTGATAGCCAGGGAAGATGAAGATATCGGTGTCACTAAAGAAGGGCGCCAGCGGTTTGCCCTGCGCCAGGGTGACCTTGGCCGCGCTCTCCAGCGAACGCACCGACGTGGTCCCCACCGCGATCACCCGACCACCACGGGCACGGGTGGCCGCGATGGCATCCACCACCTCTTGCGGCACTTCCGCATACTCGGAGTGCATGTGGTGATCTTCAATCTTCTCTACCCGCACCGGCTGGAAGGTCCCCGCCCCTACATGCAGGGTGACGAAGGCCGTTTCAACCCCTTTGGCCCGAATTTTCTCAAGCAGCGGCTCATCAAAGTGCAGACCGGCGGTCGGCGCGGCAACGGCGCCCGGCTTTTGATTGTAAACGGTCTGGTAGCGCTCCTTGTCGGCATCCTCGTCGGGACGGTCGATATAGGGGGGCAGCGGCATGTGGCCGATGGCCTCCAAAATCTCCAGCACCGGACGCGGGTCTAGGAAGTGGATCTCGAACAGGGCGTCGTGGCGGGCGCGCATCTCTGCCTCCACACCACCATCCATGATCATCCGGGTGCCGGGCTTGGGCGCCTTGGAGGCACGGACATGGGCCAGCACGCTGTGCTCGTCCAGAATGCGCTCGACCAGTACCTCCAGCTTGCCGCCGCTGGCCTTCTGGCCAAACATGCGCGCCGGAATGACACGGGTGTTATTGAATACCAGCAGGTCACCCGGATTGAGCTGATCCAGCACATCCACAAATTGACCGTGGCGCAGGGCGCCAGTTTGACCATCGAGCTGCAACAGGCGGCTGGCGGTACGCTCTGCCATCGGATAGCGGGCAATCAGCTCGTCTGGCAGATCAAAATGAAAATCGGATACTTGCATCTTTCACCTCGGGGGGAATCGGCGGCTAGTCTAGTTATCCCCATCTTCCAAGGCAACCCAAAAGACCAAAAACCCAAGAGAGACAAGGGGTAGCGAGCAATATTGAGACACACATCCGGTTAATGATTCTTTAATGTTCTGTATTGACCCTGATCATGTTTTGCCAATGGGCGCTGGGCTAGGGTGAAAGCAGATACACAAGGAGGCCCACCATGATGACCCTATCCGAAATCATGACCGAACACCCCTTCACTCTGGGTCCGTCAAACAGTGTCAAACAGGCGATGGACCTGATGCAGCAGGAGCGAATCCGCCACATTCCCATCGTCGACGAGCAGCATCACCTGCTGGGGTTGGTAACTCTCACCGATATCCTGGCCACCCGGGAATCCAAGCTGCTGCTCATCAGCCCGGAGCGGGAAGCCGAATTTACCGACAGCGTGCAACTCGACGAGATCATGACACGGCAAGTGGCGAGCGTAGATCCTCACGCCGGCATCAAGGAGGCAGCACTTTACCTGCAGCGCCACAGATATGGCTGCCTGCCGGTACTCAAAGGACGCAAGCTAATCGGCATTGTCACCGAGTCGGACTTTATTGCCGTGGCCATCAACCTGCTGGAATTGATGGAAGAGCAGGAACCACCTACCGACTTTTGATAGATTAAGTTGTAATTAAATTACAATAAAAGCGTTTTCAGCCGTCTAAATAAGCTGAAATGATGAAACACTTTCATTTTGGTTGAAAAATTACAACAAACACTTGCCTTGTGATCTGCGTCACACTATTATCCCTCCCATGCAATAGTTGCCGAGGGGAAGACGAGGGATTGTGCACCCATTATCTTCCTCTCATATGTCTGCAAGTTTGCACACCCCGTAGTTAGTCTTTGCTGTAAAGCATTTGTTTATATAGCCATTCCTTGTTTGATGACCCGGCCCTGTCGTTGCGATAGCGCCGGGATTTTTTTATCCGCGTTTTCTGCTCTCCCCCTTGTCAGCACATCCCCCATCGCTGCGAGGAACGGTCTCAACCTCCTCGCCACCTGTTTGCTCTATATGTTTGCACCACCGTTTATCTCATCGCGTTATCGTGGCTCTGCACACCTCTTCCCATGCCTTGAAAAGGCGATGTAGCGCACAGATATTGAACCACGACAAGGAGTTATCTCAGTAGGCCTGAGATATTCATGTTAGGTACAGCCATAGTGAGTTATCTAATAAGTAGATTTAAGCGATTCAAAATTGCGGCTTTTCTCGATTAGTGGAAGCCCCTATGATGAATCCATCGAAAGTTAAGCGCCTCGTCTGGCAGACTCTTCAACACCAGACCGGCATATGTACATCACCAAGGAGCAATTACATGTCTACCTACATCAACACTGAAATCAAGCCGTTCAATGCTACCGCCTACCACAATGGTAAATTCGTTCAGGTGTCTGACGCTGACCTGAAAGGCAAGTGGTCCGTGGTCTTCTTCTACCCGGCTGACTTCACCTTCGTTTGCCCGACCGAGCTGGGCGACCTGGCTGACAACTACGCTGAATTCCAGAAGCTGGGCGTTGAGATCTACTCTGTCTCTACCGATACCCACTTCACTCACAAAGCATGGCACGACACTTCTGACACCATTCAGAAGATCCAGTACCCGATGATTGGTGACCCGACTGGTACCATCACCCGCAACTTCGGCGTGATGATCGAAGAAGCTGGTCTGGCTGACCGCGGTACCTTCGTGATTGACCCGCAGGGCATCATCCAGATCGTCGAGATCAACGCTGGCGGCATCGGCCGTGACGCACTGGAACTGCTGCGCAAAGTCAAAGCAGCCCAGTACGTTGCTTCCCACCCGGGTGAAGTGTGCCCGGCTAAATGGAAAGAAGGCGAAGCCACTCTGGCCCCGTCCCTGGATCTGGTAGGCAAGATCTAAGCCTCCCGCTTCCAAGACCGGCCCGCATAAGGGCCGGTCTGCTTTCCGGCATTGCCAAATAGGCCTGAAAGCAGACCGACTCACATTTAATGCCAACTCGCCATTACAAGAAGGAATTCGACCATGTTGGATACCAACCTCAAACAACAGCTGAACACCTATCTGCAGTACATCGTCAATCCCATCGAGATCAGCGTGTCCGGCAACGACAGCGACAAATCTGCAGAGCTGCTGGCACTGGCCAGCGAGATCGCCGAGATGTCCCCCAAGATCACCCAGACCTCTGGCACTGCCGTTCGCAAGCCTTCCATGAGCGTCGCGCCCCAGGGCCAAGCACCGCGTGTTCACTTTGCCGGCATCCCCATGGGTCATGAATTTACCTCTCTGGTACTCGCCCTGCTGCAAAGCGGCGGCCACCCCTCCAAGGCCGATGCGGCAGTGCAGGAGCAGATCCGCAATCTCAAAGGTGAGTTCCACTTCGAGACCTATATCTCCCTCTCCTGCCACAACTGCCCGGACGTAGTACAGGCCCTCAACCTGATGGCGACCCTGAACCCCGGCATCACTCACACCATGATCGACGGCGCCCTGTTCCAGGAAGAGGTCGCCGAGCGTCAAATCATGGCGGTACCGAATGTTTACCTGAACGGTCAACCGTTCAGCCAGGGCCGGATATCGCTGGAAGAGATCGTCGCCAAACTCGACACCGGCGCCGCCGAGCGCAAGGCTGCCGAGCTGAATGAGAAAGATCCCTACGACGTACTGGTGGTGGGCGGTGGCCCGGCTGGCGCCGCAGCGGCCATCTATGCCGCCCGTAAAGGCATTCGCACCGCCATCGTTGCCGAGCGTTTCGGTGGTCAGGTGATGGACACCGTCGGTATCGAGAACTTTATCTCCGTGCCCTACACCGAAGGCCCCAAACTGGCCGCCAGCCTGGAGCAGCACGTCAAACAGTACGGCGTGGAAGTGATAACCGAACAGCGCGCCGCCGCCATCAGCAAAGATGGATATGTGAACGTGGATCTCGCCTCTGGTGCCACCTTGAAGAGCCGCGCCGTGATCCTGGCTACCGGTGCCCGCTGGCGTGATCTGAACGTACCGGGCGAGCTTGAGTACCGCACCAAGGGCGTGGCCTACTGCCCGCACTGCGATGGCCCCTTCTTCAAGGGCAAGCGAGTAGCTGTGATTGGTGGCGGTAACTCCGGTATCGAGGCGGCCATCGATCTGGCTGGCATCGTCGAGCATGTGACTGTGGTGGAGTTCGCCGACACCCTGCGTGCCGATGAAGTGCTGCAGAAGAAGGCTCGCTCCATGGGCAATATCGACATCATCATGAGCGCTCGCACCACCGAAGTGATCGGTGATGGCAGCAAGGTGGTCGGCATGGATTACGAAGATCGCACCACAGGTGAGATCAAGCACCTGGCGGTAGCGGGCATCTTCGTCCAGATCGGCCTGGTACCGAACACTGAGTTCCTCAAAGGGAGCGAGATTGCCATGACCCGCTTTGGCGAGATCGAGATCGATACCAAAGGGGCGACCTCCCTGCCCGGCGTCTACGCCGCTGGCGATGCCACCACGGTACCGTTCAAGCAGATCATCATCTCCATGGGTGCTGGCGCCACCGCCGCACTGGGTGCGTTTGATTACCTCATCCGCAACCCGGCGCCGGAAGCGACCAAGGCTGATGCTGTGACCGCCTGATAAACCCAGCGCAACAAAAAGCCGATGCTCGATTTAGTAAACACGAGCGTCGGCTTTTTTATATCTGCATCGATGCGCAATAGAAACCCCGCCGCAAATGGCGGGGGTGTTCATGACTGGACTTAAACGACGGGCATCACTCCAGCAAGAAAACAGCCTCGATATTATCACTTACCGTGATCTGCTGTTGTTGATAGCTGTTGTCCGCCATATCCGCCGCAGGTGCAGCCATCGCCATGGCCTGCACTACCTTCAGGTTGCGGCTGTAGGCGGTAATGGGCGAAGCATTGCGGTACTCCACACTGTAGACCTTGCCAAGCTTCATCCCGAAGGCCTTGGCCAGAGATTCAGCCTTGGTTTTGGCATCCTCAACGGCATTCAAACGGGCCTGCTCCTTGATGACCTGCGGCGATTTCAACCCGTACTCAATCTGGGATACGGACTCCAGCCCGGCTTTGAGTGCGGTATCCATCAGGGGGCTCAACTTGTCGAGCTGATAGAGCTTCACCGCCAATTGTCGCTGAGCACGGTATCCCAACAATACCGGCTTCTTGTTCTCGCCATACTGATATTCCGGAGAGACCATCAGGTTGCCAGCCTCAACATCGCTGCGCTTGATCCCCAGCCCTTCCAGTTGGCTGAAAAAGGCTGCGACCTTGGTATCGACCTGCTGCTTGGCCTTGAGGCCCTGCTTATCCAGTGCACTCACCGCCACATTGAGGGTGAGCATATCGGGTTCGGTCTTCTGCTCGGCATAACCACTCACCACCAGATGGGGCGCTTGCGGCACTTCAATCGCCAGCAGCGGAGCACTGACAACCAGAGCGGAAAGAGTAAGAAGGGGACGCCACATAGAAAAAAACCTCAATCGAAAAGATTGAGGCCATTATGCCCGTGCAGCTACGGGATTCATATATCATGCGAGGGGGGGAACTGATCCAGTATCTGATTGGTCAGATCGAGACTGATGGTGACCACGCTGCAGACATCTGGGCTCTGCTCTACCTTATCTTGTGACGATGTCGCACCGCAGACCTGCACCTCATCATCGAAATGGAACGAGTCCCACGACAGAACATGTCCTTGCACCGCCTGTCCGAGATCGGTGCCACCAATTGCCTCCTCCATCGCAGACCAAGGGATGGTATCAGACGGCCCAAGCAAATTTTGCAACAACGGAGGGTGAAAACTGACCAGTGGATACTCCTGCTGACCCTGCTCATGGCCAACCAGAATCATGTTATGGGCAGACTCGGTATCCAAAACAGGCACATAGGTGATAGAGGCTGCAGCAAAGTCAACATAGAGCGAGCCCGCGACATCACCGGCCTCATTCTCTATCTCCATCCCATCCAGCCGATCACCGGCGATCGAGGCCTGATAGCCAAACTGACCTGCGCAGGTAATGTTGCCCTGTCCATCCCAGCTATAACGGATGCCATCAATGTCGACCCAGTTGAATGACTGCATGATTACCCTCTCTTCTACGGCCGCTATCTTATCCATCCACCTAAAGAAAAAACAGGGGCCAGGCAAGCCCGGCCCCGAGAGAGGGTTACGGATCAACCTTCAAGTTACCGTCATCCAGCAAGTGCTTGATGATCTCCTGATTGGAGCCCAGTGAGGCGAGGTCGAGTGAGTTCTGGAACTGGATGGTCAGTTCCGGGCTCCCACCGGCCCCGGCAGGATCTATCGTCAACGTCTTGGTCGTCGTGTTGAACTGCAGATAGTTGTCCAGCACGGCTGCCAGATCCTCGTTGTTCCCCACTGCAGGTACGCCGACCAGCAGATCCGAGAGATCCAGTACATCTCCACCATTGTTGGTATCACCTAAAGTGAAATCAGTAATGGTATCGATACTGCCGTCCGCATCCCCCGCCAGCCACTTGAAGGTGTCACTCTCCCCACCACCGGTCATGGTATCGCTGCCAAGGCCGCCGATCAGAATGTCCTTACCAAGGTCGCCCGTGAGTATATCGCTACCAGAACCACCATCCAGATAATCATCACCGACACCTCCAACAAGGGTGTCGTTCCCTTCCTGGCCAAAAAGGATATCGTTGCCACTGCCACCATATAGGGTGTCATTACCACCACTGCGGCTACTCTCCCCACTCAGCTCAGTAATATGGGTCCGGATGTAATCCACCGTCTGTTCACGTGTCCACCCATGACTGGACTCCAGCGTTTCAAATACCAGCCAACCAGAACCTTGGGGCAGATCCAGTCCCAACTCGCTGGCCAGCGTATCGGTATTGAGTACATCGCCAAACAGGATGTCATTGCCAACACCACCATCGGCCACGTCATTGCCGGCCCCCAGCAACACAGTAATCTGATCCCCCTCGGTCAGGGCTGCCGTCAACTGCTCGGCACTGGTCACAATCTGGGCATCGCCGATCGGGGCATTGAAACCCTGCTCGATCCGGATATTGTCTATCCGTACCTCAGCATTCCGGTCATTGGAGCTGTCGAGCAGTTCGAACACAAACCCGTATTGCCCGACAGGCAGTCCATCGGTTGTGATAGTGCTGTAAGCCGTCAAAACAGATGAACTAACGCCAGTAATGGTGCCCGTTTGCACTGGATTGAGCATATCCCAGACGCCACCCTCGAGTTTCACCAACTTCCAGGTGAAGCTGTCGCTGCTATTAACACCATTCAAGGCATACTGGAACTGCAGACTTGCTCCGGCTT
This sequence comes from Aeromonas sp. 604443, assembly GCF_049170315.1. Lineage (NCBI taxonomy): Bacteria > Pseudomonadati > Pseudomonadota > Gammaproteobacteria > Aeromonadales > Aeromonadaceae > Aeromonas > Aeromonas sp. 604443. The sequence continues at coordinate 312,339 of NZ_JAAKMI010000004.1, forward strand.
GTGCCGCAGAAACCTGGATGGCATTGGCCACGGCGAGCGCCAATATTGTCCTGTCAGAATCAGAACCGGTTCGATCATCCCGGATCCGCAAGCTTCCATTTGTAACAGTATGCGATCCCTGAGCATCACCACTGAGCACCCATCCCGAGGCGGCATTTATGCCGCTACCACTACCAAATGTGGCCAAGTCAAGGAAGCTGCCTGCCGAGTAAAACTGATCTGCCGTTTCAGTCGTGTTATCAAAGAACTTCAACAAATCCTTGTTAACATCATTGGTCACCCCGATTGCATTGACCTGGCTGATGGCACTGAGTGAAACAAAAGCATCCACCGACTCCTTGATCACCTCAAATGTGGTGCTGTTGCCTGGTCCGGCGACCTGATTGCTGTCATTGAGGTAGTAAGTCGGGTTACCATCCGTGACAAAGAATGTCAGGTTCTGGTAACCGGGAGCAGCCTTGCTACCATCATTGAACCACTGCACGGCCTGATTGAACGCGGCTTCATAGTTGGTGCCACCATTGGCAACCAGTGCATCAATGGCATTGGTCAGGTTGCTCACATTACTGGCATCAAGCCCTACTATTGTCACACTCTCGCTGGCATTCGCCGCAAAACCAATCAAGGTGACATTGATCTCACCATCATGATCTTTCAACTGGTTGGCCAAATGGGTCAGGGAGGCCTTGAGCATATTCAGTCGTGCTCCAGCCATACTTCCAGACACATCGACCACCAGGGCAATATTGTAATTCTCACCCGGGATGAAATTGGTACTGGTGCCGCCGATGTCCCCCACCACAATATCGTGACCAGCACCGCCTGCAACCAGACCATCCACACTACCGTTGGAGTTGGGCACCTTGTGATCATCATCCGTGCCGGGGGTCCCGGTAGTGTCGGGGGTATCCGAGGTGTTGCTGCCCACAACCAGAATATTGGACGCGACGGGAGGCTCATTGCTCTTGACCGATACAGTAAAGTTGGCGCTGGCTTTATCTCCATCGGCATCAGTCAAGGTAGCACTGAAATCAAGGTCAATATCAGGAGGCGTGATCTTGTCGATCACTCCGAAATTCTCGATCCTCACCGAGTCATTGCCATTCAGCACAAAGCGGACATAAAGCTGGCTGAACTCCCCATCGGGTTCTATGCTGGCCAACTGCATCGACCCTTTGAGTCCTGACAGAACAAGCTCTCCGGAATCGACGACGGTCACGCCATCGGCAGCATAAGCCACCCACTGTATGGTGCTGGTATTGGTGTTGCCAACCCCGTAGACGTTGAAAGAGAGCCCATCAACGGCTGCAGTCGTGGATACCTTGAACCCTTCGTTATTGTCCAGGTTGCCGTTCTTAATCCCGAAACCATTGTTGTTCGGGTTGAGATTATCTGCATCACTCCCCGGCAGATCCTGAGGATTATTGACGCTGCCATTGAACAGCAGACCATCGAACAGTACACCAATCCCGCCAGCAGTAACTCCGATCGTCTCAACAGGCCCGCCAGCACCGAACTGTGCCCCGATCGAGAAAGTTTGGGTTGGCTGGGGAGTAACCAGTTCAAAGCTGTAAGTATTGTCGTCATTGAGTGTCAATGTATAGAACACTTTAGGTGGCTGCCCACTACCATCAATGGTTGCTACCAGAGTCTTGCCATCAGTCGACAAGGTTTCGGTGATCCCTGCCAAATCAGGCCATCCAGTCAGTTTCAGTCCACCAGTACCCAGAGGGCCATCAGCACCAAAAGAGACGCCAAACAATCCACCGGTAGTGATGTCGGCTACATTCATCACTCCCAGACTTTCGATGCCTGTGATCACGGGCATATCGTCTTCAATAACAACACTGACCTGCTTGGTATCACTCAAGTCACCATCACTGGCTGACAGGTTGAAGGTAAATGTCTTCAGTCCTTCCTTATTGTCTCCAAATTCATGATCGATGGGCCCCAGCAAGGTGACGGTATATTTACCAACCGGATCTACAGATACTTGTATGACTGGGATCCCTCCCGCTGAACCCACCAGTGTCGCAGACCCTATACCACTCCACACAACTGGTACCCCTCCAGAGCTCAGGCCAGATGGAGCAGAAAGAGTGAACGTAAAGGTATTGCTGTCGATATCTGTCACACTTGCCGTCGCATGGGTCGAGGTGCTATCGGTAATATCGCCGGGATTGGGTGAATTGTCTGGATTGGATCCCGGTAATCCCTCCTCGGATATGCGCAGATCCGAGACAGTCAGCATGGGAGCATCATTAGTTGCAGTGACGGTCACGGTGAAGGGCTTGCTGTCTGCCCCACCCTCGTCCGTGGTCCCCGCCACATTGCCATTCACGACCCCGCTCCAGTCCGCCGGCAAGCTAAAGCCAGGTACGCCCGCTGTGCTCGCACCGCTCCAGCTGTAGCTGCCCGCCACCGCGCCAGCCACCCAGCCTGCCCCCATCAACGCACCTGCCGGCACACCGCTCAGGGTCACCGTCACACCGGTCACCTGCTCCGAACCATCCGCGTCGGTCGCAATGACACCCAGCTGCGCCGCCAGCGATACCGCCACCGGTGCATCCGTTTCTGCCAGCACCAGGTTGGTGGCGCTGACA